>JBDHVC010000008.1:0-111593 GCA_039809495.1 Sandaracinaceae bacterium
CGCGGATCTTTCGCATCGCGACCGACGCTGGCCCAGCAGGCGGCGCAGATCATCCCGGCGTCGCTGAGCGGTCACGCCCGGCCGCGACGAGCGCGTCGAAACTCGCCGCCAGCGCGAGGAGCTCGGGCGCCTGGACGCGGATCGGGCGCACCGAGAGGCCGCAGCCGCCCGAGAGGGTGACGCCGCCGTCCTCGAGGTGCTCGGCGGCGAGCTCGAGCGCCCGTGCGACGCGCGTGAGCCGCGGCGAGAGCGTGACGAGGGTGTCGCGCAGATCGCCGAGCGTGAGCGCGGGATCGATCGTCGCGACCAGGTCCGGCCCCCCGGGCCGGAGCGCGGGGTGCGGCAGGCTCGCGCTCCGCCAAGCGTCGATCGTCTCGCACGAGTCTCCGCGCCCGAGCCGCTCGAGCAGCCCGTCGTGGCCCCAGAGGATCGAGGTGTCGATCGCGCGGTCGAAGCCGAGCTCCGGCGCGATCGCGGCGATGGCCGGGTCCTCGAGGAGCGTCGCGAGGTCCGTGAGGGCGAAGCCGAGCGCGACGTCCGAGCGGCTCGCGTCGAGAGCGAGCGCGTCCGCGAAGGCGTCGTGCGCCGCGCGTACGTCGCAGCGATCGAGCGCCTGGAGCCCATCGAGCGCGCGCTGATCCACCTCGCTCGGGCAGCCCGCGAGCGCGAGCGCGACGAGCGGCGTCAAGGCGAGCAGCGAGATCCGGGTTCGGGTTCGTTCGACCGACATGCGTCTTCCTCCACGGCGGGGTGAGCCCGAGGGCGAGATGCCCGACGACGGCTCCCGGCGCGCCCGCCAACGCAAGGGCCGCGCCAGGCCGGAGTCACGCGACGACCGCTTGTTTCGAGCGGCGCCTCGGGGCCTCAGCCTCGGGGCAGGCCCTCGTCGATGAGGTGAAATCGGCACAGCGTGACGCGGTCACCACCGCGACCGAGCGAGCTTCGCTCACCGTCTTCGGCTCGAGCCTCGCGAGCGCCGCCGAGCGAGACGCGCTGTCAGCACCAAAACGCGAAGTCGCAGACCCACGCGGCGGTGGAATGCGAGAGGTACGCCTCGCAGATCTCCGGCTCGACGTATTGCCCAACGTAGGGCGCGTCCTCGATATCGCAAACCGCCTCGGGCTGACCCGCGACCCCCATGCAGACGAGGTGCGTCGGACTCGGCCCCTCCACGCACGGGGCCATGCTCGAACACACGCCGATCGGGTTTGCCTCGCTCACGCCCCAACAGTGTTCGCGAAATTCGATATCACCACACGGGCAATCGATCCCACAGAGGCCCCTTTCTTGAAGCGATCCGCAGTCCTCCACGCCTCGGATGTGACCGGTCTCGGCGACCGTGTAGTCTGCGTAGAGACAGCCGCTCCGTAGCTCCACGGGCAGCTGCCGTTCGGCGAAGAGGCACGCCTCCGCAGTCGTGCATCCAGCATGCGTCCGAGGGTCCTCTGCTCGAAAATCGACGCCATACGCTCGACTCGTATCGCCCTGCGTACGATGAAGGACCTCGCCGTTCGGGCAGAGCCCGATCGAGGCTTCGCGGGACCGCTGCGGGATACAGATCGCGAAAGGGCCGTGTTCGAGCGCGAGCGGTGCCGGCGCGAAGAAGCCGATGCCCGGGATCGTTCCCGCCGGGCAGACGCAACCTCGCACACGCTCCGAGGGATGCTCCGGCCACTCCGCGACGGACCAGCCCTCGATCTCGCAGGTCGGTGGAGAGGCGTGATCAGATACCTGTGAGTCTGGCGTCGTACCGACATCGACCCTCGCGTCAGCATCGCCCCGGTCGTGGGTATCAGGACATCCAACGCTTCCGATGGCCGCGAGGAGCAGCGAAAGGAGCATCACGCCGGATGACGATCCGCTGACGCGTAACTCGTACACTCCAAGGACGTCTTCCAATGGCTTCGAGTCGCCTCTTCCCCTTCAGCACCAAACCACGAAGTCGCAGACCCACGCGGCGGTGGAATGCGAGAGGTACGCCTCGCAGATCTCCGGCTCGACGTATCGCCCAACGTAGGGTGCGTCCTCGATATCGCAAACAGCCTCAGGCTGACCCGCGACCGCCATGCAGACGAGCCCCCCCGGGCTCGGTCCCTCCGCGCAGGGTACCATGCTCGCGCACAAACCAACGGGGTTCACCTCGCTCACGCCCCAACATCGATCGCGAGTGTCGGCATCACCACACGGGCAATCGATCCCACAGAGGTTCTCTTCTTGGAGAGCTGCGCAGTCATCGACGCGCCTGATGGTTGCCGTCTCGGCGATCGTGTAGTCAGAGTAGAGGCATCCACCTCGCAGAGCCTCGGGCAGCTGACGTTCAGCGAAGAGGCACGCCTCTGCGGTTGTGCATCCGTCATGCGTCCGAGGGTCCTCTGCTCGAAAATCGACGCCATACGCTCGACTCGTATCGCCCTGCGTACGATGAAGAACCTCGCCGTTCGGGCAAAGCCCGATCGACCATACGGCAGATCGCCGCGGGATACAGATCGCGAAAGGGCCGTGTTCGAGCGCGAGCGGTGCCGGCGCGAAGAAACCGATGCCCGGGATCGTACCCTCCGGGCAGACGCAACCTCGCACACGCTCCGAGGGATGCTCCGGCCACTCCGCGACGGACCAACCCTCGATCTCGCAGGGCGGTGGAGAGGCGTGATCGGGTACCTGTGAGTCCACCGTCGTGCCGACCTCGACCATCGCGCCGGCATCGCTCCGGTCGTGCGTATCAGGGCACCCTCCGATCTCGATGGCTGTGAACAGCATGATGACGCACAGACTCGTCGTATGGGATTGCGCCTTCACGGAACGACAGCCCCCTCATAAGAGCCAAGCAGCCCCGCAGCCGTCACACCAATAAACTCTACCGGAGGGTCGCTGCGACATACGCGCGCGAGTCGGATGGGCACCAATCGCCCGTCCGACGCCGAAAACGTCCGATACGTCGCATCGCTTGCATCTTCCGCCAGCACGATCTCGAGCCCCGTCGGCATCGTTTCGATGCGATCGATCTCGGCGTTCCAGTAGCATACGGGCTCGGAATCCACGCACACGCCAACGGGTAGGCAGTGTACGGGCTCGGGTGGCTGATGGAGATTGCAGTCCACATCTCGATTGCACAGAGCCCCGCTCAACTCGCCACCACAACGATTTCGAGCATCACAGGTACGAAGCGAGCGAGATAGCCCGCAATCACTGTTCTGGTGGCAGATCGTACTCGTTCGGCGAGCTTCACAGGTTGCACGAATGTCCTGAGAATCGGGATCGCCAATCAGAAACGCTCGGCATTCTTGATCAGCCGTCCATCCCGGGCGAGGCGTCGCACAGCCCGAGCTGTCGAAGAGTGCTCCCGCTCGGCTCTCGCAGGTGCCCGGGATCCTCGAACCTGGCAGCGCGAACTCTCGCTGCCAGGCGGAAGACGCCAACGCCTCGTTGATCGCCGATGACACGGTGTCACGCACGCGGTCGCGCAGGATGCCCTCCATCCAGCCAGCTTCGGCGGGGACAGCGCAGGCGAGCAGCTCGTGCGACCGGCCCGGCCCCATCGCGAAATCGAAGGAGGCGATGGTGAACGTCGGATCCCGATGCCCGCCGCCGACGTCCCTCGTACCGAATCGGCCGCAGACGTGCGCTTCCATCTGATCGTATACGCACCCGACGAAGTACGGGAAAGGGAAGAAGCAGCTTGCCGTCGTCTCGAACTTCAGCGGCAATTCGACGCAGAATCGGTCATCCGTGCGCGTCGGTGTCGAGCTTCTCGTGCCGAGCTCGACCGACCAACGACCTCCTGAGCGGCCCACGAGAGCGACGGTCATCGCGCAGGATTCGAGGGGAGGAATCGGTGGCGAAGGGAAGGGGGCCGGGAGGTGAAAACCGCTCTGGCTGGCCTCTCGAAGAAGCCGATCGGCGATGCCGCATCCATCGGAAGAGGTCCAAGCTGCCTGCTGAGAGCAGAGCCCGACGTCGACCGAACGGATCGTCCGAGCCGGAAAATCCAAGCTCGGGGTGACGAGGCCCACGAGAGGGACGCCGCCGACGGACTGGGTGCCCCAGTCATAGATGGCGAAGCGTCCCGTCGAGATGCGGCCACCTCCCACGGGCAGCGCTTCCTCGAAGACCACGAGCCGAGAGAAGTCATCCCCATACCAGGACAAGGCTTCGTGGGGTGGATCCGAGAAAACGCCTGGCTCGTAGAACAGCGATCGCCCGACCGAGTGGGTGGTCGTCGAGGTCCGATCGAACCGGAGCGTGCCCCCAATGTCCTCGTCGATGCCCTCGACGCGGCGCGGATTCATTCCACACGCGCCGTCACTCCTCCGCGCTCCGAGCACGAGCGTCGCCATCGCGAAGACGGTGACGATCGCGACCCCTCGAGAGATGAACCGCTTGTACGCATTCATCATCGACAACCCGAAAGGAAGGATGACGACATCCTGAGCGGGCGTCAACGACGACGAGGGGCTGTCGCAGTTGCTGTGAATCGCAAGGTTCCATTGCGGAAACGGGGATGACCGATGGGCACGATTCACGGCACGAATCAAGGCAACGGATTCGTGCTGTCACACGAAGGTCCGAGGGATCCGCTCGTCACGCACCACCGCACCGCGAGCGTGCTCGCGGCGCGTCACGAAAAGAGCGCCGCGCGCACGATCGCGACGACCTCGAGCGGCGCGAGGCGTGAGCCGTAGTTCCAGGGCGAGCCGAAGACCGTCGCGCGGCCGCCCCAGTTCTCGGTGCCGGGGCCCGGCGAGGGCACGAGGCAGGGCGGGCCGTGCGCATGCTCGGCGCGCGCGAGCGCCTCGAGCGCGGGGGAGAGGTCGCGCGGGGCCCGGTCGACGTGGGGGTTCACGCCGACGGTGTAGCGAGCGCCGTGGCGGCTGTGCTCGGCGACGGTGACGGCGACGGGGCAACGGTGCTGCGCGTAGAGCTCGAGCGGCTCGACGGGCGCGCCGAGGCCGCGGAGCTCGACGAGCGCGACGGGGCCGTGCTCGTGGAGGCGGCCGAGCGCGCGCAGGTCCGGCGCGGCGGCGCGCGAGGGCTCGAGGTAGGGGAGCGGCTCGCCGCGCGCGAGCGCCCCCTCGAGCTCGCGGACGAGCTCCGCGAAGAAGCGACCGCTCTCGCTCCGCGTGCCGCGGAGGAGCTGCCTCACGCAGTATTCGTGGAGACCGCGGCCAAGCCGATCGAGCTCGCCCTCGACCCCCGGCGCTTTGCGCAGGTGGTCGCACCAGTACGAGGCGGAGCGCAGGATCGCGAGCGAGCGAGCGTCGATCGCGCCGAGCCCGCCGCGAAGGAGCACGGCCGCGCCGACGATCGCGTCGGTGTCGGCGAGGGTCGTGCCGAGGCCGTCGAGGCCCTCGAGCGAGACGCGCTCGGGGAGGGAGTCGAGGCTGACGGGCTCGCCGCTCACGTGGTGATCCCACGTCAGCACCGCGCCAGGCACCGAGCCGTCGACGCTCGCGTAGCGGCGCACGCCGGGCGGGACGTCGGCCTCGCGGGTCGCGACGAAGAGGACGAGCGGAGACATGGTCCGCGCAGACTGCGCCACGGAGGGCGGCTGCGCGCAAGCCCGCGCGTCGCGCCCGCGGTTTCTGTCGCTTCCTCGAGGCGGATGTGACAATCCCCGGAACACGCCGGGGCCCTCGTCTGTCTGGCCCCTCGAGGTCATCGACCGGCCCCATCACACGCCGAACCGACGGCGCGCTCGGAGACTCCCCTTGCAGCGACCCCTCCCCTCGCGTTCGCGCTCGCCTCGCGATCGCTCCCTCCGCTGGCTCCTCTCCCTCGTCGCGCTCGCGCTGACGCTCTCCCTCGGGACCGCGCCCGAGCGCGCCTCGAGCCAAGCGCGCCCGCGGGCGAGCACCGCCAGCGCGACGAGCCCCACCGCGAGCCCCAGCGCGTCGAACCCCAGCGCGTCGAGCCCCAGCGCGAGGCCCTTCGAGGACGAGCTGGCGAGCCGCGTCGCCGAGATCGGTCGGCGCGGCAGGAGCGCGCGGGCCATCGTGCCGCTCCTCCAGCTCTGGCGGAGCTACCCGTCGGTCGATCCGGCGCGCACGCGCGCGAGCCTCGAGGCCCTCTCGCGCGACCGACGCCTCAGCCCGGCGGTGCGGATGTACGCGGGCCAGCTCCTCGCGCGCACCGTGCTGCGGGTGGGGGACGTCGCCGCCTCGCGGCGCGCCTTCGACGAGCTCGGCTACATCCGCGACTGGCGCGTCATCGGCCCCTTCGACAACGAAGGGAAGCAGGGCTTCGCGCGGGTCTTCGAGCCCGAGCGCCTGCGCATGGCGCCCTACGATCTCGACGCGCGCTACGAGGGCCGCGAGCGCCCCGTCGGCTGGCGCACGTACCCCGACATCGGCCACTACGGCTACGTCAGCTTCGACGCCATCGAGCGGCCCGACACGAACGTCTGCGGCTACGCCGAGACCTTCGTCACGAGCGCGCGCGTGCAGCCGCTCACGCTCTGGCTCGGCGGCGGCGGCGCGATCGCGGCGTGGTGGAACGGGGAGGAGGTGCTCCGCGACGACCACTACCGCCAGCCCAACCCCGATCGCTTCGTCGTCGCGGTCGGCGCGCACCAGGGGCCGAACCGCCTGCTCGTGAAGGCGTGCGTCACCGACTCGACCTGGGGCATCTTCGCGCGGATCGGCTCGGCCACCGGCGAGGCGGCGACGGGGGTGAGCTTCAGCGCCACGGCGGAGGTCGCGGCCGTGCAGCCCGGGCAGGGCGTCGCGCGGCTGCCCGCCGCGCCGATGGCCCCGCTCCGCGAGCTCGAGGCCGCCGCGAGCGGCGAGCGACCGAGCGCGCAGGCGCTCGAGGATCTCGCGCGCTTCCTCAGCATGACGGGCGCCGACGACCCCGCCGAGCAGCGCGCCAAGCAGCTCGCCGAGCGGGCCGCCGAGGCCGAGCCGAGCGCCGCGCGGTGGCTCTTCGCCGCCGAGCTCGCGACGTCACGGGCCGACGCGGGCCGCTTCCTCGATCGCGCCTTCGCGCTCGCGCCGCGCGATCCCGACGTCCTGCTCGCGCGCGCCCACTTCACCTACGGCGGCCCGAACCCGAGCGACGCCGTCGCGGCGCTCGAGCGGGTCGAGGACCGCGGCACCGCCGGCCTGCTCGCCGCGCAGCTGCGCGCCGACGCGCTCCAGAGCCTGGGCCTCCCCGAGGCCGCGCGCACCGTCCTCGAGCGGGCGCGCGCGCGCACGCCCGCGGCGCCCGGCTGGATCGCCGCGAGCGCCCACGCGGCGAGCGACGCCGAGCGACGCGACGAGGCGATGACGCTCTTTCGCCAGGCGCTCGACGCGCGCTACGACGACCAGGGCACGCGCGAGATCCTGATCGGCGACGCCATCGCGCGGGGCGAGCGGACGAGCGCGGCGCGTGAGATCGAGATCTACCGGGCCCTCTCGAACGACACGGTCGGGCGCCTTCTGCGCGTCGCCTCCTGGTACGAGGCGCTCGATCAGGACGACGAGGCGATGGCGAGCTACCGCGCGGCGATCGAGCTCGCGCCGGAGGACGGCGACGCGCACGTCGCGTACGGGCGCGCGCTCCTGCGCGCCGGGCAGGACGATCTGGCGATGGCGTCGCTCGAGGAGGCGCTGCGCCTGCGCCCGCAGGACGCCGAGACGCGCGAGCTGCTCGAGCACCTCGCGCCCGCCGAGCGCCCCGACGAGGCCTACGCCGTCGCCGCGGACGAGCTGCTCGCGCGCGTCTCCGAGGAGCGGGGCTACCCCTACCGCGTCCTCGAGGACCTCACCGTCAACACGGTCTTCGACAGCGGGCTCAGCACCCAATTCCACCAGTACGCCGCTCAGGTCGTGGACGCCGAGGGCGGCCGCTCGCTCCGCACCTTCCCGATCACCTTCGATCCCGACGTGCAGCGGGTCACGATCCGCGCCGCGCGCGTCTACCGAGAGGGGCGCCAGCTCGAGGCCGCGTCGAGCTACGAGCAGCCCCTCGGCGAGCCCTGGTACCGCATCTACTACGACACGCGCGCGCTCGTCGTCGTCTTCCCCGATCTCCAGCCCGGCGACGTCGTCGAGCTCCGCTACCGCATCGACGACGTGGCCGAGCGCAACGTGTTCCACGACTACTACGGCGACCTCCACTTCTTCCAGAGCGGGACGCCGATCGCGCGGATCGACTACGTGCTCATCACCCCGGCCTCGCGGCGCTTCTACTTCAACACGCCGCGCATGGCCTCGCTCCAGCACGAGACGGCGGAGGAGGGCACGCGGCGCATCGAGCGCTACTTCGCCCGCGACGTGCCCGCGCTCCGCACGGAGGACGGCATGCCCGGCGCGACCGAGACGCGCCCCTACCTCCACGTCTCGACCTACGAGAGCTGGCGGGACGTCGGGCGCTGGTGGTGGGGCCTCGTCCACGACCAGCTCTACGCCGACGACTCGCTCCGGCGCACGGTGCGCGAGCTCGTCCAGGGCGCGCCCGACACGCGCACGAAGGTGCAGCGCATCTACCGCTGGGTCATCGACCACACGCGCTACGTCGGCCTCGAATTCGGCATCCACGGCTTCTTGCCGTACCGCGTGCCGCAGATCGTCGAGCGCGGCTTCGGCGACTGCAAGGACAAGGCGTCGCTCCTCTACACGATGCTCACCGAGGCGGGGATCGACGCGCGGCTCGTGCTCGTGCGGACGCGGCGCAACGGCGCGCTCACCGATCTCCCCGCCTCGCTCTCCGTCTTCGATCACGCGATCGCCTACGTGCCGGAGCTCGACCTCTACCTCGACGGAACGGCCGAATTCAGCGGATCCACGGAATTCCCGCAGATGGATCAGGGCGTGACGGTGCTCGTCGTCGGGCCGAACGACGCGGAGCTGCGCCGCTCGCCGGTCATGCCGCCCGAGCACAACGCGCGCGAGCGCCGCATCGCCGTCGAGCTCGCGGGCGATGGCTCGGCGCGCCTCGACGTGGACGAGGTCGTCCGCGGCCACGAGGCGCCCGGCTGGCGCAGCCGCTACCAGGCCGAGGCCACGCGGCGCGATCGCTTCGAGCAGGCGATGCGCAACACCTTCCCCGGCATCGAGGTGCAGTCGGTCGAGATGACCGGCCTCACCGACTACGAGGTGCCGGTGACGGCCCACTACCGCGCGAGCGTCCCGCAATTCGCGGTGCGCGACGCGGACGGCCTGCGCGTGCCGATGACGGTGCTCGGCGACCTCCTGCGCGCCCTGGCGCGCACCGAGACGCGCGAGCACGCGCTCGATCTCGGCGCGACGAGCCGCTACGTCGAACACCGGACCCTCCGCATCCCCGCCGGCTACCAGCTCGACGCCACGCCGAGCGGCGGCCACGTCGAGAGCCCCTTCGGCGTCTTCGACATGACGATCGGCCGCGAGGGCGCCGAGGTGACGATCGACACCTCGCTCACGCTCTCGCGCGATCGGATCGAGGCGAGCGAGTACCCAGCCTTCCGCGCGTTCATCCAGCAGGCGGACACCGCGCTGCGTCAGCGGCTCGCGCTCGTTCGAGCCTCGATCCCATCGAGCAGCGGCGTCGTGCCGAGATCCGGCGTGAGCGCCCGCGGGGTGACGCCGTGACGCGCGCGCTCCTCTCCTCGCCGATCTCCCTCCCCCGGTTCTCCGAAGGCCATCGCACCATGCGCTCCTCGCTCGCCCTCTCGCTCTCTCGCTCTCTCTCGCCCGCGCGCCGAGGCGCGCTCTTCGTCGTGGCGATCGCGTCCCTCGCGATCGTCGCTGTCGGCTGCGGCGGCGCCACCCCCCACGGCGCGACGACGCCGAGCGCCGCGGACTACCGCGCGCGAGCCGCGGCGAGCCCCGACGACCCCGTCGCGGCGCTGCTCCGCGCCGAGGCCGAGCTCTTCTCGACCGGCGGCGACACCACCCAGGCGCGGGACGCGATCCGGCGCGCCGCTGAGCTCGGCGCGAGCCCGCTCAAGACCCGGCTGCTCGCCGGCATCGAGGCCGATCTCCACGGTCGGCTCGCGGAGGCGCTCGGCGCCTACCTCGGCGTCGTGAGCGAGGCGAGCACCTCGAGCGACCCGTGGGCGCCCGTGATCGCCGAGGTCGCGGTCGCCTCGATCGCCGAGTACGACGACACCGTCCCGAACTTCGTCGCGCAGGTCCAGCCCATCTTCGAGGCGGCCTACGCGAGCCCGCGCATCGGCTCGCGCGCGCGCTGGGCGATCGGGAACCTGCTCGCGGACTTCGCCTACCGGCGCGGCGATCTCGAGGGCGTCAGCGCGATCGCCACCGCGCAGCGCTGCGCGACCTCGGTGCGCGTCGCCGGCCCCTTCGGGCCACGGCAGCTCCTCGACTTCGATCGTCGCCTCGCGCCCGAGGAGGCGGGGCCGCTCGCCGACTCCTACGATCTCGGCTTCGGGCGCGGCACGCGCGCGACGCGCGACGCGGACGCTCGCGGCTGCGCGATCCACCTCGGCAACGGGCCCGTCGGGGGCCCGGGCACGACCTACGCGGAGGGCTCCTTCAGCGTGCCCTCGGGCGGGACGTACACCCTGCGCCTCGAGACGCCGAACGCCGTCGAGCTCTTCGTCGACGATCGCGGCGTCGCGCGGATCGATCGGCGCACCGACCCGGTCGGCCGCACCACGCTGCACGCCCTCTCGCTCTCGCCGGGTGAGCACCGCTTCATGGCGAAGGTCACGACCCGCCACCCGAACCCGGTGCTCCTCTTCTCCGTGCTCGACGGCGACCAGACGGACGAGCCGGAGCTCTCGAGCGACGAGGTCCGAGACAGCGAGCCGCTCGCGCGCTACCTCGACGTCACGCGCTTCATGGCGCGCGCGGACTGGATCCAGGCGCGCGAGCACCTCGGCGACGTCGACGCCGCCATCACGCCGGCGTCGATGCTCGTCCTCGCGACCGCGATCGCGCTCGCCGATCCCCTCCGCGCGCAGGCGGTCACGCGCGACGACGCGACGCGCTTCACGAGCGCGGCCGCGCGCGCCGACGCGAGCGCCTGGTACCCGATGATCCAGGCGGCGCGCTTCGAGGCGGACAACAACCGCGTGCGCGAGGCGCTCGCGATGCTGCGCGACGGCATGGGGCGCTACCCGGAGGTGCTCAACTTCGGGCTCTCGCTCGTCGACCTCCTGAACGCGCGCGGCTGGAACGATCAGGTCGATCCGGTCATCGCGGCCATGCGCGCGGCCGTGCCGGACGCGTGCCGCCCCCGCCGCGCGGCGCTCGATCGGGCGAACGATCGCGGGCGCGTCGCCGACGCGGGGGCGCTCGCCTCGGAGCTCGTCCGCTGCGACGCGCGGAGCGACGCCCGGCTGCGCCACCTCGTCCTCCAGCGCGCGTGGGACGACGCGCTCACCGAGCTCCACCGCCTCGCCACGCTCGAGCCGCGCTCGTCCCGCTTCGGCCTGGTCGACTCCGAGCTGACGATCGCGCGCGGACGCGGCGACGACGCGGCGATCGAGCGCGCGCTCGGCGAGCTCGGCACGCTGAGCCCCCAGTCCTCGAGCGTGGTCGTCGCGGAGGTCGATCGGCGCCTCGCGGGGGGCGACGAGCCGGGAGCGCAGGCCACGCTCCACCGGGCGCTCACGGCGGAGCCCACGGCGATGACCGATCTGCGCCTGCTCGATCGCGCGGTCTTCCACGGGAGCCTCCTCGAGCGCTACCGGCGCGACGGAATCGCCGTGATCCGCGCCTTCGCCGCGTCGGGTCGCACCTACGAGAACGCGCCCCAGGTGCTCGTCTTCGACTACACCGTCACCGAGCTCCTGCCCGAGGGCACGATCCTCGAGCTCACGCACCAGATCTACCGCGCGCAGAGCGAGGAGGCCGTGGACGCGCTCGGGCAGTTCCAGGCGCCGGACGACGCGCTCCTGCTCACGCTGCGCACGGTGAAGGCCGACGGATCGTTCCGCGAGCCTGACCGCATCGCGGGGCTCGAGCACGTCGAGATGCCGAACCTCGAGGTCGGCGACTACGTCGAGTCCGAGTACGTGCGCGTGCGCCCGCCGACGCTCGCCTACGACGGCGGCGCGACCGGCGATCGCTTCTACTTCCAGGGCTTCGAGATCCCCTTCGACACGAGCCAGCTCACGCTGATCGTGCCCGCGGGGACGAGCGTGACCGTCGACCCGCGCGGCCAGGCGCCCGAGACGGTCGTCCGCGACGAGGGCGACACGCGCGTCTACCACTGGGAGGTGAACGAGAGCCGCCCGCTCACGCCCGAGCCCGGCTCGGTGAGCGCGCGGGAGTACCTCCCGTCGATCGGCTGGAGCGTGCGCGCCGAGTGGCCGCAGCTCATCGAGAGCCTGCGCGACGTGCTCTCCGATCGGAGCGTGCGCGATCCCGCGGCCGAGCGCCTGGCGCTCGAGGTCGCCGGCGCGCCGAGCGCGAGCATCGAGACGCGCGCGCGTCGGCTCTACCACTGGGTGCTCGAGAACATCGAGAACACCGGCGACGTCTTCGGGCAGGCCGCGCCGATGCTCTCGGCGCGCACCGGCAACCGCGCCCGCGTCCTCGTCTACATGCTCGGGCTCGCGGGGATCGACGCCGACCTCGCCATCGCGCGGAGCTTCGCGTTCGACGCGACCGAGAGCAGCGTTCCCGACGACGACACGTACGGCGACGTCCTCGTCCGCATCCACGGCACGAGCGGACCGCTCTGGGTCGACACCGACGTGCGCCGCACGGCGATGGGCACGCTCTCGCCGCTCGTCGAGGGGCAGGACGCGCTCGTCGTCGGCGCCCCCTTCGAGCGCACGCGCGTGAGCGCGCCGAGCCTCGAGGACGGGCGGCAGTCGATCGACGTCGAGCTGACGCTCCTGCCGGGCGGCGACGCGCGCGCCACGATCGTCGAGACGTACCGCGGGCTCACCGCGGCGAGCTGGCGCAACGAGCTCGCCGACGTCCCCGAGGCGCGCCTCGAGCGGCTCTTCGAGCAGAACTACGTCGCGCGCGTCCTGCCGGGCGCGCGGATGCGGAGCCTCCAGATCACCGGCCGCGAGGACCCCGAGCTGCCGCTCGAGTTCCGCTACGAGATCGAGGTGGAGGACATCGGCCGCGTCCAGGGCGGCGCGCGCATCCTGCCCACCCTCTTCCCGACGGGACTCACGCCCGCCGTCGCGCGGCTCGCGGCGCGCACGCGCACCGAGGTCGTGCCGCCGATGGCGCGCGACGTGCGGATCGCGCTGCACCTGCCCGCGGGGGCGAGCGCCGAGGCGCCCCGCGACGCGACGATCGAGGGCGCCCACGGGGTCTCCGCGGTGTTCACGGCGAGCCGCACGAGCGACGGCCTCGTCCTCGAGCGGCGCGTCCGCGTCCCGCGCCTACGCGTCGCCGCGGGCGAGTACCCGGACTTCGCCTCGCTCTGCCGCGCCGTCGACGAGCAGGAGCAGCGCGAGCTGAGCGTCTCGGGCGCGCGCTGACGGCGCACCTCCACTCGACGGATCACGTCGAGCGAGGCGCGCTGTCAGGGCGCCGGACGCGTCCCGGGCGCCCAGCCTCCACCGCCGACGTCCGGGCGCGCGCGGCCCGCCTCGACCTCGACGTAGTGGTAATACCAGCCGAGGACCCGCTGGACGTAGCGCTGCGTCTCTGCGTAGGGGGGCACCCCGCGGTGGCGGACGACGGCGCCCTCGCCCGCGTTGTAGGCGGCGATCGTGAGGATCAGATCGCCGCGAAAGTCGTTCGCGAGGATGCGCAGATAGCGCGCGCCGCCGAGGATGTTCTGGCGGGGATCGAAGCTGTCGCGCACGCCCATCCGAGCGGCCGTCCCCGGCATGAGCTGCATGAGGCCCTGCGCGCCGGCGCTCGAGATCGCGCCGAGGTTGTAGTCGCTCTCGACGCGGATCACGGCGCGCAAGAACGACTCCGGGAGCTGGTAGAGCGCCGCGGCCTCTCGGATGTGCGGATCGTAGCGGCGGTAGCGCTCGGGAGAGCCGTCGCGCACGCCCCCCGTCGCGCGCGGGGCGTCGCCGGGGCGCGCCGGCCGCGTCCGCATCACCACGCGGGCCCCATGGCGACGCGACGGCGGGATGTTCGTGAAGTGAACGACCCCCTCCGAGTCGGTGTAGGTGTAGATGTCCGCCTGCGCGCTCGCCGCCGCGAGCGCGACGAAGAGCGCCGAGAGAGCCAGGGTCCGTGCGACGCGCGGCATGAGCAGAGGATGGATCGAGTAGCCCGAGGGCGCCGATCGGGTCAAAAACCTCGCCCCGAGCGCGCCTTGGGCGCTCGGAGCAACGGCCGCGCACTTCGGCTCCATTCCCGGCGCGCGCCGTTCTACGCTCGGCTCATGAGACGGCTGGCGAGCTCCCTCGGCCTGGCGGTCGCCCTCCTCGGCTGCCGAGACCCCGCGCCGCCGCCGACGATGAGCCGTCGCGACGCGGGCCCGCCCCTCGAGTGCCGCGGCGTCACGGCCGGCCAGACGGTGTGCGAGGGCTCGAGCGCGATCGTCTGCGACGAGAGCGGCCAGGTGCTCTCGCGCACGGACTGCGAGCCGCTCGGCGACGTCTGCGTGCCCGGCTTCGGCTGCGTGCTCTGCGCGCCGGGCTCGGTCCGCTGCGACGGCGAGACGGTGCTCGCGTGCGACGCGGACGGGAGGTCCGAGACGCGTGAGGAGACGTGCGACGTGGAGCGGGGCTTTCGCTGCAGCACGGCGGGGTGCCGTCGGCTCTGCGACGACGCCGAGGCCGAGCGCAGCTACCTCGGCTGCGAGTACGTGGCCGTGCCGACGTCGAACGCCGAGCTCGACTCGGTGTTCGACTTCGCGATCGTGATCGCCAACCCCCAGCTCGTCCCCGCGAGCGTCTCGATCACGCGCGGCGAGGCCTTCACGCGCACGGTCGTCGTCGCGCCCGGCGCGCTCGAGCTCGTCCGGCTCCCCTGGGTGCGCGAGCTCGTGCGCCCCTACGAGCTCGTCGGCGCGGCCCGCGTCTACCACAGCGTCGAGGTCGAGGACGGCGCCTACCGCGTCCGCTCCGACGTCCCCGTCACCGTCCACCAGTTCAACCCGCTCGACTTCGAGGCGATGACGGAATGCGCGGACGCGAGCGACTCGGATCCGACCGATCACCGCTGCTACTCCTACACCAACGACGCCTCGCTCCTGCTCCCCGTCGCGGCGCTCACCGGGAGCTACCTGGTGATGAGCCGCCCGACCCACTTCCTCGTGCGCGACGGGCGCCACAGCGACAACGCCGGCTTCGTCGCGATCGTCAACGTCGAGCGCACGGCCGCGGAGGTCACGATCCGCGCGCGCGCCCACGTCCGCCCCTCGAGCGACGGCGCGCTCCCCGCGCTCGCGCCGGGCGAAGAGGCGACGATCACCCTCGCCCCCGGCGCCGTCGTCCAGCTCCTGAGCGACGCCCCGGCCGACTGCCCCGGCCCGATCGAGGAGGAGCCTCGCCTCAGCGGCGTCGGCTACTGCCCCGTCGGACCCGACTACGACCTCACGGGCACGGAGATCGTCTCGAGCCAGCGGCTCGCCGTCTTGAGCGGCCACGACTGCACCTTCGTCCCCTTCGACCGCTGGGCCTGCGATCACCTCGAGGAGCAGCTCTTCCCCACCGAAGCGCTCGATCGCTCGGTGGTCGCGCCCGTCGGCTACCAGCAGCGCGGCGAGCCGAACCTCGTCCGCGTCGTGAGCGCCGAGGACGACAACGTCGTCACCTTCACCCCGACGCCCCGCGAGGGCGCGGCGAGCGTCACGCTCCAGCGCGGAGAGAGCGCCGAGGTCACGATCACGCGCGCGACGCGCGTCACCGGCACGGGCCCCATCCTCGCCGCGCGCTTCTTCGTCGGCCAGGACTACGCCGGTGTCGGCACCTCGGGCCGCGGCGCGCCTGGCGATCCCGCGATGGGGCTGCTCGTGCCCGACGCGCAGTGGCGTAACCGCTACAGCTTCCTCGCCCCCGACACCTACTCCGCGCTCTACGTCGACGTCATCGCGCCATCGAGCGCGCGCGTCGAGCTCGACGGCCAGGTCATCCTGCTCCGCGACGCGCCCGAGACCGGCGTCTCCACGGCGACGCTCGCGATCCGCCCCGGCGTCCACCGCCTCTCGAGCTCGCTCCCGGTCGGCGCGCACGTCTACGGCTTCGCGCGCTACACGAGCTACCTCGCCCCCGCCGGCCTCGATCTGCGCGAGATCGGCGAGCCGCTCTGACGGCGCGCCGTCAGTACACGTCGAAGTCGGCGCCGAGCTGCAGGTTGAGGCTCCAGGACTTCTCGCCGATGGAGCGGTACACGTCGTTGTCGGCGAGGCCGACGAAGAAGCGGGCCTCGACGAAGAGCGGATCGAATTCGCCGCGCGCGAAGGGCACGAGGGAGACGTACCCGATCGGGTCCGGGTCCGTGCCGTGCGAGCCCGTCGAGTCGACGACCACGCCCTGGAGGCGCAGGCCGAAGGCGAATTCCGGGATGAGCCGGACGCCGCCGAAGGCCGCGAATTGCGCCCCGATCTGCGTGTCGTCGACGTGCTCGAGCACGCCGGGAGAGAACCCGAGCCCGATCTCTCCACCCACGAAGAAGAGCTCCTCGCGGTATTCGGCGTCCGCGCGGAGCACGATGGGGAGGTAGCCGCGCAGGGAGAGCCAGCTGTCCCACGCGCCCGTCGGGAGCAGCGAGAGGGCCGCGGCGGGCTGGGCGGCGTCGTCGTCGTTGTAGGCGTTGAGGATGGGCGCGACGAGACCGAGCCCGGCGCGCACGCGGAGGTGCTCGACCGGCGTGAGCGAGGCGCGCGCGCCGAGGTAGAGATTCGCGACGCGATACTCCGCGTTGTCCTGGGCCCTCCCGAAGATCTCCGCGTGCGTGATGTACCCCACCGTGTGGAGCGCGCCGTCGAAGACGAGCCCGACGCCGTCCGCCACCTCGAGCGCGTCCACCGCGACACGGAGATCGGGCGACAGGATCGTCAGCGCCAAGCCGCGGCTCACCTCGCGGTGGTAGAGGCCGAAGTCGAGGGCCGCCCGCGACCGGTGCGTCGGCGCGTACTCGCCCGTGGACTGGGCCTCCGCGCTCGTCGAATGGAGCGCCCCCACGAGCGCGAGCGCGCTCAACCCGAAGATCCGTCCTCGCATCGCGAGAACACTGGTCCGACGGCGCGCGCCGGTCAAGCCCGCGTCGCCGAGCTCGGCCTCCCTCCGGCGACGCCCACGACCCACGCCCGATCGGTGGCGATCGAGTAGGGCAGTCCGATCGCGAGGAGCACGGCCCAATAGCGCCAGTCTCCCGCGGCGGTCGTGAGGAAGAGCGCGAGAAAGAGGAGCGTGGCGGCGAGCCGCGGCGAGACGACGGATCGTGGGAGCGTGCGCTGGAAGCGCCTCAGTCCGAGGGCCGCTCGACACGCGAGCAGCGACGCGACGGCGAGGACGACGAGCGCCGGCAGACTGACGTCGATTCGGGGGGCCCAGCGGAGCCCGTACCACCAGCTCGCGATGATGAGCGCGTGCGCGACGAGCACGCTCGCAGGGACGACGAGCAGCCGCGAGAGCCCCTTCAGCCGATCCAGGAGCACGTCGATCGCGACCGCGAAGTAGGCCCACCCCAAGATCCCGAGGACAGGGACGTCGAGGAGGCCGGGCTCCTCCCAGGACCAGAGCCCGGCTCGCGTCGCGAGCACCTCCATCAGCGTCGCGTCCGCGAGGACGAGCCCGAACAGGATCGCCGCGCGCCGCGCGGGGCTCGCCGCGGGGAAGAGCGCCTCTCGCACCGAGCGCGCCGAGAAGATCACGAGGGGCCAGATCGCGGCGACGAGGACGGGCATCCCGAGGACGCGAGCGTGCCAGTCGGGGGAGTAGCCGTAGTAGCGATAGGCGCGCATCGCGAGCACCTCTCCGACGAAGCCGGCGAGCGCGACGAGGAGGTAGTCGCCGAGATAGCGCGCGCGCGCGCCAGCGCTCGAGAGGGCCGCGAGGCTCAGCGCGAGCGTGACGAGCACGACGAGGAGGGCCAGCGCCTCGAAGAGCGAGAGCGGCATACGGGCTCAGCGCGTCTCCACGCGAGCGGCGAATTCGTCCGCGAGGTGCCAGGCGACGCGCGTCGCGGCCATCATCACGGTGAGCTGCGGGTTCACGCCGAGGCTCGAGGGCAGGATCGAGCCGTCGGCGACGTAGAGCCCCTCGGTGTCCCAGACGCGGCCCCAGGGATCGACGACGCCGTCCGAGGCGCGCGCGCTCATGCGGCAGGTGCCGAGCGGGTGCTGCGAGGCGGCCTCGAGGCGGCTCGAGGGGATGCGATCGAGGTCGAGCTTGCGGTAGGCGTCGGGCGAGAGGCCGCTCGAGCCGAGGATCGGCAGGAAGACCTCGCGGGCGCCCGCGGCGAGGAAGATCTCGGCGACCTTCCGGATGCCGAGCCGGATGCGCGCGTGGTCGCGCTCGGAGCAGCGGTAGAAGGAGATCGGCTCGCGGCCGAAGGGGTTCCGGTGGATCGAGCCGCCGCCGTCGTCGTGGACGAGCACGCCGAACATCGCGATGTGCGGGATCTGCGCGGTGAGCTCCGCGTGGCGCGGGCCCGCGAAGGGCATCGTGGCGGCGATGACGGAGGCCGGCACGAAGAGGCTGACGAGCGTGACGCCCGCGTCCTCGAAGGCCTCGACGTACGCGCTCTGGAGCGCGCCCTGCCAGCCGCGGACCTCCTCCTCGAAGCGCGCGTAGACGCGGAAGCCCGGGTGGAGCGTGAGGTGGCGGCCGATGTGCGAGCCGACGTGCGCGAGGCCGCTCGCGCGAAGGACGAGCGGCGTGTGCATCCCGCCGCAGGCGACGACGACGCGCTTCGCGCGCACGCGGAGCTTGCCGCGCCGCTCTCCGACGGGGCCGCTCATGAGGTGCCCCTCGACGCCCACGGCGCGGCGGCCCTTCATCGTCACGCGATCGACGAGGCACTCGGTGTACACGTCCGCCCCCGCCGCGATCGCGCGCGGGAGGTAGGAGAGGTCGACCGACATCTTCGCGCCGTGCGGGCAGCCGAAGTTGCAGCGGCCGCAGCCGTCGCAGCTCTTGGTGTTGCGGCGGAGCGGGAGGACGGGCACGCCGAGCTTCTCGGCGCCCTCGGCGAAGAGCTCCGTCGAGCGCGAGCGCATCTCGACGGGCACCTCCTCGACGTGGATCGCCTCCTCGACGTGGCTGTAGTAGCGATCGAGCGCCTTCGGCGTGAAGTCCACGAGGCCCTGCTCGCGCACCCACTGATCGAGGATCATGTCGGGCACGCGGAAGCAGACGCCGCCCGTCGCGACGCTCGAGCCGCCGAGCACGCGCCCCATCGTGACGTTGATCGTCGGCGCGCCGAAGAGCCCGAAGCTCGCCGTCATGCCGCCCTCGCGCCAGACGTGGCGGAGCGACTCGCTCTGCCGCATCGCGCCATACGTGGGCGCGGGGACGTGCGCGCCCTCCTCGAGGACGACGACGCGCTTGCCCACGAGCGCGAGCTCCGTCGCGACGGTCGCGCCGCCCGCGCCCGAGCCGACGACGACGACGTCGCAGTCGACGTCGAGGTCGCCCTGGAGGCTCGCGCCCGACGTGATGCGGCCGGTCACGACGGCGCCTCGCTCGCCTGGTCGACCTCGCTCGTCGAGGTCGCCTCCGCGCTCGCCGTCTCCACGCCCGCAGGCGCGGCCTCCCCGCGAGGCGGGCGCTTCTTCCCGAGCCGGACGAGGCGTTCCTCGTAGCGCGGCGTGTCGGTGAGGCAGGTCTGGTCCCAGCCGATCTCCGCCGCGGCGTCGAGGTGCTCGTAGTAGACGAGGCTGACGACCGCGCGGAGCGCGAAGAGCGCGAGCGCGGCGGGCGTGCGCTCGATCGCCTCCACGGCCTCGATGCGCTCGGCGAGCGGCAGGCGCCCGAGGCGCCCGAGCCGGAAGCGCAGGAGCGGCGCGACCCACGTCACCACGAAGAGGCAGAGCAGGAAGAGCCGCCGCGCCCGCACGTTGAGGTGCGCGACGAAGTCGTCGAGGTCGTCGACGAACCAGCGCATCCGCTCCGCGGGCGGCGCCTCGCTCGTCGAGCGCGCGAAGAGGGCCTCGCCGAAGGCGAGGGCGTTGCGTCGAGCGGAGGGGGAGAGGACGTGCGCCACCGGTCGCGAGGCTAGCACCTCGTGGCGGAGCCGACGGCGTGATCCGATCCGCGCGCACGCAACGCGCCGCCGCCGCGATCGATACGAGCGCATCCCGAAAGGAGAGCTCCATGCCCGATCCCATCACGCGCTCCACTTCGACGTGCCCTGCCTCCCTGGACGAGACGCTCCGGGGGCTCGTGGGGACCGATCACCCCGAGGCGACGGCGGCGCCGCGACCCGCGGAAGGGCCGCCGCTCCTCGACATCGGCTCGACCGTCGCGGGCGGCGTGAGCATGGTCCTGGACCTCGTGGAGGTCGGGGCGTCGCTCCCGCTCCTCGCGGAGGCGTCGGCGGCGCTCGGCATCGGTTCGACCTACGTGTCCTACTTCAGCGCGATCTTCGAGGGCGAGCGGCGCGGCATCGCCTACGACTCCGACATGATGCGCGGCGCGCTCGCGGTCCTCGAGGGCCGCTACGACGACCCCGACATGCGCGCGGAGATGCGTGCGAACCTCGCGTTCGGCGACGGCGCGCGGCGCGCCGAGCGGTTCTTCTACCGCGACCCGGCCAGCTTCGCTGCGCTCGCGAGGTGCGTGCGCGCCTCGAGGAGCGAAGGGGCGGACGCGGTGTACCGGGGCGCCGACCACGGCCGCGCCTTCGAGCGCCGCTACGCCGACGATCTGCCCTTCCGGCACGGCGTCGACGACGCGCGTCGACAGCGCGCGAGCGACGCATCTGCCTTCGAAGCCGCGAGCCGCGAGACGCGCGCGCTCCACGAGGCGATGGAGCAGAGCCGTGGCGCAAGACCCATCGCCGGCTGACCGCGTGCTTCATGCGGCGTGATGCGCCGAGCGCGGGCACGCGGGCGCGGCGGGTGTCAAGCTCCCGAGCGCTCACGCGACGGGCGGGAGGGCGCTCGGCTGCCCTCCGACGAGGAGGGCGACGCCTCGATCCGCTCGGCTGATCCAGGCTGTGAGGAGGACCGATGGACGACACCGATCGACCGGAGAGCCTCGCCGCGCGCGAGGACGCGCCCCTCGCGCTGCGCCGCTCGCTCCGCGAGAGCGAGCGGGCCGAGGGCCGCCGAGCGACGCTGACGACCGAGGCGAAGCGCTTCGCCCTCCTCGCGGGGGCGAGCGGGATCGTGAGCGCCGCCGTCTTGCCCGTGCTCGGGCCCCTCGCGATCCCCGCCTACGTCGGCTTCGGCGTCTCGCTGGGGCTGCTTCGGCTCGCGATCAACGCCTGGCGCCCTCGCGACGCGTTCGCCAAGGGCCGGATCGTCCGCGCGCTCCGCGAGAAGACCTCGTTCGAGGGCGTGGTCGTCCCGATCGAGGAGGTCCGCTCCCCCGACGGAGACTGCGTCGCCTTCGACCTCTTGGTGCAGCGCTGCTCGAGCTGCGACTGCGTCACGCCCTGCACGCCGCTCGGCGGGGAATTCGTCTGGGAGGAGCGGCGCGCGGGCGTCTTCCTCGTCCGAGGAGAGGCGGCGGATCTGCTCGTCGAGCGCTCCGAGGTCCACTTCGAGACCACGCTCGGTGAGCGCACGAGGAGCCGCTTCATCCGGCTCGTCGCGGGCGAGCGCGTCGTCGTCCACGGGGATCTCCTCGAGGATCCGGAGGGGCCGCCGCCCCGCGTGCGGGGCCTGCTCGGCTCGCTCCGAGAGGCGCGCCGTCTGCTCCGACCCGCGCCGGATACGCCGATCCTCGTCCGCCGAGGGGCGAGCCTCCCGCTCGCTCAGCGGCCGAGCTCGAGCGCGTCGAGCTCGGCCTGAAGGGCGAGGCCGCGGGGGCGATCGACCATCGTGACGTAGGCGATCTTGCCGCGGAGCCACGCCTCGAAGTGCGGCCTGAGCTCGCGGTTCTGCGCGGCGAGCCCCGTCTTCTTCGCGTTGTGGAGGATGGCGCGGAGCAGGCGCAGCTCCTCGCGCGGCACGCCGAGCTTCGTCGCCTCGTTGACGACGATGCCCGTGACGACCTGGCGCTTGCTCGAGCGCTGGATGCGCCCCTTCTCCGGGTGGATGACGAAGCCCTCGTCGCGCACGATGTGGTGCATCGTCGCGAGGAGCTTCGCGACGTCCTCGGGGCGCGCCTCGCTCGCGCTGAAGGTGAGGTCGTCGGCGTAGCGCGTGTAGGTGAAGCCGTGCTTCATCGCGTAGCCCGCGAGGCGCAGATCGAGCCGCCCGGCGACGAGGTTCGAGATCATCGGGCTCGTGCACGCGCCCTGCGGCAGGCCCCGCTCGCCCGTCGCGACGTAGTACGTCTTGCCCGCGTAGCGCGCCTCGACCCGCGGGCACTCGGTCGTGAGCAGCGCGAGGATCGTCGCGACCGCGGGCGAGTAGCCGGCGCGCGCGAAGACGGCCTTCACGCGCGCGAAATTGATCGAGGGGAAGAAGTCGACGAGATCCTGGTTGATGACGATCGCCTTGCCCTGGTGGGCCCTGGCGTTCGTCACGGTCGAGCGGCCCTTCACGAACCCGTGCGCGCGCGGCGTCACGTCGAGCCGCTCGAGCACGTTCTCGAGGATCCAGCGCTGGACGCGCGCGAGCTCGGGCTTGGGCGCCATGAGCACGCGGACGCCCCCTCGGCGCTTGGGCACCTCGAAGCGGACGTAGTGCGTGCTCGTCGCCGCGTCGGCGTGGTACGCGAGGAAGCGCAGGCGCGAGACGTCGAGCTCGAGCGCCTTCGCGAGATCCGCGGGGCTCGAGAGCTTGGGGAGCGCGCTCGCCGCGAGCCTCTCGAGGTGGGAGCGGCGGTCGGAGAGGCCCTTGCTCACGTTCTTCGCGAGCCCGCTCCGGCCGAGGTAGACGATGTCCGTGCGCCTGCGCTCGGAGATCGCCTCCGCGCGGGCCGCGCGCGCCTTCGCCGCCTCCTCCTTCTTGCGCTGCTTGGCGAGCCTCCTCGCGAGCCGCTCCTCCTCGACGAGGGCCCGCGCGTTCTCGCGCGAGAGCGCCTCGACGAGCCGCGCCGCGTGCCGGTGCTCGCGGTAGAGCGCGCCGACGCGGTGGATCGCGTCGAGCTCCTCGCGCGAGACGATCCCGCGCAGCTCGAGCGCGCGATCGACGAGCGCGGTGTGCTCGTCCCGCGGGGAGGGGATCTCGTCCATCCGCTGAAAGAGCGTCGAGAGCCGAAAGCCCCGCGAGAGCGCACGCGCGCGCAGCTCGTCGGCCCCGAGACGGAGGATCGCCCCGAGATCCAAGGGGTCGCTCGTCCCGGGCGCGTCGAGCTGCCCCACGCTCGAGCGCACGCCGCGCACGCGCCCCGCCGAGGTGCCGCTCGCCGCGACGTTCGGGCGAGGGTGATAGATCCAGGTCGGCCCCGAGCCGCTCTCCCGCTTGGAGCGGGTGTAGCCCCACGACGCGAAGCGCCCCGCGGCGTAGAAGGCTTCGACGACGCGAGCGGCCCTCTCGATGAGCTCGGGCGTCTGCCCCATCCCGACCGTCGCCGCGTCCGCCACGGCGAGCGCCGTGAAGTGTCGCTCACGCTCGAGCTCGAAGAGGCAGGCCTTCCACACGGCCGCCTCGAGCGGCGACGCGCCCTCGGGCCCGTCGTGTGGCGACGCCGCGTCCGGCATCGGGCCGAGGAAGAAGTCGGTCAGCTTTTTCCAGAAGGACATGCCTCTATGGAGCCGGTGCGGTGCGATGCGCGCGTCCTGTCGATCACCCGAGTGAGAGGAGGAGGCTCGACTTCGATCCCTGGACCACGTCCGTTCACGACGACGCCCGCGCCTGCCTGCGACCGGACGAGCGACGCTCGCGGCGCTCTCTTCGGGTCCGGCGCAGGCAGGCGCGGGCGTCGAAAAGAACGACGGGCGTGGGTGTGCGATGGAAGGCCAACGTCGACCGCGGCGTAGCGCCGCAGCATGAGGGCTCGCGCCTCGCTCCTCTCACTCCGATGATCGCTTGTCGAAAGATCCTGGGCGCGGCTCAGTGGATGAAGCCGCCCCCGAGGCTCCCTGCTTGGAGCCGTAGCTCGGCA
Source organism: Sandaracinaceae bacterium (assembly GCA_039809495.1). Lineage (GTDB taxonomy): Bacteria > Myxococcota_A > Polyangia > Polyangiales > Sandaracinaceae > JAFLCL01. The sequence goes on from JBDHVC010000008.1 coordinate 23,966, forward strand.
CCGCCGAACGCGGTGAGGCGCAGCGCGAGTAGATGCCGACAGGGGCCAGCACGCAACCCGTTCACGTGGAAGTGGTGACAGCTGCAGCGAGCGCGCGTCATGAGCCCGTCGCCATCGACGATCGCCTCGACCCGCTCCCCCGCGATCTTCGCGCTGAGCCAGCGCTTGTTCCCGGCGATCGCGTCGCTCCGCTCGAGCGCCACGCGCGCGCCGAGGTAGAGCTCCTTCCCCTTCGCGAGCTCGATCGGCTCCTCCTCGAGGGGGTGTCGCAGCGCGCGCGGATCGAGCACCTGGCGAAAGCGGTGGACGCCGAGCACGGGATCGAACGTGATCTGGCCCTCGCGCGCGAGCCGATGGAGCGAGCCCTTGAGCCGGCGCTCGTCGACGCCCAGGCGCTCGGCCAGCGCGCGCGCGCTCGCCGAGCGCTCCACCTGGAGCAGGCGCGCCGCGTCGTGGACGATCGCGTCGTCCGAGAGGAGCGTCCCGGCGAGGAGGTCGAGGTTCGCCGAATTCGCCCAGTCGTTCGCCGTCCAGCCCGAGAGCGCGAGGACGAAGCGGAGCTCGCCCATCTTCGCGATCCACACGGACGGAAGCCCCGTCCCGACGAGCCGCACCTCGAGCCCCTCGATCATCGGCAAGAGGCGCGCGAGCGCGAAGAGGCGCCGGCGCCCCCAGACCTTCACGTCCTCCTCCTTCGGCCCCTCGTAGACGCTCCCTCGCACCTCGACCCGCTGCCCCCAGGGCTCGATCACGATCGTGGTGGGCTTGCCCGGCCGCAGCTCGAAGACGAGCGCGCGCGGGCCCGTCTTCTCGCGATGGCGACCGAGGAAGGCGAGGATCGAGTAGAGTGCCGAGACCTCGAGCGGCACGTCCCGCGTCGCGAGGTCGCTCACGGCGGAGATCTGCCCGAAGCCGCGGAGCCACGACGCGGGCAGCTCGACCTTCTCCTCGCGGTGCTCGGGCCTGCCCTCGACGTCGACGTCGAAGCCGCTCGGGTCGATCGAGAAGCGCGTGGTGCGGTAGGTGCGCAGCCCCTGGAGACGCTCGAAGAGCGCCATCGAGTAGTCGACGTTGGTGGTCCCGAGGCTGGCCTCCTGGGCGCCCACGAAGCTCTCGCGATCCACGTAGAGGCAGCCGTAGCTCGACTCGTCGCGGCTGAACGCCTCGAGGAAGACGACGTCGGGCGCGACGGTGATGACCGGATCGAGCGGCGCGAGCGCGCGAAAGAGCGCCGGATCGTCGCGGAGGAGCGCGCGCGCCAGGGTCGCGCGAGCGCCCCAGTAGCGCCGGCTCTTCTCCGCGTGGAGGGCCTCGAGGTCCGGCGGGAGCGCGCGGCCGACGAGCTCGCGCGCCGCGGCCACGCGCGAGGCGTCGAGCAGCTCGCGCGTGAGCGTGGCCGTGGCCTCGCTCTGTCTCTTCTTCCACGCCTCGTAGGCGCTCTTGTCGCGGCGCCGGAAGCGCAGATCGGAGACGACGACCTCGTGGAGCGCGGAGAGCGCCTCGCGCAGGCGCAGCGGATCGCGGAGCTCCGCGTCGAAGAAGACGCGCTCGCGGGCGAGGTTGGGCGCGAGGCTGATCGTCGAGCGGTACGGCCCCTGCTCGACGCGCGAGCGGCGGTGGTAGCGGAGCTGGACCTCCATCAGCTCCCCACCTCGGCGAGCGCGGGGATCTCGAGCGAGGGCGCGTGACGCGCGATCGCGAGCCGCACCTCTTCCCGCCGGACGGCCGCGCGCACGAGCGCGGAGAGCGCGCCGCGACGCTCGCTCTCGCGCACGGAGCGGAGCGCGAGCACGAGGAGCGGGAGCAGCGCGTCGGCCTGCTGCGGCTGCGACTCGATCCGCTCGCCGAGCTGCGTGAGCGCGCGCTGCTTCGCGCGGCTCCCGCGGTGGATCTCGAGGAGGGTCGTCGCCCAGAGGTGGTGGAGGTTCTTCTCGCCCAGGTTGCTCGCCTCGAGCGCGAAGCGGCGGCGCGCGAGGAGCCCGAGCAAGAAGGCGCGCGCGTCGCCGTACGGCGACTCCGTGAGGGCCGCCCAGAAGACGATGCTGTCGCGCCAGCGCGGCGTCTCCTCGAGGAGCGCGAACGCCTTGGCGCGCACGTCCGCGTGAGGGACGTCGAGCAGCTCGCGCAGGTGCGCGTCGACGCTCAGCTCCTCCTCGACGAGCGCGGGCCTAAGCCACGCGAAGCCGCGCGCGCGGACCTCCTCGACGCTCGCGTCGACGATCGGCAGCGCCGCCTCGAGCTCCTCCTTCGTGCCGAGGCTCTTGCCCTCGGCCCACTCGATGCCGAGCATCGCCGGCGCCTGGGCCTCGTGCCGCGCGAGCCGCACGCACTGCTCGATGCTCGCGCGCGCGGGCGTCACGACCGACGCCATCTTCCGCGCGAGGATCGGCATGATCTCGAGGTTCGGCCCGTCGAAGAGGTCGAGCCACGCGTCGACGGAGAGCTGCTCGAGCTGGCTCGAGCGCTCGATGAGCCGCGCGCCGAAGAGCGAGACGTCCGGGTGCGGCGAGGCGACGAGGGCCTCGAGCGAGCGGGGCGGGAGCGCCCCGAGCTGGTCTCCGAGGTCGCGCTCGAGCCAGGCGACGAGGAGCCGTCGGACGAGGAGCGAGGCCGCCCGCGCGAGCGCGTCGACGAGCTCGGGCGCGCTCTCGCGCCACACCTCGGGCGCGTGGGGTGAGGGCGCGCTCAAAGAGAGCCGAGCGGCCGCGCGCGCGCGGAGGGAGTGCGAGGAGCGCTCGAAGAGCTCGCTCCTCGCGAAGAGCGTCGTCGTGAACGCGCGCAGGTGGAGGAGCGAGGCGCCGACCGGGAAGTCCGCGTCCTCGTAGAGGACGAGGGCCGCGAGGACGACGCGCCGGTGCGCTTCGGGATCGCGCGTCGCGAGCTCGCGCACCCTCCGCGCGACGCGCGCTTGGAGGTAGTTGCGCGTGCGCTGCGAGAAGTGGAAGGCGTCCTCGGCGCGCGGCCTGTGGACGACGTGGTCCTCCTGGACGATCCACGCGCGCTCCTGGTAGTCGAAGCGCCGCCTCGTGCGCTTGCGGAGGCGCCTCATGCGATCGAAGGCGACGAAGAAGAGCGGGAGCAATTCGAGATCGCCTCGCTCCTCGACGCCCTTGTAGAGCCGCTTCACCAGCGTGCGGTGGCCGGGCCGATCGAGGCCGTCCTCGACGTAGGCGCGGAGCTGCGCGCGCGCCCAGGGCCGCGGATCGTCGAGCCACTTGCGGGCGAAGGCGCCGAGCGGGTGGAGCTTCTCGACCCGGCGCGCGAAGCGGCGCGGCGAAGGGCGCGCGGACGCTCCCTGCTGCGGCGCGGGCTCGACGCCTCTCGGCACCTGGATGGCGTAGAGGGCCTCGAGGAAGGCCTCGTCGCCCGTGGCGAAGAGCTCTTCGGCGAGGAGGGTCGAGGCCGTCGGCACGCGGGCGGTAGTCTCACACGCCACGTCCGCCGGTCAAACGCGCGCGGCGCGAGGATTGACATCGACGACCGTGGCCCCATGAACGGCGCGGCGCGCTCGGGCGCGCGCCCTGGGTCACGTACCACCCGAGGTGTCCATGTCGTCTCCACGTCAGCTCGAGCTGATCGAGGACCTCTTCGAGCTCGAGCCGGAAGCCACCTATCCGCGCCGCGCGGCGGCGGCGATCGCCGAGCTCGCCGGCGCGTCCGGCTATCGCCTCTCGCTCGCCACGGTCGAGCTCAGGCACCAGGCGCCGGAGCTCGGCGACGGGCTCACGCTCCCGCTCACCCGAGGCGACGCTCGCCTGGGCACGCTCCATCTCTTCGCCGCCGATCGCACGGCGCGCTTCGACGACGAGGCGCTCCGGCTCGCTCGCTTCGGCGCGCGCCTCTTCGCGCGCGGGCTCGCGATCTCGGCGCGCTCCTCGAGCTCCGAGGACGACGGCGCGCCGCACGAGCGGGACGTCCAGGCGCTGCTCCGAGGCACGCCGCTCACGCCGCGCGAGCGTGACGTGGTCGAGCAGCTCGTCTCCGGCGCCTCGACGCGCGCGATCGCCGAGACGAGCGGGCTCACGGTCTCGACCGTCAACACCTACATGAAGCGCATCTTCGCGAAGCTCGGCGTCCACAGCCGCGTCGAGCTGCTCGCGCGCGTCACGGGCATGCGCGGGCGGCGCGCGGGGAGCCCGGGTCACGTGCTCGACGGCGCGTCCGCCTGACAGCGCGCCGTCAGCTCTTCGGCTTCTGGAAGCGCGCGTAGGCGCGGAGATCGGAGAGCACCTCGTCGTCGGGCTCGGGCACGACGTGGAGTTCCGTCTCCCAGCTGTCGTCGACGCGCTCCTGCTCGACGATGACGATCTCGGGCTCGGGCAGGAGCGAGTCGTGTCGCTTCTTCCGGAGCGGCCGGGCGCGGTGGACCTTGGGGATCGCCTGGACGCCGAGCGCGGCCTGGATCGACACCACGACGGCGGCGCAATTGTCGTCCGGGCCGCGATCGAGCGCGGCCCGCAGGAGCGCGCGCGCGTGCCCCTCGGCGTCGCGCGTGGTCTGGAGGACCTCGACGATCGCGTCGTCCGTGAGCATGTCGGCGACGCCGTCCGAGACGAGCACGAAGCGGTCGCCGTTCGCCACGTCGAAGCTCCGCACCGAGACGCGCAGCGTGTCCTTCATGCCGAGCGCCCGCGTGATGACGTTGCGCGGCAGGCGCGCGGCCGACGCGTCGTCGAAGTCGGGCGTCAGCTCGAGGACGTCGCGCCCGAGGGTGTGATCCTCGCTGAGCTGCTCGAGGTTGCCGCTCCGGATGCGGAAGCACGGCGAGTCGCCGACGCTCGCCAGGTGGACGAGCCCGTGCTCGAGCTCGAGCAGGAGCGCGACGATCGTCGTCCCCATGCCGCGATAGCGGTCGTGGCTCTTGGCGATCGCGAGCACCTCGCGGTGCGCGCGGTGGACGGCGCGAGAGAGCCGACGCGCGGCGCTGAGCACGCCGAGCCCATCGGTGAGCGGCGCGTCCGCGGTGTGGCTCGCCTCGATCTCGCGCGCGAGCGCGGCGAGCGCCACGCTCGAGGCGATGTTGCCGGCGTTGTCGCCGCCGGCGCCGTCGGCCACCGCGAAGAGGGCGATGTCGGGCCGCACCAGGATCGCGTCCTCGTCGTGAGGCCGACCTCCGACGTCCTTGGTGCCGTAGGCGCTGACGCGAAAATACGACGCGAGGTTCTCGGGCATCGAGGCGAGGATACCAAAGCGACGCGTTGGATGGCGAGGCGCGGGGTGCGCGAGCGGGCGAAGGTCAGAGCAGCGCGCCTCGCATCGTGATCGTCCACGTCTTCTCGTCGGTGGTGTCGGCCTCGACCTCCCCGTCGAGGAAGGCGCGCAGGAGCTCGAGCTGCGCCTGGAAGTGCGCCGTCGGCTCGCTCGTCGTGAACACCCCGCCGCGGCCCATCGCCATCGGGACGAGGAGCTGGTCGGCGAGGTGCTCCTCGACCGCGCCGCGGCTCTCGAGGTAGCGGAGCGAGGCGCCGATCGCCTGCTCGGCGACCTCCTCGGGGCGCGCGCCGCGAGCGCCGACGCCGGAGAAGACGGCGGTGAGGTGCTCGAAGCGGTGGGTGACGAGCGCGACGTTCGCGGGGCCGAGGTCCTCGGGATGATCGACGCGCGCGAGCTCGCTCCGGCCGAGCGAGAGGCGATCCTTCGCGACCCGGAGCTGCCGCTCGGCGACGGCGGGGGCGAGCCCCGCGCTGATCGCGACGAAGCGCCGCTCGAGCGAGGCGCCGCGCTCCTCGAGCTCGAGGTGCGCGAGCTCGCTCGGCTCGACGCGCAGGCGCAGGGTGCCCCCGCCCTTCGGGTGAAAGCCCGGCCGCTCGAGCGTCAGCTCGAGCTTGGCGCCGATGCGCGCGAGGATCGGGAGGAGGCTCTGCGCCAAGAACTCGTAGGGCGGCGAGGTGGGCTCGTGCGTCCCGCCGTGGATGACGACCTCGCTCGGCGCGCCCGCGCGGAGCAGCGCCGGGAGCACCGTCTCGAGGACGAGGCTCGCCGAGCCGGAGGGGCCCGCGTCGAGCGTGAGGGCGCCGCCGTGGACCGTGCGCGGCTTGAAGGTGATCGCCCGAGCGCCGAGCTCGGCGCCCGTGACCTCGGCGTTCGAGACGATCCGTGCCGCGTCGATGACGGCGAGGTGCGGCGCGCGCAGGCCCGGCTCCGCGCGCTCGGAGCGGATGCGCTCCATGCGAAACGCCGTCCGCGTCAGGATCGACAGCGTGAGCGCGCTCCGCAGGATCTGGCCACCACCTTCACCGACGTTGCCATCGAGGACGATCATCGTGAGGCCAAACGTATCAGCACGCGGATCGCTCGCGTAGGGGCTTGCGCGCCGAACCCGCGGCGGGCACCCGGCGCGCGGGCCCGCGCCGCCTCGGACGGCGGGCCGTCACTCCGCGGCGTCGATGAGGGAGCTCGAGCCGCGCGCGCGCTCGAGGCGGCCGAGGACCGCGCGCGCCGCCTCCACGGTGACCTGCCCGCTCTCCGCGATCGCCTCGGCGATCCGCTCGACGAGCTCGCCGCTCGCGCCCGCCGCGATCGCGACCGAGCGCGCGTGGAGCGCCATGTGCCCGCGCTGGATACCGATCGTCGCGAGGGCGCGGAGCGCCGCGAGGTTCGACGCGACGCCGACGCTCGCGGCGAGCATCGAGAGCTCCTGGGCGGAGTCGACGCCGGAGGCGACGAGGCCGAAGCGCGCGCCGTCGTGGACGCGCAGCGTCCCGCCGACGATGCCGAGCTGGAGCGGCAGCTCCAGCTCGCCGACGAGCCAGCCCGGCTGCTCGTTGGGCGAGGGCCCGAGCCCGCTCGTCGGTCCGCGCGCGCCCGAGCCCTCGGACACGCGCCAGGTGCAGAGCGGCCCGTACGTGCCCCCGCGCGCCGCGTAGGCGTGAGCGCCCGCCTCGACCGCGCGCCAGTCGTTGCCGGTCGCGATCACGACGGGGTCGATGCCGTTCATGATGCCCTTGTTGTGCGTCGCCGCCCGGTAGGGATCGAGCGCCGCGAAGCGGCTCGCGCGCACGACGCCGTCGCGCACCTCCTCGCCGGAGAAGCCGTCCGTCGCGAGGGCGTGGGGCGGGATGGCGCAGCGCACGCGCACGCAGCGCCGATCCGAGAGGTTCGAGAGGATGCGCAGGCCGACGCGCCCGCCCGCGAGCGAGGCGACGCGCAGCGCGAGCGCCTCGGCGATCGTGTTGACGAGGTTCGCGCCCATCGCGTCGCGGCAGTCGACGAGGACGTGGACGACGAGCCAGCCCCCGCCGAGGTCCCGCACCTCGATCGCGCGCGCGCCCCCGCCGCGCACGACCAGGTTCGGCACGGCGCGATCGGCCTCCGCGAGCAGCTCCGCCTCGTGCGCGAGCAGGACGCGCGCGGCGCGCTCGGCGTCCTCGACCTCGTCGAGCTGGATCTGGGAGATCATGATCGGCGCGTCCGCCTCCGCGAAGAAGCCGCCGCCCTCGCGCACGATCTTCGCGGCGTTGCTCGCCGCCGCGACGACCGACGGCTCCTCGACGACCATCGGCGCGAGGTAGTCGCGCCCGTTGATCTGGACGTTCAGCCCGAGCGCGAAGGGCATCGCGTAGGTGCCGATCACGTTCTCGATGGTCTTGTCGGCCGTCCCCGCGTCGAGCCCCCCCGCGCTCGCCTCGAGCAGCCCGAGCGCCGCGTCGAGCGCGTGCAAGGGCAGGCCGAGGACGTCGGCGGCGACGCGACGCCGCTCGTCGAGCGGGAGCTTGTAGAACCCTGGAATCCGAGAGGTCACCATCGTGGTTGCTCCAGCTCGCCCACGCGGGCGGGACCGAGGATCAAGAGAGGACCGGCGTGGGCTCCGAGCGGACGCCGTCGGCCCCGAGCCGCATCGGGACGAGGCCGAGGCCCGCCTGCTTCGCGCGCGTCTCGAAGCGGAGCGCGGACGCCTCGTCGCGAAAGAGCGCGACCGCGACGTCCCCGCCGCCCGCCCCCGAGGGCTTCGCGGCGCCACCCTCCGCCTCGGCGAGCGTCGCCGCCAGCTCGAGGTGAGGTGTCACAATCGCTACGTTCGCCGCCTCACCGAGCGCGCGGAGCGCCGCGTGGTGGCGCCGCAGCGCGCCGATCCCCGCCTCGACGTCGTCCGCGTCGAACGCGTCGATGAAGGCGCGGCTCGCCGCGTCGATGTCGGCCATCCGAGCGCTGTAGCGATCGTGATCCGTCTCCCCGAGCGCCCTCACGGCGCGCACCAGGTCGCTCGTGCGCGCTGGCGATCCCGTCCAGACGACGCGAAAGACGAAGCTCGCCGCGGTGTCGATGGGCTCGACGTCGATGCCCTCCGCGTCACGCGTGACGACGACGAACCCGCCGAGCGTCGAGGCGATGACGTCGACGCCGCTCCCCTCGGGCGCCACGGCGCGATGCCCCTCGAGCGCGAGCGCGAGGATCTCGTGGCGCTCGCGCTCGACGTTGCGCCCCCGCGCGAGCGCCACCGCCGCCGCGGTGGCGACGGACGCCGCCGCGGAGGAGCCCAGGCCGAGCTTGCGCTCGCCGTCGCGCAGGCTCGAGACGTCGAGGGTGAGGTCCATCGTCATGCCGCCGAAGAGGGCTTCTGCCCGCTCTCGGGTTAGCAGCACCTCGGGGGGATAGGGGCCGAGGTCGGGTGAGCGGCGCGAAAGCTCGGGCGAGCCGTCCCCGAGCCCCCCCGAGGCGTCGGCGGGATCGAGCGCGACACGCGCGCGACGGCTCACGGCGGCGACGAGCGCCCTGCCCCCGTCGAGCACCGCGTACTCCCCCGAGAGCATCAGCTTGCCTGGCGCGCTCGCGTGTACGCGCCGGCTCGTTTCGGGCTTGTCCATGACCGCCGCGCAGCCTGACACAAGCGAGGGGGCGCTCAAGCCGCGTCCCCGCCGCGAGGGCGCGCTAGCCGGGCGAGGGCGTCGCGAGCGCCGCGAGGAAGGCGAGCGCCTCCTCCCGACGCTCGAGGAGCGGGACCTCGGGCAGCGCGCGGAGCAGCGTCTTGCCGTAGCCCTTGGTCCGGAGCCGTACGTCGAGGACCGCGACGAGGCCTCGGTCGCGGCGCGAGCGCAAGAGCCGCCCGAAGCCCTGCCGCAGCGTCAGCGCCGCCGAGGGGAGCAGGTACTCCTTGAAGGCCGAGCCGGAGCGCGCCTCGATCCGCTCGCAGCGCGCGCGCACGAGCGGGTCGGTCGGCGCGTCGAAGGGCAGGCGATCGAGGACGACGAGCCGGAGCGCGCGCCCCGGCACGTCGATCCCCTCCCAGAAGCCCATCGTCCCGATGAGCACGGCGTCGCCGTCCGCGCGGAAGCGCTCGAGCAATTCGTGCTTGGGTCGCTCGCCCGAGACGAGGACGGTGAGGCCCGCGTCGCGCAGGCGCGGCGCGAGCCGCTGCGCGAGGTCTCCCTGCACACGGTGGGACGTCGTGAGGACGAAGGCGCCACCGCCGGACGCGCGGACGAGCGCCTCGATCTCCGCGCGCGCCGAGGCGAGGAAGGAGGGGTCGCGCGGATCGGGGAGCGGGGGCACGTAGAGCGCCGCCTGGCGCGCGTGATCGAAGGGCGAGGGCACGAGCAGCTCCTCGGCCACCTCGTCGACGCCGAGCTCGCGCCGCAGGAAGGCGAAGGGGCTCGCCTCGATGGGGTCCGCGCTCGGCGGGGGGCTCGCGCTCGCCTCGTCGAGCTCGACCCGCGCGTCGGGCGCCTGGACTGGGGGCCGATCGCGCGGAGCGGACCGCGCCCTCGCGAACGCGCCGAGGGTCGCGCTCGTCAGGATCACCGCGTGCGTCGGCTCGAGCACGCTCTCGCGAAAGAGGCTCGAGACGTCGACGGGGCTCGCGCCGAGCGCGCGCGACGAGCGCGACGAGCGCGCGGTCGTCGCCTCGAGCCAGACGACGAGCCCGTGCCCACCCTCGACGACGACGAGCACGTCGTTGCGCAGCTCGTCGACGCGCCGCGCGAGGCCGAGGAGCGCGTCGTGGGCGGGCTCCGTCGAGGGCTCGAGCCGCGAGCGCAGGTAGCCGCCCACGGCCTCGAGCGCCGCGTCGAGCGCGAAGAGCCTCGGCGCGAGCGCCTCCCGCTCCTCGTGGCGGAGCGCGCGGCGGCCCGGCGGGCCCGCGCGGTCCTCGGAGGCCTCGAGGGCGGTGGCGAGCTCGCTCGTCGCGTAGAGGACGTGACGGAGCAGACGCTCGGAGGCCTCACCCGCCTCGCGCGTGAGCCGGATCGCGCGGTCGGCGTCGCGCACGAGCCGCTCGATCCGCGAGGGCGAGAGGGAGAGCCCGAAGCTCGCGGTCATCACGTCGCCGAGCTGGTGCGCCTCGTCGAAGATCACCGCGTCGTACGCGGGCAGCACGCTCGCGCCGCGCGCGCGGAGCGCGAGGTCGGCGAAGAAGAGGTGGTGGTTGACGATGACGACCCGCGCGCGCTCGGCGGCGCGACGCGCGTGGGTGACGAAGCACGCGTCGTAGAAGCGACAGCGCGCGCCGATGCGCAGCTCGGGGCCGCTCTCGACGAGGCCCCAGATCGGCGCGTCCTCCGGGAATTCCGCGAGCTCGCGCTTCTCCCCGCTCATCGAGCGCTCGACGAACGCCGTGAGCGTCGGGAGCTGCCGCACGAGCTCGGGCCGCAGGATCGACTCCGGGCTCGAGAGGAGCTCGTCGACGCGGCGCCTGCACACGTAGTTGGAGAGGCCCTTCAGCACCGCGACCGGGAGCGCCTGCCCCACGAGGCGCGCGAGCGTCGGGACGTCGCGATCGACGAGCTGATCCTGGAGCGCCCGCGTGCCGGTCGAGACGACGACGCGCTGCCCCGAGAGGAGCGCCGGCGCGAGGTACGCGAAGGTCTTGCCGATCCCCGTCCCCGCCTCGATCAGGCTCACGCCGCCCCGCTCGAGCGTGCGCTCCACGCACGCGGCCATCGCGCGCTGCCCCGGCCGATCCTCGTAGACCGCGAGGTGCTCTTGGAGCAGCCCGCGCTCGCCGAGCACGTCCTCGAGCGTGAGGCGATCGAGCTCGCTCACCGCGTCACTCGACGAGGACACGCGCGGCCCGCACGCGCGCCGAGGGCGCGAGCGTGATCGTGAGCGTCCGCTGGAGATCCTGCGCGATCCTGCGGTCCGGCAGGCCGTTGTCCTCGAAGGCGTGCTCGACGACGAGCGCGCCGCTCTGCACGCGGATGCGGTAGCGATCGCCCGCGCCGGCCCAGTAGGACGCATGCTCGAAGAGCGGGCCGTCGGGCTCGCTCGCCTCGCTCGGCGCGATGCGCAGGAGCGGCAGCTGGCCGTCGGACTCGAAGCCCCCGATCCGCACCCAGCGATCGGGTGCCGCGAGCCCCGCGTCGAGCCCCGCGTCGACGCCCTCGCCCGCCGCGCCGAGGCCGCCGTCCCACCCAGCGCGACCGCGCAAGAGCAGGACGAGGTCGTAGCGGCTCGCCTCGGGGAGCGCGCTCACGAGCCGCGCCTCGAGCGAGATCTCGACGTCGGGGCCGAGCGCGCGCGCGTCGAGCCTGCCTCGCTCGGGCTCGAGCGCGGCGGGGCGCGCGGGGCGCTCGACCTCGAGCTCCACGCAGCGGCGCGCGAGGTCGCAGCGGCGCGAGCCGTCCGGCGTGGGCTCGGCGAGGCAAGCGAGCGACGGCGCGTCGCGGCTCGAGCGCGCGAAGCAGCGGCGCATGCAGGCCTGTCGATCGCCGAGCTCGCCGAGCTCGCAGGACATCATCCGATCGCAGATCCGATCGCAGGTCGGGTCGCGCTGGGGCGCGGGCGCGGGCGGGGGCGGCGCGGGCGCGGGCGCGGGTGCGGGCGGGGGCTCCTCGGCGCACGCCGCCGGCGCGAGCGCGAGCGCGAGGAGCAGGCCGAGGCGCGGGATGGGGTGAGCGCGCATGGTGCGAGGGAGCCCGAGCTTACCCCACGCCACCGCGCGCCACGTCATCACTCCTCGGGCCGCGGCCGGAGCGGCGTGCGGCCATCCGCCGTGACGAGCGCGCCGTAGAGCTCCGGGCGTCGATCGCGGAAGAACCCCCAATTCGCGCGGTACGCGTGGATCTTGTCGAGGTCGAAGGTGGCGAGGCAGACGCCTTCCTCTTCGCGCCCCAATTCCGCGACCTTGTCGCCGCGCATGTCGGCGCAGAACGAGCTGCCGTAGAAGCGCTGCCACGTCTCTTGGCCGATCCGGTTGGCCGCGATGACAGGTGTCGCGTTGGATACCGCGTGCCCGATCATCGCGCGCTGCCAGGGATCCTTCGTGTCGACGTCGTTCGGCTCCGCGCCGATCGCGGTCGGATAGAGGAGGAGCTCCGCGCCGAGCAGCACCATCGCGCGCGCGCACTCGGGGTACCACTGGTCCCAGCAGATCCCGACGCCGAGCGTCCCGAAGCCGGTCTCCCACACGCGAAAGCCCGTGTCGCCCGGCCGGAAGTAGTACTTCTCTTCGTAGCCGGGGCCGTCGGGGATGTGGCTCTTGCGGTAGAGGCCGAGCACGCGGCCCCCCTCGTCGATCATCGCGAGGCTGTTGTAGTAGGCGGGGCCCGCCTTCTCGAAGAACGAGATCGGGAGCACGACGTGGAGCTCCCGCGCGAGCGCGGCGAAGTGGGCGATCGTCGCGTTGCCCTCGAAGGGGCGGGCCCACGCGAAGTAGCGCTCGTCCTCCTCGCGGCAGAAGTAGGGCCCCTCGAAGAGCTCGGGCGCGAGGATCACGTTGGCTCCCCGCGCGGCGGCGTCGCGGACGTGGGCGCTCACGCGCGCGACGTTCTCCTCGCGGCTCGACGAGAGCGGACACTGGATCGCGGCGACCTTCACCTCGTGCTCGGCCATGTGGCGAACCATAGAGCGAAGGCGCGCGCGGGGCGAACGAGGCGCCTCGCCGTCGCGGGAGGGTTCGGCGCGCACCGGCGTGAGCGTTGCGATAAGCTCGACGCGACGTGCGCAGCTCGGCCGTGCCGCTCCCGCCTCAGGTTCGAGGCTCGCTCGAGGACCGGCTCGGCCGGAGCCGCCGCGAGCTGCGCGGGAGCTATCGCGGGACGCGCGAGCGCGCCGAGGCCGGGACCCGCGCGATCGTCGTCGGCGGGGGGCTCGCGGGCGTGGCCGCGGCCTGCGTGCTCGCCGAGCGGGGCGTGAAGGTCCAGCTGGTCGAGAGGCACGACCGGCTCGGCGGGCGCATGGCGTCGGCGCCGACGCGGCTCGCCGATCGGGCGCTCCACGTCGCGCCCGCGCTGGCCCTCCATCGACACTTCTACAACACGCGCGCGCTGCTCGCGCGGGTCGATCCCGAGCTCGTGACGCTGCGCGGCCTCGACGACTACGTCGTGCTCGGCGCCGACGGCGCCTCGACCTCGTTCGCCGAGCTGCCCGCCTCGAGCCCCCTCAACGCGATCACGCTGCTGCGGCGCATGCCCTCCTTCTCCTTCACGGATCTGCGGCGCCTCTCGAGCGAGCGGATGCGCCAGCTCATCCTTTTCGACGTGCATCGGCACGGCGCGAGCCTCGACGGCCTCTCGGCGGCGACGTTCCTCACCGAGATGGGTCTGCCCGCGCCGACGAGCGAGCTGCTCGCTCGAGCCTTCGCCCACGCGTCCTTCGATGGGCCGGACGCGGTCTCGGCCGCCGAATTCCTCCAGACGATCCAGTTCCAGCTCCTCGCGAACCCGGAGGGGCTCGCCTTCGACGTGCTCGAGGAGCCCGCGGAGGACGCGCTCTTCGCGCCGATGGAGCGCTACCTCCGCTCGCTCGACGTCGACGTCCTCGTCGGCGAGGGCGCGCTCCGCGTGGCGCGCGAGCGCGGCGATCGCGTGCGCGTCGAGACGACGAGCGGCGCGCTCGAGGCGGACGGGCTCGTGCTCGCCCTCGACGTCTCGGGCCTGCGCGCGCTCGTCGAGGGCTCTCCCGGGCTCGCGGAGGACGCGGGCTTCGCGCGCTCGATCGCGCAGCTCGAGGCGAGCGCGCCGTACGCGCTCCTGCGGCTCGGGCTCGCCGAGCCGCTCGCCTCGCAGCGACGCGCGTACGTCCGCGTGGCGACGCGCGGATCGCTCGACGCGATCTCGATCCACGATCGCTTCGAGGGCGAGTCGCGGCGGCACGCGCTCCGCACCGGCGGGAGCGTCGTCCAGCTCCAGGCCCTCCACGTGCCGCGCGAGCAGAGCGACGAGGCGGTGCGCGCGGAGCTCCTCGAGGGCCTCTTCACGCTCTACCCGGAGGCACGCACGATCGCCGTGAGGAGCGAGGCGCTCGTGCGCCGCGACGACTGCCCCGCGTTCGCGCCGGGGAGCTTCGTCGCGCGGCCGCGCGTCGCGACGCCCTACGGCAACATCGCGCTCGCAGGCGATCTCGTGAAGCTGCCCTTCGCGTCGGCGATGATGGAGCGGGCCGCCGCGAGCGGCTTCATGGCGGCCAACGTGCTCTTGGACCGCTGGGACGTGCGCGGCGAGGCGCTCTACACGCTCCCGCCGCGCAGCCTGGTGCCCGGCCTCATGGGACGCTGACGCGGAGGGGGGGCCGACGCGTGGGGCGGAACGACGTTCGCATGGAGAGCTCGTTCACGCGCCCTCGAGGAGACATGAACGCCAGGCCACGGCGAGTGAGGGGTGCCGTCAGCTCGACTGGAGCAGGCCGCGCAGCGCCTCGGGCCGCACCTCGTACTCCTTCCGGCAGTAGTCGCAGGTGATCGAGAGCGGCTCGGCCTTCTCGATCATGTCGGAGAGCTCGGCCGCGCCGACGGTGGCGAGGCTCGCGAGCACGCGCTCGGTCGAGCAGCGGCAGCGGTAGTCGAGCTCGAACTCGAGGGTGCGGGTGTAGGCGATGCCGTGGAGGATCTCGTCGGCGAGGCGCGCGGGATCGCCCTCGAGCTCGGCGAGGACGCGAGAGAGGTCCGCGAAGTCCGTGCGGAGCCGCTCGTACATGACCGCCAGGGGCGCCTCGGTGTACTCGGGCAGGAGCTGCACGACGTAGCCGCCGGCGAGGAGGAGCTCGCCCTCTTCGCTCCGCACGCTGCTCGCCCCGAGCGTCGCGGTGATCTGCTCGGACTCGACGAGGTAGCTCGTCATCGCGTCGGCGAGCCGGTGCTCCTCGCCCACCTCGACGATGCCCTGCTGCACCTCGCCGGTGAAGAGTGTCCGCATCACCTGGACGAGCGCGCCCGCGCCGAAGAGGACGGGCCCGCGCGAGGAGCGCACGAGGCCACGCGTCCCGCCGTCGGGCCAGCTGTCGACGACGATCGTCCCCTGACCGCCGACGCCTTGGAGGATCCCCTGGACGCGGTAGTCCGGCGCCATCGTGAGGCGGGTGAGGAGGGTGGCGGTGGCGAGGTCGGTGAGCAGCTCCGCCGTCGCGCCGCTCGCCCTCTGGCTCTCCGCGATGCCGCGCGCGGTGCGGGTGCTCCTCACCGCGATCACGCGGAACGATCCGTCGTTGGCGACGGCGCTCAGCGCGCGGTCGGGGGGCAGCTCATCCAAGGATATGCGCGACATCCCGCGCCTTCTGATGAGTTTCGAGGGCTCACGCAAGCCGCCCGAGCGTCGGGGCGGAGCGCATGCGCTCACAATCAAAGGCCCGCTTCTCGCCGCAAACTCTGGCGGGGCGCGCGCGATGCTGTAAGAAGCGCGGGCTGCCACTTCGGGGGTAGTCGAACGTTGGACATAGGCTCGCCTCACCCGCGCCGTCGGCGAGAGGTGTCCTTGGGCGGGTCTTTTTCGGAGGAGTCACTCATGAAGAAGAAGGTTGGCCTCGGTCTCGTGCTCCTGCTCGCGGGAGCCCTCCTCATCCCCTCCGGCCGCGCGCACGCGCAGGTGGAGCCCGCCGGCCTCGGCCTCGGCGCCGACGTCGCGCTCGCGAGCGATCAGATGGGCACGAGCGGCGGCCCCGGGGTCGCGAGCCTCGGCGTCACCGGGCTGAGCCTGAACTACTGGATCAACCCGAACATCACGCTCAACTTCATCCTCAACGCGGGCTTCATCTCGCCCAACGGCGGCGACCTGATCACGCGGCTCGGCTTCGGCGCGGGCGTCTTCGGCGTGATCGCGCGGGGCGAGCACACGCTGCTCGAGCTCGGCGGGCGCGTGAGCGTGGGCGCGGTCCTCGCGAGCAACAACCAGAGCGTCGGCGTGCTCGGCCTCGAGATCCCGCTGCGCGTGGAGCACTTCTTCGATCGGAATTTCTCGGTCAACGGCCAGGTCGGCCTCTCGGTCGGCGTCGCGCCGCGCGAGGGCGAGGCCGTCCCGTTCACGCTCGCCATCGGATCGGTGACCGGCTGGGGCGGGATCGGCTTCATGTACTACTTCGACGGCGCGAACGGCATGGGCGGCTCGAGCGCGGCGTCGAGCTCGTCGGGCGGCTACCAGGCGCCGCAGCAGCAGCAGCAGGGCGGCTACCAGGCGCAGCAGCAGCAGCAGGGCGGCGGCGATCCCGAGGCGGGCGGCGGCTGGTGAGCCGACGTCCCGCCCGCGCGTCGCGCTGACGGCGCGCCTCCTTCGACGCGATCCGTCGAGCGAAGGCGCGCTGGCTCGGCAGGCGAGTGGGCGGGTGGGACGGGCGGGGCGCATCCGCCCCGAACGCGAAGGAGGAGCGGGAACCCGCGCGGCCGACCCGCGCCGTGCTTCCTGCCGTGAGAGAGGCCTCGGTGACGGGGCCTCTCTCGTCGTCTCGGCGCCCCGAGCCGCCCATCACCGTTGCGCGCGAGCGGGGAGCCTCCTAGGCTCGCCGCGCCGTTTGGAGGTCTTCGATGTCGTCGAGCCAAGCCACGTCGGGTCTGTCGTTCGTCGAGCCGCTCCTCTTCGAGCACGGCTCCGTGGGGCGGAGCGGGAGCTCGCTCTCGCCGCTCGACGTGCCCGACGTCGACCCCCGCGCGCTCTTCGGGAGCGCGGCGCGAGCGAGCGAGCCGAGGCTGGCCGAGGTGTCGGAGCCCGAGGTGTTCCGCCACTACGTGCGGCTCTCGCAGCAGAACTTCTCCATCGACACGGCCTTCTATCCCCTCGGCTCGTGCACGATGAAGTACAACCCGAAGGTCAACGAGTGGGCCGCGCGCCTGCCGGGCTTCGCGAGGCCGCACCCGCTCGCGCCCGAGCACCTCATCCAGGGGGCGCTCGAGCTGATGTGGCGCCTCGAGCGCGCGCTCGCGGAGATCGTCGGCATGGATCGCGTGACGCTCCAGCCCGCCGCGGGCGCGCACGGCGAATTGGCCGGCCTGATGATGATCCGCGCCTACCACGAGGCGCAGGGCCGCAGCCCCAAGCGGGTGCTCGTGCCCGTCACCGCGCACGGCACGAACGCCGCGAGCTGCGCGCTGAACGGCTACACGATCCAGCCCTTCGAGGCGGGCGAGGACGGCGTGATCGACCCCGCGAAGGTCGCGCCGCTCGTCGACGACGACGTGGCCGCCGTGATGATCACCAACCCGAACACCGTCGGCCTCTTCGAGCGCGCGCTCCCGACGATCGCGGCGATGCTCCACGAGAAGGGCGCGCTCGTCTACGGCGACGGCGCGAACCTCAACGCGCTGATGGGCCGCACGCGGCCGGGCGACCTCGGCGTCGACGTGATGCAGTTCAACCTGCACAAGACGTTCACGACGCCGCACGGCGGCGGCGGGCCGGGCTCGGGGCCCGTCGCGGTCAAGCGCCACCTCGCGCCCTTCCTCCCCGCGCCGACCGTCGAGCGGGACGAGCGCGGCGCGTTCTTCCTCGACGGCGAGAGGGCGCAGTCGATCGGTCGGATGCGCAGCTTCTTCGGCAATTTCGGCATGATGGTGCGCGCGTACGCGTACATCCGGGAGATGGGGCCCGAGGGGCTGCGCGCGGCGACGGATCTCGCCGTCCTCAACGCGAACTACCTGCGCGCGCGGCTCGGCGCGACGTGGCACGTCGCCTACGACCGCGTCTGTATGCACGAGGTGATCATCAACGATCGCCACCTCAAGGAGACCGGCGTGACGACGATGGACGTCGCCAAGCGCCTGCTCGACCACGGCTTCCACGCGCCGACCGTCTACTTCCCGCTCGTCGTGAAGAACGCGATGCTGATCGAGCCGACCGAGACGGAGTCGAAGGAGATGCTCGACGCCTTCGTCGAGACGCTCGAGGCCATCTCGAAGGAGGCGCTCGAGGCGCCCGAGACGGTCAAGGCGGCGCCGCACCACACGCGCCTGCGGCGCCTCGACGAGACCCGCGCCGCCCGAAAGCCCGTCTTGCGCTACACGCCCTCGAAGCCCGACGAGGCCTGAGGTGACCGTGCGAGGCGACCTGCGCGCGCGGCTCATCGATCGCGGCGTCGCGAGCGCGGCCCGCCTCGTCACCCGGGTGGGCTCGCCCACGCCGAGCGGGCGGCTCCTCGCGGCGCTGCGGGCGCGGATCGCCGAGCAGGTGATCGACGCGCGCCGAGACGCGCTGCGTGCCCTCGAGCGGCGGCTCTCCGAGGCGCGGGTCGAGGGCGCTCGGGTCGAAGGCGCTCGGGTCGACGAGGCGGCCGAGCTCGCGCGCGCGAAGAACGCGCTCGCCGAGCTCGCAGAGGGCGCGCTCGACGAGCTGCGACGTCGCGTCGTCCTCGAGGCGCGAGGGCTCCGCCGGCCGCTCGCGCGGCTCGATCGGCGCTGGAGCGCGAGCCGCACCGTGGAGCTCATCGATCGGCCCGACTTCGACGCGGACAAGCGCGTGCGCCTCATGGCGCACCTCGACGAGATGAACGAGACGCTCGGGGCCTACGCCGCCTTCGCCGACGCGCTCTCGCCGCTCTTCGTGCGGGGCCGCGCGACCCGCGTCCTCGACCTCGCCGCCGGGCACGCGGGCTTCACGCTCTCGCTCGCCCGGCTCGCGAAGGAGCGCGGGCTCGAGCTCGAGCTCACCGCGACCGACCTCGTCGACGAGTACCTCGAGCTCGGCCGGCGCCACGCGAGGGAGCGCGGGCTCGACGTGCGCTTCGCGCTCCAGGACGCGCTCGACACCTCGAACCTCGCGCGCGGCGCGTACGACGTCATCGTCTCCACGCAGTCGCTCCATCACTTCCCCGCGGGCCACATCGCCGTCCTCGCGCACGAGGCGATCCGCATCGCGACGCGCGGCGTCGTCCTCATCGATGGCGCGCGCAGCATGCTCAACGCCGCGCTCATCCCGCTGCTCGGCGTCGTGCGCTACCACGACCTCCCCTTCGCGCACGACTCGTGGGTCTCGCTCCGCAAGTTCTTCGCGCCCGAGGAGCTCGGCCTGCTCGCGCGGATCGGGGCGCTCGCCGCGGGCGAGGACCCCTCGCGGGTCGAGGCGCGCTTCCTCCCGCCCGGCCACATCGTCTGCGTCCTCGAGGCGAGGCCCTGACGCGGGGGGCGGCGCGCGCCGAGACGGATCATTCGCCAACCAGCCCTCGTTCGCGGTACGTTCGAGCGGATGCTGGACCGAGAGCTCGTCGAGGCCGTGAAGCTGGCGCGTGAGGCCGGTGCGCTCCTGCTCGACGCCTACGGGACGGACGTGGACGTCCGCTACAAGAGCGCGGACGATCCGGTCACCGACGCGGACACGCACGTCAACGCCTTCCTCGTGGGCCGCCTCCGAGAGACGTTCCCCGGCGACGGGATCGTCGCCGAGGAGACGCCGGACACCGGCGCGCGCGCGGCGTCGAGCCGCGTCTGGTACGTCGATCCGCTCGACGGAACCAAGGAATTCCTCGCGAAGAACGGCGAATTCTCCGTGATGATCGGCCTCGCGATCGACGGCGAGGCGCGGCTCGGCGTCGTGTTTCAGCCCACCACGGGCAAGCTCTATCGCGGCGTCGTCGACGAGGGGGCCTTCCTCGAGGAGGGCGACGAGACGCGGGTCTTGAGGCCGAGCGACACGCGCGATCCGAAGGAGATGCGCCTCGCCGTGAGCCGATCCCACCGCTCCGAGGCGACCACGGCGCTCGTCGAGAGGCTCGGGGTGAAGGCGGAGCTCCCCTGTGGCTCGGTCGGGCTCAAGGTCGGCCTCATCGCCGAGCGCGCGGCCGATCTCTACGTCCACTTCTCCACCAAGACGAGCGCGTGGGACGTCTGCGCGCCCGAGGCGATCCTCCGCGCCGCCGGCGGGATCTTCGTCGACCTCGCGGGCCGCTCGATCCGCTACGAGAGGGGCGAGATCGCCAACCACCGCGGCATCCTCGCGTCGAATCGCAAGGGCTTCGACGCCGTCGCGCCCGCCGTGCTCGACGTGGCGAAGGCCGCGGGGCTGCTCGGCGAAGGCTGACGAGGCGCCCGCGTCGATGGGCGGGGCGCGGGAGCGCGCGCGTGGCGCTCAAGGCTCATCCCGAAGCCGGTCGCGGAGCGCGTCGGTCGGGAGCAGGCACGCGTCCCTCGTGCCGAACCAGCGGTAGCGGTGCCTCGCGACGAAGCGATAGACGGCGTCGCGGATCGGGCGCGGGACGAGCCGCGCCCACGCGAGGAGGCGATAGGGCGCGCGCAGGTGCCGCGCCACCTGGAGCGCGGCGTCGCTCGCCTCGTAGAGGCGGCCCGCCTCGACGAAGATCATCGACGCGGGCGCCTCGCCCGGTTGAGGGAGCGCCCTCCCCTCTGCCTCGAGCAGCCGACGCGCGAAGCCCGACTGGAGCGAGGCGAAGCGGATCGTCTCCGCCCGCTCGTGCGCGAGCACGAAGCGCACGGCGGCGTGGCAGAGGTTGCAGACGCCATCGAAGAGGAGGATCGGCGCCTCGCTCGGGTCCCGCTCCATCGCTCGCGGCGCCGACCTCAGAAGAGGCGGTTCAGGCCGTTCAGCGCGGCGACGCGGTAGGCCTCGGCCATCGTCGGGTAGTTGAACGTCGTGTTGACGAAGTAGCGGAGCGTGTTCTCCGGCGGCGGCTGGCTCATCACCGCCTGACCGATGTGGATGATCTCGGCGGCCTGGTCGCCGAAGCAGTGGACGCCCAGCAATTCGAGCGTCTCGCGGTGGAAGAGGAGCTTCAGCATCCCGACGGTGTTGCCCGTGATCTGCGCGCGCGCGAGGGAGCGAAAGAGCGAGTGGCCGACCTCGTAGGGGACGCCCGCCGCCGTCAGCTCGCGCTCGGTCTTGCCGACCGAGCTGATCTCGGGCGAGGTGTAGATGCCCGTCGGCATGCAGCGCGCGAGGTGCTGGTCGGTCTCGCCGGCGACGGCGTGCGCCGCGGCGAAGCGGCCCTGGTCGTAGCTGGCCGAGGCGAGGCTCGGGTAGCCGATCACGTCGCCGCACGCGTAGACGTGCGGGACGCTCGTCCGGAAGTCCGCGTCCACGCGGAGCTGACCGCGCGGATCGGCGGCGAGGCCCACCGCCTCGAGGCCGAGATCGTGGGTGTTTCCGGTGCGACCCTGCGCCCAGAGCAGGACATCCGACTTGATGCGCTTGCCGCTCTTCAGGTGGAGGACGACGCCGTCCGCGAGGGGCTCGACGCGGGCGACCTCCTCGTCGTGGCGGATCACGACGCCCTGGTCGCGCAGGTGATACGCCAGCGCGTCGATGATCTCGTCATCGAGGAAGGAGAGCAATTTGTCGCGGCTGTTGACGAGGTTCACCTTCACGCCGAGGCTTCGGAAGATCGAGGCGTACTCGCAGCCGACGACGCCCGCGCCGTAGATCGTGAGCGAGTCGGGGGTGGAGTCGAGCTTCAGGATCGTGTCCGAGTCGCGGACGCGTGGGTGCGTGAAGTCGACGTCCTTCGGGCGGTAGGGGCGTGAGCCGACCGCGATCACGAACTTCTCGCCGCGGACGGCGCGCGCGCCGCTCGAGG
The DNA here is from genome assembly GCA_039809495.1 of Sandaracinaceae bacterium. Taxonomy (GTDB): domain Bacteria; phylum Myxococcota_A; class Polyangia; order Polyangiales; family Sandaracinaceae; genus JAFLCL01. The sequence continues at coordinate 45,620 of JBDHVC010000008.1, forward strand.
TCATCACCTCGACCGTGTGCGCGTCGAGGAAGCGCGCGTGCCCGTAGAGGACGCGGACGTGGTTGCGGTGATAGAAGTCGCGCCGCATCGAGACCTGGCGCGCGATGACGGTGTCGGCCGCGGAGAGGAGCTGGGGGAACGTGACCGGCTGCTGCGAGACGATCGCGCCGAAGAGCGGGTTGTTGCGCGCGGCGAGCAGCTGCGTGACCTGGTGGCGGAGCGCCTTGCTCGGGATGGTCGCCCAGTGCGTGCAGCCACCTCCGACGTCGTGGAAGCGCTCGATCACGACGACGCGGGCCCCCTCCTTCGCGGCGCGCATCGTGGCGCCCTCGCCGGCGGGGCCGCTGCCGATCACGACGAGATCGTGCTCACCGTCGAGCGGCCGGTTGTCTCGATCCTCCAAGGCGTTCCTCTCTCGTTCGGGTGACTCAGGGCGACAGGCTCGTGCCGTGAGCGCGGAGGGTAGCGGACGGCGCGCCGCGCAACCATCGCGCCGCCGTGCCCGCGGGCTCGCCGCCGCGCGCTCCGCTACCGCCGCAGGGCCTCGCGCACCGCGTCCTCGACGGCGTCGAGCGCGCCCGCGAGCTCGCCGAGCGGCACGTTCAAGGGGGGCGTGAGGTAGATCGTGTCGCCGAGCGGGCGCAGGAGCACGCCCCGCGCGCGCGCGAGCTCGGCCACGCGGAGGCCGAGGCCCGTGCCCCCGTAGCCCACGTCGCCGAGATCGAGCGCCGCGATCATCCCGAGCGCGCGCGGCGAGCGGACGCCCTCGAGCGCGGAGAGCCGCGCGGTCCAGCGCTCGAGCAGCGGGGCGCGCTCGGCGACGCCGTCCACAACGCGCTCGTCACGGTAGATCGCGAGCACCTCGCGCGCGATCGCGGCGCCGAGCGCGTGGCCACAGAAGGTGTGGCCGTGCATGAGCGCGCGCTCCGCGCCGCCTGAGAACGCGTCGTAGATCCGCGCGCTCGCCATCGTCGCGGCCATCGGGAGCACGCCGGCCGTGAACCCCTTGGCGAGGCAGAAGAGGTCCGGCTGGACGCCCGCGCGCTCGCACGCCCACATCGCGCCCGTGCGCCCATAGCCCGTGAAGACCTCGTCGGCGACGAAGAGCGTGTCGAGCTCGCGCGTGAGCGCGTAGAGTTCGCGGAGGACCGCCTCGGTGTGCATCCGCATGCCGGACGCGCCCTGGACGAGCGGCTCGACGACGAGCGCGGCGATCTCGCCCCGGCGCGCGCGCATCGTCGTCGAGAGCGCCTCGAGCACCCGATCCCAGCCGCCGACCTCGCTCGGGTGGGGCGCGCGGTGGACCTCGAAGAGCAGCGGCCCGAACGTGCCCCGAAACTCCTCGATCGACGCGAGGCTCATCGCGGCGAGCGTGTCGCCGTGGTAGGCGCCCGAGAGCGCGACGAAGCGGTTGCGCGCGGGCTCGCCGCGCTGCTGCCAGTACTGGAAGGCGATCTTCGTCGCGACCTCGATCGCCGTCGAGCCGTCGTCCGAGAAGTGCGTGCGGACGAGCCCCGGCGGGGCGATCTCGCTCAATTCCTGGGCGAGCAGCGCGATCTCGGGGTGCGTGACGCCGCCGGCCGCGACGTGGAAGAGCCGCTCGCTCTGCTCGCGGAGGCGCCGGACGAGGCGGGGGTGGCGGTGCCCGAGCGTCGCCGTCCACCACGACGAGAAGCCGTCGAAGTAGCGTCGTCCGTCGTGGTCGACGAGCCAGCTCCCCTCGGCCTCCACGACCACGAGGGGCTCGTGGCCCTCGTGGCGCTCGCGGGACGTGTAGGGAGGCCAGACGTGCGCGCGCTCGAGCGCGATCACGTCGGCGCGCGAGAGGGACCGTGCGTCGACCACGGGCCCTCTCTACCACCACCGCGCCCGCGGAGGGCCGCGCGCTCCGCCATCAGCCGCCGATCGCGATGCCGAGCTTGTGCCGGAGCGCGAGGTAGCCCTCGCTCACGCCGTAGAGGTGCAGCTCGCGCAGGCGATCCTTCTGCGGCACCGCGGACGTCTCGTCGGGGCTCGCGCGCACGACCGCCGTCGCCGCCTCGAGGTCGTTGGCGAGGATGAAGCCGACGCGATCCGCCGTGAGATCGACCGCCGCCGTCCAGCGCTTGAGGTCGAGCTCGGGCGCGGACGCGAGGAGCTTGTTGACGTGGCTGCGGAGCACCTCCTGCTGCGGGCCCGAGAGGTGCTGACGGATCGCGCGGACGTGCTCCTCCACCTGACCGACGAGGTCGTTCGGGATGGGGAACTGCGGCACCTGCGTCTTCATCGCGCCGAGCAGCCACGCGCGGAGCCCCGAGCCCGTCGGCACCAGGTGGCGCAGGAACATCCCGCCCTTGAAGTACGCGAGGTGGCGCCCGACGAGGAAGGCGAGCACCTGAGGCGGCGCCGAGCCGCGGCCCGCCTTGCCGAGGCTCACGCCCGGCGGCGAGCTGAACACGTAGCCGAGGGCGCCCGGATCGTCGTCGCGGTAGTAGACGTCCGGCTCGGCGATGCGCGTCGCGCGCGCCGCGTACCAGAGCGTGCGCGCCATGTCCGCCGCGTCCGTCTCGGGGTTGCGCTTCTTGCTCGCGTCGAGCCCGAAGCTCGCGAGCGGCTGGCTCCGGATCGCGAAGACCGCCGGCGCGATCGCCGTGAAGATGTCGGTGAGGAGCGGATCCTGCTCGGGGTGCTGGACGTGCTTCACCCAGAGCTCGTCCGTCAGCGCCTCGCGCACCGCGGCCGGGGAGCGGCTCCGGTGCTTCTTGAAGAAGCTCTCCTCGTCCGGCTCGGCGTTCTTGAGCATCGTGAGCGCCTGGCAGACGCACCAGCTCTCGTCGGGCCGCTTGGCCTCGGTGTAGAGCTTGCGGAGCGCCTGGTAGCTCTCGATCCGGTAGGGGTTCGTCGCGAGCAGCTGCTGGTGCACGCGCACGGACTGCTGGAAGAATTTCTTCGGATCCTTCGCGAAGATCGTCGCGAGCTGCTCGGCGCGGCGGCGGTTCTCCGGCTCGAGCTTCTCGGCGCGCTCGAAGGCCTCGACCGCGTCCGCGGAGCGGCTCAGGCGATGCTCGAGCAGCTCGCCGAGCGAGTCCCAGAGGTGCGCCTGCTCCTCCTTCGAGGCCGTCGCCTCCTGGCGCGCGATCTGCCCGCGGTACGCCTTCTCGAGGCGCGCCCAGTCCTGCTTGGACGTGAGCACCGAGACGAGCCCGTCGAAGGCCTTGCCGAGCTCCGAGCTGAGCTCGAGCGCCTGCTCGTAGTAGTCCGCCGCCTCGTCGAGGCGGTTGAGCTCGACGTGCGAGATCGCCGCCGCGGTGTTGTAGTACTTCGCGAGCTGGACCTTGTCGCTGACGAGCTCCGCGATCCGCAGGATGACCTCGACGAGCTTGCCCCAGTCCTTCGTCTCCGAGTAGACGGCCATCAGCTTCGAGAGCAGGTTGCGGTCGTCGCCCTTGAGCTCGAGCGCCGCGACGTAGGCCTTGCTCGCGCGCGCCTTGTCGTGGAGCTTGCCGAGCAGGACGTCGCCCTGCTCGACGAGCAGGCCGAAGCGCTCGTCGTCGGGCGCGACGTCGATGCGACGCTTGAGCGTCGAGACGACCTTCTCGTGGTCGCCCTTGGCCGCGAAGAGCTCCTTGAGCGAGCGGAGCGGCTCGGGCTGGCTCGGGAGCAGCGTCGCCGCCTCCTCGAGGAAGCCCTTGGCCTCGTCGAGCTGATCGCTGCGCCGGAGCGCGTCGCCGAGCCGCCAGACGATGCGGCCGCGATCGGCGCCGGTGAGGTCCTTGCCGCTCAGCGTGAGGAGGTCGCGGTAGAGCTCCGCCGCCTCGTCCGCGGCGCCCGAGTCGAACGTCAGCTCCGCGACGCGCTCGAGCACCTCGCGGTCGTTCGGCGCGAGGCTCTTCGCGTTGAGGTAGGCGAGCTGCGCCTTCTGGAATTCCTTGAGGCGCCGGAGCGTGTCGCCGCAGCGCAGGCAGGTCGCGAGCGCGTCCTCGCGGCTCATCTCGCTCGTCCGCGCGAGGAGCGGCTCGTAGTAGCGCGCGGCCTCGAGGTACTCGCCCCCGTCGTAGGCGAGGTCGCCGAGCCCGCGCGCGGCGGGCGTGCACGTCGTGTCGAGCTCGAGCGCGCGCTTGAACGCGTCCCTCGCGCCGAGGTCGTCCTTGAGGCGCTCGCGGCGCAGGGCGCCGAGCTCCGCGAAGAGCTGCGCCTTGCGGCTCGCGCCCTCGGTCGCGTCGATCTCGCGGAGCAGGAGCTCCGCCGCCCCGTGGGCGTCGCCCCGGCTCCCGTAGACGGCGCGGAGCGCGGCCGCGGCGTTCACGTCGCCCGGGTGCTGATCGAGCGCCTGCTTGTACTGGACGATCGCGCCGTCCTTGTCGCCGGCCTCCTCGAGGATGCGACCCGCGCGGACGTAGAAGTCCGCCTTCTTCGTCTTGTCCGTCTCGGCCTCGGCGAGCTTGCGCACGGCCTCGACGGCGGCGTCCTTGTCGCCCGCCTTCGCCTTGAGCCGCGCGAGGAGCTCGAGCGCCTCGGCGTTGTCGGGCGCCGCGGCGAGCACCCGCTCGGCCACGCCGATCGCCCGCTCGGGCGCGCCGACGTCGACCATGAGCACGCGCGCGGCCGAGAGGAGCAGGCTCACCTTGCGGGGCTCGTCGTTCGAGCCGAGCGCGTGCCGCTCGAGCGTCGCCGCGAGCTCGTCGAAGCGCTGGAGCTGGCGATAGACGCGCGCGAGCGCCGCGTTGGCCGCGTCGTGGCCCGGCTCGATCGCGACGATCTGCTCGTAGGCCGCGGCCGCGGCCTTGTGATCGACGAACTCCTCCTCTTGGATGCCGCCGATGCGCTCCCAGATGCCGATGCGCTGGCGCGGCGTGGCGACGGTCTCGAGCTGCGCCGCGAGGTTGCGCAGGAGCGCGTCGTAGCGCCCCTTCTGCGCGTAGATGCGCTCGAGGCCCTTCAAGGCGGGCACGTAGCGCGGCGACTCCGAGAGCGCCGCCTCGTACTCGACGCTCGCCTCGTCCAGCTTCCCGAGCCGATCCTCGTAGATCTCCGCGAGCGCCGCGAGCGCCTCGACGCGCGCCTCGCCGCGCAGGCCGCGCGCCTTCTGCTCGAGCACCTTGACGAGCGCGTCCCACTCCTTGCGCTCGCCGTAGATCGCCTCGAGCGCCTCCGAGGCCGCCGTGTGGGTCGGATCCTCCGCGAGGATCTGCTCGTAGAGGTCGCTCGCGCGCTTGGCGTCGTCGAGCCGACGGTGGAGGATCTCCGCCGCCTCGGCGCGGTAGTCGCGCGCCTTGGCCGCCGGCGCGTTCTCGGCGCGCTTGAGGAGGATCGCGGCGAGCTCGGGGTAGCTCTGCGCCTTGCGGTAGAGCGCGACCGTGCCCTCGAGCGCCTCGTCGCTCGAGGGATCGAGCGCGAGCGCCTGCGAGTAGCAGGGGAGCGCGAAGTCGGGGCGCGAGAGCTCGGTCGCGTACCAGTCGCCCATCAGCACGAAGAGGGCGACCTTGTCGGCGCGCGCGCGCCCCTCGTCCTGCTGCACGGCCTCGTTGAGCGTCGAGATCGCCTCGTTCCAGCGCTGGTTGTTGCCCTTCGCGAGGCGGCAGACCGCCGCCACGGTGCCCGCGTGGCGCGGGTCCTCCGAGAGCGCCTGCACGTACGCGACGAAGGCGTTGTCGGCGTCGCCGAGCGAGCCCTCGTACGTCTCCGCGATCTCGCGCAGCACCGCGCCGCGCTCCTCGGCCGACGGCTCGCGATCGACCTTCTCGAGCAGGAGCTCGACGAGCCCCTCCGCGTCCCCGGAGCGGCGCTTCAGCTCCTCGAGGCCCGCGCGCGCGATCTCGTCCTCGGGGTCGACCGCGAGGAGCTTCTGGTAGATCTCCGTCGCCGCCGCGTCGTCCTTCGCGTCGCTCTCGACGAGGCGCACGGCTCGAAAGAGCAGCGCCTTCTTCGCGCTCGCGTCCTCGGTCTTCTCGCTCGCCGCGACGAGCGCCTCGGCCGCGAGCGACCACGCCTCGGCGGGCGTGGCGATCCGCTCGAGGCTCGCCGCGCGCTCGTCGTTCGTCGGCGCCTCGAGCAGCGCGGCCTTCGCGTCGTCGAACGCCTTCTGATCGAGCGGCTCCTTCTTCTTGGCCTCGGGCGGGATCGACGCGCGCCCGAACGCGTCGAGCAGCTCGCGGAGCGCCGAGGCGCTCTCGAAGCGCTCGCTCGGATCCTTCGCGAGCAGGCGGAGCACGAGCGCGTCGAGCTCCTTCGTCACCCAGCCGCGCGGCGCGACCGTCGAGGGGGCCGGGACCTCGGAGGTGAGCTGACGCGCCACGACGTCGAGCGCCGAGTCGCCCGCGAACGGGGGCTTGCCCGTGATCAGCTCGTAGACGAGCGTCCCGACGGCGTAGAGATCGGCCGAGGGGACGGCGACGCCGCGCCGCGCGTGCTCGGGGGCGAGCGCCTTCGCCGAGCCGGCGAGCGAGAAGACGGACGCCTGGCTCGCGGAGCTCGGGCTCGAGGGCTGCCCGACGAGGCGATCGGCCGCCGCGTCGACGAGGACCCCCGTCGGCTCGCTCGGCGCACCCTCGGCGTGGGGCCGCACGATGAAGACGTTCTCGATCTTGACGTTGCCGTGGGCGAGGCCGCGGCCGTGCAGCGCCTCGAGCGCGGCGAGCACGCCTCGCACGATCGGGCGCGCCTCGTTGATGTGCATCGGCCCCGTGCGCGCGACGCGCGCGCCGAGGAGCTGCCCGTCGACGTAGCGGGTCGCGACCCACGCGCGCCCGTCGGCGAGCACGCCGCTCGCGAGCACCCCGCCGACGTTGGGGTGATCGATCGACGAGAGCGCTCGCTGCGCCACGAGCCAGCGCCGCCGCGCGCCCCGATCGCGCCCGTGCGCCGCGCGGACGATCTTGAGCGCCGCCCGCGCGCCGTCCTTCTCGGCGAGGTACGTGATCCCCGTCCCGCCCTCGCCGAGCTTCTTCTGGATCTTCCAGCCCTCGACGCTCGTCTGCGCCGGCAGCTCCTCGCTCGGCGACGCGAGCGCCTTGAGCTCCTTTCGAGCGAAGCCGATCGCGTCGAGGAGCGCGCTGATCGACCCCTCCTCGTCGAGCCGCTCGACCAGCGCCCGCGCGAAGGTCCCCTTGGTGCCCCGGCCGCCGATCTCGTCCAAGGAGAGGCCGAGGAGGTCCGTCGCGAGGGCCTCGAGCTCCTCGAGCTCGAAGAGCCGCTCGAGCTCGCTGCGAAGAGATTCCGGTGTAGCGTTCATGATCTCTCGGGATGTCTGGGAACCTTTGGGGGGCGGGATCCTACATGCCGCGCCCCCTCCGGCCAAGCGTGACAGCGCGCCTCACTCGACGTGATCGGTCGAGCGGAGGCGCGCTGGCTCGGCGGGAGGGAGGCTCACGCCGATTCACTCGGCGTGAGGGAGGGTCTGGGGGCAGACCCTCCGACAAGGAAGGAGCAGCACGAATCAGGGCAACTGATTCGTGCTGTGAGGAGAGGCCGCGGGGCCGTTGCGCTTTCGCGGGGCGTGGCCCATAAGCGGGCCGATGACGAAGGTGCGCTTCCTTCCCGCCGACTTCGAGGTCGACGTCTCGCCCGGCACGGCGCTCGTCGACACCTGCGACGAGTACCCCGAGACGGAGGTGCCGTTCTCGTGTCGCTCCGCGAGCTGCGGCACCTGCCGCGTGCGGGTCCGTGAGGGCATGGAGCACCTCTCGAAGCCCGCCGCCGACGAGCTCGACGTGCTCGCCGTCTTCGGCGACGACGCCGACGTCCGCCTCTGCTGCCAGGTCGTCGTCGAGGGAGAGGGCCGCATCGTCCTCGACGTCGTCGAGCCGCAGTGACAGCGCGCGCCTCGCTCGACGTGATCCGCGCCGCGGACGCGCGCTCTCAGCCCGTGGGCGTGCTCTGCGCCATGCGCAGGTACATCTGCGCGGCCTTGTGCTCGGGCTCGATCTCGAGCGCCTTCTGCCAGGCCTGGATCGCCGCGGCGTTCTCGCCCTTCGCGAGCATCGTGACGCCGAGCGCGACCCAGGCGGGCACGTAGCGAGGACGCGCGGCGACGGCCTCCTCGAGCTCGAACGTCGCCGCGTCGAGGTCCCCGGTCTGCCGGTAGAGGTTCGCGAGCCGCAGGCGCAGGTCCGCGAACGTCGGGCAGAGCAGGACGGCCTTGCGCAGCTCGTGCTTCGCGTCGGCCAGCATCCCGACGTCGATGTACGCCTGCGCGACCTCGGCGTGGAGGTTCGCGATCTTCCCCTTCACGAAGGGGTCGAGCTTGCCGGGCGACTCGGCCCCCTTGGCGAGCGCGGCCTGGTAGACGCGCTTGGCGTCGTCGTAGTGCCCGAGGTCGTTGTAGGTGACCGCGAGGTTCAGCGCGGCCTCCGTGTAGCTCGGGTTGATGACGAGCGCCTTCTCGAACATCTCCTGCGCCTGATCGAGCTGGCCGGCGTCGTGGCGGATGACGCCCATCATGTTGTAGACGTCCGCGAAGCCGCCCTCCGGGCGCTCGAGCACCTGGCGGAGGTAGGGCTCCGCCTTCGCGAATTCGCGCTTCTCGTAGTGCTCACGACCGAGCGCCAGGAGCTGCTTCGTGCGATCATCCATGCTTCGGCCTCGTTCGAGGGACGCGGCGGGCGTGGAGCTCGAGCGCGTCGGATCGCCAGGATAGCCCGAGGAGCCGGCCGGAGATCAAAGTCTTGCAGCGCGAGCCCGCGCGGCGCGCGATTTCTTGAGGGCGCCCCGTCGCCTCCTGCACGATCGAGCGCATGAGCTCCCGCCCGAGGCTCGGCGACCTGCTCGTCGCCGCCAGGATCATCGACGACGCCCAGCTCGCCGACGCGCTCGGCCGCCAGAAGGAGCTCGGCCTGCGGCTCGGCGAGACGCTCGTCGCGCTCGGCGCCGTGACCGAGCTCCAGGTCGCCCAGACGCTCTCGCACCAGCTCAGCATCCCCTGGGTGAACCTGCGCCACGTCGACTTCTCGCGCGAGCTCTTGAACCTCGTCCCGGCCGAGCTCGCCGAGCGCGCGCGGCTCGTCCCCATCTACGTCCGGAAGGTGCGCGCCTCGGGCGAGGTGCTCTTCGTCGCCACCGACGATCCGCTCAACGAGCCGGCGCTCCTCGAGGTGGCCGCCGTGGTCGGGCTCCCGATCAAGCCGATGGTCGCGAGCGCGCTCGATCTGCGCGAGGCCCTCCGGGTCTACTACGGCCGCGTCGTCCCGGCGCCGCGCCTCGCCGCGAGCGCGAGGGAGAGCGAGGACGCGGTCGAGCTGAGCGACCTCGAGATCGAGCTCGACCCGAGCTCGCTCGTGCCCTCGGTCGCGCCCCCCGCGGCGCGTGCGGACGCCCCCGACGCGGCGCGAGGCGACGGCGCGCGTCCCCGACCGAGCCCACGCGACGACGCGCAGGCCGCGCCACGCGAGCCCGCCCCGCGGGCCTCCGAGGAGCCCGCCGACGAGCCGACCGAGGAGGTCGCCGACGAGCGGATCGACGCGCGACCGCCCCCGAGCGCGCGCTCGAAGCCGCGCATGCTCACCCTCACGCTCCTCGACGGGACGAAGGTCTCGCTCCCGACGCCGAGCGCGAGCGCGGAGGGCGGCGAGGGCGAGGCCCCGAGCGGGCTCACCACGCGCGACCTCATCCGCGCGCTCCTGCTCGCGGCCGAGGGCGAGGACGTCTCCAGCGTCCTCCCGAACGCCGCGTGGCAGCCGCTCTTCGCCGCGCTGCTCTCGCTCCTCCTGAAGAAGGGGCTCGTCGCCGACTGGGAATTCCTCGACGAGTGGGCGAAGGTCGAGCGTGTGCAGCAGAGGCGCCGCGCGCGGCGCTGACGGGGCACCTCGATCGACGTCAGCCCGCGCGCGCGAGGCCGAGCGCGAAGAGGGCGCCGAAGGCGAGGAGCAGCTTCGCCGTCCCCGCGAGCACGTCGTTCAGCGGGCGCCCCTCCTCGCGCTCGAGGCGGCGCGCGAGGCCGAGCGCGAGGGGCGCGCTGAGCAGGGGGAGCAGCGGCCACGCGCTCGCCGTGAGGAGCGCCGCGGCGATCGCGCCGAGGTAGGCGAGGGCGAGGAGCGCCGCGTACTCGAGCTCGCCGAAGCGGCGCCCGAAACGGACGACGAGCGTGCGCTTCTTCGCGACGACGTCCGTCTCGCGGTCGCGCACGTTGTTCACGACGAGGATCGCCGTCGCGATCGCGCCGACGGGGAGCGCCGCGACCACGCCGAGCGCGGGGAGCGCCGCCGTCTGCACGAAGATCGTCCCGAGCACGGCGACGAAGCCGAAGAAGAGCATCACGAAGACGTCGCCGAGGCCGTTGTAGCCGAGCGGGTAGGGGCCGCCGGTGTAGGCGACGCCCGAGGCGATCGAGGCGAGGCCGACGAGCACGATGACGAGCCCCGCGCTCCACGCGAGGTACGCGCCGAAGAGCGCCGCGACGGCGAAGGCGAGGACCATCGCGGCGCGCATCGAGCGCGCGTCGATCTGGCCGGCGGCGACCGCGCGCGTCGGGCCGAGCCGCGCGCCCGTGTCCGCGCCCTTCTCGGCGTCGAAGACGTCGTTCGCGAAGTTCGTCCCGATCTGGATCGCGCTGGCGCCGAGGAGCGCCGCGAGCGCGGTGTCGAGCCGGATCCCGCCCGTGACGTGCGCGACGGCCGTCCCGACGAGCACGGGGACGATCGCCGCGGTCAGCGTCGCGGGGCGGGCCGCCGCGATCCACGTCGCGAGCGGGGAGGGTGCGGGCGTGGTCGTCTCGCTCATCGGTCCTCCGCGATCAGCGCCCCGATCACGTCCGGGCGCTCGAGCACGACGTCGTGGCCCGCGTCTGGGACGACGTGGAGCGCGATCGGCGCGAGCCCGCGCGCGGCGCGAGCCTCCGCGTGCTCGGCGACGAGCGCCTCGGCGAGCGCGCGAAATTTCGGATCGAGCGCGCCGACGACGAGGCTCACGCGCGGCGTCCGCGCGAGGGCGCGCGCGGCGACCCGGGGCATCCGCCCGAGCGAGAGCGCGCGCAGGGCCAAAGCGACGCTCGCCGGGTCGTGCGCGAGCCGCCTCGCGCGGTGGCGCGCGCGCACCTCCTCGGCGAGCCGCGCCTGGGACGCGAAGAGCGGCCGGCGCTCCCACGCGTCGACGAAGGCGGCGAGCCCGTCCCGCTCGAGCGCGGCGGCGAGGGCGTCGTCCTCCGCGCGGCGCGCCTCGGCCTCGCGCGGGTCCGCGAGGCCGTCGCGGCCCGAGACGAGCCAGAGCCGCTCGAGCGCGAGCTCGGCCGCGACGCCCAAAGCGAGCCGCGCGCCGAGCGAGTAGCCGACGAGGCCACGGAGCCCTCTCGCGCGCGCGTCCTCGGCGAGCCGCGCGACCTCGCGCTCGAAGCTCGTGGGCGCGCACGGCCCCTCGTGCCCCGCGATCGCGAGCGGCTCGGCGCGAACGCCATGCGCGAGCCGCGCGCGCACCTCGTCCCAGCTCGACGCGGCGCCGAGCAGGCCGTGGAGCAGCCCGATCGGCGGCCGAGCGATCGCCTCCCGCGCGAGCCCCTCGTCCATCACGCCACCTCGCTCGGGCGCGCGAGCCGCGCGCGGAGCGCCCCATGGAGCTCGGCCTCGAACGCGTGAAGGCCGAGCGGCTCGACGCGCGCGTGCACGAGCGTCAGGCCCGGGCGCGCGAGCCCCGCCTCGAGCGCGCGGGCGAGGCCCGTCTCGTCCTCGACGCGCGCGAAGGCCACGCCGAACGCGCGCGCGAGCGCCTCGTGGTCGATCGGCTCGTGCGTGCGGACGTGCGGCATCATCCACGCCGCCTCGCGCGCGATCGGGAGGGCCTCGAAGATGCGCCCCCCCGCGTTGTCGACGACGACGACGACGAGCGGCGCGCGGACGTGGCGCGCGTGCACGAGCGAGCCGACGTCGTGGAGGAACGTCACGTCGCCGACGAGGAGCGCGCTCGGCTTGGGCGCGGCGAGCGAGGCGCCCGCCGCCTGCGCGAGGAAGCCGTCGATGCCGTTGGCCCCGCGCTGGTGGAGCACCTCGAGCGGGCTCGCGCGGAGCGCCCGGCTCGCGTAGCGATCGAGCACGCGGATCGGGAGGCTGTTGCCGACGACGAGCCGACCGCCCTCGGGGATCGCGCGGACGAGGGCGCGGGCGATGCTCGGCTCGCCCCAGCGCGCCGCGCGCTCCTCGACGAGCGCCTCGGCCGCGGCGTCGAGGGCGGAGAGCCGCGCGCGGTACGCGGTGGCCGTCATGCACACGGCGAGCGAGGGATCGAGCCGGGGCTCGAGCGCGCGCGCGAGCGCGCCGAGCTCGCCGAAGAGGATCGCGTCGGCGCTCGCGTGCGGGTCGACGTGCGCGTGGGCGCCGAGGACGACGCGCCTGGGCTTGGCGCGCGCGACCCAGCGCTCGTAGGCGTTGCTCGTCGGCGCGCCGCCGAGCTCGATCACCAGCTCGGGCGCGAGCGACCCGTCGAAGAGGCCGGCCTCGAGCCACGGGTCGAGCGCGTCGATCCCGCCGTCACGCGGCTGGGCGAAGCGGAGCTGGCTCGTCGCCTCGGCGCTGAGCGTGCCACCCGCGCGCGCCACGAGCCCGAGGACGGCCGCGACGTCGAGCGACGACGGAAGAGGCCCGGCGACGAAGAGGAGGCGGCTGACGAGCCGGAGGCGCTCCGCGAGGGCATCGAGCTCGGCTGTATCCGCCTGGATACAAGGGGCGCTCCGTGTGAGCGGGCGGGCGAGGACGGCGTCGGCGAGCGCGTGGAGCGCGCGCTCGGGCGGACGCTGAGGTGCGCGTGGCTCGAGGGGCTTACGCGCCGGGACATCGAGGTGGACGGGCCCCGGGTGGGGGCCTCGCGCGATCGCGACGGCCTGCCCGACGAGCCGACGCAGCCCAGCGAGCGCCGCCTCGCTCGCGGACGGCGCGCCGACGTCGACGAAGAAGCGCGCGTGGGAGCCGAAGAGCCGATCCTGATCGATCGTCTGCGGCGCGCCCGCGTGCTGGAGCTCGCGCGGGCGGTTCGCCGACACGAGGACGAGGGGCAGGCACGCGAGGGAGGCCTCGATCACGGCGGGGTACCAGTGCGCGGGCGCCGTCCCCGAGGTGGCGAGCGCGGCGACGGGCGCGCCGCTCGCCCGCGCGTGGCCGAGCGCGACGAACGCCGCCGAGCGCTCGTCGATCACGTCCGTCACCTCGAGCCCCGCGCCGAGGAGCGCCGCGAGGATCGGCGTCGAGCGCGAGCCGGGGCTGGCGATCACGCGGGCGATCCCGGCGTCCACGAGGGTCCGCGCGAGGACGCGCATCCACTCGGTGGTCGTCGTCGCGAGCTCGAGGGGCTCGCCCTCGGCCGCGCCGCCGCGCGTGGCGCCCTCGAGCGCGCCGCTCACGCCCGCGCCTCGGGCGAGGCCTCGCCGAAGCAGGCGGGTTCACGCGCGACACGCACACTCTCCTCACCGGTCGCGGCCGGCGCGCCCGCCTCGAGCGACGACGCCGCGTCGGCGGGCGAGGCGACCCCCAGCGCCGCGAGGAGCGGCGCGAGCTTGAGCCGCGTCTCTTGGAGCTCGGCGCGCGGGTCGGACGAGCGCACGACGCCACCGCCCGCGAACGCGAACGCGCGCGCCCCGCGCACGACCCCCGCGCGCAGGACGACGTGGACCTCGGCGTCGCCCTCGCGATCGATCGTGCCGAGCGGCCCGCCGTACCAGCCGCGCGGCGCCTCGTGGGCGCGGATGAAGGCCATCGCGGCCTCGCGCGGGCTCCCGCCGAGCGCGGGCGTCGGGTGGAGCGCGGCGAGGAGCGCCGTCGCCTCGACCGTGGGGGGCAGCTCGGCCTCGATCGCGGTGCGCAGGTGGACGACGTTCGCGGCGTGCCGCAGCCGGGGCGCGTCGTCGATCGCGACCCGCGCGCCGAGGGAGACGAGCGCGTCGTGGATCGCGCGGACCACGGGGGCGTGCTCGGCGCGGTCCTTCCCGCTCGCGAGCAGCGCGGCCGCGTCCTCGTCGTCGCTCCGCGTCCCGGCGAGCGCCTCGCTCGAGAGCCGCGCGCCGCGCTTGCGGAAGAGGTGCTCGGGGCTCGCGCCGACGAGGCTCGATCGCCCGCGGCGCACGAGGAAGCGGAGCGAGGCGCGCGGGAGCCGCTCGAAGACGTCCTCGGCGACGAGGTCGCGCTCGGAGGAGACGCTCACCCGCCGCGCGCAGACGACCTTCTCGAGCGCGCCGCGCGCGATCGCCTCGCGGGCCTCCTCGACGGCGTCGAGGAAGGGCTCGGCGCTCGCCGGGTCGAGGCGCGCCGCGTTGCTGCCGGCGCTCGCGTGGGGCGCTGGCGTCGGACTCGTGAGCGCGCCGAGCTCGGCGACGAGCACCGCGAGCCGCGCGGGGGAGAGGCCGCCGTCCGCGGCGATCGCGAGCACGGCGCGCTCGCTCGCGCGAAGGAGCGTGAAGCGCGGCGTGACGACGCGCCCGTCGCCGTGATCGAGCCACGGCTCCGCCGCGCCGGCGCCGGGCTCGAACGCCGCGCCGAAGAGGGTGATCGGGAAGCGGCCGGCGAGCGCCGGGCAGGCGTCGGGGTGGACGACGAGCGCGCGCGCGTTCGCGCGGCGGCGGTGCGCCTCGATCGCGGGGAACGGCGCGCTCGAGAGCGCGCTCGCCTCCGCCGCGCCGAGGCCGAGCAGCGTCTCGTCCGCGCGCTCGAGGAGCCACGCCTCGCCCTTGCGGATCGAGCGGAGGATGGCGAGCGGCGCGAGCGGCGGGGCGGGCAGGACGACGAGCTTGGGGCCCGAAGGCGCGAGCGCCGAGGCCAAGAAGCCCGTGTCGAGCGCGGGGCTCACGCGCGCGGCGCCTCCTTGCGCCCGACGTAGAGGTGGCACACGCCGAAGGTGAGCGTGTGGACCTCGGTGCGGAGGCCCGCGGCCTCCATCATCGCGGCGAACGCCTCGGGCGGGGGGAAGGCGGCGATCGAGCGCTGGAGGTAGCGGTACTCCTTCGCGCCCGAGAGGAGCGCGCCGATGCGCGGCACGACGTGGTGGATGTGGAAACGCGCGAAGGGCCCGAGCACACCCGAGCGCGGCTCGCCCAGCTCGAGCACCGCGACGACGCCGCCCGGGCGCGTGACGCGCGCCATCTCGCGGAGCGCCTTCGCGCGATCGGGCACGTTGCGGATGCCGAACGCGATGGTGACGGCGTCGACGCTCGCGTCGTCGTGCGTGATGCGCATCGCGTCGCCGAGCGACATCGTGACGCGGGTCGCGAGGCGCTTCGCGCGCACCTTCTCGCCGCCCCGCGCGAGCATCTGCGCGGAGGGATCGATCCCGTGGATCGTCGCCTTCGGGTAGCGCCCGGCGATGGCGAGCGCGAGATCGCCCGTGCCCGTCGCGAGATCGAGGACGACGGGGTGATCGAGCGCGTCGAGGCGGAGGGCCTCGGCCGTCTTCCTGCGCCAGCCGCGATCGACGCCCATCGAGAGCACGCGGTTGAGGAGATCGTAGCGCGGCGCGATCGCGTCGAACATCTCGCCGGAGCCGAGCGTGCTCGGCGCCTCGGAGCTCACGCGCACCTCGCGATCGTCGTCTCGAGGACGAGGGCGAGCGCGTCGCGCGGGGCGCCGGGCGTGAGCCGCTCGAGCTCGGCGCGCGCCCGATCGGCTTGGTCGCGCGCGAACGCGCGCGCCTCGTCGAGCGCGCCCGTCGCCGTGAGCGCCGCGAGCACCTCGCGCGCGAAGCCCGCGTCGTCGAGCCCCGCGCGGAGCCGCCCCTCGAGGCCCGGGTCGTGGCGCGCGGCGAGGATGAGCGGGTAGGTCGCCTTGCCCTCCTTGAGATCGGCGAAGAGGGTCTTGCCGGTGACGCTCGGGTCGCCGTCGAGGTCGAGGACGTCGTCGACCGTCTGAAACGCCACGCCGAGGTGGGCGCCGAAGCGCTCGAGCGCGCGCGCCTCGCGCTCGCCGAGCCCGCCCGCGTGCGCGCCCGCGGCCATCGCCCACGCGAAGAGCGAGGCGGTCTTGCCCTCGACGACGCGGCGCCAGATCCCCTCGTCGAGCACGAGCCGGCCGCGGTTCTCGAGCTGGAGCGACTCCGCGAAGATCATCTCGTCGATGGCGTCGAGGAGCCGCGCGAGCGTGGCGGGCGCGACGCGCGAGACGCGCTTGAGCGCGTCGACGAGGAGCCAGTCCCCCGCGAAGATGCTCGCCGAGTTGCCGTAGATGGCGCGGGTCGTCGGGCGGCCGCGCCGCAGCTCGCCGTAGTCGACGACGTCGTCGTGGAGCAGCGTCGCGGAGTGCACGAGCTCGACCGCGACCGCCAGCTCGCGCGCGACGTCGGTCACGGGGCCGCCGACCTCGGCGGCGAGCAGGACGCAGGTCGGCCGCAGGCGCTTTCCGCCGGCCGCGACGAGGTGCGCCCCCGCCTTCGTGACGAGGCGCGCCCCACGCCCGTCGGGCGCGACGGCCCGCCGCAGCTCCACCTCGATACGCGCGAGGTCGTCCTCGACGAGCGCGGCGAGCGAGGCGAGCCGGGCGCCGAGCGAGGGCTGGTCCTCGGCGCGACAGAGCGCGCTGAGCCGCTCGAGCACGACGGAGCGAGCGCCGGCCGGGCGGGGAGAGAGCGGCGAGAGGTCGTTCGCGTCCGGCATGATACCGTCCCTAAGTGGGGATGTGTCGAAGGTTTCAGTAATTTCTGAAACAACGCCTTATGCGCCTCTCGCGGCGTCGCGTCAAGCCACGACGCGTCGGGGCTGGCCGCGGCGAGCGAGGCGCGCCGTCGGGCCCACGACGCGCTGCGTCAAGGATCGAGGCGCGCGCGCTCGATGCGGGAGCCCACGACGAGCGCGTCGAGCGTGTCGAGCTCGCGGACGCGACCGATCACGGTGTAGCGAGCGTCCAGGTGGTGCTGCGGCCCCAAGGTGACGAAGAGCTGAGAGCCGCCCGTGTCGGGGCCCGCGAGCGCGATCCCGACGACGCCGCGCTCGTAGGCGAGGGGAGAGGGCTCGTCCCGGAGCCAGAGGCCGGGCGCGCCGCCGTAGCCATCCCCGCGCGGATCGCCCCCCTGCGCGACGAAGCCGGGGATGACGCGGTGGAAGGTGAGGCCGTCGTAGAAGCCCCGCTCGGCGAGGCGCGCGAGGCGCGCGACGCTGACGGGGGCGCGCTCGCGATCGAGCTCCACGGCGATGGTCCCCGCGCTCGTCTCGAGGATGAGCCTGCGCGGGAGCGCGGTGAGCTCCCCCGGACCGATGGGGTCGGGCACGGCGTCGATCGCGTCGAGCGCGACGTCGGCGTGGAGCGCCTCGAGGGCGGCGCGCGCCGCGTCGCGCACGCCGCGGCTCGGGTGACGCGCGAGCGGCTCGAGGAGCGGGGCGAACGGCGAGCCGCCCGGCGAGGCGGGGTCGGCGAGCGCCGCGACGCTCGACGAGAGCGTGACCCGGGCCTCGAGGGAGTCGCTCGCGAGGAGGCGGCGACCGACCTCGACGAGCGCGGGCTGGAGCGAGGGGAAGAGGGGCTCCACCTCGCCCGCCCCCGCGCCCCCGAGGATCGACGCCATCGTGGCGGCATCACGCGCACGCCGCGCCGAGGGAGCGCGCGCCTCGAGCGCCTCGAGCGCGGCGAGGGTGACGCCGAGATCGGGATCGTCGAGGCCTCGGCGCAGGAGGGCGAGCGCCGCGTCCGGAGAGAGCGAGCTGGTCGCGGCGAGGGCCGCCTCACGCGCGCGAGGCCCCCCATCGCGCAGGAGGTGCTCGAGGTAGGTCCGTCGCTGCGGGTCGGCCCCCTGGCCCGCCTGGATGACCTCGGCCGCGAGGGCTCGGCGGGTGTCGTCGTCGAGCGCGTCCTCCGCGCAGCGCTCGACGCGCGAGGGCCAGCCCCGACCGAGGTCGACGAGCTGAGCGGCGCGGCAGACGAGCCACGCGCGCGCGAGGCCGCCGCCCGCGAGGCCCTCGAGGCGCGCCTGCCACGCGCTCGCCGCGCGGTAGACGGCGTCGGTGCGAGCGAAGGGCCGCGCGACCTCGAGCAGGGTGAGGAGGATCGCGACGTCGCGCGGCGTGGGCGCGCCGCCCGTGGCCGGGAGCGCGCGGTCGAAGACCGCACCGAGCACCCCGGGGTCGGCCCCGCTCGCCCAGGGGGCGACGCGGCCGAGCGCGAGGAGCGCGCTGACGACGACGCGCGGCGAGGAGTCGGCGAGCGCGCCGCGGAGCGCCGTGTAGGAGGCGTCCGTCGAGGGCAGGCGCCCCAAGAGCCGAGCCGCCTGGACGCGCTGCTCGACGGAGGGCTCGTCGGACGCGCGCCCGAGGAGGGCCGCCACGGCGGCGCGCTCGGCCGAGGGGGCCGAGGCGTCGGGGACGCCCGCGCGAGCGAGCCCAGCGAGGCAGGCCTCGCGGACACGCGGCGAGGGGTCGCTGGAGGCGCGGGCGATCGCGGACGTGAGGAGCGGCTCGAGGGCGCGCGGCTCGGGCGCGCGCGCGTCCGCGACGCCACGGCAGGCGGCGACGCGGCTCTCGGTGTCCTCCTCGAGCCCTCTCACGAGGGCGGGGATCGCCCGAGGGTCGCGCGCTCGCGCGAGCGCCCAGAGCATCATCGCGCGGACGGTCGGGGCGACGAGGGGGGGCGCGTCGGGCCCGACCCAGTCGGCCGCGAGGTCGCTCGTCGGAGGCTCGACGGCGTAGGCGGCGATCAGGGCCTCGACGGCGCGCGGAGGCGCGTCGCCCTCGAGGGCCCCGATCGCGAAGCTGGCGGCGAACCGGAGCTCGGCGTCGTCGGCGCGCAGGAAGGAGAGCAGCGCGTCGAGGGCGGAAGGGTCGTGGAGGCGCGCGAGCGCCCAGGCGACGCGGCGGCGGCTCGCGAGGTCCGGGGCGGCGACGTACGCGAGGAGTCCGTCGAGGTCGCGCGCGTCGGCGAGCGCCGCGAGGTCGGCGGGGGAGGGCGCGAGGAGCGGGCCCTCGGGACGAGGGCCCTCGGGGCGCGAGGAGGAGGGGGCGGCGGCGGCGGGTGGCGAGGCGGGAGGAGGCGGCTGGCTCGGCGCGAGCCGGTCGCAGCCGGCGAGCAGGCTGGCGGAGGCGAGGAGGGCGGCGGGGGAGAGGGGGGAGAGGCGCATGCGCGAGGGGAGAGGAGAGCGGATGGACGCGGAGAGGGCAAGAGGTGGGCGAGCCTCGGAGGCGGACTGTTTCACGTGAAACGCGCTCGCGCGCCCCTCGCGGATGTTTCACGTGAAACGAGCGTCGCGCCTCGGCGATCCGTGGCCTCGCCCTCTCGCCCTCTCGCGCGCCCGCGACGGGCACCTCGCCCGCGCCGCAGTGCCCTCGCCCGCCCGCCCTCCTATAGTCCGCGCATGCGCCCCTTTCGCGAGCACCTCCTCGCGCGCTCCGAGCACCTCCGCCGGCGCGGCCTCCTCCGCGAGCCCGCGACGAGCAGCGCGCCCTCCGGCACGCACGTCACCCTCGGCGGCCAGCGCCTCCTCAACCTCGCGTCCAACAACTACCTCGGCCTCGCGAGCGACCCCCGCGTCCTCGACGCCCTCTCGCGCGCGGCTCGCACCTGGGGCAGCGCCGCCGCGAGCCGCCTCGTCACCGGCTCGCTCCTCCCCCACCGCGAGGCCGAGGCGGCGCTCGCCGCCTTCGTCGACCACGAGGACGCGCGCCTCTTCTCCTCGGGCTACGCCGCCAACGTCGGCGCCATCTCCGGCCTCGTCGGGAGGGGGGACGTCGTCTTCTCCGACGCCCTGAACCACGCGAGCCTGATCGACGGCTGTCGCCTCAGCCGCGCGGAGGTGGTCGTCTACCCCCACCGCGACGTCGCGCTCCTCGCCGAGCTGCTCGAGCGCCACCGACCGACCGACGGGGCGGCGCTCATCGTGAGCGACGCGGTGTTCTCGATGGACGCGGACCTGGCGCCGCTTGGCGCCCTGCGCGCCCTCGCCGACCGCTCCGAGGCGGGCCTCCTCGTCGACGAGGCGCACGCCCTCGGCGTCCTCGGGCCCGAGGGGCGCGGCCTCTCCCGCGCCCTCGGCGTGCGCCCCGACGTCACCACCGGCATGCTGGGCAAGGCCTTCGGCCTCCAGGGCGGGTTCGTCGCCTCGAGCGCCGACGTCCTCCACCTGCTCGAGAGCACCGCGCGCTCCTACGTCTTCTCCACGGGCGTCCACGCCGCGCTCGCCGCCGTCCTCCCGAGCCTCGTCGCGTGGGTGCGCGACGCGGACGACGCGCGGGCTCGGCTCCGGCGGCATCGAGCCCGGCTCGCGCGCGCCGTCCCGCGGGCCTTCTCCCTGCCCCCGTCGATCGCGCCCGAGGACGCGGAGGGCTTGGTGGGCGCGACGCCCATCCTCCCCGTGATCCTCGGCGAGAGCGCCCTCGCCATGGAGGTCGCTGGGCAGCTCCGGGAGGAGGGCATCTTCGCGCCCGCCATCCGACCCCCCACCGTCGCGCCCGGCACGGCGCGCCTGCGCCTCGTCCCGATCGCGAGCCACGCCGACGAGGACCTCGCGCTCGCCGAACGCGCGCTCGCTCGCGTCCTCACGCCGCACGCCCCGCGCGGCGCGGCCTCGCGCCTCGAGCCCTCGCCGTGAGCGCCGGCTCACCCCCTTCCTTCGGCCTCTTCGTCACCGCCACGGGGACCGACTGCGGCAAGACGTGGCTCACCCGCGGCCTCGCGCGCGCTCTCACCCTCCGCGGGCACCGCGTCGCCGCGCTCAAGCCGATCGAGACGGGCGTCCGAGGCGAGCCGCTCGACGCCGTGGCCCTCGCGGCCGCCGCGAAGGACCCCTCCCTCGCGCACCTCCCGGGCCTCGTCCGGCTCTCGCCGCCCCTCGCGCCCGCTGCCGCCGTCACCGCCTCGGACCCGCCGCTCCCCTCCATCGCCGCGCTCGCTCACACCGTCCTCGAGCACGCGCGCGCCCACGACGTGCTCCTCGTCGAGGGCGCCGGCGGGCTCCTCGTCCCCTACGACGAGGCGCACACCGTCGCCGACCTCGCCGCCTCGCTCGCGCTCCCCCTCGTCCTCGTCGCCCGCGACGCCCTCGGCACCCTCTCGCACGCGCTCACCGCCTACGAGTCGGCCGAGCGCCGTGGCCTCGTCGTCCGCGCCCTCGTGCTCACCCATGGGCCCTGGTCGCGCGATCCGTCGATCGAGAGCAACGCTCGCCTCCTCGCCGAGCGCCTGCCCGCCCCCGTCGTCGCGCTCCCCGCCTGCCCCGACGACGACGACGCCCTGAGCCGCGCGGCGGGCCCGCTGCTCGAGTTCCTCCTCCCGAGCCTCGCGCACGCTCCTGGGCCCCAGGATTCATGACATTCGTCATATGTTCGTGGGGCTGCCGTGTTTTCCGGCCGAATTTGGGGAGATCGGCCTCGCTCTGCCCTTTTTTTGAGCCTCGCGAGGGAGGCCGTTAGGGTCGAGGCATGTCGCCCGCACGGACCTCCGCCCTCTTCGCGCTCGTCCTCTCGGCCCTCGTCGCCTCGTCCCTCCCGGGCGTGGCGCGCGCCGAGCTCGTCGACATCCCCTACGTCGTCGCGCGCGGCGACACGGGTCGGCGGGTCGCGCGGCGCTTCGGGCTCAGCTTCGCCGAGCTCCGCGCGCTCAACGCCGAGCGCTCCCTCGAGCGCCTGCGGCTCGGCGAGACGCTCGTCGTCGGGCGCGGGCATCGCCACCTCTACCGCGTGCTCGGCGGCGAGTCCCTCGCCGACGTCGCGGCGCGCTACCGCGTGAGCGTCGGCAGCCTCGAGCGCTGGAACCCCCGCGTCCGCGCGGGCCACCTCCGCCGCGACCAGGAGCTCGTCATCTACTCCGATCGCGCCGAGCCGCCCTCCGAGTCGATCGGGCACCCCGCCAACGGCTCGCTCGTCAACGGCGTCCCGCTCCCCACGCACCCGGGCTACGTCGTCTGGAACCACGACCGCACCTACCTCACGACCGAGTCCGCGGAGCACCTGCTCTCCGCGTTCGACGCCTTTCGGCGCGCCGACCCCGACGCGCCGCGCGTGGGCATCGGCGATGGCAGCCGCAGGGACGGCGGCCGGCTCGACCAGCACCACAGCCACCAGAGCGGGCGGGACGTCGACGTCGACTACTTCCAGCGCCGCTGCCGCGGCACCTGCGGACACCGACGCCTCCAGCCGGCGGACCTCGACGCCGATCGCCAGTGGCGCCTCATCGAGCCTTGGCTCCGCGAGGGCGTCGTCGAGTACATCTTCGTCGACCACGCCCTCCAGGAGCCGCTCTACGAGGCCGCCCGGCGCGCCGGCGTCTCGCGCGCCGACCTCTCGCGCTTCTTCCAGTGGCCGCGCGCGGCGGACGTGCGCTTCGGCGTGATCCGCCACGTGCCGAGCCACGTCACGCACATGCACGTGCGCTTCGTCTGCGCGCCGCACGACGCAGGCTGCGTCCCGAGTGATGGCCGCGTGGTCGAGCCCCGGCTCGCGAGCCACGGCCCGGCGCGCGATCGGGACGCCTCGCGCGGCGCCCCCGACCGCTCGCGGCGCTCGTCTCGACGCTCCGCGCTCGCCGTGGCAACTCCCCTCGAGTGAGCACGCTGATCGATCTCCGTCGGCTCCCCGCGCACGTCGCCATCATCATGGACGGCAACGGCCGCTGGGCGGAGGATCGCGGCGAGGCGCGCCCCCTCGGGCACCGCGAGGGGAGCCACACCGTGCGGCGCATCGTGCGCGCGGGTCGGCGCCTCGGCCTCTCCGCGCTCACGCTCTACGCCTTCAGCGAGCAGAACTGGCAGCGCCCCCGCCACGAGGTCGACGCGCTGATGGAGCTCCTGCGCGAATACCTCGTCTCCGAGCGGCGCGAGATCCTCGACCACGGCATCCGCCTCGTCGGCATCGGCCGCACCGAGCGGCTGCCCGAGCGCGTCCTCTCGGTGCTGCGCCCGCTCGAGGCCGAGAGCGCGTCGAACCGCGGCATGACCCTCGCGCTCGCGCTGAGCTACGGCGGCCGCGAGGAGCTGACGGACGCGATGCGGTCGATCGCGCGCGAGGTCCAGGAGGGCGCCCTCGCGCCGAGCGCCCTCGACGAGGCGACGATCGATCGCGCGATGCCGTCGATGGCGCAGGGCCCGGTCGATCTCCTCATCCGCACCGGCAACGAGCAGCGGATCTCGAATTTCCTCCTCTGGAACGCGGCCTACGCCGAGCTCGCCTTCTCCGAGCGGCTCTGGCCCGAATTCGACGTCGAGGACCTCTACCTCGCCATCGCCGACTACCAGCGCCGCGATCGCCGCTTCGGCCGCGTGTCGGAGGCCCGCGGGGTCGTTGCGAGCGAGAGCGACGAGCCCGTTTTCGTGCAAGCATAGGCGCCCCGCGCGCGAAGGCCTCGCCCGATGGCCTCGCCCGGTGGCCGAAGCACCCTCGCCCGATGGCCGAAGCACCCGAAACCGCGCCCCCTCCGGCTGACGCCCCTCCGGCGGCCACCCCTCCGGCGGCCACCCCTCCGGCGACCACGAAGCCGCGCGACGACGCGAAGTTCGTGAAGAACACGCTCGCGCGCCTCGCCACCGCCGCCGTCGGCATCCCGATCCTGCTCTTCCTCCTCTACGGCGCGCCGTGGTGGCTCTTTCCCGCCTTCTGCCTCCTCGCGATCCTGCGCGCCGCGCACGAGCTCTTCCACATGACGATGGGCGGGAAGCGGCTGCTCTACGCCTACGGCCTCTTCGCGTCCGTCACGCTCGCGGGGACCTCGCTCGTCACGCTCGCCTCGAGCTCCGAGCACCTCGGCTGGCTCACCACCCTGGGCTCGCCCTCGCGCGCCACGACGCTCGCGGCGGCGCTCGCGCTCGCGGTCACGGCGATCGGCGTCCTGCTCCCGCTCACCCACCCCTCGCCGAACGCCGAGGCGGGCCTGCGCACGGCGTGGCTCGTCGCGGGGCCGCTCTACGTCGGCGCGCTGCTCGCGTCGGTCCCGGCGCTCTTCCTCGTCGCGGGCGGGACGTGGGTCGTGCTCGCGATGGCGCTCGCGTGGGGCTCGGACACCGGCGCCTACTTCGCCGGCCGCTTCTTCGGCAGGCGCAAGCTCGCCCCCGCCATCTCCCCCGCGAAGACGGTGGAGGGCGCGATCGGCGGCCTCGCCGCGAGCGTCTTCTTCGCCGTGATCGGCAGCGTCTTCTTCCTCCCCGAGCTCCCGCTCGCCCACGCCGTCGTGCTCGCGATCGTGGCGAACGCCCTCGGCCAGGCGGGCGATCTCGCGGAGTCGCTCATCAAGCGCTCGACCGGCGTGAAGGACAGCGGCTCGATCCTGCCGGGCCACGGCGGGCTGCTCGATCGCATCGACGCGCTGATGTTCACCGCGACGAGCTGCCTGCTCTACCGCCTGCTCCTCCAGGGCTGATCGGGCGCTCACGCGCGGGCCGAGTTCTCGCTATCCTCCGCGCGTGTTCGCGGCCCTCCACCCCATGCTCTCGCTCTCGTGGCGCGCGATCGAGGCCTCGCTCGAGCGCGAGGTGGGCGGCGCGAGCCAGCGCTGGAGGACGCGGCGCGCGATCGTCGTGAGGCTCGAGGACGCGAGCGGCGCCTCGGGTCGAGGCGAGGCCGCGCCCCTCCCCGGCGTCTCGCCGGAGACCCTCGAGGACGTCGAGCGCGCGCTCGCGCGCCTGGGCTCGAGCTTCACGCCGAGCGAGGTCGATCTGCGCGCGCTCCCGGCCTCGCTCGCCCTCGCGCTCGAGGCGGCGATGCTCGAGCTCCACGCGGGTGATCGACCCGCGTACGCGGCGCTCGTCGATCCCGCCGCGCTCGCGCGCGTGCCCGAGGCCCTGGAGCTCCAGGTGCTCCTCGACGAGCTCGAGCGCGCCGAGGCGCACGCGCGCCGCGCCTTCGCCCGCCAGGCCCGCGCGTTCAAGGTGAAGATCGGCCGCGAGGGCCGCGCGAGCGACGAGGCGGCGCTGCTCGAGCGGCTGCGCGCGCTCGGCCCGGACGTGACGCTGCGGCTCGACGCGAACGGCCGCCCGATCGATCCCGACGTGCTCGCGCCCGCGATCGCGCGCGCGCGGGTCGAGTACCTCGAGGACCCCGGCCCCTCCCCCGGCGCCGGGCTCGCCGCGTGGGTCGGCGCGCCGCTCGCGATCGACGCGCCCATGATCGTCGATCCCCACCTCGCGCTCGCGCACGCCGCGCGTCACGGCGCGCGCGTCGCGATCCTCAAGCCGACCCTCCTCGGTGGCCTCGAGCCCACGCTCGCCCTCGCGGCCCGCGCGCGCTCGCGGGGCTACCGCGTCGTGCTCTCGCACGCCTTCGAGAGCCCGATCGGGCTCGCGACGCTCGTCCACCTCGCGCTCGCGGCGAGCGCCGCGTGCCCCCGCGCGCTCGCGGGCGCCCAGGGCCTCTCGCCCTGGCCCGGCGTCGAGCGCTTCTCCTACGTCGACACCCGAGAGCCGATCGCGCTCCCCTACTTCCTCTCCGAGGGCCGCGCGCTCCGCCCCTCCTCGCCGGGGCTCGGCGTCGAGGCGCCCCGCGCCTGAGCTGACGCGAGACGATCGCGGACGGCCCGTCGATCGAGCTTCCCCGTGGAGTTCGTGGGCAGCGCGTCGAGGCGCGTGAACGATCGCGGGAGCGCGTAGCGCGCGAGCCGGCCGCGCAGGGCCTCCGCGAGGGCGCGCTCGTCGAGCGGCTCGTCCGAGACGATCGCGGCGGCGACCCGCTCGCCCCACGCCTCGTCGGGGATCCCGACCACGCACGCCTCGCGCACGGAGGGGAGCGCGAGGAGCGCCTCCTCCACCTCGCGGGGCGAGACCTTCTCGCCGCCCGTCACGATCTGCTCGCCGCGGCGGCCCGTGACGTGGAGCCGACCGCGCGCGTCGAGGTGGCCGACGTCGCCCGTGTCGTAGAAGCCCTCCGCGTCGAGGGGGCTCGGCAGCGCCTCGTCGAGCCAGCCCTCGAGGAGCGCGGGGCTCCGCACGAGGACGCGATCGCCCCGGACGCGCACCTCGACGCCGTCGAGCGGCTCGCCCGCCCCCTCCTCTCGCGCCTCCTCGAGCGAGCGGAGCGGCGCGCGCGTCGTGGCGACCTGCGCGCAGGCCTCCGTGAGCCCGTAGGTGACGTGGAGCGGCCACCCGAGCTGGATCCCTCGTTCGAGCACCCGATCGGGGCACCGGGCGCCTCCCAGGAGCACGGCGCGCAGCGCCTCGGGGGGGCGATGCCCGCCCTCGACGAGCCGGGCGAGCTGGGTGGGCACGAGGGAGGCGATCGTCACCCGGTGGCGGCGCATCGACGCGAGGACCGCGCGCGGCTCGAAGGGGCCCTCGGGGCCGAGGACGATCGCGCGGCGCGCGGCGAGGGCACGGATCACGATGGAGAGCCCGCCGACGTGCGCGAGCGGCATCGCGAGGAGCCAGCGATCGTCCGTCCAATAGCCGAGCCGCTCCGCGCTCGCCTCCGCGGCGCGGAGGAACGCGGCGCGCGTGAGGAGCGCGCCCTTGCGCGGGCCCGCGCTCCCCGACGTGAAGAGCACGGCGAGGTGGTGGGCGCGGAGCCGTGCGCTCCTCCGCACCGCCTCCTCCACGGCCGCCACCTCCTCGGGCGACCAGCGAGGGTGGATCGGGACGAGCGGCGTACGCGCCTCGAGCGCGGCGAGGATCGTGAGGACGCTCGCGCGCGACGGGCTCGCGACGAAGCGGACGGGCGAGCGCGGCGCCTCTCGCTCGAGCACCTCTCTCGAGCACGCCGCGAAGCCGAGCGCGCCCGCGTCGTCGACGAGGAAGGCGCCATCGCCCGCCTCCTTGGCCGCGTCGTGGATCGAGAGCGCTCGATCGAGCTCGTACACGCCGAGCCGCCTCGGCTCAGATGCGCATCGGCATGACGACGCCGACGAAGAGCGTGTCGCCCGCGGGCCGGATCACGCCCGGATCGAGCTCACCGGCGAGCTCGATCGCGACCTCGTCGTCCCCGAGCGCGTTGAGCACCTCGACGATGTACTTCGCGTTGAAGCCGATCGTGATCGGCTCGCCCGCGTAGTCGACGTCGAGCTCCTCGCTGCCCTCGCCGACGTCCGGGTTCTCGCTGACGATGCGGAGCTGCCCCGGGCTCACCATGAAGCGCACGCCGCCGCTCGTGTCGTTCGAGACGAGCTGCATGCGCTTGAGCGCGTCGCTCAGCGCCTGGCGGCCGACGAGGACGCGCTTGTCCTGCTGCTGCGGGATGACGCGCCCATAGGGCGGGAATTGCTCGTCGGCGAGCTTCACCGAGAGCACGACGTCGTCGCGCTTGAAGAAGGCGCTCCCGCCCGCGGTGGCGACGCCGACGCTCGGGCGCTCGTCGCTCTTCGCGTTTTTTGCCTCCGCGCGCACGTCGTCGACGAGCCGCTTGAGCTCGTTGATGCCGCGGTTCGGGATCAGCATCGAGAACGTGAGCATCGCGGCCGCGTCGTCGAGCCGATGATCGGCCTTCGAGAGGCGATGGCCGTCGGTCGTGACCATGCGGACGAGCCGGCCCTCCGCCTCGAAGAGCGCGCCCGCGAGGTGCGGCCGCGAGTCGTCGCTCGACATCGAGTACTGCGTCTTGGTGATGAGATCGCCGAGCACGTCGGCCTCGATCGCCGCGAAGCTCGCGTCGCCGGGCGAGGGGAGCGGCGGGAAGTCGTCGCCCGGCATCCCCGGGATCCGGAAGCGCACCTTGCCCGCGCGGATCTCGGCGGCGTGGTTCGGCCCCACGACCCAGTGCACCTCGCCGTCCGGCAGGCTCTTCACGATGTCGAAGAGCGTCTTGGCGGACACGGCGATCGAGCCGCCCTTCTTCACCTCGGCGGGCGTCGTCGCGGCGACCCCGAGGTAGAGGTCGGTCGCCGCGAAGCGGAGCGTGCTCGTGCTGTCGGTCGTGAGCAGGATGTTCGACAGGATCGGCATCGGGCCCTTGCGGTCCGCGACCCCGTGGGTTCGCGCGAGACCGCGGAGGAAGTTCTTCTTGCTGATGACGAGCTCCATGAGGGCTTCTCTCCGCGCCGAAGCGGGCGCACTGGACCCGAGGGAAAGGGAAGGGAAGGAGAAGATATAGAGAGATCAATTGGAGATCGTCGTCTTCATCAGGGCTGTGATCTCGGGATGAAAGCTCGTAAGTGCCCAGGATCGAACGATGATCTCGCGGGTGACGGGTTGGGGAAGGAGGGGGGCCGGAGCGGCGGGTTGGGGACGAGGCGAGCTCTCCACAGGGCCTCCCCAGCCTCGCTCCCAGCGAGATCGACCGAGGATCCCCAGGAGGCGGCTGGGAGCCGGCGGATCATATCGAGGCCTCTCTCCGGCCGCCACTTCGGCGCGGCGCGCGCGCCCGATCCTTGTCACGCTCCTGGTCATGGCCGTCCGAGATGCGCTCCGCCGCGGCGTCGGCACCTTCGTCGCCGACTCGTTCTTTCGAGGCGCCTCGCGCCTGGGCAGGCTCGATCCGCGGGCGCGGCCCGAGCGTCACGGCGTCGAGGTGATCCGCGACCTCCCCTACGGCGCGGGCCCGGAGGGGCCTCGGCTCGACGTCTACCGCCCGGCGCGCGGCGGGTCCTCGGCGCTCCGCCCGGTGGTCCTCTACGTCCACGGCGGGGGCTTCCGCATCCTGTCGAAGGACACGCACTGGATCATGGGCCTCACGTTCGCGCGGCGAGGCTACGTGGTCGTCTCGATCGACTACCGGCTCGCGCCCCGCCACCGCTTCCCCGCCGCCGTGGAGGACTGCGCGGACGCGTACGCGTGGACCGTCGAGAACGCCCCCCGCTGGGGCGGCGATCCGTCGCGGCTCGTGCTCGCCGGCGAGAGCGCGGGCGCGAACCTCGTCACGTCCATGACGGTGGCGGCCTGCTTCGAGCGCAGCGAGCCGGCCGCGCGGAGGATCGCGGAGACCGGCGTCGTCCCGCGCGCCGTCCTGCCCGCGTGCGGCCTGCTCCAGGTCTCGGACACGGCGCGCTTCTCGCGCCAGAAGCCCCGGCTCTCGCGCTTCGTCGCCGAGCGGATCGAGGAGGTCGAGGAGGCCTACCTCGGCCGCTTCGTCGCCGCGCGCGAGGCGTCGCTCGAGCTCGCCGATCCCCTGCTGGTCCTCGAGAGCGACGCGCGTGCGCGCCACGCGCTCCCGCCCTTCTTCGCCCCCTGCGGGACGGCCGATCCGCTCCTCGACGACACGCGCCGGCTCGGCGTCGCGCTCCGGGCGCGGGGCGGGCTCTGCGAGGATCGCTACTACCCGCGCGAGATGCACGCCTTCCACGCGTTCGTCTTTCGAGAGCAGGCCAAGCGCTGCTGGCGCGACACGTTCCACTTCCTCGATCGACACTGCCCGCCGGAGCCCGGCGCGAGCTCGGGCGGCGCCACGCAGGCTCCGCGTGGCGCTTGACCCCGAGGCGCTCGACCTGCGACGAATGAGCCTCGGCTCGAAGCTCCCCGACGGCCTGCGCCCTCCATGAAGCGAACGCCCCTCATCGCCAGCGTCGCCCTCGTCCTCGGGGGCTTCGTGGTGATGTACCTCTACCAAGCGGAGTATCGCCTCGAGCGCTCGGGCGGGCCCGCGGTGGAGGTCGTCATCGCCGCGCAGAGCATCCCCTTCGGCGAGCCGGTCCGCGCCGAGTGGCTCGCCACGAAGGCGCTGCCGCAGTCGTACGTCGAGGATCGGCACATCCTCGCGCCGCGGATCCGCGACCTCATCGGGCTGCCGCTCGCGCAGAGCGTGCGCGGCGGGGAGGCGATCCTGCGGACGGATCTCTCAGCCCTCTCCGATCAGCAGCGCACGCTCTCGGCCGAGATCCCGCCGGGCTACCGCGCGATCACGATCCTCGCGTCCTCGACCTCCACCTTCAACGGGCTGCTCCGCCCGGGCGATCACGTCGACGTCATCCTCACCGTCGGCAACCCGCTCCACCCCGACGAGCTCCGGAACACGCTCCTCTTTCAGAACCTCGCCGTCCTCGCGATCGGCCGGCAGATCCAGGTCGAGGAGACGGACGAAGGTCGGCAGGGCTACCGCCTCGGGCAGACGACGAGCGTCACGCTCCAGGTGACGCTCGCCGAGGGCGCGCGCCTCACGCAGGCGCTGCTCGAGGGGCGCCTCCAGCTCTCGCTGCGCAACGGCAGCGACGTCGGGCTCCGCGAGGCGCCCTTGGAATTCGCGATGAGCGATCTGCTCGAGCCCGCGCGCCGCGAGCGCTACCTCTTTCGCGACGCGCGCCGCCCGCGCTTGGCGCTCCAGGCGCTCGAGGCCTCGGGCGCGACGGACGCGGCCCCCGCCCCGAGCGCGCCCGCGCCGACGCCACCCTGACCCCGGGCGCCTCCGGCTAGGCGAGGTACACGTACGCGAGCCCGGCCAAGGCGGCCGCGACGGCGACGAGCAGCGCGAGCGCGCACCCCGCGCCGAGGAGCCAAGGGAGACGAGCGCGCGCGCCGCTCGGCGCCGAGGGCTCGGGAGGCGGCGCCCCGAGCGCGGGCGACGCGTCGGCGGGCCTCGTCGAGAGCCACGCGCGGGGCGAGGGGATGGCCTCGAGCGCCGTCAGCATCTCTCTCGCGCTCGCCCAGCGCTCGCCCCGCTTCTTCGCCAGCGCCTTCTGGACGAGCGCCTCGAGCTCGGGGCGCACGACGAGGCCCTCGCGCCTCGTCGCGAGGGGGGGCGGCGGCTCGAGCAGGTGCATGCGCAAGAGCTCGATCGGGCTCTCGGCGAGGAACGGCCACTCGCCCGTGACGAGCTCGTAGAGGACGACGCCCATCGCGTAGACGTCGCTGCGCGCGTCGACGACCTCGCCCGTCGCCTGCTCGGGCGACATGTACGCGGGGCTCCCCATGATCGAGCCCGCCATCGTCAGCTTCGCGCTGTCCGCCTGGGCGGCGTCGTCGAGCTTGACGAGGCCGAAGTCGAGCAGGACGGCGCGCGGCGCGCCGCTCGGGCCCCGCGTGACGAAGACGTTCTCGCTCTTCACGTCGCGGTGGAGGATCCCCTGATCGTGCGCGAACGCGAGGCCCGCGAGCACGTCCTGGCCCAGGCGCACGCCCGCCTCCGGATCGAGCGACCCCTCCACGACCAGGTCCTCGAGCGTCTTGCCCTCGAGGTACTCCATCACGAGGTAGGGGAGGCCGCCCTCGACGCCGTAGCCGCGCACCTCGAGGATGTTCGGGTGGCGCAGCGCGAAGAGGGCCTTGGCCTCGCGCTCGAAGCGCGCGCGGAGCGTCGGATCGGCGACGGCCTCGGCGTGCATGAGCTTGAGCGCCGCGGGGGCGCCCGCGCCGTCGCGCGCGCGGTAGACGACGCCCATCGCGCCCTGGCCGAGGATCGCCTCGAGCCGATAGGTGCCGGCGATCGTGCGCCCGAGGAAGGCCTCGACCGGCGTCTGCGTGGAGCGCTCCATCGACGTGCGCGAGCCTAGCGCAATTGCCGCGCGCGAATTCCCGCAGGAGGGGGCGGAGCGTGAGGAGCCGCGCGAGGGAGCGAGGGGCCAAACCCCCGCGCATCGCGTAGCATCTGGGCGTGCGACGCGGCGTGCTCGTTCTCTGGCTACGGGCGATCGCGCTCGGGGCGATCCTGCTCGGGGCGATCCTGCTCGGGCCCCGGGGCGAGGCGCGGGCGGACGAGCGGCCCGCGGCCAGCGCGCTCCTCGAGGGGATCCGGGCGGAGGAGCGTGGCGTGCTCGCCGAGGAGCTGGGCGTCGGCTCGCTCGACGAGCTGCCCCTCTACGATCTCCACCTCGCGATCGACGACGAGCTGCGCGGCTTCGGCCTGCGCGAGCGGGTCTTCGTGCGAAACGGCGAGCGCGCGCCGATGCGCGAGGTCGTGCTCCGCGTCTACGCGAACGCGGCGGGCGCGCCGGGGACCGAGCCGCCGGTGCGGCTGCTCGAGGGGCGCTGCCACGAGGGCGCGAGCTGCACCTTCACGCAGCCCTCGCCGAGCGTGATCGTGGTGCGGCCGAGCGCGCCCCTCGCGCCCGGGGCGCAGCTCGACTTCGAGCTCGATCTCCAGGGCGTGATGGTCGAGCTCGACGAGGCGCGCCTCTCGATGATGGGCCAGGGCCTCGAGAGCTTCGCGGCCCTCTCGGGGACCGCGAGCGATCCCTCGTCGGGCTACGGCCTGCTCTCGCGCGGCGCGGGGATCGGCTCGCTCGCCGCGTTCTATCCCGTGCTCGCGCGGCGGCGGCGCGGCGCGTGGGTGACCGACGACGGCGGCACCACGGGAGATCTCTCGAGCGACGCCGTCCACCACGTCGTCGCGCGGGTCGTCGTGCCCGAGGACGTCGTCGTCGCCTCGAGCGGCGTCGAGGTGTCGGTCGCCGACGTCGCCGACCCACCCGCGCGGGCGCGCCGCAAGGAGATCACGATCCACGCGGCCGCCGTCCGCGAATTCGCGCTCCTCGCGAGCCGCGACTTCGTCGTCGCCGAGCGCCGCGACGACGGCGTCCGCATCCGCGCGTTCGCGCTCGAGGCCGATCGCGCCGAAGGGGAGCACGTCGCCGACGTCGCGCGCGCCGCGTTCGAGGTCTTCGGCCGCCGCTTCGGGCGCTACCCGTACACGGAGCTCGACGTGGTCGAGGCGCCGCTCGTCGGCGGCGCCGGCGGCGTCGAATTCTCAGGCCTCGTCACCGTCGCCGTGATGTTCCATCGCGATCCGATGGTGGGCCTCTCGGGGCTCCTCGGCGGCCTCGGGGCGGGCGGCCCGTCGGCGGGCGGGGTCGACGCCTCGGACCTCGTCTCCTCGATGCGCGAATTCGTGACGGCGCACGAGGTCGCGCACCAGTGGTGGCACGGGCTCGTCGGCAGCGACTCGCGCGAGCACCCCTTCCTCGACGAGTCCCTCGCGCAGTACGCGGCGATGCTCTACCTCGAGGAGCGCTACGGCGACGAGCGGGCGGAGCGCGAGGGCGAGCGGCAGGTCGCGATGAACTACCGGATGATGCGCGCGAGGGGCGAGCCCGACGGCGCGGTCGATCGTCCGGCGAGCGCCTTCCGCACGCCGATCGCGTACGCGGGGCTCGTCTACGGCAAGGGCCCGTACTTCTATCGGGCCGTCCGCGAGCGGATCGGCGACACGGCGTTCTTCGCCGGGCTCGCGAGCTACGTCGCGGCGCACCGCTTTCGCGAGGCCGTGCCCGACGACGTGGTGAGCGCGCTCGCGTCGGCGACGCCGAGCCAAGGCCGAGAGGTCCGCAGGCTGGCGCGCCGCTGGCTCGAGGAGCGGCACGGCGACGAAGACCTCGGGCGTGGTGACCCGCGCGCGCTCGCTCGCTCGATGATGCCGCCCGAGCTCGCCGGCGTCTTCGACGACCCGGAGATGGGGCCGCTCCTCGAGCAGATGCTCGGCGGCGTGCTCGGCTCCGCGGGCGGCGCGGGCGGCGCCGGGTCGGGCGCGCCCTTCGACCTCGGCGCGCTCCTTCGAGGCATCGACGCCCAGGCGCCGGGCAGCGAGCTCTCGCCCGAGATGCTCGAATTTCTCGAGCGAACGCTCTCGCACGAGCTCCCCGACGCGCCGCCAGGCCGTCCGCCTCCTCGGAGGACGCCTTGAGCGGACCCGCGGCGGCCCCGCCCGGGCGTCCTCGCCGCTGGCGCTGGCTCGCGCTGCTCGCCGCGACCCTCGTCGTCGTCGTCGTCCTTCCGTCGACCCTCGCGCTCGCGGCCTGGCTCGCGCGCGACGCCCTCGCGACGAGGCTCGTCGGCTCCCTCCTCGAGGACCGGGGCGCGCGCTGCGCCCCGCTCGAGGTCCACGTCGAGGGCGCGTTCCGCTCGCTCGAGCTCCAGCCCGCGCGCTGCGGCTTCGACGAGGGGAGTATCGCCGAGCTCTCGTTCGCGGCGCCGATCCGCGTCGAGCTCGGGGGCACCTCGGTCCGCTCGATCGACGTGGGCGAGCTCGCGCTCGTCCGGCGCGCCCCCACGGACCCGCTGCGATCACCCGATGAGCTCGGCGACTGGCTCGCCTCCTCGGCTCGGGTCGGCGGCCTCCTCTTCTTCGCGTGGCGCCTCTCGCGCGACGGGTCTCCCTCGCTCCGCGCCGCGCGCGTCCGGGTCTCGGCCTCGGGCGCCGCGTCGCCCGACATGGTGCTCGTCGGGCTCGGCGCGGCTCGCCGCGACCGGGCGACGCCGATGCGCCTCACCGTCGAGGAGATCGACCTCTCCGCGCTCGAGGGGCCGCTCGGGCTGCGGCTGGAGCCGCGGCTCCGCGAGGTGGTCGTCGAGGTGGCGGGGGCGGGCGGCTCGATCGAGGGGACGCTCGACGCGGGCGTGAGCTCCTCCACGGGGGGTCCCATCCAGCTTGGCCCGCTCACGCTCGGCGCGTTCACGCTCGGCTCGCTCGTCGGCGAGCGGCGCTTGCGCGTCGAGGCCGCGCACCTCGACGCGACGCCGAGCTACGCGATCGAGCTGCGCTGACCGCGCGCGGCGCGCCGACCCGAGCCTCAGAATTCGGCGTGGACCGTCGCCACCGCGCCGCCGCCCGCGGTCGGGGCGACGCCCACCTGGACCGAGCTCAGCGCCTCGTCGAGGTCCGAGGCCCAGCCCGAGTCCTGGATGTCCCCCGAGAGCGCGAAGACGATGGCGAGCGCGACGAAGCCCGTCGCGCTCATCGTGGCGAAGTAGGTCGCGTCCGAGGCGGTGGCGCCGCCGAAGCCCCACGTGAAGAGCGCGGCCGCGCCCGCTCCCACGCCGAACGCGGCGTCGAGCAGCCAGCCACGGCCGACGTTCACCGGCTCGACGGCCGCGACGATGGAGTGCGCGATCATCGCCCCGAGCGTCCCCGCGAGCAGCCCGCCGAAGACCTCCTGCGAGTTGCCGTGGAACGCGCCCGCCAGCATGCCGCCGAAGGTGAGGCCCCAGGGGACGGCCGACTCGACGAAGCGCGAGCGCGAGATGTGCGGCCGCAGCCCGTAGCCGATGCCCGTGCCCGCGCCGAGGCCGATGATGCCGCCGAGCGCGATCGCCGCGAGCGCCCCATCGACGTTGCTGACGTCGCCGCCGAGCGCCCCCGCCGTCAGGCCGCCGAGGAGCGCGCCGTAGCGGAGGCCGATCGACATCGTCGTCGGGACCCCTCGCGGAGTGTCGCTCGCGAGCAGGCCGGTGAGGCTGACGGCGGCCCCGAGCAGCGAGGTGACGAAACGGACGCGCACCTGATCGTCCTCCGACGCGGAGTCGTCGAAGCCCGACCACGTCACGATCGAGTTCGCGAGGAAGAGGCCATACGCGCCGCTGGAGATCATCAGATCGACGATCTCGCCCGTGTTCGCCGGGTCCGAGAGGTGGTCGCCGCGACGAAGCCGCCGCCCGATGGCCTGCGGACCCGAGCCCGCCGTCGCGGGCATCGGCTGGTACGCGGCCGCGGAGCCGACGGGCTGCGCAGGCGCGCCCGGCGAGAGCGCCACCGAGAGCTGCGCCTCCGTCGGGGACGCGAGCGCGCTCTGGACCGCGGGGCCCTCGCTCGGCGCGGGCTCGACGAGCGGGGCCGGCTCGACGACGACGACCGGCGCCGCGGTCGCGTCGGGCGACGAGCCCACGCCTCCCTCCGCTTGCGCGCTCGCGGGAGCGACGGACCCTGCGACGAAGAGCGACACGACCAACCCGAGGAGCAGATGGCGCATCGCGCGACCATACCACGGGCGCGAGCGATGGCCGAGCGGGGCTCCATCGCGCAGACTCCAGGGATGACCTCGACCGCGCGCCTCACGCCGCTCCTCCTCTCGGCGTGCCTCGCCTCCGCGTGCGGCGGCGCGAGCCTGCGCACGGGCGGCGACGACGCGAGCCGGCTCGATCCGCGCCGCCTCTTCCCGCTCGGGCCGCACTACTCGTGGGCGTACCAGAACGACCCCGGCGGGGGCCTGCCGCGCCAGACCTCGGTCCTGCGCGTCGCCGACTTCACCGGTCGCCGCGCCCGCGTCGAGAGCCTCGCCAACGGCAACATCCGCACCTACGAGGTGCGCGACGACGGGATCTACTGGGTCGAGTCCGACATCTACATCCTGCGCGCGCCGATCGCGCTCGGCGCCGAGTGGCCCTCGCTCAGCGGGCGGACGGCGCGCGTCACCGACCTCGACGCGTCGGTCGACGTGCCGACGGGCCGCTTCGATCACTGCGTCGAGGTCCAGGAGACGGGCGGCGACTCGGGCCTCTCGGTCCGCACGATCTACTGCCCGGACGTCGGCCCTACGCTCGTCGAGGCCCATCAAGCGCTCACGCTCGGCGAGGGCGTCACGGGGACGGGTCGCCTGCAGGCCTACCAGGTCACCGAGGCCGAGGGAGAGTGACGGCGCGCGTCGCACGCTGAAAACACCAGCAAAATCAGCTACTTACGGCAGCAGGCGGGCCTTGCCAAGCCGTCGCGCGCGGCATAGAATCGCGCGCGCGCACGCGCCCCGCGCGAGGCGAGGAGCGCCTCGCCCCGAGAGAGCGACCGACGTCCACGGGCGAGCCAGCCCTCGCGAGCAGCGCCCGAGCGCCGCGCGCGCACCCGAGAGAGATCGATGAGCGAGAACGAGACCAAGCTCGAGGCGGCCCCCGCCACCGACTACGCCGCGAGCAGCATCCAGGTGCTCGAGGGCCTCGAGGCCGTCCGCAAGCGGCCCGGCATGTACATCGGCGACGTCCACGACGGGACGGGCCTGCACCACCTCGTCTGGGAGGTCGTCGACAACGCGGTCGACGAGCACCTCGCAGGCTTCTGCAAGGCGATCGCGATCACCATCCACTCCGATCAGTCCGTGTCGGTCACGGACGACGGTCGCGGGATCCCCGTCGAGATGCACGAGAAGGGCGTGAGCGCGGCGGAGGTCGTCATGACCGTCCTGCACGCCGGCGGGAAGTTCAACAACGACTCCTACAAGGTCTCCGCCGGCCTGCACGGCGTCGGCGTCTCGGCGGTCAACGCCGTGAGCGAGTGGCTGAAGCTCGAGATCCGCCGCGGCGGCAAGCTCTGGCGTCAGCGCTACGAGCGCGGCGTCCCGGTCGCGCCGATCGAGGCCGTGGGCACCACCGATCGCACCGGCACGCGCGTCACGTTCAAGCCCGACCCGCAGATCTTCTCGACGCGCGAATTCCAGTGGCCCGTGCTCCACAACCGCCTGCGCGAGATCGCGTTCCTCAACGCGGGCCTCCACATCGACCTCGTCGAGGAGGGCGGCGAGGGGCGCAGCCAGCACTACCACTTCGAGGGCGGCATCGAGGAGTTCGTCCGCCTGCTGAACGAGAGCAAGGCGCCGCTCCACGCCGAGGTCATCTCGATCACCGACACGCGCGAGCGCGTCCAGGTGGATCTCGCGATGCAGTGGAGCCAGGCGTACCAGGAGCAGATCTTCTGCTACACGAACAACGTCCACAACAAGGACGGCGGCACGCACCTCACGGGCCTGCGCGGGGCGCTGACGAAGACGCTCAACCAGTACGCGAGCGAGCACAACCTCCTCAAGGATCTCGGCAAGGGCGAGACGCTCTCGGGCGAGGACATCCGCGAGGGGCTCACGGCGATCGTCTCGATCAAGCACCCCGACCCGAGCTTCAGCTCGCAGACGAAGGACAAGCTCGTCTCGAGCGAGGTGAAGGGCATCGTGGAGGGGATCGTGAACGAGCGGCTCGCGGTCTTCCTCGAGGAGCACCCCGCCGAGGCGAAGAAGATCGTCGAGAAGTGCGTGCTCGCGGCGCGCGCGCGCGAGGCGGCGCGCAAGGCGCGCGAGAGCGTCCAGCGCAAGGGCGTGCTCGATCCGTCGAACCTGCCGGGCAAGCTCGCCGACTGCCAGGAGAAGGACCCCGCGAAGAGCGAGATCTACATCGTCGAGGGCGACTCGGCCGGCGGCTCCGCGAAGCAGGGGCGCGACCGGCGCACGCAGGCGATCCTCCCCCTGCGCGGCAAGATCCTGAACGTCGAGCGCGCGCGCTTCGACAAGATGCTCGGCAACGACCAGGTCGGCACGCTCATCACGGCGCTCGGCCTCGGGCTCGATCAGGACGGGCGCTTCGACATCTCGAAGCTCCGCTACCACAAGATCGTGATCATGACGGACGCGGACGTGGACGGGAGCCACATCCGCACGCTCCTCCTCACGTTCTTCTATCGCCAGATCCCCGACGCGATCCGCGAGGGCTACGTCTACATCGCGCAGCCGCCGCTCTTCAAGGTCACGAAGAAGAAGAAGGAGCAGTTCCTGAAGGACGAGGACGCGCTCGCGCACTTCATCACCGAGGCGGGCATCGACGGCCTCATCGTGCGCACGAAGACGGGCTCCGTGCCGCTCTCCGGCGCGCCGCTCCGGAACCTCCTCGACGACATGACGCGCTGGCGCAAGCTCGTGCGCGCCCTCGAGCGCCGCACCGAGCCATCCGTCGTCGAGGCGCTCGTCCGCGTGAGCGGGCTCGACGAGGCGAGGCTCGCCTCGCGCGAGGCGATCGACGAGGCCAAGCGGCGCATCGAGGCCTACGTCGGCGAGCGCATGCCGGACCTGCTCCCGCTCGTCTTCGCGATCGAGGAGGACGCCGAGCACTCGAGCCACCGCGTGGTCGTCAAGACGCGCGCGGGCGTCTCGACGAAGGTGACGGTCGTCGATCGCGACCTGCTCACGGGGCCGGACTTCGAGCAGCTCCGCGCGATCCACGAGGGCATCGCGGCGCTCGGCGAGCCGCCCTTCGTCGCCATCGAGCGCGACGAGGCGGGCGCGGAGACGATCGTGGAGGAGATCGGCGCGATCGACGCGCTCGTCGCCTACGTCGACCAGCGCGGCCGCAAGGGCCTCGCGATCCAGCGCTACAAGGGCCTCGGCGAGATGAACGCCGAGCAGCTCTGGGAGACGACGATGAGCCCCGAGGCGCGCGTGCTCCTCCAGGTCACCGTCGCCGACGCGATGGAGACGGACAAGCTCTTCTCGCTGCTGATGGGCGACGAGGTCGAGCCGCGCCGCGAGTTCATCGAGACGCACGCGCTCGACGTGAAGGAGCTCGACATCTGACCGCGCGCCTCGCGCGCCGCCCGTCCGAGGGGTGACAAGCGCACCTCGGCGGTGTCAGCATCGTCCTCGTGCGAACGAAGCTCGCGCCCGGGTTGCTCGTCGCCTCGCCGAGCCTGCGCTGTCCGTTCTTCGGGCGGACGGTGATCGCCCTCGTCGAGCACGGCGAGGAGGGCGCGCTCGGCTTCGTCATCAACCGGCCGATCGACATGCCCGTCGCGACCCTGCTCGAGAGCCTCGGCGTCGAGGAGCGGGCGCAGGGCGGCGACGCGAAGGTCTGGCTCGGTGGGCCCGTGTCCACCGGGACGGGCGCGGTGCTCTTCGATCCGACGAGCGGCGACGCGAGCGGGATCGAGGCCGTGGCGCTCACCCCGAGCCTCGCGCTGAGCGCCTCGCGCGCGCTCCTCGAGCGCATCGCGAGGGGCGCGGGGCCGAGCCGCTTCGTGGTCCTCTTGGGCTACGCGGGCTGGAGCGCCGAGCAGCTCGACGACGAGATCCGCGACGGGAGCTGGCTCTGGGGCGACCTCGACGCCTCGCTCGTCTTCGAGGGCGATCCCGAGGCGCGGTGGGCGACGGCGATGGCGAGGCTCGGCGTCGATCCGGCGCGCGTCGCCTCGAAGGTCGGGCAGGCCTGAGGGAGCAGCGTGAGCCTGCTCGACGGATTCGCGCCGCGAGCTAGCGCCGAGGCCGCTCTCGCTTCGAGGCGCTCGGGCGCCGCGCCCCTCGGGTCAGCGGCCCGCGCCGAGGAAGTCCTTGATCGAGCCGATGATCGCGTCGCGGTCCTTGATCTCGCTCGTGACGACGCGCTCGTCGTCGCCGAGGTGCTCGCGCAGATCCTTGATGAACTGGCCCGATCCGTAGGGGCTCTCGACCTGGCCGTAGCCGAACATGTTGGCGACCGGGAGGAGCTTCGTCTTGAGGAGCTCGATGCACTCGAGCGAGTCGTCGACGGACCAGTTGTCGCCGTCGGAGAAGTGGAACGGGTAGATGTTCCACTCGCTCGAGGGGTAGTCGGCCTCGAGGATCTGGTGGCAGAGCTTGTAGGCGCTCGAGATCATCGTGCCGCCGGACTCGCGCGTCCTGAAGAAGGTGTCCCGGTCGACCTCGCGCGCGACGGCGTCGTGGATGATGAAGCGCGTCTCGATGCCCTTGTATTGCTTGCGGAGCCAGGTGTCGATCCAGAAGGACTCGATGCGCACGATCTCCTTCTGCTCGTCCCCCATCGAGCCCGAGACGTCCATCATGTAGACGATCACGGCGTTGGCGACGGGCTCCTCCTCCGTCTTCCACGAGCGGAAGCGCAGGTCGTCGCGCGTGGGGATGACGATGGGGCGCTTGGGGTCGTAGGTGCCCATCGAGATCTGTCGGCGCAGGGCCTGGCGGTACGTGCGCTTGAAGTGGCGCAGCGAATTGGGCCCGACGCGGCGGATCCCGACGTAGCGGTCCTTCTGATCGACGATCTTGCTCTTGCCCTTGTTGACGATGTTCGGGAGCGCGAGCTCGTCGCCGAGGATGTCGGCGAGCTCGTCGAGCGTGATGTCCACCTCGATCGCGTGCTGGCCCTCGCCCTCGCCCGCCTTGCCCTTGCCGCCCTCGCCCTCCTCGCCGCCGAGCGGATCGCCCTCGTCGCCCTCGCCCTGCCCGACGCCGCCGCCCTGCTTGTCCGAGTAGCGAAAGCGCGGGATGTCGATCTGCGGCAGCGGGATGGACACGACGTCCTTCCCCTGCTTGCCCATCAGCTCGCCCTGCGAGATGTACTTCTTCAGGTTCTGACGGATCTTGCCGCGCACGATCTGCTTGAAGCGGCCGTGATCCTGGTCGATGCGGAGGGACACGGGGGGAGTGTACACGAGCCGACGCGCGGGGCCCCGCGGCGACGGGTCGAGGGCAGCGCGCGGAGCGCCAGAGGGCAGCGCCGGCGAGCGCGCGGGCGTCGCTCGGTGGGCGCGGTCAGCGGCCGCGCTCTCGCTCCGCGATGCGCTGGCGCACGGCGACCATCTGCTCCTCGAGGGCGAGCCAGGCGTCGATGGCCTCGACGCGCGCGCGGCCGACGCGTCCGTCGGCGAAGCCTCCCGAGCCGTCGGCGAAGCGCACGTACTCGAGCCAGGCGTCGCGCGCCTCGCGGATCCGCTCGGGGAAGCGCTCGAGCGTCGAGGCGATGCCGTGGAGCGCCCGCCCGACGAAGCGGCGATCGTCGAGCTCGCGCGCGAAGCGCAGGCAGTCGCGGAAGCCGTCGAGCGCGGCGGTCGCGTCTCCCATCGCGCGGCTCATCTCGGCGCGATAGCAGAGCGCGTCCGGCTGGGAGGGCGCGAGCGCGAGCGCCTCGCGGAAGTGGCGCGAGGCCGAGTCGAGATCGCCGACGACGAAGGAATTCATCGCCGTCCGGACGTGCTCCTGGTAGCCGGGCGGCGTCGCGCCGCGCGCCTGCGCGGCGGCGACGCTCGGCGCGAGCCCGAGCGCGAGGAGCCCCGCCGAGAGGAGCCACGCGAGGAGGACCATTCGACTCGACATGGCCCGAGCCTAGCACGCCGACGGAGCGGGCCGCGCCGCGCGGAGGAGCGCGGCCGCGACCTCCGGGAGCACGACGCACACGCTCGTCTCGGTCGAGAGCTCGAAGCCCGCGTCGCCGCCCGTGCGCGGGACGACCTCGATCGCGAAGCCCTCGCTCCGCCCGAGGGGTGGGTCGGCGATCCACACGTTGTAGTCGCTCGCGCCCGAGGCCCCGAGCGCCTGCCGGATCAGCGACGGGAGCCGGCGCGCGAGGACGGCGAGCGTCGCGTCCGAGACGTCCGCGAAGCGCGGGACGTCCTCCTCGACGAGGAGCCGCGAGGCGAACGCCCGCGGCGAGGCGTGCGGGCAGTAGGAGAGCACGCCGTCCGCGTCCTCGACGATCCGCGCGCCCTCGCGGCGCTCCTCCTCGATGAGGTGCGAGACGAAGGAGCGCCCCTTCGCCTCGCGCCACTGGACCGCGACGCGGCCGCGCGTCGCGACGAGCGGCGGGACGAAGGGCAGCGCGACGATCTGCGCGTGCGGGTGGGGCTGGGAGCTCCCCGCGCGCCGCCCGCGGTTGCGAAAGAGGCTGATCGCGCGGGCGTGCGGCGCTCGCTCGAGCGCGCGGCAGCGGCTCCGGTAGAGCGTGAGCACGTCGAGCGCCTCGTCCTCGCGCAGCTCGGCGAGGTCCCGGTCGTGCTCGCGCGACTCGACGATCACCTCGTGCGCGCCGACCGCGCGGCGCGCGCGCGGATCCTCGAAGGGCTCGCCCTCGTCGTCCGAGACGAGCGGGTAGCGGTTCGCCACGGCGCGCACCCGCCACGGCGTGCCGATCGCCTCCGTGACCGCCTCGAGCTCGTGCTCGTTTCCGGGGCAGAACGGGCACGCTCCGCGCGGCTCGGGCGGGCCGCTCGGTCGCGCGGCGCCGATCGCGCGGCGGCTGGGCGCCATCACGACCCAGCGCTGCGTCCACGGATCGAAGCGGAGCTGACCTCGTCCCTCGCCCTCGATCACGGGAGCCGCTTCTTCTGCACCTTGCCCATCGCGTTGCGGGGCAAGGCCGCGACGACGTGGACCTCGCGCGGACGCTTGTGGGGCGAGAGGAGCTTCGCGACGTGATCCTCGAGGCCCCGGACGTCCTGGCTCGGATCCGCGAGCACGACGAACGCGACCACGCGCTCGCCCAGATCGGGATCGGGCCTGCCGACGACGGCGGCCTCGCGCACGCTCGGGTGCTCGAGGAGCGCGGCCTCGACCTCGCCCGCGCCGATCTTGAAGCCGCCGCACTTGATGAGGTCGGTCGAGCGGCGGCCGACGATGCGGATCGCGCCGTCCGCGGCGCGCGTGACGAGGTCGCCCGTGTGGAAGAAGCCCTCCTCGTCGAGCACCTCGCGCGTCGCGTCGGGGCGGTTCAGATACCCCGCGAACACGCTCGGGCCCCGCACGGCGAGCTCGACGACGGCGTCCTCGCCCGGCGCCTCGATCCGCGCGCCGCCCTCGTCGAAGAAGCGCACCTCGACGCCGCGGAGCGGGAAGCCGACGGAGCCGGGGCGCGGCGCGTCCGCGGGCACGGCGACGGTGATGAGCGTCTCCGTCATCCCGTAGCGCTCGACGACGCGCTGGCCCGTCACCTCGCGGATCCGCTCGTGCTCGCGGAGCGGCAGGCCCGCCGAGCCCGAGACGAGGCGGTGCGCCGACGAGAGCGCCTCGCGGACCGCGGGATCCTTCTCTGCAGCGTCGATCAGCCGGTGGTGCATCGTCGGCACGGCGAAGAGGACGGCGCGCCGCGGCGCCGTGACGCGGCCGAGCGCGCGCGCGATCGCCTCGGGGCTGAAGCGCGGCACCCACGAGAGCGCCCCGCCCCGGCGGAGCGCGCCGAGGAGCCCGAGCACGAGGCCGTGGACGTGGAAGAGCGGGAGCGCGTGGACGATCGTGTCGCGCGCCTCCCACGCCCACGCCTCGGCGAGCCCGTCGAGGCAGGCCGTGACGTTCGCGAGCGAGAGCGGCGCGCCCTTGGGGAGCCCCGTCGTCCCCGACGTGTAGAGCAGGAGCGCTGGCGTCGGCAGGATCGGCCGCTCGCGCGGGGCGGCGCGCGCCC
Source organism: Sandaracinaceae bacterium (assembly GCA_039809495.1). GTDB lineage: Bacteria > Myxococcota_A > Polyangia > Polyangiales > Sandaracinaceae > JAFLCL01. The sequence continues at coordinate 88,928 of JBDHVC010000008.1, forward strand.
CGGCGCGGCGCTCGACGTCCATCGCCTCGAGCGCCTCGAGCCGCGGGTGGACGGGGGCCTGGGCCGAGCGCACGACGAGCCGCGGCGTCGCGTCCGCGAGCACGTGCGCGAGCTCGGCGTCGCCGAGCTTCGGATCGAGGGGAAGGCTGAGGTAGCCGCCGACGAGCTGCGCGACGAGCGCGACGAGGGTCTCGAGGCGCGGCTCGGCGAGGACCGCGATCGTGTCGCCGGGGACGAGGCCTCGCGCCTCGAGGCGCTCGAGGTGGCGCGCGGCGAGCGCCGCGAGCCCGCGATCGTCGAGCGCGTCCTCGTCTCCCGCCTCGCTCGTCACGACGAGCGCGAGCGAGCCCTCGGGGGCGTGGAGGCGCGGGAGCAGCGTGTCCATCCGACGCTTCTACCCCGCTCGCGCGGCCCCCGCCCAGCGATGAGCGCGCGGAACGCGAGGCGCGGCTCACCACGGGATCGGCGCGTAGTCCTTGAGGAAGAGCCCGTAGACGTGCTCGCCCGTGCGCAGGCCATCGAAGATCGGCGCGACGATCCGCGCGGCGCCGTCGATGACGTCGAGGGGCGGATGAAAGCCGTGGATCTCCCGCTTGCGCTCGGCGAGCTCGGCGGGGTCCTCGTCCGTCACCCAGCCGGTGTCCACGCTGTTCATGTGGATGCCGTCCTTCACGTAGTCCGCGGCGCTCGTGCGCGTGAGCATGTTGAGCGCGGCCTTCGCCATGTTCGTGTGCGGGTGCCGATCCGTCTTGTGGGCGCGGTAGAACTGGCCCTCCATCGCCGAGACGTGGACGATGTGCTTGTCGCGCGAGGGCACGCGCAGCATGAGCGGCTTGAGGCGCGCGTCGAGCACGAAGGGCGCGATGGCGTTGACGAGCTGCACCTCGAGCAGCTCGACCGTCGGCACCTCGTCGAGCGCGAGCCGCCAGCTGTTTCGACCCCGCAGATCGATCTGCTGGAGATCCTGATCGAGCGCGCCCTCGGGGAAGAGGTGGCCGGCGACCTCGCGGTCCTCGTCGGTGAGCGCGACCTGGGAGAGCTCGGCCGAGCGCGAGAGGCCGATGGTCGTCGGCGAGGCGCCTCGTCGCGCGAGCGTGTCGCTCGAGGCGCGCCGTCGCTCGAGGTGCGGCGCGAGCAGGGGGGCGAGCCTCGCGGGCACCTCGCCCAGGGCCTCTCCCGCGATCAGGTGCCGGTAGAAGCCCGGCGGCCTGCGCACGGTCTGGCAGGCGTTGTGGAGGATGAAGTCGAGGCGCTCGAGGCGCGCGAGCAGGTCCGCGGCGAACGCCTCGACGCTCGGCGTGTGTCGCAGGTCGAGGCCGTGGATCTCGAGCCGATCGCGGAACGCCTCGAAGTCGTCCTCGCGGGCGTAGCGCTCGGCCGCGTCGCGCGGAAAGCGCGTGGTCACGATGACGCGGGCGCCCGCGCGCAGGAGCTTGATCGCCGCGTGATAGCCGATCTTCACGCGCGCGCCGGTCACGATCGCGACCCGCCCCGAGAGGTCCGCGCTCTGGTTGCGCTTCTCCCAGTTGAGCGCCGCGCAGGGAGGGCAGAGCTGATCGTAGAAGGCGTGGACCTCGGTGAAGGCGGCCTTGCACGCGTAGCACTTGCGGACGCGCTCGGTGCTCGGCGGCTCGCTCGCTCGCGCCGCCTCCACCTCGGGCGCTCGCTCGCTCGTTCGCCCTCCTCCGCCGAGGGCGAGCGGCGGTGGCGGGCTCGACGCGAGCGCCGGCGCTCGGAGGACGGGCTCGCGCCTTCGCGCGCGGATCCCCGTCCGATCGAGGAGCGCCTCGTCCTTCGCGCGCGCCTCGTCCCGCTCGCGCTTGCGGAGTGCCTTCACCATCTTCTTGATCGCGACGCGATCGGGGCGCGCGACCGCCCCCGCCGCGAGCATCAGCGCTCGCCGGCTCGGCTCGTCGAGCAGCGCGAGCAGGCCGCGATCGGCCGCGACGCCCTCGAGCGTCTCGAGCGCGTCGAGCAGGCGCCGTCGCCGGGCGTCGTCGTCCGAGGCGGAGGAGGTCATGTCGGGGCTCGCGCGCCGCGCTCGAGTGCGGCGCGCGCGTCGTCGGGCGTCACGCGCGTCGTCAGAGGCCGCCCATGCCCGCGATGCGCGTGTTGCCGATGTCGAAGGAGAGGCGCTCGCTCGAGGCGACCAGGTCGTAGCGCTTGGCGTGGACGTTCACGCCCGGCTTGGGCGGCTCGACCGCGTCGCTGCGCTTCATCCCCTCGAACGAGAAGGGGCGCGCGACGAGGAGCGGGACGCGGCCGTTCTCGAGCAAGACGCGCGCGACCGAGCCGAGCACCCAGCGCTCGAGGCCCTTGCGGCCGTGCGTGCCGACCGCGACGAGGCTCGCGCCCACGTCGAGCGCGAGCTGCTCGAGGCCGCTCGCCACGTCCTTCGCGAGCCGCGTGTGGTAGACGACCTCGAATTCCGCGTGGTCGCCCGAAGAGCCCTTCGCGACGGTCTTCGGGAGGAGCGTCGCCTTGAGGCGCGCGAGCGCATCGTCCATCAGCCGATCGTCGCGGGCGATGTTCTCGCCGTGGCGCGCCTCGTGCTCGATGACGACGTGCGCGAGGTGGAGCACGCCGCTGCGCGTCCCCGCGAGCAGCTGCAGCGCTTGCGCGACCGCGTGCTCGGACACCTCGCTGAAATCAGTCCCGACGACGATTCGGTAGGTCATCTCTCTTCTCCTCTCGGTTCTCGACAACGGCTCGGGCGGCTCAGCTCGCGCGCTCCGAGAGGAGCGAGGCGAGCACGGTACACGCGTCGACGGTCGTGAAGATCCCGACGACCTTCGCCTTCGAGAGAACCACGGCCGAGCCGTATTTCTTCTCCGCCATCTCGCGGACCACCTCGACGAGCGGCGTGCTCGGCTGGACCGCGTAGACCTCGGTGCTCATCGCCTCCTCCACCGTCAGCGTCTTCGGGTCCACGTTCTCGAAGAGGCCCGCGATCGCGAGATCACGCTCGGTGAGCATCCCGACGAGCGCGCCGCCCTCGAGCACCGGGAGGTGCCGGATCGCGTGCTCGCGCATGTACGCTCGCGCCCGCGAGAGCGGCTGCGCGGAGCCGATCGACTGCGGCGCCGGGGTCATGAAGGACTCGATCGTCGTGCTCGCGTGGGGCTTCGTCATGGCCCGAGCCTAGCGCACGTCGCGGGCGCGCGAGAGGGGCCGCGCGGCGCGTGCGCCCGCGAGCCCTCGCCCGCTCAGAATTTCCCGGTGACCGAGAGGAAGGTCATCTTGTCGTTCGTCTCGCGCAGCCGCGCGCTGAGGATCCGGACGACGTTCCAGAGGATCTCGTAGGCGAGGTCCTTGTCGAGGAAGAGGAGATCTTCGAACGCCTCCTTCGAGACGACGAGCAGCCGACAGCGCTCGTGGACGAGCGCGTCCGCCGAGCGCGGGAAGCCGTCGACGAGGCTCATCTCGCCGAACGCCGCGCCGGCCGGGAGGACGGCCAGCGCCTCCTCGCCCATCCCCGAGACGTTGCGCGAGATGCGCACCTTGCCGTCGAGGATGAGGTAGAGCTTGTCGCCGATCTCGCCCTCGCGAAAGACGACGTCGTTCGCGCGGAAGCTCTCCTCGCTCGCGATCGCCGCGATCCGGCGCAGCCCGTCCTCGCGGATCCCGCGGAAGAGCTCGATCCGCGCGAGCGCCTCGACGACGTTCGCGAGAGGCGTGCGCGCGGTCACGGGCGGTGCGTCGCTCACGGCGCGATGGTAAGGGCAGCCGTGCGACGCTCACAAGAAACGAGGTGATCGGGGCGATCCGCTCCGGCCCGCGCGCGCTCAGGGAGAGCCATCGAGATGCAGACGTTCGACGTGGTGATCATGGGGGGAGGCCTCGCGGGGCTCACGCTCGCGCTCGATCTGCGCAGGCAGCTGCCGCGCGCCTCCCTGGCGATCGTCGAGCCCACGACGCGCCCGCTCCCCACGGCCTGCCACAAGGTCGGCGAGAGCAGCGTCGAGATCGGCGCGAACTACTTCGACACGGTCTGCGGGCTCCGCGACTACCTGCTCGAGCACCACCTCATCAAGAACGGGCTGCGCTACTTCGCCGGCGACCCGCGCGGGCCGCTCGCGAGGCGCCGCGAGGTCGGCCCGAGCGATCACCCGATCCTGCCGAGCTATCAGCTCGATCGCGGCATCCTCGAGAACGATCTGCGCGCGTTCGCGGCGGAGGCGGGCGTCACGCTCTTCGAGGGCTACTCGGTCTACCAGCTCGAGCTCGCCGACGGCGCGGACGACGCGTCGCGTCACCGCGTGGCCATCGCCTCGAAGGGTGACAAGCGAGCGCTCGAGAGCCGCTGGGTCGTGGACGCGACCGGCCGCCATCGGCTGATCCAGGGCAAGCTCGGGCTCACGCGCGACAGCGGCCACACGCACAGCTCGGCGTGGTTCCGCATCAAGCGGCGCCTCAAGGTCGGGGAGCTCGTCCCCGAGGGAGAGACGGCGTGGCACGCGCGCGACGTCGATGACAGCCGCTGGCTCTCGACGAACCACCTGATGGGCAAGGGCTACTGGGTCTGGCTCATCCCGCTCTCGAGCGGCATGCACTCGATCGGCATCGTCGCCGCGGAGGAGCACCACCCGCTCAAGACCTATGGGCGGCCCGAGACGGCTCGCGCCTGGCTCGCCGAGCACGAGCCCGTCCTCGCGGCGGCGATCGAGCACGACGCGATGGAGGACTTCCTCTTCCTGCGCCGCTTCGCGTACACGAGCGAGCGCGTGTTCTCCCGCGAGGGCCGCTGGTGCTGCGTCGGCGAGGCCGGCGTCTTCGTCGACCCGCTCTACTCACCGGGCTCGGACCTCATCGCGCTCGCGAACGTCCACACGCGCGAGCTCATCGCCGCCGATCTCGGTCGACGCGAGCCCCTCGCGCGCCAGCTCGAGCGCGAGCGCCAGGCCAACGCGTTCTTCCTCGGCTTCATCGACCTCGCGACGACCACCTACCGCGGGCTCTCGCACGTGAACGGCTCGCCGACGGCCGTCGCCGCGAAGCTCTACTGGGACAACCTCCAGTACTGGGCCTTCCCCTGCCAGTACTTCTTCAACCGCATCTTCGAGCTCGGGCCCGAGGAGCACGCGAAATTCGTCGCGCTCGGCGAGGACTTCAGCGCCATCAACGTGAAGGCGCAAGAGGTGCTGCGGGTCTGGGCGGACATGGAGCCGGGGCCGACGCCCGGCGACTTCGTCCCGCTGCCCCAATTCCCCTCGGCGCTCGCGGACCTGCACCTCGATCTCCAGAACCGCCGCGGGCCCGACGAGACGTACGCGCTCATGCGGCAGCACCTCGAGACGGCTCACGCGGTCGTGCGCGAGCTCGTCCTGCGCGGCCTCAAGGCGGTCGGCCCCTCGCGGGCGGCCGCGTTCGCTTCGCGCGTCGGCTTCGGGGGCTGGGGCTTCCTCGCGTGGGACGCGCCCGCTCAGGAGCTGCGCTTCGTCTACGACGAGGAGAAGAGCAGGCGGAGCGAGCTGCGCCGGCAGGTCCACCGTATCCCTCGCGACATGGAGCGCTGCCTCGGCAAGGCCGACCACGACGGCGAGGCGCCGAGCATGCGCGAGCTCGTCCTGCTCGCGGGGGCGTCGAGCCCACGGGCGATCGCGCGCTGATCGCCTCCGACCAAGCTCACGCGCGCCGGCCGGGTCGAACGCCGACGCTCGCGTCGCGCGGTCCCGCTCGACTATGCTGGAGGAGATGTCGATGTCGCACGGCCCAACGGAGAGGATCGTCCCCATCGCCGCCGCGCTCCTCGCCTCGAGCGCCGCGCTCGGCTGCGGCGACCCGCCCCCCGCGCCGCTCCACACCATCACCTTCCTCGCCGAGGCCGACCCTGGCGACCCGCTCGCCGGCGTCGAGCTCGGCACGACGGTGAACGGCCACCCTCAGGTCTTCGGGCGCACGGGCGAGGACGGCGTGCTCGTGCAGCGGCTGCGCGCGCCCTACGGGACGACGATCCCGATCCACGCGAGCTGCCCCGAGGGTTACCGCGCCGCGAGCACGGTCCCGACCATCCGCTTCGATCCCGTGAGGAGCCTCGATCCGAGCGTCGCGGCGCGCGGCATCGAGATCACGGTCCGGTGCCCGCCCTCCGAGCGCGACGCGGTCGTGATCGTCCGCGCGAGCGGCACGCCGCTGGTCGCAGGGGTTCCCGTCCTCGTCGATGGGCGCGAGGTCGCGCACCTCGACGCGGGCGGCGTCGCGCACGTCCCGCTCCGCTACGCGCCCAACACGCGCTTCCGCGTCGAGCTCGCCGCGGCCACGATCAACCCGAGCCTCGAGCCGCCTCGACCCGCGCACGACTTCGCGATCGCCGACAGCGACACGTACCTCGTCTTCGATCAGCCCTTCACCTTCAACCCGCCCGCGCCCCCGCCGCGTCGACGCGTGCATCGCCCCCCGCCGGCGCAGCCGCCCCCGCCGGTTCGCCGGATCCCGGTCCGCGTCGGCGGCGGACGTCACTGAGGGCGCGCTCGAGCGACGGCGCGCCTCGCTCGACGGGGATGGTCGAGCACGGGCGCGCCGTGGTTCGCGCTCGAGGGCGCGCGATCAGGGCGCGCTCGCCACGAAGCGCCCGTCGACGACCGCCCCGTCGACGAAGTCGGGCAGGAGCTCCTTGCGGTGGCGCCTGTTCGCCATGAGCATCCGCTGGAAGGCGTTGTCGTCGCGCCACACGTCGCCCGAGATCATCGAGGTGAGGCCGCGCTTCCACTCGAGGTTCGGCTCCGGGCTGAAGAAGAGCGTGTGGAGCAGGTCGGAGTGGTACCAGCTGTTGATGAGCGTCGCGAAGGCGTTGTAGGCGAGCATCATGTGCGCGGTGTGCTCGTCCATGAGGTTCGCTCGCCCCTCGTCCTTCTTCGCGAGCGCCTCGGCGAGCGTGTCGGCGACGTGCGCCGCGCCGACCATGCCGAGCGAGACGCCGCTCGAGAAGACGGGATCGAGGAAGCACGCCGAGTCGCCCGTGCACGTCCAGCGCGTGCCGTGCTGCCTCTTGTTGTAGAAGCTCCAGCTCGCGAAGACCTGCGGCTTGCGGAGGCGCTTGGCGCCCTTCGTGTAGCTCGAGAGCCGCGGCGAGCGCGCGATGAGCTCCTCGAGCCACGCGACGCTGATCCCGCGCCGGCGTGAGACGTGGCCGATCGAGATCTTGCGGTCGCCGAAGGGGATCGCCCAGCACCAGCCGTCGTCGACGTACATGATCTTGATCGCGCCGTGCTCGTCGACGGTGAGCTGGCGATCGATCTCCGGGTCCAGCTCCTCGTAGTGCGACCAGACGGCGCCGAGGCCGAAGTCCTCGATCTTCGAGGTGGTCTCGTCCGCGCGCCCGATGATCGCGTCCTGACCGGTGGCGTCGACGAGGTAGCGCGCGCGGTAGGTGCGGTCGGGGTGCTCCGCTCGCTCGCTCGCGTGCGTGGCCGTCGTCTTCACGACGACGTGATCCGCGGGCCCGCCGCGATCGGGCGTGAGCGCCTCGCGCACGCGCTCGCCCTGGCGCACGGTGACGCCGAGCGTCCTCGCGTGGTCGAGCAGCCACGCGTCGAAGACGGCGCGCTCGACCTGGTAGGCGTGATCCGGCGTGCCGGGCAGGCCCTCGGCGAAGGAGTAATAGACGCTCGCGTCGATGCGCTCGTCGACGAAGTAGGCGCCGCCCTTGCGCAGAAAGCCCTTGTCCTTCGGGTCGAGCCCGAGGCGCTCGAAGACGGGGAGGTCGCAGGGGAGCAGGGACTCGCCGATGTGGAAGCGCGGGTAGTGATCCTTCTCGATCACGAGGACCGAGTGGCCCCTCTGAGCGAGCAGGCTTGCGACGGTGGTGCCCGTGGGGCCGCCGCCGATGACGATCACGTCGAATTCCTCGTTCACGACTCCTCCTCGTTCCAGATCCGAAGGGCGCGCCTCGGCCGCACCCGGCGCGTCGAGCATGCGCCGATCGGCGCGGCTCCACGAGCGCTCGCGTGAGCCAGCTCCCGAGGCGGCGCGGGCGCGCGCATCGTGGCCGACGCCCTCGCCGGAGGCCACCGCCCTCCGGCGGGCGCGCGAGGCGCGCAGCGCGCGCGGGGATCAGCGCGCGAAGAAGCGCTTGATCGACGCGACGCGCCCCTGGAGCAGGAGCGGCACGCGCCACGCGGAGGTGAGGCTCTTCATGCGCTGGACGTCCGCGAGCAGGTGCCCGAGCTCCCAGAGCTTGTGGTCGTAGGGCAGCCAGTACGGCTCGGGCGTCGTGTTGTCGTCGACGAGCACCGTCTTCGGGCGGGTGAAGAGCGCGAGCGAGTCGACGCCGTTCGCGACGCCGGTGCCCGTCTCGCGGGTCCCGCTCCAGGGGAGCTGCGGCATGCCGCCCGTGAGCGAGTGGTTGTTGATCGTGACGACGCCCGTCGAGATCTCCGCGGCGAGGCGCTCGGCGCGCGGCACGTCCCGCGTCCAGATCGAGGCGGTGAGCCCGTAGCGGCTCGCGTTGATCCGCCGGATCGCGTCGGCGGCGCCGTCCACGCGCACGATCGCGAGGACGGGGCCGAAGGTCTCGTCACGCACGACGAGCATGTCCTTCGTCGCGTGATCGATGAGCGTCGGCGCGTAGAAGAGGCCGACCGGCTCTCCGTCGCGCGTCACGCGGGCGCCGCCCGCGACGATGACGCCGCCCTTCTCTCGCGCGTCCGCGACGTGGCGCTCGACGAGCGCGAGCTGCCTTGCGTTGCACATCGGCGAGACGTCGACGTCGCCGGGCGCGCCCGGCTCGGCGCGCAGGCGCTTCCAGGCGTCGGCGAGGCGCGAGACGAGCTGGTCGGCGATGCGCTGATCGACGTAGGCGATCTCGAGCGCGCCGCAGGACTGGCCCACGTTGTGGAGCGCCCAGTGCGTGAGGCCCGCGAGCGTGCGGTCGAGGTCGCAGTCCTCGAGGACGATCGCGGCGTCCTTCCCGCCGAGCTCCGCCGAGAAGGGGATGAGCCGCGCCGCGCAGCGCGCGCCGACGTCCTTGCCGGCGGCGACCGAGCCGGTGAACACGCACGCATCGATGCCCGACTCGATGAGGGCGATCCCCACCTCCTTGTCGCCGACGACGACCTGGAGGAGGTCGGGCGGGAGCACCTCCGCGAGCCGCTCGGCCACCCACGACTCGACGCGCGTGGCGTGCTCGCTCGGCTTGAAGACGACGGCGTTCCCGCTGAGGAGCGCCGGGTACACCGAGCGGAAGAGCGTCGCGACGGGGTAATTCCACGGCGCGATGACGCCGATGACGCCGCGCGGCACGTGATCGACCCACGCGCGCTTCTTGGGGAAGGCGATCTTGTTGAGCGACGCGGGCTTGCGCTTCAGCCCCTTGCGGACGACGCCCGCCCACGCCGTGAGCTGATCGAGCGGCCCGATCACCTCGCTCATCAGCGCGTCGACCTCGAGCTTGCCGACCTCGTCGCGCATCAGCTCGAGCACCTCGGTGCGCCGCTCGAGCATCGCCTCGGCGGCGCGCTTGAGGTCCTTCACCCGCTCGTCGAGGGAGCGCCGCGCCCAGCCCACCTGCGCGAGGCGCGCCCGCTCGACCGCCAGGCGGACGTGCGCGGGCGGCGTCGTCTCGATGAGGGGGAGGGGCTCGAGATCGACGGGGCGGAGCGTGTGGATCGCGCGATCGCGCACGACCGGCTCGAGCGTGGGCTCGCTCGTCGCGCCGCTCATCGACGTGGGAGAAGACGTGGCGTCCATCGTGGCCCGGATGTAGCAAGCCGCGGGGCGATCGTCCCGTAGCCCCTCGGGCAGCCTCACGCGTGGACGCCGGCGCGGGGCGGATCATGCCGCGCGAGGCGCGCCGTCAGAGCGAGAACGTCTGCTCGAGGCGGTCCATCTTCATCGCGCCGCTCGCGCGGGACGTCTCGCTCCCGCCGTCGAAGCGGATGAAGGTGGGGATGCCCTGGATGCCGAAGCGGCCCGCGAGCGCGCCGACGTCGTCGGTGTTCACCTTGAGGACGAGCACCTCGCCGGCGCGCTTCTTCGCGAGCTTGTCGAGCTCGGGCGCGACCATGCGGCAGGGGCCGCACCACGGCGCCCAGAAGTCGACGAGGACGGGGACGGGGCTCGCCCTCACCGTCTCGTCGAAGTCCTCGGCGGAGAGGACGTGGACGGGGTGGTCGACGACGATGTCCGCCTTGCACCTCCCGCAGTGCGCCGTCTCCTTCACGCGATCGGCGGGGACGCGGTTCTTCGTTCCGCAGCTCGGGCACTCGATGATCATGGCTCTCTCCTAACGACCGCCTCGGATCGATCAAGAGCGCCGAGCGTACGCCCCCCTCGAACGAGCGGGGAAGAGCCGCGCGCCGCTCGGACGAGCCCGCGGGCCGGGCGAGCCGTCGCGCGCCGAGGGCGACGACGCGCGCGCGCGGCCGGTGACGCGCGTCAGCCCCGCGAGCGCGCCTTGGGCCGACGCGCGGTCTCGCGCCGCGCCGCGCCGGAGCTCCTCGGCCCCTTCGTGGGCCTCGTCGCCGAGGGGGCGCGCTCCTTGGCCCCCTCGAGCCGCGCCTCGAGCTGGGTGATGCGATCGCGGAGCTTCGCGGCGCGCTCGAATTCCAGGCTCTCCGCGAGGGCGATCATCTCGCTCCGGAGCGCCTCGACGTGCTCGGCGAGCGCGGCGCCCTCGAGCAGGCTCGCGTCGACGCTCGCCCGCTCGAGCGAGCCCTTCGCGCTCGGCGCGGGCATCCAGTCGCTCGCGCCGCTCGAGGGATCGCCGAGATCGAGGACGGCCCGCTGCGTCGTCTCCGGCGTGATGCCGTGCGCCTCGTTGTAGGCGCGCTGGAGCGCTCGGCGGCGCTCGGTCTCGTCGATCGCCTGCCGCATCGCCGGCGTCACGCGATCGGCGTACATGAGGACGTGGCCGTTCACGTTGCGCGCGGCGCGCCCGATCGTCTGGATGAGCGAGCGCGGGCTCCTCAGGAACCCCTCCTTGTCGGCGTCTAGGATCGCGACGAGCGAGACCTCCGGGAGATCGAGCCCCTCGCGCAGGAGGTTGATGCCGACGAGGACGTCGAAGAGGCCCTTGCGCAGATCACGGAGGATTTCGATCCGCTCGAGCGTGTCGATGTCCGAGTGCAGGTAGCGCACGCGCACGCCGAGCTCGCCGTAGTACTCGGTCAGATCCTCGGCCATCCGCTTGGTGAGCGTCGTGACGAGCACGCGCTCGCCCGCCTCGACGCGGGCGCGGATCTCCGCGAGCAGGTCGTCCACCTGCGACGCGACGGGGCGCACGAGGATCACCGGATCGAGCAGCCCCGTCGGGCGGATCACCTGCTCGACGAATTCGCCGTGCGTCTGGTCGAGCTCGTAGTCGCCGGGCGTCGCCGAGACGAAGATCGTCTGCCCGGCGCGCTCCCAGAATTCGTCGAACTGGAGCGGGCGGTTGTCGAGCGCCGAGGGGAGCCGGAAGCCGTGATCGACGAGCGTCTGCTTGCGGCTGCGATCGCCGCGGAACATCGCGCCGATCTGCGGGACGGTCTGGTGCGACTCGTCGATGACGAGCAGGAAGTCGCGGGGGAAGTAGTCGACGAGGACGGGCGGCGGCTCGCCGGCCTTGCGGCCCGAGAAGTGGCGCGAGTAGTTCTCGATGCCGTGGCAGAAGCCGGTCTGCTCGAGGAGCTCGACGTCGTAGAGCGTGCGCTGCGCGAGGCGCTGCTTCTCGAGGAGCTTCAGCTCGCTCGAGAATTGCGCGAGCCGCTCCCCGAGCTCGAGCTTGATCGTCTCGATCGCGCGGCGGCGCTCGGCCTCGGGCGTGACGTAGTGCGAGGCCGGGAAGACGGCGTACTTCGCGAGCTCGCGCAGCGCCTTGCCCCGCAGGGGATCGATCTCGACGATGCGATCGATCTCGTCGCCCCAGAGCTCGACGCGGATCGCCTTGTCCTCCTCGCTCGCGGGGAAGATCTCGACGACGTCGCCGCGCACGCGGAACGTCCCGCGCGCGAAGTCGTGGTCGTTGCGCTCGTACTGCACGTCGACGAGCCGGCGCAGGAGCACGTCGCGCGGCAGGGTCGCGCCGCGCTCGAGGAGGATGAGCATCTCCACGTAGGACTCGCGCGAGCCGATGCCGTAGATGCAGCTCACGGACGCCACGATGATGACGTCGCGGCGCGAGAGGAGCGCCGCGGTCGCGGCGTGGCGCATGCGGTCGATGCGATCGTTGATGATCGCGTCCTTCTCGATGTACGTGTCGCTCGCGGGGACGTAGGCCTCGGGCTGGTAGTAGTCGTAGTAGGAGACGAAGTACTCGACGGCGTTGTCCGGGAAGAGCTCCTTCATCTCGCCGTAGAGCTGCGCCGCGAGCGTCTTGTTCGGCGCGATGAGGAGGGCGGGGCGGTTCGCGCGCGCGATGACGTTCGCGATGGTGAACGTCTTGCCCGAGCCCGTGATGCCGAGGAGCACCTGCCGCGGCTCGCCGCGCTCGACGCCGGCCGAGAGCGCCTCGATCGCCTTGGGCTGATCGCCCCTCGGCGACATCCTCGATCGCAAGTGGAAGCGCTCCTCGGCCACGGCACGTCCTTCGGGATCGGCGCGAACGATCGCGTCGAGCGGTTGAGGATGCGCGAGCCGGGCGCCGCGGCAACGAGCCGTTCGAGGTGGGCGCCGCCGCCGTGTTCGCGCGCGCGCCGCGGGCCGCTATGCTCGGGGCCGAAGGCTCATGGCTCAGAAGCGCGATTACTACGAGGTGCTCGGCGTCGCTCGCACGGCGAGCCGCGACGAGATCAAGGCGGCGTATCGGAGCCTCGCCAAGCAGTGGCACCCCGACAAGAACCCGGGCGACCGCGAGGCGGAGGAGCGCTTCAAGGAGGCGTCCGAGGCCTACGAGGTGCTGTTCGAGCCGGACAAGAGGGCGCGCTACGACCGCTTCGGCCACGCGAACGGCGGGGGTGGCGGGGGCGCCTACGAGCGCGTCGATTTTCGCTCGGTGAGCGAGATGCTCGAGGGGCTCGTCGGCGAGGTCTTCGGGCAGGGCGCGGCGCGGCGCGCGCGGCAGGGGCAGGACCTCGAGGTCGACCTCGAGGTGAGCTTCGAGGAGGCGGCGCTCGGCGCCGAGAAGACGCTCGTCGTCGAGCGCGTGCGCGACTGCCCCGACTGCGAGGGGACGGGCGCCGCGAAGGGGACGCGCGTCGACCGCTGCTCGGCGTGCGCGGGCACCGGCGAGGTCCGCTACCAGAGGGGCTTCTTCTCGGCGTCGCGGCCCTGCTCGAGCTGCGGCGGGACGGGCAAGCGGATCGAGACGCCGTGCCCGACGTGTGAGGGCCGCACGGTGATCCCCGCGACGGAGGAGGTGCTCGTCCGGATCCCGCCGGGCGTCGAGCCCTTCGCCGTGCGCTCGCTCCGAGGCGGCGGCCAGCGCGGCCGCAACGGCGGCCCGCCCGGCGATCTCCACGTCCGCATCGTCGTGAAGGAGCACCCGCTCTTCACCCGCGAGGGCGCGGACGTGAAGGTCTCGGTGCCGATCAGCTTCCCCGAGGCCGTGCTCGGCACGCAGATCGAGGTGCCGACCCTCGAGGGGAAGGTGAAGATGAAGATCCCGTCGGGCACGCAGTCCGGCCGCGTCATGCGCCTGCGCGGCAAGGGGATCGCCGTGCTCGGCGGCGCGGGCAAGGGCGACGAGCTCGTCACCATCGTCGTCGAGGTGCCGCAGGAGATCTCGGAGAAGCAGCGCAAGCTGATCGAGGCGCTCGCCGCGGAATTCGGCGAGGAGGTCCACCCCCAGCAGAAGAGCTTCTTCGAGAAGCTGCGGGGGCTCTTCGAGTGAGCCGCGCCGCGGCCCGCCCCGGGCGAGGGCACGGCGCCCTGGACCCGTCGGGCGCGGAGGCGTCGTTCCTCACGCTCGAGGCGGGCCCCGAGGACGAGGGCGCGCGCCTCGACGTCGTGCTCGCGCGGCACGTGCCGGGCCTCTCGCGTCGGCGCGCCCAGGAGCTGCTCGCGCGCGGCGCGGTGCGCGTCGCTGGCCGGGCCTCGCGCAAGGGCGAGCGGGTCCACGAGGGCGACCGCATCGTGCTCGCCGAGGCGCCGCTCCCCGCCGACTTCTCCGCGCTGCCCGATCCGGAGCTGCCGATCGCGATCCGCTATGAGGACGAGCAGCTCGTCGTCGTCGACAAGCCCGCGGGGATCCCGAGCCACCCGCTCCGGCCCGCGGAGCGCGGGACGGTGGCGAGCTTCATCGTGGCGCGCTGGCCCGAGGCGGCCCTCGTCGGCCACCACCGCCGCGAGCCGGGGATCGTCCACCGCCTCGACACGGGCACGAGCGGCCTGCTCCTCGCGGCGCGGGACGAGGCGAGCTTCGAGGCGCTCGCCCGGGCGCTCGAGGCGGGCCAGATCGACAAGCGCTACGTCGCGCTCGTCCCGCGCGAGAGCCGGCTCGAGGCGGGGCAGATCATCGACGCGCCGATCGGCAACGATCCCCGCGATCGTCGGCGCGTCCGGGTCGACGCGTCGCTCGAGGGGGCGCGGCCGGCGACGAGCGAGATCGTGGCGGTGCGGAGCTGGGCGCGCGTCCTCGAGGTCGAGGTGCGCGCCCCGCACGCGTTCCGCCACCAGGTGCGCGCGCACCTCGCGCACGTCGGCGCTCCCTTGCTCGGCGATCTCCTCTATGGCGGGCCCTTCGTCGCGGGCCTCGCGCGCCACGCGCTCCACGCGAGCGCCATCGCGCTCACGCACCCCTCGACGCGCGCCCCGCTCCGCGTGACGAGCCCGCTCCCCGCGGAGCTGCGCGCGCTCTTCTGACGGCGCGCCTGCGGTCAGCGCTCCCGCGGTCAGCGTTTGGGCTTCGCGCGGGCGGCGAGCAGGCGCAGGTAGCGCACCGTCTCGACGTCGCCGGGCGCGAGGCGATCGGCCGCGGCGAAGGCGCGCTTCGCCTTCTCCTCGTCGCCCGCGTCGAACGCGAGCCGCCCGAGGGCGTGGAGCGCGAACGGATCGGGCGACTCGCCGCGCGCGCGCGTGTGCGCGAGCGCGAGGAGCCTCCGCGCGATCGGCTCACGCGCCTCGTGATCGCCCTGCTGGAGGTACTCGGCGAAGCGGAGGTGGAGCTCGTAGCGCGAGTCGGCGGGCTCGAGCGCGTGCGCCTCGGCGAAGTCGGTCGAGGCGAGCGCGAGGCGGCTCGAGGCGAGGTGGAGCTTGCCGCGCTCCCAGAGCTCGTGCGCCGAGAGCCGGCTCGGGGGCTCCGCGCGCTGGGCGCCGCTCGCGCTCGCCGATCCGCGCCGCAGGAGCTCGCGGATGACGTCGGGGCTCATCGCGGCTCGCTCCCCGCGCTCGCCCGGGGTCGTCGAGCGGCGCGCCGGGCTCGCGCCCGCGCGCTCGACGTGCTCGATCGACGTCGCCATCCGCGCGAAGGTGCGCGCCTCGGGCTGCGGGGTCGCCGGGGCGCCGCTCGGCTTCGGGGGCGCCGAGGCCGCGCTCGCCTCGCTCCAGCGGATCCGCTCGAGGATCGTCAGGCCGGCGATGAGGGCGGCGGCGGCGCGCCTGCCGAGGGGGCTCGCGTCGAGGATCGAGGCGAGGGTGTGCGCGCCGTCGAGCGAGCGCAGCGTCCGAAAGCGCCCGGGCGTGAGGCCGAACGAGGTGGTCCGCTCGCTCACGCCGCTCTCGAGCTTGGGGTAGAGGTGCCCGTAGCGCTCGAGCTCACGCTCGAAGAGGGCGGCGATCCCGTCCTCGGCGAGCGCCGTGAGGACGAGTCGCTCGAGCGCCACGGGGAAGCGCTCGACGGCCCGCGCGCGGGGATCGTCGCCGTAGAGCCACTCCCCGTCGAGGACGCGGAGGACCTGGAGGACCCGCTCCTCGACGGCCTCGGCGAGCAGGCCCTCGGCGAGCGCGGGCTCGAGCCTCCCCTCGGTGACGACGAGCTCGCTCAGCCGCACGAGCGGGCTCCACGAGCGCTCCCGCGCGGCCCTCTCCGCGATCGCCTCGACGAGCGCGGGCTCGAGCAGGCGCCGCTCGAGCAGGCGCTCGAGGAGCAGCCGCGCGTCGGAGGGGCTCTCGGCGAAGACGAGCCTGCCGTCGACCACGACGAGCTGCGTCTGGGGCTCGGCCGGCGGCCTGGCCACGACCCGGATCACGCCCGTCCGCCTCCCGCGCCCGAGCGCGAGGAGCAGCCGCGCGAGGTGCGTCTGGATCGGCCGTCCAGGCTCGATCACGCCGCGCGAGCGGGAGGAGGCGCCGTCATCGCTCATGGGTCAGCGAGCGGAGCTTACTCACGAGCGGGAGGGCGTCGACGCGACGCCTCGCCGAGCGAGCTGGCTGAATTCCTCGACCGGCATGGGCCTGCCGAGGAGGTAGCCCTGGATGACGTCGCAGCCGAGCGAGGCCAGGATCTCGAACTGGGCCTCCGTCTCGACGCCCTCGGCGAGCACCTCGAGCCCGAGCCCGCGCGCGAGCGTCGCGATCGCGCCGGCGATGGCGCGCGCGCCCCGCGCCTGCTCCTCGTCGCGATCGAGCGGGGCGACGAACGCGCGGTCGATCTTGAGGACGTCGAGCGGCAGGCGCTGGAGGTACGAGAGCGACGAGTAGCCCGTGCCGAAGTCGTCGATCGAGACGCGGACGCCGAGCGCGCGGATCGCGTGGAGGCGCTCGGCGACGCTCGCGGCCTCGCCCACCGCGATCGACTCGGTGAGCTCGAGCTCGAGCTGACCCGGCTCGAGGTTCGCGGAGCGGATCGCGCGCGTGACCGACCCGACGAAGTCGCGCTGGCCGAATTGGAGGGCGCTCACGTTCACCGAGATGCGACCGACGTCGAGGCCCTCGCGGTGCCAGCTCGCGCGGTGGCGACACGCCTCGGAGAGGACCCACGCGCCGATCGGGACGATGAGCGCGGAGTCCTCGGCGGCCGGGATGAAGCGCCCCGGCGGGACGAGGCCCTTCGTCGGGTGGCGCCAGCGCAGGAGCGCCTCGGCGCCGACGAGCACCCGATCGCGGACGCGGAATTTGGGCTGGTAGTGGAGCAAGAGCTGCCCCTCGCGCATCGCGATGCGGAGCTCGCGCTCGAGCTCGACGCGCTCGGTCACCGCCTCGCGCATCGTCGGATCGAAGACGACCAGCTTGCCCTGCCCGAGCTGCTTCGCGCGCGCGAGCGCGATGTCGGCGCTCTGGAAGAGCTCGGGCGCGTCGGCGGCGTCGCTCGGGAAGCAGGCGACGCCGAGCGACGCGGTGATCGTCACCTCGTGCCCCGGCACGTAGAAGGGCTCGCGGAGGGTCTGCTGGAGGCGATCGGCGAGCGCGAGCGTGGAGCCGAACGAGCCGTCGTCCGAGACGAGGACGATGAACTCGTCACCCGAGCGTCGCCCGACGACGTCGCCGTCGCCGACCGACTCGCGCAGGCGCTCCCCCACCTGGCGGAGCACGGCGTCGCCGGTCGCGATGCCGAGCGTCTCGTTCACGCGGCGGAACCGATCGAGCGCGATCGTCACGAGCGCGACGCGGAGCTGGAGCACGCTGGCGCGCTCGATCCGCCGCGAGGCCTCCTCGAAGAGGCTCGCGCGATCGAGCAGGCCGGTGACGGCGTCGCTCGGGATGAGGCGCTCGCTCGAGGGCTCGTCGCGCTGGCCCGAGAGCGAGCCCGGCCTCGGCGTGCTCGTCGCGCCGTGGACCAGCGCGGGCGCGAGGATGCGCTGGCGCTGTCGATCGGGCGTGGCCTTCGCGGGCGAGACGAGCGGCCTCGTGAGCCGCTCCTCGAGCAGCACGCGGACGTCCTCGAGCGCGGGGAGCCAGGCCGGCGGCTCGGCGTACTCCGTGGCGTCGGCGACGACGAGGAGGCCGATCTGGGCGCGGCTCGCGTCGAAGAGCGGCAAGCTCACCGCCCACCGGACGCGGACCGCGCTCGGGAACGCCGCGAGCTCGGTCGGCGGCGAGGCGCGCGAGCTGGCGAGCCAGATGCGGCACGCCTCGGTCGTGAGGCGCGCCGCGGGGAGCGTCATCTGGGTGATCTCGCTCGCCTCCTCGAGGCGGACGACGCGCTCGATCAGGGAGGCGCGCTCGCCCTCGAGCCGGAAGAGCGCCGCGAGCGGGCAGGCGCCGACGCTCGCGGCGACGCGCACCAGCCGAGCGACGAGCGCCGCTTCCGACAATCCAACCATCGCGGATCGAGGATAACGTCTCGCGCGCGCACCGAGGGGCCGAAATTCGTCCGGCCCCGCCGAGCGCCGCGCGTTCTCGGCTAGAGTGGCGCCCATGACCCTACGAGAGCGGATCGACCAAGACCTCAAGCGCGCGATGCTCGAGAAGAACGAGGCGGCGCGCGACGCGCTCCGGATGGTGAAGAGCGAGCTGCTCCTCAAGGAGGTCGCGCTCGGGCGGCCGCTCGAGGACGCCGACGTCCTCGAGGTGCTGAAGAAGAGCGTGAAGCAGCGCAAGGACACGATCGAGCAATTCGAGGCGGCCTCCCGCCCCGACGCGGCCACGCTCGAGCGGGAGCAGCTCGAGGTGGTGCTCGGCTATCTCCCGCAGGCGCTCTCCGAGAGCGAGACGCGCGCCGCGATCGAGGCCCTCGCTCGGGAGCTCGGGCTCGGCAGCAAGAAGGAGCTCGGGGCGCTGATGAAGGCGCTCAAGGCGAAGCACCCGAACGTCGATCCGAAGCTCGCGAGCCAGCTCGCCTCGAGCCTGCTCCGCTGACGGACGGCGCGCCGTCAGCGCGGCGCGCCGAGGGCGGCGACGACGTCGGGCGGCGCCTGCACGAGCTCGATGAGGACGCCCTCGCCGCTCCGGGGGTGCGCCTCGTCCCCGCGCGGGTGGATGAAGCAGACGTCGTGCCCCGCGGCGCCCTTGCGGATCCCGCCGGGCGCGAAGCGGACGCCCTCGCCCTCGAGCCACGCCACCGCGGCGGCGAGATCGTCCACCCAGAGGCCGACGTGGTTGAGCGGCGGCTCGTGGACGCGCGGGCGCTTCTCGGGGTCGAGCGGCTGCATGAGATCGACCTCGACGGCGTGGACGCCGCGCCCGGCCGACGCGATGACCTCGTCGACGTTCTCGCGCGCGCTCTCGAAGCGACCCTTCTCTTCGAGGCCGAGCAGCTCGATCCAGAGCGTCCGCAGGCGGCCGACGTCGAGGCCGCCGACGGCGATCTGCTGGACCCCGAGGACGCGAAAAGGTCGTGGGCTCATGCCGCTTGGTATCACGGCTCGTCGCCGTCGTCCGCGCGGCGCGAGAGCGCCTCGAAGAGACGCTCGGGGTGGCGGACGGAGAGCGTGATCTCGCCCTCCGCGAGCGAGCCGCGGGCGGTCGGCGTCGAGACGACGCGGCCGTCGACCACGAGCGCGAGCGCGCGGCCCCCGGAGCTCGCCTCCTCGAGGCGCGCGCGCCCCTCCTCGTCGAGCGCGAGGACGACGAGCGAGCCGCCCTCGGCGCGCTCGACGAGCTCGACGTGGGTGACGTGCGAGGCGCGGAGCACGACGCCCGGCTCGAGCGCGACGGCCGCGCCGCCGTCGAGCCGCGCGAGGTGCTCGACGCCGGGGCGCTCCTCGCGCGCGACGCGGCGCACCTCGAGCGAGGGGCTCGGTCGCGCCTCTCGGTAGCGCTCGACGCCGAGGCCGCCGCACCCGGCGAGGGCCAAGAGGCCGAGGGCGAGCAGGCGCCCCGGCGCGGCCGCTCGGGGCCTTGAAAAAGAGCGCTGTTCCTGCATCCTCGCCGCCATGTCCTCGCGAAGCTGGTCCGCTCTCGTCGCCCTCGCCCCCGTCGTCGGTCTCGTCGCGGCCTGTGGGGGTGGAGGCCGCTACGGCTACGCGCGGACGTACGAGCCCGCGGACGGCGAGCGAGCGTACATGGAGCGCGCGAGCGACGCGAGCTACGAGGAGGTGCGCCGCGCGCGCCCCGAGGATCAGCCCAACGTCTCCTGGTTCGGCGTCGTCCTCGGCGCGCCCGAGCTCGAGGGGGACCACGCCCGCGTCCGGCTCAGCCTCCGCGCGCACCAAGAGCGCCACCTCTGCTCGAGCGAGTACGACGACTCGTGCCGCGTCACCGTCTCGGACCGCGAGATCGGCACGTTCTCCGCGATCATCCCCGTGCGCGCCGAGGATCTCGTCGCGGGCCCCGAGCGCCTCGGCGCCGGCTCGCTCCTGCGCGTCTATGGCCGCTCGCATGGCGAGACCGACGCCTCCGGCGATCCCGTCGTCGTCGCCGACTGGTACCGCCACTGGCCGCGCTACACGTTCGTGACCACCGCGATGTCGGGGCGGATGCGTCGTTGAGCGCGAAGGGGCTCGATGCGAGCGCGTCGTTCCTCCCCCTGGGGGCTCACCCCGAGGGGGGCGCCATCACGCCCGACCGAGCCGTCGGCGAGCTGCTCCGCGACGCGGCCAAGGTCGCGCGCGCGCTCGAGAGCGACGCGCGCGCGGGCGAGCAGCTCCTGCTCGTCTGCCACGATCGCTACCTCTTCACGGCGGCGCTCCTCGCCGCGTGGTCGCGCGGGTTCGTCGTGCGGCTCCCGCCCGGCGTGCAGCTCGAGCGCGTCCGGGCGCTCCGCGAGCGGCGCGGGGTCCGCACCGTCCTGCACGATCAGGACGATCCCGGCGTCGACGTACGCCGCGTGCTCGCCGACGACGCCGACCTCGCGCCGCTCCGGCTCTCGCCCATCCCCGCCTCGCGCGCGCTCGTCGTCGTCTCCACCTCGGGGACGACCGGCGAGCCGCTCGACTGCGAGAAGACGGCGTGCCAGCTCCTCGGCGAGGCGACGGAGCTCGCGCGGACCTTCGCGCTCGGGCCGCGCGACCGGATCTTCGCCACCGTCCCGCCGCACCACATCTACGGGCTGCTCTTCGGGGTGCTCGTGCCGCTCGTCTCCGGCGCGTCGTTCGTGCGCGAGACGCCGATGCACGCCGAGCCGCTCGCCGCCGCCTACCGAGCCTCGGGCGCGAACGTGCTCGTCAGCGTCCCCGCCCACCTGCGGGCGCTCGAGGTGCTCGACCCGAGCGCGTTCGGGGCGCGCCCACCGCGGCGGATCTTCTCCTCCGGCGCGGCGCTCCCCGCGGAGACGGCGGTGATGCTCGCCTCGCGCTTCGGGCTCCGCGCGACGGAGATCCTGGGATCGTCCGAGACGGGCGGGATCGGCCACCGGCTCGCCACGCCGAGCCTCGAGGCGCCCGCGGCCCCCTTCGAGGCGCTCCCGAGCGTCGAGGTGAGCGTCGGGGGCGATGGCCGCATGCAGGTCGAGTCGCCCTTCCTCGACGCGCGCGCCGCGCGACCCTTCGTCTCGGCCGATCGCGTCGAGCTCGTCGACGCGCGTCGCTTCTTTCACCTCGGCCGCGCCGACGGCGTCGTGAAGGTCGGCGGCACGCGCGTCTCGCTCGAGGAGCTGACGAAGCGCCTGCTGGCGATCGAGGGGGTGCGCGACGCCGTGGTCTGGGCCGTCCCCGTGGGCGGCGCGCGGGGCTTCGAGACGCGGGCGGTCGTCGCCGGCGCCGACGCGGAGGGCGCGCCGCTCGAGCCCTCGAGGCTGCGCGAGGCGCTCCGAGAGCACTTCGATCCCGTCGTGATCCCGAGGCGGCTGCGCGTCGTCGAGGCGCTCCCGCGCGAGCCCACCGGCAAGGTGCGCCGCGAGGCGCTCGAGGCCCTCTTCGCGAGGCGCTGACCGCCCACGCCGACCTCGCGCGGGCGAGCGCCCCTCGAGGGGAGCCCGCGCCGCGCGGCGCGCGATCGGATCAGAGGAAGCTCGGCCGCGAGCCCGTCGAGGCGAAGCCGCCCTCGCCGTACTCGAAGAGCTCGACGTAGCCGTCGGGCCCGAGCTCGCCGATCGCGTCGACCCGGCGGGTGCCGTCGATGCTCCGCGACATCCGCGCGACGACGTGGATCGCCGAGCCGAGGAGCGAGGCGCCCTTGCCGAGCCCGAAGCCCGCGTTCGCCTCGAGCTGGTCGAGCAGCGCGCTCTGCGGAGCGAGCCGGACGCCGAGCAGGCACGAGCCGCCGCGGCTCGCCAGGGTGACCAGCGCCTGGTGCAGCTCGCCGCCGCCGCGCACGCCGTCGATCACCATCCGCTCCGAGCGCAGCCGCGCCGCGCGCGACAGAAGCGTCTCGAAGGGGCTCGCGCCCGCCATGAGCCGCGTGACGTTCGAGCCCTGGAGCGTGAGCTCGGGCTCGCGCTCGATGACGAGCGTCCGCTCCGCGCGCTCTTGAGCGAGCGCGCTCAAGAGCGAGGGCACGCCCGCGTCGTCGGCGCCGACGACGACGACGTTGCGCTGCACCTCGAGGGCGGAGCGCAGGAGCGCGAGCATGTCGCTCGACAACATCCCCTGCGAGACGAGCGCCTCGCCAGGCACCGCCGGGCGGGCGATCCGCCGCAGCTCGAAGAGCGGCCCCGAGACCGCGACGGGCGCGAGGATCAGCGTGAGGTGCCAGCCGTCCGGGAGGCTCGCCTCCTGGATCGGGTCGTCCCCGAGCGCGAGGTTCGCCTGCTCGAAGAGGTGCGCGGCGGCGACCATCGCCTCCGCGATGGAGCCGAAGCGACCCAGCGAGGGCGTGAGGCCATTTCCGCGATCGACGATCGCCGGGCGCGTGCCCTCGACGACGACCTCGAGCACGCCGGGCTCGTCGAGGAGCGCGGCGAGGAAGCCGAGCGAGGGCGCGCCGTCTCGGTGCGCCGTCGGCTGGGGCGCGCGCGGGGGCTCGAAGGCCGAGCGCGGCTCGGGCGCTCGCGGCTCGTGGCGCGGCTCGTGCGCGGGCATCATCGGCGCGAGCGGCGGCGGCGGCTCGGCCGCGC
>JBDHVC010000009.1:0-111400 GCA_039809495.1 Sandaracinaceae bacterium
CGCCGGATGCGGACCCGCTTGTCCGGTGGTGTGGCAGGGGTCCCGAGGGGTTGCCTCGGGCCCCTATGCCGATCGAGAGGCCGCGACGCTCGAGGCGGATCGCCGCGCGAGAGGTCGAAGCGTGGTAGACGCTCCGCGTGAGCGGCCTCATCCCCTGGTTCCGCCTCGAGGGCATCCCGATCCCGCTGCCCGAGCACGTCGATCTCTTCGGATATCGCGCGTCGTTCCCGCAAGACTGGTCCATCCAACCCTTCGGGGTGCTCGTCGCGACCGGCGTCCTGCTCGGCGCCTCGCTCGCCGAGCGGCGAGGCAAGGCGGTGGGCGTTCACCCGAACGCGATCGCGAGCTGCGTCGGGCACGTGCTCGTCGGCGGCTTCGTCGTCGGCCACATGTTCGACGCCATCGCCTACCACCCCGAGCACGTCCTCGAGAGCCCCCTCTATCTCCTGCGCGTCTGGGACGGGCTCTCGTCGTTCGGGGGCTTCCTCGGCGCCGTGATCGGCCTCGTCATCTACCTCAAGCGCTACGGGGTCGACGCGCGCGTCATCGGCGATCCGATCGCGTGGGCGTTCCCGCTCGGCTGGATGTTCGGTCGCACGGGCTGCTTCGTCGTCCACGATCACCCGGGCGCGCCCACCGACTTCTTCCTCGGCGTCCAGGACTACCACGCGGGCGAGCCGCCCTACGTCACGCGCCACGACCTCGGGCTCTACGAGGTGATCTGGTCGGCGGCCGTCATGGCGCTCTTCGTCTTCCTCGGGAGGACGCCCCGTAAGCGCGGCTTCTACCTCGGGCTCCTGCCGATCCTCTACGCGCCCTTCCGCTTCGCGCTCGACTTCCTGCGCGCGCCCGACTTCGAGGGCGGAGACGTCCGCTACTTCGGCCTCACGCCCGGCCACTACGCGGCGGTCGTCCTCCTCGTGGCGGGGATCGCCTTCTTGCGCTGGGTCGAGCGCGCGCCCGAGCCGGAGGTGCCCGAGGCGCTGCGATGGGTCGAGCCGGGCCCCGACGGCGAGGCCTCGCCAACCGACAAGCCGAGCGAGCCCGCCTCGGAGGCGAAGGCGAAGAGGCCCAAGCGCTGAGCGATCCAAGCGGTGAGCGATCAGAGCACGAACCCGTTGCCCTGATCCGCGCCGCGCCTTCCTCGTCGGAGGAGCTGCCCAGAGCCCCTCCCTCACGCCGGGTGAATGGGCGCGCGCTCCGCTTCCGCCGAGCCAGCATGCTCGCGCGGGGCGGATCGCGTCGAGCGAGGCGCGCCGTCAGCTCGGGTCGCTCGAGCCGCCGCTCGCGGCGCAGGCGCATGAGGGCGCGGCGGCCGCGTCGCTCGTCGAGGCGGGCGCGCTCGAGGACTCGCCGCTCGACGCCGAGCCCTTCGGCTTCGAGTAGAGGTCGGCGTACCAGCCCCCGCCCTTCAGGATGAACGTCCCGCCGCTGATGAGCCGCACGAGCTTCTTCTCGGCGCACTTGGGGCAGAGCTCGAGCTTCGGATCGGTGATCCGCTGCTCGACCGTGAGCTCGTTGCCGCAACCCTCACATCGGTACTCGTACGTCGGCATGACTCCCTCGAAGGATGACCGAGCGTAGGTTCGATTCGCGCCGCGGCAACCTCCGGCCTGGCCACTCGGCCGAGGGGTCGCGCGATCCGCGCCCCGCGCGGTTCGCCTCGCGCGCGCGAGCACGCATACTCCGCCGTGATGGCGCCCCACGCGAGAGGTCCGAGGGAGCTCCCCGAGGAGCTGGAGCTCACGCTCGGTCTCGACGAGCCCGACGACGAGGCGTCGCTCCGCGCGCGGATCGCGCGCCAGCTCCACACGAGCGCGGACAGGATCCCCTTCGTCGCGATCCGCAAGCGCTCGGTCGACGCGCGCAAGGGGCAGGTTCGCTTCCACGTCCTCGTGGGCCTCGCGCGGGACGAGGCGCTCGACGGCGCGGCGCTCGGGCAGCCTCTACCGCGCGAGGTGAAGGGCCGAAGGCGGGTGCTCATCGTCGGGGACGGCCCGGCGGGCCTCTTCGCGGCTTACGCGCTCGCGCGCGAGGGGATCCCCTCGCTCGTCGTCGATCGCGGCAAGGGGGTCCAGCCGCGGCGCCACGATCTGAAGGCGATCCAGCGCGAGGGCCGCGTCGATCCGGACAGCAATTACGCGTTCGGCGAGGGCGGCGCGGGCACCTACTCGGACGGCAAGCTCTACACGCGCGCGCACAAGCGCGGCGACGTGCGCGACGTGATCGAGACGCTCGCGCTCCACGGCGCGCCGCGCGCGATCCTGCTCGACGCGAGGCCCCACATCGGCTCGAACCGGCTGCCGAAGGTGATCAGCGCGATGCGCGAGCGGCTCGAGGCGGCGGGGGTGGCGTTCCGCTTCGAGAGCCGCGTGGTCGAGCTCCGCGTCACGGGGAGCGGCGAGGCGCGGCGCGTGGTCGGCGCGCGGCTCGCGAGCGGCGAGGAGCTCGAGGCCGACCACGTCGTGCTCGCGGCCGGGCACTCCGCGCGCGACGTCTTCGCGATGCTCGTCCGGCTCGGCGTCCGCCTCGAGCCCAAGGCGTTCGCGCTCGGCGTGCGGATCGAGCACCCCCAGCCGCTCGTCGACCGCATCCAGTACGGCCGCGACTTCGGGCACCCGAGGCTGCCGGCCGCCTCCTACCGGCTCGCGCACGAGGTCGAGGGGCGCGGCGTCTTCTCGTTCTGCATGTGTCCGGGCGGCTTCATCGTGCCCGCCTCGACCGAGCCCACGGGCCTCGTCGTGAACGGCATGAGCCTCTCGCGGCGCGACTCGCCCTTCGCGAATTCGGGGCTCGTCGTCGCGATCGAGCCGGAGGACTTCTGCCGCGCGGGCTTCGACGGGCCCCTCGGCGGCGTCGAGCTCCAGGCCGCGATCGAGCGGCGCGCGCTCGAGGCGGGCGGGCCCAAGCTCGCCGCGCCCGCGGTGCGCGTGACGGACTTCCTCGCGGGCCGCCTCTCGAGCACGCTCCCCGAGACGAGCTATCTGCCGGGCGTCGTCGCGAGCGACGTCGGCGCGGTGCTCGACGCGGCTGGCCTCCCGATCGCGGCGCGGCTGCGCGAGGCGCTGCGCGCGTTCGGGGGGAGGATGCGCGGCTACGTCACCGAGGAGGCGATCCTCGTCGCGACCGAGTCGCGGACGAGCGCGCCCGTCCGCGTCGTGCGCGATCCCGAGACGCTCGAGGCGCCCGGGCTCGCCGGCCTCTACCCGGCGGGCGAGGGCGCGGGGCACGCGGGCGGCATCGCGAGCGCGGCGATGGACGGCCTGCGCGTCGGGCGCGTCATCGCCGCGCGGATCGCGCGCGCGGCGAGCTGAGCGCGCCGACCGGACCGGCTTGCGCGTGCGTCCGATCGGCGCGCTCGCTCGCGCGCTCTCAGAGCCGCTCGAGCAGGACGGCGAGGCCCTGGCCACCGCCGATGCACGCCGAGCCCACGCCAAAGCGCTTGTTCAGGCGGCGCAGCGTGTAGATCACGTTCGCGGTGATGCGCGAGCCGCTCGCGCCGAGCGGGTGGCCGAGCGCGATCGCGCCGCCGTTGAGGTTCGTCTTCGCGGGGTCGAGGCCGAGCTCCTTCTCGACCGCGAGGAATTGCGCGGCGAAGGCCTCGTTCACGTCGAAGACGTCGATCTCGTCCTGCTTGAGCCCGGCGCGCTCGAGGGCGCTGCGGATCGCTGGCGCGGGGCCGATGCCCATGATCGTCGGATCGACGGCGGCGACGCCCCACGAGACGAGGCGCGCGAGCGGCGTGAGGCCGCGCCCCTTCGCCCACTCGGCGTCGACGACGATCAGCGTGCCCGCGCCGTCGTTGATGCCGGACGCGTTGCCCGCGGTGACGACGCCGTCCTTCTTGAAGACGGGCGGCAGCTTCGCGAGCGTCTCCATCGTCGAGCGCCGCGGGTGCTCGTCCCGATCGACGAGCCGCGTGGCCTTGCGCTCCTTCACCTCGACCGGCGCGAGCTCGTCGGCGAACGCGCCCGCCTCGTGCGCCGCGGCCCAGCGCTCCTGGCTCCGCATCGCGAAGGCGTCGCAGTCCTCGCGCGTGATGCCGTATTTCTCGGCGAGCTTCTCCGCCGTCATCGCCATCGGCATGTTGGTGTAGGTGTCGTGGAGGGCCGCGAAGAGCGTGTCGACGAGCTCGGGCGCCTTGCCGAACTTCGCGCCGCCGTCGCGCAGCCCCCACACGGCGTGGGGCGCCTGGCTCATGTTCTCCGCGCCCGCGGCGACGACGGCCCGCGCGTCGCCGAGCAGGATCTGCTCGGCCGCCGTGATCACCGACTGGAAGCCCGAGCCGCAGAGGCGGTTCACCGTGAGCGCCGGTCGGTCGATCGGCACGCCCGACTTCAGGCCGACGTGCCGCGCGCCGTAGATCGCGTCCTTCGACGTCTGCTGGACGTTGCCGAGGATGACCTGGTCGATCTCCTCGCCCGCGAGCCCCGCCTGCGCGAGCGCGGCCTTCGTCGAGACGACCGCGAGATCGATCGCGCTGATGTCCTTGAAGGACTGGCTGAATTCGCCGAAGGCGGTGCGCTTGGCGCCGACGATCCAGATCTCCTTGCTCAGCTTCTTCATGTCTTGCCTCGTTCGATCTCGGGTTGCGATCTCGAGGGCGGCCCGGAGGCGCGCCCGCTCAGGGGATGCGAGGGGGTGTGGCGGCGCCCGGGCTCACCCCGCGAGCTCGGCCCACGCGTTGCTGAAGACGGGCTCCTCGGGGTGCTCGCGCGTGCTCGCCTGGACGATCACGCGGCCCTCCTCGCGCCAGCCCTCGACGACGAGCGTGTCGCCCGGCCAGACCGGCTTCGAGAAGCGTCCGACGAGGCGCGCGAGCCTCGCGGGATCGCCGCCGCACTCGTGCGCGAGGATCGCGCGCCCGACGTAGCCGTAGGTGCAGAGGCCGTGGAGGATCGGCCTGCCCTCCGTGATCTTCGCGGCCTTCTCCGCGACGCGCGGATCGGCGTGGAGGGGGTTGAGGTCGCCCGAGAGGCGATAGAGGAGCGCCTGCGAGGGGCTCGTCGCGTAGGAGACGCGCCAGTCGGCCTCGCGCTCGGGCGGCCGCACGCGGACGCTCTTGGGCGGCGGCTCTCCGCCGTAGCCGCCGTCGAGGAGGTACATGATCGTCCACTCCGTCTCGCAGAGGAGCGCGCCGGCCTCGTCGCGCGTCTCGGTCGCGAAGACGACCTGCGCCATCCGCTTGAGGTCGCCGACGCTCGCTACCCTGCCGATCGTCGTGAGCGTCCCGCTCGGGGCGAAGGGCCGGTGCAGGCGGACGCTCTCCGCGCCGTGGACGACGCCCGAGAAGTCGCCGCCGACGACGTCGAAGAGGGCCTTGCACGCCTCGAACGTGGGGATGACCGCGTAGGTCGGCAGGACGCGCATCGGCGCGTCGCCCTCCTGGCCCTCGTAGACGAAGGCGAGGTCCTCCGCCCCCGCGCCGACGCCGAGGGCGTAGAGCGCCGCGTCCTGCCAGCGGTAGGTGAACGTGAGCGGCGCGGTCGTCTTGCCGACGGCCGACGGATCGAGGGGCTTCTTCGGGGAGCTCATGGCGCGCGTGGGCTCTAGCGTCACGCCCCGCGCCCCGCAAGCGCGCCGGACGCGCTTGCCCGGAGGCGAGGCGGGCTCCACGCTCCCTGCCTGATGCGAGCCGACGAGCGCACCGACGCGTCCAGGGCCCGCAGCGCGCGCGAGCCTCGCGGAGCTCCGCGTCGGATCATCCTGCTCGCGTCGCTCACGCTCGCCGCCGCGAGCTGCGGGCCGAGGCCGCACTCGCCGCCCGACGCGAGCCCGCTCCCCGAGCCCGACGCCGCCGTGCTCATGGTCGACACGGACGGTGACGGGCTCTGCGACACGACCGAATTCGCGCGCGGCACGGACCCCGCGCTGCTCGACACCGACGGCGACGGCTTCTCGGATCTCGTCGAGCTCCAGGTCGGCTCGGATCCTCGATCGCGCGCGACGCCCGATCGCGAGCTGCTCGTCTTTCTCCCGACCGACCGCGGCTTCGTCGCCTCGACGCTCCTCACCTACGGCGTGCGAGGGGAGGGCGGCAATTACGTGGGCGGCTTCTCGGCGCGGCGCCGCCCGTATGGAGGCGAGGCGAGCGCGAACGACTTCTTCGATCGCGCCTTCGCCGTCTCGGCGCGGCCGCTCGCCCAGGTCGGCGCGATCGAGGGCGAGCGCTTCATCCACGTCGTCGGCCGCACGCTCCTCAGCTACCAGGTCGACCTCGCGTACCGGGACCGCGACGGGCTCGTCGAGTGCATGGAGCTCTTCCCCTTCGTCTACCAGGTGAAGCTCGAGGGCGTGGGCCTCGTGGGCTATCAGCAGCGCCTGCTCGTCGTCGGCCCGCGCGCGATGAGCCCGGGCCGCGGCGCTTGGTGCGTGCCCGCGAGCTGCTTCTGACGGCGCGCCTCGCTCGACGCGATCCGCCCCGCCGGGTGCGCCGTCACGCGCGATCGAGGATGAAGCGCGCGACCTCGCTCGTGCGCTTGTCGCCGCCGAGATCCGGCGTCGTCACGCCCTCGGCGACGGCCTCCTCGACGAGCCGCGTGAGGCGCTCCTCCTCGCCCTCGACGCCGAGGTGCGTGAGCATCATGCCGACGGTGAGCACCGTCGCGAGCGGGTTCGCGAGGTCCTTGCCGGCGATGTCGGGCGCGCTCCCGTGGACGGGCTCGAAGAGGCCGCGGCAGCGCGCCGTGACGTCCGACCAGCGCCCATCGTCGGGGCGCACGTTCGCGCTCGCCGCCATCCCGAGGCCGCCCTGGAGCGCGGCGCCGAGGTCGGTGACGATGTCGCCGAAGAGGTTGTTCGTGACGATGACGTCGTAGCTCTCGGGCGAGCGCACGAGGCCGAGGCAGAGCGCGTCGACGTAGACGTGCTTGGCCTCGATCTCCGGGTACTCCTTCGCCACCTCGGCGAAGGTGCGGCGCCAGAGCCCGTGCGCGTAGGCCATCGCGTTCGACTTGTCGCTCATGTGGACGCGCCCGCGCCCGTGCGCCCTCGCGTACGCGAACGCGGCGCGGATCACGCGCTCGACGCCCTTGCGCGTGTTGAGGTCCTCGTTGATGGCGACCTCGTCGGGGGAGCCCTTCTTGAAGTTGCCCCCGACGTTCACGTAGACGCCCTCGGTGTTCTCGCGGAAGACGACGATGTCGCAGCTCGAGGCGTCCTTGCCCTTGAGGGGCATGAGCGCGTCGGCGAGGCAGACGATCGGGCGCACGTTGCAGTAGAGATCGAGCCCGAAGCGCAGGCCGAAGAGGATGTCGCGGGCGTAGTCGAGGCTCGGCACGCGCGGATCACCGATCGCTCCGAGCAGGACCGCGTCGCACTCGTCGCGGATGAAGCGCCGCTCCTCCTCGGGGAAGGTCGATCCGTCGCGGAGGAAGCGATCGGCCCCGAGGTCGACGGGGCAGAGCTCGAGGTCGAGCCCGCGCCGCTCGCGGATCTTCTCGAGCAGGGCGGCCCCCACGGGGACGACCTCCTTGCCGATGCCATCGCCGGGGAGGAGCGCGACGCGGAGCTCTGTCATGGCCGCGCAAGCTACCACGCGCCCGCGTCCGCGAGCGCCTCTCCACCTCCCGCGGGGCCTCGCCTCGGGCCGGACGCGACCCCGGGCCGCGGCTCGATGGCACACGTCGTGCGAAGCGCCCCGCCCGGACGCTCCGACGTCGGCTTCGCTTGACACGGTGGCGCTCGATTGGTGAGCTTTGCCGCACACATGGAGATCGTCGCCGCAGGCGTCACGGACGTCGGACAGCAGCGAGAGCACAACGAGGACTCGTTCTGCATCCTGCCGGAATTCGGTCTCTACATCGTCGCGGACGGCATGGGGGGGCACCGCGCGGGCGACGTCGCGAGCCGCATGGCGACGCACGCGATGGCGTCGTTCTTCCTCGCGACCTCGAAGGAGGACGCGACCTGGCCCTTCCACTTCGATCCCCACCTCTCCGTCGACGAGAACCGGCTCATCACGGGCATCCGCGTCGCGAACAAGCGCATCTACGACACGAGCGCGCGCCACCGCGAGGTGCACGGGATGGGCACGACGATCGTCGGCATCCTCGTCTCGCAGGGCGGCAAGCGCATCTACGTCGCGCACGTCGGCGACAGCCGCTGCTACCGCGTGCGCGACGGCGCCATCGCGCAGCTCACGCGCGACCACTCGCTCCTCAACGACTACCTCGCCGTCCTGCCGGATCTCTCGCCCGAGCAGCGCGAGGAATTGCCGAAGAACGTGATCACGCGCGCGCTCGGCATGCAGGACTCCGTCGTCG
This sequence comes from Sandaracinaceae bacterium, assembly GCA_039809495.1. Lineage (GTDB taxonomy): Bacteria > Myxococcota_A > Polyangia > Polyangiales > Sandaracinaceae > JAFLCL01. Next base: position 8,265 of record JBDHVC010000009.1, read on the forward strand.
TCGATCTCCTGCCCGAGACGCCCAAGCCGGGCGATCTCTACATGCTCTGCTCCGACGGCCTCTCGGGCATGATCACCGACGAGCAGATCCTCGAGAGCTGCCTCGCGCACCCGGACGATCCGCGCGCCGCCGCGACGGAGATGGTGCAGCGGGCGAACGACCACGGCGGGGAGGACAACATCACCGTCGTCGTGGTCGCCGTCCGCGCCTGATCGTCAGCGGGCCTCGGGGGCGCGCTCGCGCGCTCCACCTTTTCGTCCCGCGCGCCATCTCCTATCCTTCGCGCGCGATGAAGTTCACCTGCCGAAACATCTTCAACACGGACGCCGAGACCTACTGGTCGAAGATCTTCTTCGACCTCGACTACAACCGCGGGCTCTACCTCGGGCCGCTCGAGTTCACGAAGTGGGAGGTCCTCGAGCTGACGGGCGAGCACGGCGGCGTGCGCACGCGCAAGCAGCTGCTCGAGCCCAAGAGCGACGCGCCGGCCGTCGTCCAGAAGCTCGTCGGCGGCTCGATCTCCTACATCGAGTCGGGGCGCTTCGATCCGAAGACGCAGGTCTGGACCTACGAGATCCAGCTCCAGAAGCTCGCCGACAAGGCGAAGATCGGCGGGAAGTTCTGGGTCGAGCCGCGCGGAGACAAGCGGATCGAGCGCATCTGCGACGTCGATCTCTCGGTCAACATCTTCGGCGTCGGGGGCGTCGTCGAGAAGTTCGTCGAGAAGCAGACGCGCGACAGCTACGAGCGGACGACCGCGTTCACGAACGAGTGGATCGCGAAGCACGGCCTCTGACGAGCGCGCCTCGGCGCGACGGAACACGTCGAGCGAGGCGGGCTGTCACGCCACGATTGACATCCCCCTCGGGCCCGCGCAGGCTTGCGTTGAACATCGTTCAATAGCGCCTCGGCCGAGCGCCGGAGCGCGCAGCGAGGTGGGCATGGCGAAGGCGGACCAGGCGAAGGAGTCGCGCGACGCGCGAGCGCAGGGCGAGGCTCGCCCGCGCGCGGACGTCGACGTGCTCGTGGTCGGTGCGGGGTTCTCGGGGATCGCGGTGGGGCACGCGCTCCGGCGCGTCGGCGTCACCTCGTTCCGCGTCCTCGAGAAGGCGGGGCGCGTCGGCGGCACCTGGCGCGAGAACCACTACCCCGGCGCGGCCTGCGACGTGGCCTCGCACCTCTACTCGTTCTCGTTCGCGCCGAACGCTCGCTGGTCGCGCTCGTACTCGCCGCAGGCCGAGATCCTCGACTACCTCGAGCGGGTCGCGCGGGAGGAGGATCTGCTCGCGCACGTCGTCTTCCACGCCGAGGTGATCGAGGCGCGCTTCGACGAGGCCACGGGGCGCTGGAGCGTCACCTCGCGCGACACGCGCTCGGGCGAGCGGACGACGACGACGGCGCGCGCGCTCGTGCTCGGCAACGGCGCCCTCCACATCCCCGCGATCCCCGCCTTCGAGGGCGCCTCGAGCTTCGAAGGCGCGCAGTTCCACAGCGCCTCGTGGGATCACGAGTTCGACCTCACGGGCAAGCGCGTCGCCGTGATCGGCGCGGGCGCGAGCGCGATCCAGTTCGTGCCCGCGATCCAGCCGAAGGTCGAGCGACTCACCGTCTTTCAGCGCACGGCGCCGTGGGTCGTGCCCAAGCAGGACTTCGCCTACCCCGCCGCCGTGAAGGGCGCGCTCGCGCGGATCGATCCGCTCCGCGCCGCGTACCGCGCGGGCCTCTACTGGATGAACGAGGTGAAGGCCTACGGCTTCGTGAAGGACCCGCGCGTGATGAAGCTGCTTGGCAAGATCGCCCGGCGCTACCTCGCGCGGGAGATCCCCGACCCCGTCCTGCGCGCCAAGCTCACGCCGAGCTACCTCATGGGCTGCAAGCGCATCCTGCTCTCGAACGACTGGTACCGCGCGCTCCGCCAGCCGAACGTCGACGTCGTCACGAGCGGCATCGAGCGCATCGAGCCGCGCGGCGTGCGCACGAAGGACGGCGTCCTCCACGAGGCGGACGCGATCCTCTACGGCACGGGGTTCCAGGTCGCCGACTACCTCTCCTCGATGCGCATCCACGGGCGGGGTGGCCTCGAGCTGAACGAGGTGTGGCGCGAGCGCCCCGAGGTCTACCTCGGCATCACCGTGGCGCGCTTTCCCAACCTTTTCTTGATGATGGGCCCCGCGACCGGGCTCGGGCACAACTCCATGATCTTCATGATCGAGGCCCAGGCCCGCTATACGGCGCGCTGCGTCCGGCGCATCGTCGACGAGGGGCTCGCCTCGCTCGAGGTGAAGGCGAGCGCGCAGGCCGCCTTCACGCGCGAGGTCGAGGAGCGCATGAAGGACACCGTCTGGATGAGCGGCTGCCAGAGCTGGTACCAGGCCGGCTCGGCGAAGAAGGTCACCGCCCTCTGGCCGGGCTTCACGTTCGAGTACTGGGCCCGCACCCGCAGGCCCGACTGGCGCGCCTACGACGCGCGCTGACGGCGCGCTACTCCGCCGTCGCGCTCGCGCTCGGATCCGCGCTCGCCGGCACGCTGGGTGACGCAGCGGGCGGCGTGCCCGGGTACCAGGGGTGGAAGGGCGCGCGATCCTGGCAGGCCGGGCGATCGCCGGGTGGGCAGTAGATCCGCACGTGGAAGTGGTTGCGGTGCGGGTGGCCGTGCGAGGGCTGGTGGAGGACGGCCTCGACGCGCTCGAGCACGCGCCGGGGCGCGCGTCGCCTCCTCCCCGTCGCGAGCAGGCGCGCCTTGAGGGAGTCCGCGACGAAGATGTACTGGACGCGCGCGTCCGGGTCGGTGACGAGGCGCGAGACGAGCTCCCAATTGCGCGCGTCGTCGAAGCGCAGGCCCTCGTTCGGCGTGAGGCCGTGACCGCGCGCGTCGAAGGCCGCGAAGCCGAAGGGATCGAAGGGTCGACCGCGGGCGTCGAGCATGTAGAGCGCGATGTCGACGTCGCGCCCGTTCTGGTGCGAGCGGTGGCCCGAGATGCGGCCGCCACGCTCGGCGGAGAGCTCGCCGACCGAGAGGCGCGCGCCAGGCAGGCGACGCGCGACGTGCGCGGCCGCGCGCTCGAGGAGCGTCACCAGCTCGCGCGTGCCCCAGAAGCGTCCGCTCGCGCGGTACTCGCCCGTGTAGCGGAGCACGCTCGACTCCTCGAGCAGGACGCCGCGCCGCAGGCGTCCCTCGAAGGCGTAGCCGACCGAGAGGCTGTTCGGGCGCCGCGCGCGGCTCCTCGAGGCACGCGCGGGCGGGGTGTCGGCGGCGCCTCGCTCGTGCGCCTGCGAGCGCGCGCCCGTCGGCGCGACGGCGACGAGCGCGGCGAGCGCGAGCGCGCACGCGACGAGCGCGCGGGTCGAGGGCGACGAGGTCCGGGCGTGCATCCCCCGAGGCAAGGGCACGCCGCGGGAAACCGCAAGTTTTCGGCGAGCCGGATCAGCCCAGCTTCTCCGCGATCTGCTCCGCGGCGCGCGTGGCGACGGCCATGATCGTGATCTGCGGGTTCACGTAGAGCGGCCCCTCGACGGTGCTGCCGTCGACGATGAAGAGGCCGGGCACGTCGTGCGCCTCGTGGTCGAGGCCGACGACGCTCGTCTTGGGATCCTTGCCCATGCGGCAGGTGCCGAGCGGGTGGTAGGAGGTGACGAGCAATTCGCTCACGCGCGGGGTGTGATCGACGAAGCGCTTCCACGCGGCGCGCGAGCGGTAGTCGTGGCCGCCGGTGTAGGCGGGGAGCACGCGCTTGGCGCCCGCGGCCCAGGCGATCTCGCCCATCAGCACGGTCGCGCGGTGCAGGCGCTTCACGTCGCCGGGCGTCATCCGGTAGTGGAGCGCGGCGACGCCGCTCCGGCTCGCGACGACGCGGCCGGTCCCCTCGTCCGCGATCATCGCGCCGAAGCCCGCGATATAGCTCATCTGGTTCATCAGCTCGACGAGCGGATCGCCGAGGAAGGGCGTGACGATCGGGCCGTAGTTCACGTCCGGCTGGGCGCCGGTGATGAGGATGCCCTCGCGCACGAATTCGTTGCAGCCGTAGGCCTGGGGGATCGCGCTCTTGCCGTCGATGACCTCGTCGAAGACGGCCGAGAGGCCGCCCGAGGGGTGGAGCGTGAGGTTCTTGCCGAGCTGTCCGCTCGAGCCGCAGAGGCCCTGGCGCTGGAGAAAGAGCGGCGTCGGGATCGCGCCGCCGGAGAACACGACGGCGCGCCCTCGGACGCGGATCTCCTGGCCGCGCGGGGTGACGCCGACCACGCCGACGGCGCGCCCGCCCTCGAGGATGAGGCGATCGGCGCGCAGGTGCGTGTAGAGCATCGCGCCCTTCTCGAGCGCTGGCGGCACGTAGGAGATGTTCGTCGAGCGGCGCGCGTCCGTGCGGCAGCCGAAGTCGCAGAAGCCCGAGCCCTCGCAGCCAGGGGCGTTCCTCCGGATGACGAAGTGGCTCCAGCCGTGCGCGTCGCAGCCCCGCGCGATGATCTCCTGGATCTTCCCGATGAACCGCCGGTTCGCGGGCTCGACCTGGAGGATCCGCTCGACGTGGTCGATGTAGCCCTGCATCGTCTCGGGCGCGAAGGCGTCGGTGCCCATCCGCTCGCACCAGCGATCGAGCACCCACGCGGGGGTGTGGAACGAGGTGCCGCCGTTGACGGCCGTCGAGCCGCCGACGAGGCGCCCGACGATCACGGGCATGAGCGTGTTGCCGAGCGAGACGGCCGCTCGATAGAATTCCTGGTGCGCCTTGATCGAGCTGCCCGTGAACTCGTCGCGGCGGATGAGGCGGCCCTCCTCGACGAAGACGACGGCGTAGCCCCGCTCGACCAATTCGCGCCCGACGACGGCGCCGCCCGCGCCCGTGCCGACGACGACGACCTCGCACTCGACCTCGTCCTCGTGCTCCGAGGTGGCGGCGTCGACCACCTGCGACATCCACCGCGCGGGCTCGAGGCTCTTGACCTCGTTGTAGTGTCCGCCGAGGCCCTCGTAGACCTCCTTGCGATCGAAGTGGGCGAGCTTCACGGGGAGCGAGAACGCCTGGAGGATTGGCACCACGGCGGGCTCGCGGCTCCACTGGGCGATGAGCGCCTGCTGCCGCTCGTGCGAGAGGCTCTGGAAGCGATGGCCCGTGCGCCCGATCGCCAGGTGATCGAGCGCGATCGCGCCCTTCGACCAGAGCGGCGCGAGCAAGGGGTGCGTGTGCTCGAGCAATTGCGCGACGACCCGCAGCGTGTCCTCGTCGCCGCGGCGACAGTTACCTCCGCCGGGGACGATCGCCTCGATGAGCGCGAGGGCGGCGCGCGCGGCGGCGGGATCGATCGAGGTCGGATCCGGCTCGAAGCTCGCTCGTCGAGGGCGCTGACTCAGGGTGGGGAGCCCGAATTTCATGCCCCTACGCGCGCCTCGATCCGTGCTCGGCTCCTGCACCATGGCGGCGAGTATGGGGAGGCATCGGCCGATCGGCCAGTTTTGCCTCGAGCGGACGGATGAGCCCCCTCACCGCGCGCGCTCTCGCCGTGGGCGCGGTCTGGGTCACCAGACGGTGATCTCGAGCGCGTAGTTGCCCGTCTCGCCAGGCGCGAACGAGGTGACGGCGATCGTGTACTCGCCCGCGAGCGCGCTCGCGATCTCGACGCGCGCGTTCTGGCCGTCCGCGTCGTCGTTGTCGATCTGATCGCCCTGAGGCGGGATCACGATGAGGTAGGTGTCGAAGTCGCTCGAGAACGCGCGGACGCGGACGTGAGCGCCGGGCGGGAACGACTCGACGTACCGGTCCTGGAACTCCCCGGATCGGAGGCGCAGGTCGCCCTGCGAGAGCGTGCCCGTGACCGTGCGGACCTGCCCGGCGCCCGCGCTGGCGCCGACGCTGGGCTGGGTGCCGCCGCCGGGGCCCTCTCGCGTCGAGTCGCCGCTGCTCATGCCGAGGGCGCCCAGGCCCAGGAGCGACGCGAGCCCGCAGCAGCCGCCTCCGAGCACGACCACGAGGGCTCCGACGCCGAGGTAGAGCCAGAGGCGCGACGACGTCTTCGGCGCCTCGGGCGGGACGCCGACGAAGGGGGCGGGGGTCGCGGCGCTCGGGACGGCGCTCGCGCTCGCGAAGCTCGGGACGGCGCTCGGCAAGCTCGTGGAGGGGAGCGTCCCCGCGCCGACGGGGCTGTCGAGCGCCACGGTCGGCGCGACGCCTTGGCCCTCGATCGCCCTCGTCGCGACCTCGCGGCTCGCGTCCCGACCTCGGGCGCGCCGGAATTCCTCGAGGAGGACGCCCGCGTCGCGCGGACGATCCTCGGGGCGCTTGGCGAGGCAGCGGTCGACGAGCTGGACGATGGGTGGAGGGACGTTCGCCGCGATCGCCGTCACGGGCCGGTGGGGCGTCGTGACGGCCGCCGCGATGATCTCGCCGATGGTGTCGCCGGGGAAGGGCACCTGCCCCGAGAGCGCCTCGTAGAGCATCGCGCCGAGCGACCAGATGTCCGCGGGGAAGCTCGCGTCTCGCGCGTTCATCGCCTGCTCGGGGGCCATGTAGTGCGGCGTGCCCATCGCGATCCCCGTCCGCGTCACGCTCTGCGCGCCGCCGTCGAGATCGCGCGCGATGCCGAAGTCGAGGACCTTGACGACCTCCTTCCCGTCGCGTCGGCGGTGGAGAAAGACGTTCTCGGGCTTGAGGTCGCGGTGGACGATCCCCTTGGCGTGCGCCGCGGCGAGGGGCTCGAGCAATTCCTCGAAGATGCGGAGCAGCTGCTCGCGGTGCTCCGCGTTCGTCGCGGGCTGGAGCTTCGCGAGGCGATCGTGCAGCGTCTCGCCGTCGAGCAGCTCCATCGCGACGTAGAGCGACTTGAGCTTGTCGTCGTAGCCCGCGTCGATGACCTCGACGATGCCGTCGTGGCCGATCTGCGCGGGGGCCGCCACCTCGCGGAGAAAGCGCTGGTGCTTGGCCTCGTCCCGGTTGACGTCGGGCGCGAGCAGCTTGAGCGCGACGACGCGCCTCGAGAGCAGGTGGATCGCCTCGTGGACGGATCCCATCCCACCCTCGGCGATCTTGCGGCGCAGCTCGTAGCGGCCGCCTACCACCGTCTGCGGTTCGGTCACGGCCGCATCCTACCGATTCGTGCGCGCGAGCGCGCGTGGCCTTTCGAGATTCCTCTCCTCGGCGCGCGCGGCCCGCCCGCGCTCAGGGATCGGGCGGACCCCCGTACGCCGGCGCGATGCCCCCCGCGTCCGGCCTCGAGCCGGCGTCCGAGTCGACCGGTCCCGCGTCGACGTCGGGGGTGACGTGCGCGTCGTCCGTCGGCTCGACGTGCGCGTCGAGGGGCGGCCCGCCATACGCCGCGTCGGGCGCGCCGATCACGCGCGCGTCCACCTCCTCGGGCGCGTCCATCTCGCCGACGACGGCCGCGTCGGGGGAGGGGCCGCTCTCGGGATCGCAGCCGCTCGTCGCGCCCGCCGTCGCCATCAGGCCGAAGGCGACGATCGCCGCGCGGCCCGTGCGCGGGAGCGCCGGCGTCGAGGGGGCGACTCGCGGCTCGCGCGTCGCGCCGCAGAAGCGGCAGATCGGATCCTCGAACTGGATGTGGCGTGCGCACGAGGTGCAGGGGGTGAGTCGCATGGCGGCGACCCTATCCCCATGTGAGGACGCTCACAAGATGTTTTCGACGACGACGTCGAATTTTCCGTTGTCGAAGGGCTCGCCGGGGGCGGGCTCGACGCGGACGAGGCGCTCGCGCTTGCCGAGCTTCTCGAGTTCGAGCGCGCGGTGGTGGCAGTAGGGGTTGTTGCCGGGCCGATCGAAGAGGACGTAGCCGGTCCACGTGCAGCCCGAGTGGCAGACCTCGGCGTAGTAGCAGGTGCGGCAGAAGCCCCAGAGGTCTTTGACGCTGCGCTCGCGCGTGAAGCGGAGCGGCTCGGCGCGCTGCCAGATGTCGAGGAGCTTCGCGTCGCGGACGTTGCCACCGACCCACGCGTCGGTCGGGAGCGAGGGGCAGCCCTTGATCGAGCCGTCGGCCTCGATGCCGATCGTCGACCTCCCCGCGCCGCACGAGAGCATGTGCTGGTCGGGCCAGCGCCTGCGGAGGATCGACTCGTAGGGCCCGAAGTAGCCGATGTTGTTCCCGGGCCAGAGGCGCACGCCGAGCTCGTCGGCGCGCGCGGCGAGCTTCGCGAGGAGCGGGAAGAGCTCGAGGAGATCGTAGGGCTGAAGGAGCACCTCGGGCTCGTCGGCCGCGCGGCCCATCGCGGCCGTGAGCTGGAATTGCCACGAGTGGCCGCCCTCCCTCGCGATGAGCTCGAGGATGTCCGCGAGGATCGGCATGCTGAGCCGGTTGATCTGCGTGTTGACGGAGGTCTGGATCCCGGCGGCGCGCAGGTTGTGGAGCGCCTCGAGCGCCGAGCGGTAGCTGCCTCGGACGCCGCGCAGGCGATCGTGCGTCTCCTCGTCGCCGTCGATGGAGACGCTCACGCTCTGGAGGCCCGCCTCGGCGGCGGCCCGACAGCGCTCGGGGGTGAGGCCGCGCCCGCCGCTCGTCATCAGGGACATCATCCCGCGCTCGCGGATGCGGCGGATGATGTCGACCCAGTCCTCGCGGAGGTAGGCCTCGCCGCCGATGATCGAGACCTCGCGCACGCCGAGGTCCGCGAGCTGATCGACGAGCTCGAGGCACTCCTCCGTGGTGAGCTCGGAGGGCCGCGGCTTGCCCGCGCGCGAGCCGCAGTGCCGGCACGCGAGGTCGCAGGCGAGCGTGATCTCCCAGACGGCGTAGATCGGGCGCGCTTTCCGATCGATCGGGCGCACCTCGCCCGCGAGCGGGAGGTGCCTGCGCCCCGGCTTGGCGATCGGCGCGAGCGGCAAGGAGCGCGGGCGCGCGCGGCTCAGCTCCGCCGCGCGTTCCTCGAGCGTGAGCGGATCGGGGCGATCGTCGATGCGAGCCATGCGCGCGAGCGTAGCCAACCTCGCGAGTTTTCTCACGCACGGAGATCGCGCCGTCAGCCGCGCTGTCAGCCGCGATGCGCGGCGCGCGTCAGGCGGTCGGCGATGGCGAGGCCGAGGCCCTCGGGCTCGGGGAGCGCGACGACGACGAGCTCGACCCCCTCCTCGTCGAGCTCGCGGAGCGTGGCGTAGAGCGAGCGCGCGAGCGTCGCGTCGGCGCGCTCCGCGCGCACCTCGATCGCGGCGCCGAAGCCCACCTCTGGGCCGAGCGTGGCGACACGCTTGCCCGTCGCGAGGGCCGCGCGGACCTCGCGCGCGAAGTCGCCGCGGAGGGCCGCGAGGACGCGCGCCTTGGGCGCGTAGTGCGAGGCGAGCATGCCTGGCGCGCGCGCGGGTCCGGCGCTCGCGAGCGGGACGGGCGCGCCGAGCACGTCCTCGAGGAGCTCGCGCGGCGTGCCGCCGACCCGCAGGATCGAGGGCCCGCTCGGGCTCGCGCAGTCGACGATCGTGGACTCGAGCCCCACCTCGGCGTCCCCGCCGTCGAGGACGAGGACGTCCTCGCCCTCGAGATCGGCGAGGACGTGCGCGGCGCGGGTCGGGCTGACGGCGCCGAAGCGGTTGGCCGAGGGGGCGGCGACGCCGGCGGCGGCGTCTCCTCGGCTCCGGCCGAGCCCCTCGATGAGCGCGCGCGCGAGCGGGTGCGCGGGCACGCGCAGGCCGACCGAGTCGAGCCCGCCGGTGACCACGGGGGAGACGTGGTCCGCGCGCGGGAGGACGAGCGTGAGCGGGCCCGGCATGAGCACGTCCGCGAGGCGGCGCGCGAAGGGGGGGAGCTCGCGCGCCCAGCTCGTGAGGGCCTCGACCCCGGCGAGGTGGACGATGAGGGGGTGGCTCGTCGGCCTCCCTTTCACGCGAAAGATCCGTGCCACCGCGTCGGGCTGGCTCGCGTCCGCGCCGAGGCCGTAGACCGTCTCGGTCGGGAAGGCGACGAGCTCGCCCCTCGCGAGCGCGGCGATCGCCGCCTCGAGCTCGACGAGGCGCGTCACAGAGCCTCGCTCGCGCGGCGCTCCTCGTGGGCCACGGGCTTCTCGTCGCGCGGCGCGGGGGGCTCCTCGGGCGCCTCGGGCGCCTCGGCGTCGTCGCCCTCGGGCGCCGTCGGGGGCGCGTCGATCGCCGCCGCGTCCGCGCCGCCGTCCGCGCCGCCGCCCTCGGGACCGCTCGCGCGCGAGGCCTTGCGCGCGCGCGCCTCCTCGATGAGCGGCAGGATGTACGGGTAGCCGACCTGCATCGTGTCGAGCTCCGGATCGAGCTGCGCGCAGAGCCAGAACGCCATCACGACGGCGCGCTCGACGTAGAACCAGCCGCGCGGGTACTCCACCGAGCGCATCAGCTCGCGCAGCTCCTCGCGCGCGACCTCGGGGTCGACGAGCGCCTCGAGCTCGCGCTGGTTCGCGCGCATCAGCGCGGCGGGCGTGCGGTTCTGGATCCGGAGCAGCTTCTGGAAGTAGGTCTCGACCGTCTTCTCGAGCAGCTCGCGGTTGGCCTCCTCGGAGACGAAGCCCATCCGAAAGAAGCCGTCGAGCAGGCGCCTGCCGTCGCCGTCGAGCAGGCCCCCGACGACCTCGATCATGCCGTCGACCATGTGCTCCTCGACCTCGCTGATCGCGCCGAAGTCCAGGATGACGAGCTTGGGCCGGCGCGGTGAGCGTCCCGGCTGGACGAGGAAGTTCCCGGGGTGCGGGTCGGCGTGGAAGAAGCGATCGACGAAGAGGCCCTTGTAGAAGCTCTCGACGAAGCGGATCGCGACGGCGCGCGGGTCGATGTCGGCCTTCCGGATCTCCTCGAGCCTGTTGATCTTGATGCCCTCCATGAAGGTCATGGTGAGGACGTCGCTGCTCGAGAGCTCGGGGACGACGCTCGGGAAGAGGATGTCCTTCTCGCGCGCGAAATTGGCGCGCATGCGCGCCATGCAGGCGGCCTCGTGCTCGTACTCCGTCTCGCGGCGCAGGAGGTCCACGAGGGACTCGTACACGCGCTCGAGCCCCGGCATGGGCACGAACCACTGGTAGGCGGCGACGGCGAGGCGGACGACCTGCATGTCCACCGCGATGACGCTGCGGATGCCCGGGTAGAGCACCTTCACCGCGACCTTCTGCGCGGGCACGCGCGGATCGTCCGAGGCGAGCCACGCCTCGTGGACCTGACCGAGCGAGGCGGCGGCCAGGGGCCTTCGCTCGAAGCGCTCGAAGCACGCGTCGGGGAGCTTGCCGAGGCTCTCGAAGAAGGCGTGCGCGATCACCTCGTAGGGCTGCGGCGGGACGGCGTCCTGGAGCTGCTCGAGCTCCTTCGTGTAGACCCGCGGCAGAAAGCCGCCCATCACCGAGAGCACCTGCCCAAGCTTGATGTAGACCCCGCGGAGCTCGAGCATCCCGTGGAGCAGCCGCTTCGCGTTGCGCGCGTCGAGGCGCTTGCGCCGCCGCCTCACCCAGCCGGGGAGCTCCTGGACCTCGCGGCCGCTCGCCGGATCCTTCTCCCAGCGCTCGACGAGCGAGGTCAGCCCGTACTGCGAGAGGTAGCTGAAGAAGATGAGCCCGAAGACCCAGAGGGCTCTGACGAGCCGAGTGAACAGGTTCACGACGCTCCGGGGGGAGGCTGGGGCTTGGCGCGGGGGGGAGGGGGCTCGGAGGGGCGCGCGGCGGGCCTCGCGCCCTTCGCGATCGCCTCGAGCTCGCCGTGGTGCTGATCGGCGTAGTGCGCGAGGACGCGCATCGCGTCGCTGAGCTCCGACGGGTCGAGGTCGGCGCTCGGGTACTCGACCGAGAGCACGACGTCGAGGTCGTCGTCGATCGAGAGCTTGGCCATCATGAACTGGTGGTTGAGCGCCATCATGCGCAGGTAGAGGCGCTCGGCCCGCTCGGGCTCCGCCGGGGACGCGAGGAGCGGGGCGACCGCGCAGACGATGTAGCCGGCGGGATCGACGCGTACGTAGAACGGCATCGTGCGCGCTCGCACGCGGAGCTGGCCGCGATGGAGGTGCTCGGCGATGCGCGTGACGTCGTAGCCCTGCTCCGCGAGGAGCGCGCGGATCCCATCGTCCGTGAGAGGCACTCGGCTCATCGAGGTCCGACGGTAGCCGAAACGCCGAGCCCAGGACAGGCGCCGTCCGCGCGGCGACGGCGTTGACACCGCACCGAATCTGGTGATACCCGACCTCCTCGAACCGCGGGCTCGGCGCTCGCGTCGACGATGTCCTGCGGGTGGTGACGAGGTCGTGATGAAGAAGACGATGTCGATCCTGGGGCTGATGCTCGCGCTCGTCGTGCCGCTCGGCGCCGCCGGCTGTGGCGGAGGCCGCTCGAGCGCCTTCGACGAGGGGACGACCGCGGCGAGCGGGCCCGTCAGCGCCGACGCGCAGGCGCGGCACGACGCGCTCGTCCAAGAGGGCGACGCGGCCTTCGCGGAGCGGGCCGAGGAGGCGCGCTTGCGCGCGGCGATCGACGCCTATCAGGGCGCGGTCGACGCGGTGCCGGGCGACCACGAGACCTGGGCCAAGCTCTGCCGAGCCCAGTACTTCCTCGCGTACGGCTACATGGAATTCGATCCGGCGCTCGAGGCCGAGACGACGGCCATGTACCACAGCTCGATCACCTCGGCGGAGCACGGGCTCGCGGCGCTCTCGCCCGCGTTCGCCGAGCAGGTCCGCTCGACCGGCCAGTTCGCGTCCGGCCTGAGCGTGCTCGACGCGCGCGCCGTCCCGCTCGTCTACTGGCGCAGCTCCGCGATCGGCCGCTGGGCGCGCCGCGACGGCTTCGCCACCGTGCTCCAGTACAAGGACGAGATCCGCGCCTCGATGAACCGCGCGCTCGAGCTCGATCGCGACTACTTCTACGCGGGCCCCGATCGCTACTTCGGCGCGTTCTTCGCCGTCGCGCCGAGCTACGCGGGCGGGGATCTCGAGCGCTCGCGCCAGCACTTCGAGTACTCGATCGGGCGCTACCCCGGCTACTTCGGCACGCACGTCCTCTACGCCGGGGAGTACGCGGTGAAGACGCAGGACCGTGAGCTCTTCACGCGCGAGCTCCAGTGGGTCATCGACGGCGATCCGAACATGATCCCGGAGGTCGTCGCCGAGAACCTCGTCGAGCAGCGCAAGGCGCGCGATCTCCTCGCGCGCGCCGACGAGCTCTTCGAGTGAGCGCCTGAATCCCCTCCGCCTTCTGCCCGTCAGGAGCCCTCATGCCGCGCTCGATTCGCTCCCATGAGCCCGTTCGTCGCCCGCTCCTCATCGCGCTCGTCCTGGCCTCGCTCTTCGCGAGCGGCCTCTTCGTCGCGGGCGGATCGCTCCCCGCCGACGCCCAGGACGCCGCGCCCGCCGGGCAGATCACGCTGCGGATCGGCACGGTGGCGCCCGAGGGGACGCCCTGGGAGAAGCAGCTCCGCAACCTCCGCACGCACCTCGAGCGCGCGAGCGGCGGGCGGATCCGGGTGCGCGCGTTCATGGGCGGCTCGCTCGGTGGCGAGAAGGCGCTCGTGCGGCGCGTCTCGCAGGGGAGCCTCGAGTGCTTCGCGGGCTCGACGGCCGCGCTCGGCTCCATCGTCGACGAGCTGAACGTGATCGAGGCGCCGTACCTCTTCGACGACGCCGCCGCCGCCGACCGCGTGCTCGACGGGCCCGCGCTCCCGCTCGTGAAGCAGGTGCTCTCCGAGCACGGCTTCACCTTCGGGTTCTGGGCGGAGAACGGGTTTCGCTCCTGGTACACGCGGGAGCGCCCGATCCGAACTCCCGCGGACCTGAGGGGGCTGCGCATGCGCTCGCAGGAGGCGCCGGTCCACCTCGAGACCTACCGGGCCTTCGGCGCGTCTCCGAACCCGATCGACGTCACGAACGTCCTCACGGCGCTCCAGACGGGCGCGGTCGACGGCTTCGACAACACCCCGCTCTTCAGCTTCGCGACCTCGTGGTACCAGGCCGCGCACCACCTGAACCTGAGCGAGCACAGCTACCAGCCCGGCATCGTCGTCTACTCGGCGACGTGGCTCGCGCAGCAGCCCGCGGACATCCAGGAGATCCTCACGAGCATCCCGGCCTCCATCGTCACCGAGGGGCGTCAGGGCGTCCGTCGGATGGATCCGATCCTGATCCAGAACCTCCAGCGCACGGGGATCGAGGTCCACCGACCGACGCCCGCGGAGCGCGCGCAATTCGTCGCGATCGGCCGGCCCGTGCAGGATCGCGTCGCGGGCTCCTCGGGGCGTCACGGGCGAGAGCTCCTGACCGCGCTTCGAGGGCGCTGAGCGCCGCGCTCCGCGCGCGCACCCCGCGTCCGTCCGATGAGCGCCACGACACCCGAGCCGATCGCTCAAGGGGAGCTGGAGGCGACGCCGTTCGCGCACGTCCTCGTCCAGGTCCATCAGCGGCAGCTCACGGGGACGCTCGCGGTCTGGCCCGGCGTCGAGGGCGTGAAGGGCCAGGATCGGCTGCGCTTCGAGCAAGGCTTCCTCGTCGCCGCTCGCTTCATCGAGCCGGCGGCCTCGCTCGCGCGCGGGGCGCTCCCGCTCTTCGCCCGCGAGCGCGGGGCGTACGCCTTCTACGAGGCGGACCTCGTCGGCGAGGGGGCGCTCGAGGAGCGCGTCGATCCGTGGATGATCTTCGCCGCCTCGCTCCGAGGGAGCACGCGAGACGACGTCGTCGCGGCGCTCGTCGCGCGCTTCGACGACGGATCGAGGGTGCGCATCAAGCCCGGGACGGACGTCAAGCGCTTCGCGCTCCAGCCCAAGGAGGCTGGCTTCATCGAGCTCATCCGCGCGGCGCCCGCCCCGATCGCCGAGCTCGTCCAGAAGTGCGAGCTCGGCTCCACGATGGGCCGACGCCTCGTCTACCTCTTGATCGCCACGAACGCGCTCGAGCCCGCGCCGCTCGCGTCCGCCGCGAAGGCGGGGGCACGACCGCTCGCCTCACCCGCCCCTCCCGGCTCGGCGAGCGACCTGCCTCTGCCGGAGCTGCCGCTCCCCGCCGCCGAGGCCGCAGCGCCGACGCGCGCCTCGCTCCCGCCGCGCGCGTCCCTGCCGCCGTCGGCCGACGCGCGCTCGCGCTTCCGCGCGGGCATGCCCACCCCGCCGCCACCGCCTTCGGCGCTGTCCGAGGCCGGGCGGGCGTTCTGGATCGAGGTCCAAGAGCGCGCCGCGCGCATCGATCGGCAGAACTTCTTCGAGATGCTCGACGTGCCGCGCGACGTCGGCGTGGACGCCGTGCGCAAGGCCTACTTCGCCCTCGCGAAGCGGTGGCACCCCGATCGCGCGATCGGCGAGCTCGCGCCGCTCCGCCCCTTCGTCGAGCCGATCTTCGCCGCGTTCACGAGCGCGGAGGAGACGCTCTCGGACGAGGCGAAGCGGTCGGTCTACCTGCGGACGGTCCAAGACGGTGGGGGCACGCCCGAGGCCGATCGCAAGCTCGAGGCGATCCTGTGGGCCGCGAAGGAGCATCAGAAGGCGGAGGTGCTGATGCGCCGACGCGACTACGCCGGCGCCGACGCGATCCTCACCGCCGCGCTCGAGGTGGCGCCGGACGAGGTGGACCTGCTCGCGGCGCGCGCTCACTGCCTCTTCAACCTGCCGGACGCCTCGAGCCGCGTGGCGGAGATGAAGGCGCTCGCCGATCGCGCGATCGCGATCGAGCCCAAGCACGACCGCGCGCACTACTACCGCGCGCTGATCCTCGAGCGCGAGGGCGCGGACGAGGAGGCGCTCGCGAGCTTTCGGCGGGCGTTCGAGCTGAACCCGAAGAACGCCGAGGCCGAGCGCGCGATCCGTCTGGCGGAGATGCGGCGGGGCAAGGGCGGATCGAAGGCGAAGCGCGCGAGCGCCGAGCCGCCGGCGGAGAAGCCTGGCGGCGGCTTCTTCTCCAAGCTGTTCGGGGGAAAGAAGCCCTGACGGCGCGCCCGGCTCGACGCGGTGAGGCGAGCGTCGGCCCGCCGCGCGGCGTCAGCGCGGCCCCTCGAGGCGCTGCCGTCGCCGCGTGAGGGCCTGCCTCGCCGGGCCCTCGCCGACCCACGCGAGCAGGAGCTCGATGATCTCGATCGCGAGCGTCGCGTCGCCCGAGCGCTCGGCGAGATCGAGGGCCGCGCGCGAGGTGGCGGCGTCGCGCTCCTCGCGCCCGAGCTCGAAGAGCACGCGCGCCGCCTCGTCGAGCCGCCCCTCGGCGCGCAGGCGCTCGGCCTTCGCGCGAGGCGCCTCGGGCATCGCCGGCTCGGAGGGGAGGAGGGTGAGCTCCGCGCGATCGGGGCGCGCCCGCACGAGGGCGTCCCGCAGCGCGCGAGCGCGCGAGGTCGCGCCCCGCTCGAGCGCCCAGTCGAAGAGCTCCTCGATCGTCCCGACGACGTCGGCGCGCGCGCCTCGCTCGCCGCTCGCGGCGGCGAGCACGAGGGCCTCGACGCGCGCGCTCAGCTCCACCCACCGGGCGCCGCGGACGAGGTTCGCGAGCGCGAGCGTGTCCTCGACGCTCATCGCGCCCGAGGCGTCGAGCGCGCGCTCGACGTGAGCCCGAGCGACCTCGTCGAGGCCGAGCGAGCGCGCGAGGCTCGCCGCTCGGATGCTCGCGCGCCGCGCGCTCGTGGCCTCTCGAGCCGCGGCGGCGAGCTCGGCCGCGCGCGCCCACCCTTCGAGCGCGCGCAGCCGCTCTCCGCGCCGCTCGTCGCGCGCGGCGACGAGCCGCGCGACCCGCGGATCGTCGTCCTCGCGCAGGCGCTCCCACGCTCGATCGGCGAGCTCCGGGCGACCGATCGCGTCGAGGGCGAGCGCCGTCGCGGGGCGCACGTCCTCGAGGGAGGCGTCCTCGATCGCGGCGGGGGCCCCGATCGCGGGCAGGCCCGCGTCCGAGAGCGCGAGCGTGGAGTCGACCCAGCGCGCGACGCCCAGCGCGGGGAGCAGCTCCTCGACGAGCGCTCTCGGGAGCTGACCCTCGGTGAGCTCGAGCACGCGCTCGGCGAGCGTCGTCTCGTCGCTCGCGCTCGTGATCGAGAGCCGCGCGACGTAGCCCGCCGCTCGGCGCGCGAGCGCGCGCGAGGCCTCGGCGTCGACGCTCCGCGCGCCCTCGGCGAGGCCGAGGAGCTCGAGCGCCGCGAAGGTGTCCGAGGGCTCCCGCGCGAGCCAGCGGTCGAGGGCGCGCTCGAGCTCGTCGCGCTCGTCGCCGCCTCGCCCCAGCCGCCGCGCGGCGGAGCGCACCTCGAGCAGCGCGGGGAGGAGCGCCTCGCCTCGCGTCGCCGCGTCACCCTCCACCCCTTCGTCGTCCTCGAGCGCGCCCGCGGCCTCGAGCTCGGCGGCGCGCTCGGGCGCGAGCGTCGCGCGCCGCGCCTCGAGCTCGCGTCGCGCGCCGTCCGTCCGGCCCTCCGCGAGGGCGAGCGTCAGCGCGCCGAGCCGCCGCGCCTCCACGTGGAGCGCCTCGACCCGCGCCGCCTCGCGCGCCTCGAGCCCGCCCCGCCCGAGCGCGCGGCTCAGCTCGGCGCTCGCGCCCGCGTCGATGCGGAGCAGGGCTCGCCCGCGCCCATCGACCACGACGCGGGGGCGCTCGACGAGGAGGCCTCGAGCCGCGGGGATCCGCATCCCGAGCGGGAGGAGCGCCTCCGCGAGCAGGCTGCGCAGAGGCTGCGGGACGACGAGGACGCCCGCGTCCCGATCGAGGCGGCCTCGGATGGGCCGGAGCGCGTCGAGGACGTCCGCGAGCGCGCTCCTCTCGCGCCGTGCCGTCGCGCGCACGTCGCGCACGGCGAGGACGAGATCGGCGTCTCGCCAGCGCGGGCACGCCTCGAGCGCGATCGCTCGCTCGGCTTCGCGGACGAGGATCCGGAGCTCCGAGCCCGCCTCGCTCACGCCCTCGACGAGGACCCGCGGGCCTCGCCCGAGCGCGGAGAGCTCCGCGAGATCGACGTCGATCGTGAGCGACACGAGCTCGGTGCGGAACGTCCGGACGGTGGACCAGCCGCCGCGCAGGCGCAGGCCGCCGTGGAGCGCGCCGAGATCGAGCTCGAGCGAGGCGAGGCGCGCGATCGGTCGGCGGCGGCCTCCGGGGTCCTCGACCTCGACCGGGTGCGGGCTCGCGAGCACCAGGCGCCCGCGGCCCCGCTCGAAGCGCAACGAGAAGGCGGGCGTCGAGGCGTTCGCGCGATCGACCGACGGCATCGGCCGCGAGCCTATCACGCTCGGATCGCCCCTCGCCGGAGGACGAGGACGGCGTCGTCGTGCTCGTGCGAGGGCGCTCGAGGGTCTCCGCTCGAGACGTAAGGGGTTCGCGTCCAGCGGACGAGGTGCAGGCCGCGGGGGGCGAGCACGCCCTCGACGAGGCTCTCGAGCGCCGGCGCGAAGTCGTCCCCCTCGACGCCGAGCCACTCGTCCGGATCAGCGCTCCCTCCTGGGCGGAGGACCGCGGGGCGGAGCGGGAGCGGGGTCGCGACGAGGAGGTGGCCCTCGGCGCCGACGCGCTCGATCGCGCGCTCGAGGAGCGTGACCGGCCGCTCGGCGCGATCGAGCACGTTGAGCAACGCCACGACGTCGAAGCGCTCCTCGTCGGGCCACGGCGCTCGGCTCAGGTCGAAGACGCGCGCGTCGACGCCGAGGCGGCGCGCGCGCTCGACCACCGGCCTCGAGACGTCGAGCGCGACGCTCGCAGCGAAGAGCGCGGCGAGCTCGCGGTGGACCTCGCCCGTCCCCGCGCCGACGTCGAGGAGGCTCCCCCGCGGCGCGCGCGGGAGCAGGGCGTCGAACGCGCGGGTGTCGAGCAGCGCGAGCCGGTAGGCCGAGAGCCGCGCGCTCGCCGCGTCGTGGCCGACGAAGCGGCTGAGGACATCGAGCGCGAGCGAGCGGAGCGGGCCGATGCGCCTCGCGCGCACCGAGGACAGGTGCGCCTTCACGGACGGAAGCTCGACGCGCTTGGCCTCGAGCGCGGGCGAGCTGGGCACGGTCAGCCGAACATCTGGATCAGCACCCGCGTGATCCACGTGCACACCGAGAGGAGCGAGAGCCCGATCGCGACCTTCTCCGCGTGGACGCGATCGAGCGTCGCGATGACCGGCCAGCCGCGCACGAAGCCGACGGCGGCGAGGGGGATGAAGAGCACCGTCGCGAGGAAGAGCACGATCCCGAAGGGGTTGGCGCTGAACGCTCCGCCCGCCTCGAGGCGCACCATGTGCGCGAACGCCGTCGTCAGGCCGCAGCCAGGGCAGGGGTAGCCCGTGAAGACGAAGAACCCGCAGGGAGGCAGCCCGAGCTGGCCGTGCGTGCCGAGCGCGCTGTGATCGGGGACGAGGATCCGGGCCGTGATCACGACCGCGGTCGGGATGAGGAAGAGGATCGCCCACGTGATGCGCGAGCCGAGGGCTCTGCGCGAGGTCCAGGGCGCCGTGGGCAGCGGCGCTCGCGCTCGAGCGGAAGCGACGAGCGCGGGTGAGGTGGCGGGAACCTCGTCCATCGCCGCGAAGCGTGGGGTGTCCGACCGGCTCGGGTCAAGCGCGCGTGCGCGGCCTGGCGGCGCGCCTCGCTCGACGTGATCCGCCCCGCCGAGGCGCGCTGGCTCGGCGGGTGGGAGGCCCACGCCGACTCACGCGGCGTGAGGGAGGGAGCTCCGGCCAGCCGCTCCGACGATGGAGCGACCGCGCGAACCAAGGCGTGGATTCGTGCCGTGGGTGCTCTTCGCGAGGGGCTACGCTAGACTCGTCGAGCCTCGCCGGGCGAAGTCGGCCTCGTCGGGGTGGAGTTCGTCGATTCCTCGTCATCGCGCCACGCCGCGCGGAGGGGCCTGGTGTTCGTGCATCGTCTTCGTCCGAGCTTCGCCTTGCTTCTCCTCCTCGCGACGTTCGCCGCGTCGGCCTGCGAGACCCCCGTCGACGAGGCGCCGGACGCCGCGACCGCGCCCGACGCTGGCGCCCCCGACGCGCGGCTCGGCTTCGACGCGGGGCCGCCCTGCGCGCGTGACGAGGACTGTGACGACGGCGTGGCCTGCACCCACGACGTCTGCGGTCACGACGGCCGCTGCGGCTACCAGGTCGATCACAACCGCTGCGACGACCACGTCTTCTGTAACGGCGCGGAGATCTGCGATCCGCGGCGCGGGTGCGTGGCCGGTCCACGCGAGACGTGCGACGACGACGACGTCTGCACCGTCGATCGATGCAACGAGGAGGCGAAGGGCTGCGAGCACGAGCCGCGCGATCTCGACGGCGACGGAGATCCGGACTTCTTCTGCGCGGGCGGGACGGATTGCGACGATCTCGATCCCACGCGCAACGGGCGGGTGGCCGAGGTCTGCGGGGACCTCGTCGACAACGACTGCGACGGCGAGATCGACGAGGCGGACTGCGGCCGCCCCGTGCACGACGTCTGCGACGATCCCTTCGTGATCACGGCCTCGGGCTCCTACGCCTTCGACACGCACGGCGCCGCGCCCGACTACACGATCAGCTGCGCGAGCTCGTCCCGCCAGGACCTCGTCGCGCGCCTCGACATCCCCGAGGGGAGCCCGCAGGACGTCACGCTCGAGCTCCAAGGCGACGCCTTCGTGACCGCGCTCAGCCTCGAGCGGACGTGCGGCGTGGTCGGCTCGGAGCTCGGCTGCCGCACGGGCTATCCCGCGGCGCTGCGCCTGCGCTCCCTCGAGCCGGGCTCCTACTTCCTCGTGATGTCGAGCCTGGGCAGCCCCGGCGAGCTCACGCTCTCGGTGCGCATGAGCGCCGCGAGCGAGCCGCCGACGAACGAGACGTGCGCGACCGCGATCGACGTGCCCGTGCCCGCCGGGGCGACGTTCGAGGGATCCTTCGTGGGCGTCGCGGACGACGCGAGCACGTCGTGCGGCTACTCCGGCCAGCCCGACCTCTTCTACACGTTCACGATCCCCGACGGAGAGAGCTACGACGTCAACGTCACCCTCAACGCCCCGAGCGGTGACACGATGGCGTTCGAGATCCGGAGCGGCTGTGGCGGCGCGAGCTTGCGCTGCGCGACCGGGAGCCCGGCGCGCGCCCGCACGTACCGGCTCGGCCCGGGCACCTACAGCCTAGCCATCGAGGGCCCCTCGTGGACCGACGTCGACTACGCGCTCGCGATCGCGTTCGCGGCGCCGAGCGATCCCGTCGCGGGCGATCTCTGCTCGACGGCGATCCCGCTCACGATCGGGACGCGCTACGTCGGCACGATGGTCGGCGCCGAGGACGATCTTCAGATCTCCTGCAGCTACAACGCGCCCGATCTCGTGCACCGCTTCACCCTCGCCGAGGCGTCCGACCTGACGATCGAGGCCAACGGTGGGCGCGCCTACCTGAGCGTCGGGCTCGGCTCGAGCTGCTCGCTCGGCGCGGTCGCGACGAGCGCGTGCTCGTCGGGGGCGCCGGCGCGCGTCCGCGCCCGCGCGCTCCGCGCGGGGGACTACTACGTCTTCGTCGAGGGCTCGCGGGCCGGGGCCTACACGATCGATCTCACGGCCACGCCGCCCGCGCCGGTCGTCGAGGTCTCGGGCAACGACACCTGCGGGACCGCGTACGTCGTCCCCGGGGCGGGCGGGCTCTTTCACG
The DNA here is from genome assembly GCA_039809495.1 of Sandaracinaceae bacterium. Taxonomy (GTDB): domain Bacteria; phylum Myxococcota_A; class Polyangia; order Polyangiales; family Sandaracinaceae; genus JAFLCL01. Next base: position 29,719 of record JBDHVC010000009.1, read on the forward strand.
GGAACACCGGGACGCTCCTGCACGACTACACGCCGAGCACGTGCGCCTCGAGCACGAGCACCGCGAAGGACGCGGTCTTCGAGCTCACGCTGACGAGCCGCCAGCGGGTCGTCGCCTCGACGGCCGACTCGACGATCGACACCGTGCTCTACCTGCTCGACGCGAGCTGCCGCTCGGAGCTCGCCTGTGACGACGACAGCGCTGGCGCCGGCGACAGCCTGATCGATCGCGTGCTCGAGCCGGGGACGTATCATTTCGTGGTCGATGCCTATGGCTCGTCCTCGTTCGGCGACTATTTCTTCGAAGTGCAGGTCTTGCCCCCTCCTTGAGGTGGGTCATCCTGCGAGCCCCCTGGAGCTTCCATGCGCCATCTTTCCCGCTTCATCTTCGCTGCTCTTCTCCTCGCGCCCTCGGCGCTCGCGCTCGGCGGATGCCCGCGCGAGATCGACCACCTGCCGGACGCCGTCGCCCCCGACTTCGACGCGGGCCGGCCGGACGCCGCGATCGACGCTGGCCCGAACATCGAGCGCTGTGAGAGCCCAGGCTCGACGCTCGGCGACGCCTGCGTCACCAACGAGGACTGCACCGACTTCTGCTTCTGCAACGGCCTCGAGGAGTGCCGGGACGGACGCTGCCAGGCGGGCAACGTGCCGTGCAGAGAGGATCTCGTCGACTGCACGACGATCACCTGCGCCGAGTCGGAGGATCGCTGCGTCACGACGCTCGACCACGAGATGTGCAGCGACGGCGACGCGTGCAACGGCACGGAGCAGTGCAACCCGGTGCGCGGCTGCCAAGGCGGGCCCCCTCCCGTCTGCAACGACGAGTCGTCGTGCACGATCGACTCCTGCGATCCCGCGACCGGCTGCGTCTACACCCCGCGCGATCTCGACGGCGACGGCTACATCTCGAGCAGCTGCGGGGGCGACGACTGCGACGACGATCCGCGCTACGGAGGGCTGATCCACCCGGGGGCGGTGGAGATCTGCGACAACCGTCGCGACGACGACTGCGACGGCGCGCGCGACTACAACGACTCCGACTGCGTGCCGACGAACGACACCTGCGACGTCGCCACCGTGCTCGAGCTCGGCGCGACCGGCGGCACGTTCTCCGGCGCGACGACGGGCCTGCGGCGCAACTACACGCTCCGGTGCGGCGGCAGCGGACCGGACGCGGTCTTCCGCTTCCACCTCGACGAGGCGCGCGACGTGCGCATCGCGGCGACCGCGTCGGGCGCCACCATCGCCCTGCGCGCGTTCGCTCAGTGCGCGAGCGGGCCCGAGGAGAAGTGCAACACGGGCTCGCCGCCGTCGATCCTGCGCCGGAGCCTGCCCGCGGGCGACTACGCCGTCATCGTGTCGACGATCAGCGCCCAGCCCTTCGACCTGTCGGTGCGCCTCTCCGATCCCACGGCGACGCCCGCGACCGACGTCTGCGGCGCGGGGACGACCGTCGTGCCGCCCACCGGCGGCACGTTCACCGGCGACTTCAGCGAGCTCGAGGACGACTACGGCTTGAGCTGCAACTCCTCGGGAGGGCGCGACGCCGTCTACGCGATCGACGTGCCGTCCGGCTCGCTGAAGGATCTCCGGGTCAGCGTGTCGCTCAGCACCTCGTCCTACGTCTACGTCTACGCGGCGCTCACGACCGACTGCGACGCCCGCTCGAGCGAGCTGACCTGCGGCGGCGGCTACCTCTCGACGACGCTCAGCCGGCGTGAGCTGCGGCCAGGGCGCTACTACGTCATCCTCGAGCCCAACTCGGCGGACGCGGGCCCCTACACGGCGACGTTCACGCTGACGGACTCGCCGCCCCGCGTGCCGGGCGACATCTGCTCGACGCCGCTCGATCTGACGCCCGCCGCCTCGCCTGGCTCGCGCACGCAGACGATCTCCGTCGCGACGCTCGATCCGATGCTCGACGCGCGCCCGAGCTGCGGGCCCACCTCGGGGCGCGACGCGGTGTTCCAGTTCACGCTCACGGCCACCCAGGACGTGACGCTCAACGCCACGGGGCCAGGCACGCTCTACGGGGCGCTCCTCGGGGCGACGTGCGGGCCCGGCTCGACCGAGCGCGGCTGCTGGACGGGCTCGAGCGGCGGCCTCGTGCGCTCGATCCGGAGCCTCCCCGCGGGCACCTACTACTACGTCGTCGAGACGACGGGCGCGTCGGGCACGCTCTCGATGACGCTCGAGACCCGCGCGCCGACGGCGCTCCCGATGAACGACCTCTGCACGAGCGCGACGACGATGACCTCGGGATCGACGTACCGCGACACGCTCGTCGGGTTCGCGAACGAGATGAACGTCGCGGCGTGCTCGGGTGGCGCCGTCAACCTGCCGGACGCCTTCTACCGCTTCACGCTCACCGAGCGCAGGAGCGTGCTCATCGACATCACGCGGGACTCGGGCGGGCCGGTCTACGCCGCGCTCATCGCGGGGTGCGGCTCCGCCTCCTCGCCCACCTGTGGGACGTCCTCGGGGACGACGAACACGATCCGCGCGACCCTCGATCCGGGCACCTACTACGTCATCGTGGAGATGCCGCCGAGCTCGACGAGCGAATTCGTGTTGCAGTACGTCACGCTCGCGCCCTGAGGCGCGGGGAGAGGCGCGCGTGGCTCACTCGCTCGCGCGGCGCGCGTCGATCCTCGCTGCCCTCGCGCTCGCGCTCGCGCTCGTCGGCTCGTCGAGCGCGCGCGCGCAGCCCCGCTCGATCGATCTCGGGTGGGTGCCGGGCGCGACGAGCGCGCACGCTCGAGCGCGGGGGCCGCTCGACGTGGGCGAGCTCGAGCCGTTTCGCGGCGTGACGGTCGGGCCGATCGAGAGCAGTCAGCAGCCCGGGCGCGGCTACGGGACGCGCTACAGCGAGGCCCTGCTCGACGAGCTCGCGCGGATGGGGGTGACGTGGATCTCGATCACGCCGTTCGGGCGCATCTGGAGCCTCCACTCGACGGACATCTACATGGACTTCGAGGCGCCCTACGAGGAGAACCGGCACGCGATCCGGCGGATGATCGAGCAGGCGCACGCGCGCGGCATCCGCGTGCTCGTCATCCCGCACCTCTGGGTCTGGGACGAGCAGGGCTGGCGCGGTGAGATCGATCTCCCGAGCGAGCAGGCGTGGCGAGCCTACCAGGCGAGCTACCGAGCGTTCGTCCTCGCCTGGGCGATCGACGCCGCGCGAGCGGGCGCCGACGCCTTCTCGATCGGGGTCGAGTGCAAGTCGTGGTCGGGGCGCTTCGGGGCGTTCTGGACCGCGCTCATCGCGGACGTGCGCGCGGTCTTCCCCGGGCCCTTGACCTACAGCGCGAACTGGGACGAGGTGGAGGACGTCCTCTTCTGGGATCAGCTCGACCTCATCGGCGTCAACGCCTTCTATCCGCTCGCCTCCGCGAACGGCGCGAGCTTCGAGACGTACCTCGAGACGGCGAACCGCATCGCCGACGACGTCGAGGTCCTCGCGCGCCTCCTCGACATGCCCGTCGTCTTCGTCGAGGTCGGCTACACGGCGCGACGGGACGCCGCGGTCGAGCCCTGGCTCTGGCCGGACGGCATGAGCGACGTCCGGTACAGCGAGGCGGAGCAGGCGAGGGCGCTCGAGGCGAGCCTGCGCGCGTTCCTGCCGCGGGACTGGTTCCGAGGCTTCTTCCTCTGGCGCTACTACGCGAACCTCGACGACGTGAGCCAGGAGGCGATCTGGGGCTTCTCGACCCACGCGAAGGCGAGCGAGGCCACCCTGACGGCCATCCTCCGCGCGCGCTACGCCGCGGACCGGGACCCGCTCGCGGACCTCGCGTTCGAGCCGGATCCCCCGCTCGCGCGGACCGCCGCCCTCTACCGCTCGACGGTGATCGGGCCCTGAGGCGCGGGTGGGCGCTTCGCCCGCGCGCCACTTTCTTGCTCGGCTCACGCCTCCTCGGTTACCCGAGGGACATGGCCCTGCTCGATCTCGGAAGAAAGCGCTCGTCGGAGGACGGCTCACCCCGCTCGTTCGCGTATTTTCGGCAAGGGCTCTCCCGCGCGCAGGGCGCCGGGAACAAGCCCATCCTCGTCTTCGACGGGGTCACGAAATTCCACAAGCCCGACCAGCCGACGCTCCGCGACGTGAACCTCTCGATCGAGCGCGGCGAATTCGTCTTCATCACCGGGCCGAGCGGGGCGGGCAAGAGCACGCTCCTCCAGCTCGTCATGCGGCGACAGAGCGTCGACGACGGCCGAATTCTCTTCTGCGGCCGCGACATCGCGCGCCTCACGGCGGCGTCGATCCCCCACCTGCGGCGCAACATCGGCGTCGTGTTCCAGGACTTCAAGGTGATCCCGCACTGGACCGTGCTCGAGAACGTCGCCGTGGCGCTCGAGATCCTCGAGATGCCGCGGCGGCTCATCCGATCGCGCGTCGCGGAGGCGCTCGAGCGCGTCGGGCTCGGAGGCAAGGGCGGCCAGATCACCGGGACGCTCTCGGGCGGCGAGCAGCAGCGCGTGGCCGTCGCGCGCGCGATCGTCGCCGAGCCTGCGCTCGTCCTCGCGGACGAGCCGACCGGCAACCTCGATCCGCACCTCGCCCTCGACATCCTCACGCTCTTCGAGGAGATCCACGCGACCGGCACGACGGTCCTCTTCGCGACGCACGATCACACGCTGCTCGACCAGCGCCCGCACCGGATCGTCTACATCGACGATGGCCAGGTGCGCGAGGCGCGCCACGGGCTCCGCTCCTTCGCCGGCGGCTCGACCTCGGAGCCCGCGAAGAAGGAGCCCGCCGCGCCGACGAAGGCCGCGGCGCGCGGCGTCGCGAGCCCACCGCTCTCCCCCGAACTCTCACCGCTCTTCGGCTGAAAGGACGAGCCATGGATCTCGCCGGAACCCTCCGTCGTGCCGCGCGCGGGATGCGCGAGGAGGCGCGCCTGCACCTCGTCTCGACCTCGAGCCTGGCCATCGCGTTCCTCTGCCTCGGCGTGGCGCTGCTCATGCTCGCGAACCTCGACGCCCTCGCGGGCGCGTGGGAGCGGGCGGGGCGCGTCACGATCTTCCTCCGAGACGGCGCTCGCCAGGATCAGATCGACGAGCTCACGAGCGCGCTCTCGGCGCTCCCGGGCGTGGCCTCCGTCACGCACGTGACCTCGGCCGACGCCCGGCGTGAATTCGTCGCGGACGCGCACCTCGGCGCGAGCGTCGAGACCCTGCCCACCGACGCCTTCCCCGCGTCGCTCGAGGTCGAGCTCGCCGGAGGGGCCGGCCGGATCGGCTCGGCGGCGATCGCCGAGCGGGTCTCGCAGGTGGCGATCGTGGAGGACGTCGAGACGTACGCGAGCTGGTTCGATCAGCTCCACGGGCTGCTCGCGGCCGGCCGCGGCGCCGCGCTCGGCCTCGCGGTGCTCGTCCTGCTCTGCGTGCTCTTCGTCGTCGGCAACACGATCCGGCTGGTGGTGGCGGGCCGGCGGGACGAGATCGAGGTCCTGAAGCTCTGCGGCGCGAGCGATCGCTTCGTCCGCGGGCCCTTCATCGTGGAGGGCGCGACGCAGGGCTTCGTCGCGGCGCTCGTCGCGATGCTCACGCTCGCCGTCGCGTTCTTCTTCTTGCGGGATCGCGTCGATGGCGCCCTCGTCTCGCTGCTCGGCGCGCACGCGGTCTTCCTGCACCCGTCGATGGCGCTGAGCGTGCTCTTCGCTGGCGGGCTGGTCGGCGCCATCGGGAGCGCGCTCTCGCTCCGTCGCTACCTCGCGGTCTGAGCTCGTCCGCGCGAAAGGAGACCTCGTGTCGATGGCTGGTCGATCTGGAACGCGGCTCGTGATGCTCGGCCTCGCCCTCGCCGCGTGGGCCGGGCTCGGGCTCCGCTCGCCGGCCGACGCGCAGGGGATCGATCCGAGCGGCCTCGCGCTCTCGCCTTCGCCCGCGTCCGACCTCGAGCGCGCGATCGCCGAGCAGCTCTCTCGGATCGAGCGGCTCGAGGCCGAGCGCGATCGCGCGGACGCCGAGGCCGTCACGCTGACGGCTCGTCGCGCGGAGGCGAACCGGCGCTTGCGCGATCGCACGCGCTCGCTCTATCGCCTGAGCCGCGCGGGGGTCCTCCCGGCGAGCGGTGGGCTCGCGGCGCTGCTCGGGCACCTGGGGCGTCGCGCGCGGCTCGAGCGGATCGTGCGCGCGGACCTCGCGGCGATGAGCGATCTGCGCGCGCGCGCGAACGCGCTCCGCGAGACGTCGAGCACCCGCGGCGCGGAGCTCGAGGCGGCCCGCTCCACCCTCCGCGCGCTCGAGGCGCGGAGGGACACGCTCGAGCGCGAGGCGCTCGCGAGCGTCTGGTCGAGCGTGGCGACCGACTCGACGTCGCCGCCGCCGCCGTCGGAGCTCACCTTCGGCTCGAGCGGACAGGGGATCCGGGTCGTGGGGGAGCGTCCGCCGAGCGCGCGGAGCTTCGAGAGCGAGCGCGGAGCGCTCCTCATCCCGGTGCTCGCGCCGACCTCGATGCGCGAGGCGACGCGCGAGCAGGGCGTCGGCCTCGAGCTCGGCGCGGCGCTCGGCGCGCCCGTGCTCGCGGCGGCCGAGGGGCGTGTCGTCTTCGCGCGGAGCCACGCGAGCTACGGGCGGCTCGTGATCGTGGACCACGGCGAGAGCTACTTCACCGTCTACGGGGGCCTCGGTCGGATCGACGTCACGGTCGGCCAGGCCGTCGCGCGTGGCGCGGGCCTCGGGACGGCCGACGCGGCGCCCGTCTTCTTCCAGATCCGGAGGGGCACGAGGGCGCTCGAGGCGCGAGGGTGGCTCGGGCTCTGAGCGTTCCGTCGCCATCGAGCGCCGGGCGCGCGCGGCGCTCGGCTGGGGCATGATCACGAGCGGTCATGAAGCGCTGCCAGCAATGTGGGCTCGAGTATCGCGACGAGGGGCGCACCCACTGCCTCGTCGACGGCGCGCTGCTCTCCGACGTCGTGGATCCTCGCGTCGGTCGCCTCGTCGCGGGCCGCTTCCGGATCGGTGACCTCATCGGCTCGGGGGGGATGGCGAACGTCTACCGCGGCGAGGAGACGACCACCGGACGGCCGATCGCGATCAAGGTGATGCACGACGGGCTCGACGCCGCCGAGGGGCGGGAGCGCTTCCGCCGAGAGGCGCGGCACGCGGCCGCGATCGCTCACGAGAACGTCGTCGAGGTGATCGACGCGGGCGAGCTGCCGGACGGATGCCCCTTCATCGCGATGGAGCTGCTCGAGGGCCGGCCGCTGCGCGAGATGCTGGGCGCGCCGCTGCCGCTCGAGCTCGTCCTCGTGCTCTCGCTCCAGATCGCGAAGGGGCTCGCGCGCGCCCACGACCTCGGGATCGTCCATCGAGACCTCAAGCCGGAGAACGTGTTCATCGTCGAGCGGGGCGACGAGCCGCTCGCGAAGATCGTGGACTTCGGGATCGCGCGCGCGCGCGAGGACGCTCACGTGACGGCCGTCGGCGCCATCCTCGGGACGCCCGCGTACCTCGCCCCCGAGCGCGTGCGCGGCGGCGAGGCGAAGCCGACGACCGATCTCTACGCGCTCGGGATCGTGATGTTCGAGATGCTGACGGGGCGCCTCCCCTTCGAGAGCGAGTCGAGGGAGGGGTACCTCTTCCATCACCTCGAGACGGAGCCGACGCGTCCGCGAGCGCTCGCGCCGAGCTGCCCCGCCGCGCTCGAGTCCCTGATCCTGCGGCTGCTCGCGAAGTCGGCGCGCGATCGCCCCGTCGACGCGCATCAGGTCGTGCGCGAGCTGTCCGCGCTCCTCGTCGCGCTCGGCGCGCGCCTCTCACGCGTGACGCTCGAGACGACCCTCCCGGACTGGGCGGCGCCCACGGTCCCCCCCTCGAGCACGCTCGGGTTCGACGTCTGGGTGCGCCGCGCGCTCATGCTCGAGTCCATCGTGCGCAAGGCGTACAAGGACGCGGGCGCCCCCGAGCCGGTCCGCCGCGCGCTCGAGCTGCTCAAGAGCGAGGTCGTCGTCTCCGAGAACCTCCGCGTCGAGCGAGCCCGCGAGCAGCGGAAGCTGGACGTGATCCAGGAGCGCTCACGCGAGTCGCGCGAGCGCCTGGGTCGCGCCCTCCACGCGCTCGGTCGCGACCTCTCCGCCGCGCGCGAGACGCTCGCCGGGCTGCGCGCGGAGCTCGCGCGACGCGAGGCGGAGGCCGCGGATCTCGACTTCCAGATCGCGTCGCTGCGCGGGAAGCTCGAGGAGGTCGAGGCGGGGGTCGACGTCGAGCGCGCGGTGGTCGAGCGGACCCTCCTCGACACCGGCGCGCGGACGGAGCGAGCGCAGCACACGATGGGCGAGGCGACGCGGGCGATCGTCACGGCGCTTCGAGCCCTGCCCGACGGCGCGGCGCTGCTCGCCGAGCTCGACTGACGGCGCGCCTCGTCGCGACGCGCCTCGCGCGCGGTCAGTTCGTCGGATCGCCGTCGAGCACGCTCGCCGTCGGGACGCCGATCGCGGCGGCGAGGCGCGCCAGCGTCTCGAGCGAGGGCGTGTGTCGCCCCGCCTCGACGCGCGCGATGTTCGGCCGATGGATCCCGGTGCGCCGCGCGAGCTCGGCCTGCGTCAGCCCTGCGGCGAGCCGGAGCTCGCGGATGCGCGCCCCGAGCTTCGCGCCGTCGATCGCCGAGAGCGCCCCAGCCTGCGTCGCGGCGGCTTGGCCGCTCGAGGAGGGGATCCCCTCGTGGCGCACGATGCCGCGCGCGAGGATCGTGAAGCGCGCGCCGCTCGCGAGGACGATCTCCGCGGATCGGGCGTCGTCGGCGATCGCGATCGCCTCGACCTCGCTCTCGTCGTCGTCGGGATGCGCCGGGCGCGAGAGGAGCAGCGCCGCGCCATCTCCCGCGACCGCGAGGAGGGCGTCGCCCCGCGGTGAGACCGTGAGGTACTCGATGCGCTCGTGGTCGGCGGCCGCCCGAACCAGGGCGCCGAGGAGCCGAGGCACCTCGCTCTCGCGGCGCGCGATGCGCATCGAGCAGATGTCGTCGAGCAAGGGCTCGATGTCCTCGTAGGTCGTCGGGGGCAGGATGATCCCGAGCGGCACGGAGAGGGCGCGCGCGAGCGCCGCCTGAGCGAGCAGCTCGTCCTCGTCGAAGGCGCTCGAGGCGGCGTCGACGAGGAGCGAGCGCCCCTCGAGCATGGCCTCGCTCGAGCGGCTGGGGTGGACGATCTCCGTGCTCGCGCCGAGCTGCTCGAGGAACACGCGCCAGGTGTTCCCGGGGTCGGTCTGGTCGGTGACGATCACGACATGGGTCATGGTGCTCTCGACCCTCGGGCTTCGAGGTGCAGCCGCCTTGGGACCGCGCTCGCTCAGGGCCGGCGCCGATGACGCCACGGAAAGCGTCGTTTCGCAAGTGCGCTCCGCCCAGGAAGCGTCGCGGCCTGCCTGGCGCGTCGCCGGACGCGCGCGCTCGGTGGCGCGGCTCGGCGTCACCGCGCGTCCGCGCCGTCTCGGCTGTACGCGAACGATTTGCGCGCTAGGCTCCACCTCTTCCGGTTCTGGAGGAGGAGCATCGAATGAGAAAGACGGCCATTCTTCTGGGCGCGGCGGCGCTCGTCTTCGGCGCGGGCTGCCCCGCCGAGCAGCCCGAGATCATCGACGCGGGTCCGACGAACGTCGACGCCTTCATCCCGTCGGAGGTCGACGGCGGGCCTCCGACCAGGGACACGGGGCCGAGCACCGGGGACACGGGGCCGAGCACCGGGGACACAGGGCCGAGCACCGGGGACACGGGGCCCATCGGCGGCGACGCGGGGCCGCTCCCCGCGGCGAACTGCGCGGCGCCGATCGATCTCTCGACGGCCGGGGAGCCGCTCGAGGGCGCCGTCGGGCGCCGCGTCCGCGCCTCGACCGCCGCGGCGCTCGACGCGACCCTGAGCGAGGTGCCCGAGCCGCGCTGCGGCTCGCCCACGCACGCGCTGGTCTTCAAGTACACGATGACGGCCGACGCGTTCCTCTTCGTGACGACGAGCGAGGATCCCGCCGCGTCTGGCATGGACACGGTGGTCTGGCTCCTCGATGGGTGCTCGACGTCCGCGACGGAACTCGGCTGTAACGACGACGGCGACAGCCCAGGCTACCTCTCCGACCTCTACAGCACGCGCGGCTTCGAGGCGGGTGACGACGTCTACATCGTCGTGGCGAGCTACGACTGGAGCGGCTCGACGCCCGGCGAATTCGGGCTGCGGGTCCGCGAGGTCACGCCCATCGGCGCGGGCGAGGCGTGCGACAACACGAGCCCACCCTGCGTCACGGGCTACTCCTGCGTCGAGGACACCGGGGGGCCGGGGGCGGGCCACTGCCTCGAGGACGGCACCGAGGGAGGCGCGTGTCACCTCGACGAGCCGCACTGCGACAGCGGGCTCCAGTGCGACGTCGACGAGCCTGATTCGTGGAATCCCGGCACCTGCGTGACGCCGATCCCGGTCGGCGGGGCGTGCTCGTCGGAGCACTTCGTCTGCGTCGCGGGCGCCGCGTGTCAGCTCGACGAGGGCAGCGACGACGCGGGCCACTGTATCGCCGATGGGGACGCGTTCGGGCGCTGTCGCACGAGCGGCGACGCGTGCGACTCGGGGCTCGAGTGCAGCAACCCGTCGCCGACCGAGTGGGACACGGGGACCTGCCAGGCGCCGATCGCGGTGGGTGAGCTCTGCACGGCCCGTCACTTCGTCTGCGTGTCCAACGCGACGTGCCAGTACGACGACGGCAGCACCGAGACGCAGCACTGCGTGCAGGATGGCCTCGAGCGGAGCGCGTGCCGCCTGACGATGCCCTACTGCGACGCTGGGCTCACCTGCTCGATCGAGACGCCGGACGTCGGTGATCGAGGTCAGTGCTTCGTGCCGATCGCCACCGGCGAGCCGTGCTCGACGTGGCACTACCTCTGCGTCGAGGGCTCGCACTGCGTCCCCGACGAGGGCAGCGACACCCTCGGCCACTGCCTGCTCGATGGCAGCGAGGGCGGGGCGTGCCGCGCGGACGTGCCGGAGTGCGATCCCCCGCTCGAGTGCGACTGGTGGACCGCGACCTGCTTGCGACCTTGAGCCAGAGGAGGTGAGCCCCGCGAGGGGCCCGTGGAGGGCGCCGCGATCTTCGGATGGCGGCGCCCTTCGCTTCGTGCGCGAGCGCGCGTCGCGTCTTCGCCGCCGCGCTCGAGCCCTCGCCTGATCGGCACGCTCCTTCTGCGACCGGCGCCAACGAGAGACGCCGTGACCACGGGGGATCACGGCGTCCTCGGAGCGCGTGGCGAGCGTGACGCTCGCCATCTGCTTCACGCCTTCTTCACTTCTTCTTCGCGTCCTTCGCGGGCGCCGCGGCCGCCTTGGCCGCAGGAGCCGCCGCCTTGGCCGCCGCGGGAGCCGCCGCCGCGCCCGGCGCTGCGCCCGCCGTCGCGGCCGCCTCCTCCTCGGGCGCCTCCTTCTCCTTCGAGGCGACGAGGACGACGTTGCGCTCGGGGGGCAGCGTGACGCTCACCTTCGCGGGGAGCGCCAGATCCTTCACCTTGATGCTCCCGTGGAGCTCCAGCGGGGTGACGTCGACCGTGATGTCGGCGGGGATCGCGTCGGGCGGCCCGAAGACGGGGAGGTCGCGGAAGACCTTGTGGAGCACGCCGCCCTCCGCGACGCCCTTCGCGCGGCCGTTCGCGATGAACGGCACCGTCGCGTGGACGGGGCGATCGAGCGCGACGCTGTAGAAGTCGGCGTGCAGGGGCTTGCGTGAGAGCGGATCGACCATGACGTCTCGGACGACGGCGAGCTCCTGCCGCCCGTTGCCGAAGTCGAGGTTCACGAGCTGGTTGCGGCCATAGGGCCCGCTCACCACCGCCGCCACGGCGTCGGGGGGCACCGTGAGGTTCTGTGGCTTCTTGTCGGGTCCATAGAAGACCGCCGGGATCAGCCCACGCATGCGGAGCTGACGCGCGGGCCCCTTTCCGCTCTCCTTGCGGACCTCAGCCTTGAGCGTCTGCGCTTCCATCTCTTCCTACCTCTCTCTCACTCGACGTGGATTTCGACCTCACGGGACGATCCCCGTGGCCGGTCGCGACGGCCGCTCGCTCAGACGAAGAGCGAGCTGACCGAGTCGCTCTTGTGGATGCGCCGGATCGCCTCGCCGAGCAGGCGCGCGACCGAGAGCACCGTGAACTTCTGTACCGCGCGCGCCTGGGGCGAGAGCGGGATGGTGTCCGTGACGACGACCTCCTCGAGGCAGCTCTCCTCGATGCGTGAGATCGCTGGCCCGGAGAGCACGGGGTGCGTCGCGACCGCGAACACCCGCTTGGCGCCGCGATCCTTGAGCGCCTTCGCGGCGTTCGTGAGCGTGCCCGCCGTGTCGATCATGTCGTCGACGATCACCGTGTCGCGACCCTCGACGTCGCCCACGATGTTCATCACCTCGCTGACGTTCGCGCGCTCGCGGCGCTTGTCGATGATCGCGAGGTCGCCGCCGAGCCGCTTGGCGTACGCGCGCGCGCGCTCGACGCCGCCCGCGTCCGGCGAGACGAGGACGGTGCCCTCCGCGAGCTTGGGGCGCAGGTACTCGAGGACGACGGGCATCGCGAAGAGGTGATCGAAGGGCACGTTGAAGAACCCCTGGATCTGCCCGGCGTGGAGATCCATCGACACCACGCGCGAGACGCCGCTCGTCGTGAGGAGATCGGCGACGAGCTTCGCCGTGATGGGCGTGCGCGGCGCGACCTTCCGATCCTGCCGCCCGTAGCCGTAGTACGGGATGACGGCCGTGATCGACCCCGCGGACGCGCGCTTGAGCGCGTCGACCGTGACGAGCATCTCCATGAGGTTGTCGTTCACCGGAGCGCACGTGGGCTGCACGACGTACACGTCCGCGCCGCGGACGTTCTCCATGACCTCGACGAAGACCTCTCCGTCCGAGAAATTCGAGATCTTCGAGCGGCCGAGCGGGAGCTGGAGGTAGCTCGCGATCGCCTCCGCGAGCGCCGGGTTCGCGTGCCCGGAGAAGATGCAGATCGATCTGGACATGCTCGACCTCCTCGAACTCGCTCCTTCGACCGGCCGAAGGGTGCGCGGGGGTAGCAGAGGATCCGGGGGACTGTCAAAGCGCGTCGCCCACGGTCGCCGTTCCACCGCGCGCGCGTTCGCGTGCTAGAGCCGAGGCTCCCATGTGGCTCGTCGTCGGGCTCGGTAACCCTGGAGCGAAGTACGCGAAGAACCGGCACAACGTCGGGTTCATGGTCGCGGAGGTCCTCGCGCGGCGCTGGGGCGCGCCGGCGGCGAAGGAGAAGTTCTCGGGGCTCTACACGCGCGCCTCGGTGAGGGGCGAGGACGTCGTGCTGCTCCAGCCCCAGACCTACATGAACCTCTCGGGCGAGTCGGTGCAGCGGGCGATGGCGTTCTTCAAGGTGCCGCTCTCGAACGTCGTCGTCCTCCACGACGAGCTCGATCTCGCCTTCGAGGACGTCCGCGTGAAGGTGGGCGGCGGCACGGCGGGCCACAACGGCCTCAAGTCGATCGTCCAGCACGCGGGGAGCCCCGACTTCGTCCGCGTCCGGATCGGCATCGGCCGACCGCCGCGGGGGACCGTGGAGTCCTGGGTCCTCGGCGATTTCGACGCGACCCAGAGCGCGCTCCTCCCGGACGTGCTACAAGCCGCCGCGCTCGCGTCCGAGGTCGTCCTCACCGAGGGGCCGGCCAAGGCGCAGCTCACGTTCAACACGAAGCGGTGACGCCCGTGTTGGGCTCCTCGCCTCGGAATGGTTCCGAGGCCTCGGATCGAGCCATCGATCCGTGTCCGAGAGGAACGCAGACCCTCCGCGCGAGCGGCGGGACAGAAGGTCGGGACCGCGCCGTCGGACCGACGAGGAATCGCATGACCCAGGTGACCACGCATACGCGGCCCGCCCGCGAGTACGAGCTCGTCTACATCCTCAACCCGAACGTCGACCCCGACGAGGCCGAGAAGGTCTCCGACCGCATCCAGGAGGTGGTCACGCGCCTCGGCGGCAAGATCACGAAGGTCGATCAGTGGGGGCGCCGGCGCCTCGCGTACAACATCCAGAAGTTCTCGCGCGGGATCTTCGTGTTCGTGAAGCTGGTCGGCTTCTCGGACCTCGTCGCCGAGATCGAGCGCAACCTGCGCAACGCCGACGCGGTCATCCGCTTCCAGACGATCCGCCTCGAGGGCACGGTCGAGCTCGCCTCGGTCGCCGTGAACCCGGACGAGGTGAAGTTCGAGCGGCTCGCCGTCCCGACCGAGGAGGAGCCGGAGCCGAGCCTCGAGGAGCGCCTCGGCCTCGTCGTCAAGCCGCGCGAGCGCGTCGAGGACGAGTTCAGCGACGACGAGGAGGGCCCCGATCTCAACAACCTCCCCGATCTCGGGGACAAGAACTGAGCGAGCGCAGGAGAACGAACCATGCAGAACCAATCCAACGACGAGATGGTCTCCGAGGATCGCAGCTCGCGCGCGCCCCGCGCGATGGGTGAGCGTCGCTCCGGCATGGGCGGCGGCAAGAAGCGGATGCAGAGCTTCTCGACGGATCCCGACTTCGTCTTCGACTACAAGGATCCCGGCACGCTCCGCCACTTCGTGACCGAGCGCGGCAAGATCGTCCCGCGCCGCATCAGCGGCCTCACGGCCAAGCAGCAGCGCCAGCTCACCAACGCGATCAAGCACGCGCGCAAGATCGCCCTCCTGCCCTACACGGCGTGAGCCCCTCGCCACGCAACGAACGGAGCAAGACATGGCATCGAACATCCAGGTCGTCCTGAGGGACGACGTCGAGAACGTCGGCAAGAGCGGCGACATCGTGAAGGTGAAGCCGGGCTTCGCCCGCAACTACCTCCTGCCCCGCGGCCTCGCCGCGCCGGCCACGCGCGGCAACGTCGCGCAGGTCGAGCACGAGAAGAAGGCCGCCATCGCGCGCGCGGCGAAGCTCCGCGGCGACGCCGAGGCCGTCGCCAAGCGCCTCGAGGGCGTCGTGATCGAGATCGCGATGCAGGCGGGCGAGGACGATCGCCTCTTCGGCTCGGTCGGCACGCGCGACATCGCCGAGGGGCTCCGCGCGAAGGGCCACGAGGTCGACCGAAAGAGGGTCCACCTCCCCGAGCCGATCAAGGCTATCGGCGAGTTCGACGTGGCGATCCGCTTCGGTTACGAGGTCTCGACGACGATCAAGGTCGTCGTCAAGAAGGCCGACTGACGGCGCGCGGCGCTCCCATCGCGGAGCGCGCTCGAGCGCGAGGCGGATCCTCCGGGGTCCGCCTCGCGTCGTTCAGTGGTTCGTGGCGATCCTGCGCGGATCGCCGCCGAGCGCGCGGTGACGGGCGCGGAGGGACTCGAGCATCGCGTCGTGGCCGGCCGCGAGGATCAGCGTGTCGGCGAGGCGGCCCTGCGCGAGCAGGCGATCGAGCAGGGTGTCCTGGACGAGCGCGCCGCGCACCGCGCCCTCGCTCGTGGGGGCGGAGTAGCTCACGGCGACCTCGACGCCGCGCGCGCGGAAGCGCTCGAGCGCGTCGGGATCGGCGAGGTGCGCGGGGCTGCGCACCCCGAGGTCGAGGCTCACGTCGAGGGCGCCCACGGGGTGCGCGAAGAGGTGCTCGATGCACGCCGCGATGGGCGCGTAGGCGGTGCCCGTCGCGACGAAGGCGAGGTGCCGGCCGCGCGCCTCGTCGAGGGGGAAGCCCGCGCCCATCGGCGCGGAGACGCCGAGCGAGGTGCCCTCGGGGATCGCGGCGAGGCGCCTCGCGACGTCGCCCCCCTCGGGAGCGTTCATCCGCAGGAGGAAGCGGAGCGTCGCCTCGCTCGCGTGCGGGGCGCTCCACATCGCGAAGAACCCCTCGTGGACGCGGTCCTCGGCGTCTTGGACGGCGAGGACGACGAATTGCCCCGGCCGCGTGTGGAGCGCCGCGACGGCGGGCGGCACCGAGACGACGACCTCGAGCTGATCGACGGCGATCTCGCGTCGCGCGACGAGCCGAGCCGTCGCGCGCGTCGAGGGGGGAGAGGCGGTCACGTTCGAGCTAGCGTGCCCGAAGTCGCTCGCTCGAGCACGAGCGGGGTGCGCGCGGGCGGAAACTTGGTATCGCTCGCGTCCTCCGCCTGACCTCCGCCTCCTCGAGGTTCGATCGTGGCCAAGCCGAAGAAGCTCCCTCCGCCCTCCGAGTCCGTGCAGCGCCCCGCGACGTCGATCGAGACGCCGCAGATCAAGTGGGGCATCGTCGCCCAGATCGCCGCCGCGGTCGTGGTCGTGTGGGTGCTCGCGTTCCTGCTCGTCCCCTACGTCGGCTACTGGGGCGTCGGCGTGGTCGGCGCGCTCACGCTCGTGCTCGTCGGCTTCGGCGTGTACGTGTGGAACCTGACCCGCAAGCAGGGCGCGCTCGCGGAGATCCTGAAGCAGGCGACGACCGACGAGGCGGGCCGCAAGGCGGCGATCGAGAAGCTCGCCGCGGCCAAGGGCGACGACGCGATGAACGCGATGGCGCGCGCGCAGCTCGTGGCGAAGGACGATCCGAAGGAGGCGATCGCGATCCTCGAGGGCATCGCCATCCACAAGGCCGACGTCCTCATCCAGGACGACATCCGGGCGAACCTCGGCTACCTCTACCTCGCGACGAACCGCGTGAAGGACGCGCGCGCGGTGGCCGACCAGATCGCCTACGAGAAGGGGCCGACGACCAAGCAGAAGGCGATGTACGCCGCGGTCGTCGCGGAGGCCAAGTCGCGGACCGGCGACGCGATCGACGCCAAGCGCGTCCTCGAGAGCGTGAATTTCGACGATCCCGAGGTGGCGGAGCTGCTCCCGATGGTCCACCGCGCGCAGGTCTACACCTTCGTCGCGACGAAGAACCGCGGCCTCGCGCGCCAGGCGATGCAGGCGCTCGTGCTCGCCGATCCGAACCTCCTCGCGCCCTTCCTCGTCCAGCGGGCGACCAAGCCCGTCGAGATCGAGCTGCAGAAGATGGCGCGCGAGATCCTCTCCGCCGCGAACTTCCAGACCAAGCCGAAGACGAAGATGATCCGCGGCTGACGGCGCGCCTCGCCCGGTGCGATCGGGCGCGCTCGGGCGCGCTCACCATCCTCGCGCGCGCCTGCTACACCGCGCTCGCCCCCAGCCATCGTCTCGCTGCGGGCGAGAGGAGTCGATCGTGTCCCGAGAGCCCAACGTCCCCAAGAAGACCGTCTTCGAATTGCTCAAGGCGCGCGGCGCCCTGCCGAACAACACGGTGGCCGCGCACCTGCTCGTCCCGGGCGCGCGCCCGCGCACGGTCGATCTCCACACGCCCGTCCCCGAGGACAGCCAGCTCGAGGCGCTCCCCGCCTCGCACCCGGACGCGCTCGCCGTGATCCGCCACAGCTCGGCGCACGTGATGGCCGACGCCGTGCAGCGGCTCTTCCCGGGCACCAAGGTCGCGTTCGGCCCAGCGACCGAGAACGGCTTCTACTACGACTACGACAAGCCCGGCGGCCCCTTCACCGACGACGATCTGCGCCTCATCGAGAAGACGATGGCCGAGATCATCGCGCAGGATCTCCCCTTCCGCCGCGAGGTCGTCACGCCCGATCAGGCGCGCGAGATCCTCGGCCGCACCAACGAGACCTACAAGCTCGAGCACCTCGAGCGCCTGGTCGCGGCGGGGGAGGAGATCTCCCTCTACCGCCACGGCGAGTGGACCGATCTCTGCGAGGGCCCGCACGTGCCCTCGACGCGCTACCTCAAGGCGTTCCGGCTCACGATGGTCGCGGGCGCCTACTGGCGCGGTGTCGAGACGAACCCGATGCTCCAGCGCATCTACGGGACGGCCTTCGCGGACAAGAAGGCGCTCGACGCCTACCTCGCGCAGCTCGAGGAGGCGAAGAAGCGCGACCACCGCAAGCTCGGCAAGGAGCTCGAGCTCTTTACCTTCCACCCGTGGGCGCCCGCGTCGCCCTTCTTCCTGCCGCGCGGCGCGAGCGTCTACAACGCGCTCGTCGAGTACGTCCGCAGGCTCTACCAGCGCTTCGGCTACCTCGAGGTGATCACGCCGCAGATCTTCGATCGCGAGCTCTTCCTCACCTCGGGCCACCTCCCGACCTACGCGGAGAACATGTTCATGGCGGCCTCGAAGGAGAACGTCGAGGACGTGTGCGCGGCGCTCGCGAAGGCCGAGGACGCGGGCCAGCGGCTCGACGCGGCCGCGCTCGAGAGGGCGCTCGTCGAGGGGATCCGCTTCGGCGTGAAGCCGATGAACTGCCCCGCCCACGCGCTGATGTTCGCCTCGAGCCGGCGGAGCTACCGCGAGCTGCCGATGCGCCTCGCGGACTTCGGGCGCCTGCACCGCTTCGAGCGGAGCGGCGTCACGCAGGGGCTCACGCGCGTGCGCACCTTCTGCCAGGACGACGCCCACATCTTCTGCGCGCTCGACGACGTCCAGCGCGAGATCGAGTCCTTCGTCGATCTCGTCTACGCCGTCTACCGCGACTTCGCGTTCGAGGAGGTGCGCGTCGTCGTCGCCACGCGCCCGGACGAGCGCATCGGCTCGGACGAGGTCTGGGACAAGGCGGAGGAGGCGCTCGTCCAGGGCGTCGACGCGAAGGGGCTCGCCTACGACATCGCCCCCGGCGAGGGCGCGTTCTACGGCCCGAAGATCGAGTTCCACCTGAAGGACGCCATCGGCCGGAGCTGGCAGCTCGGCACGATGCAGGCCGACTTCAACATGGCCGAGCGCTTCGATCTCAGCTACGTCGGCGACGACAACACGCAGCACCGCCCGGTGGTCCTGCACCGCGCGATCCTCGGCTCGATCGAGCGCTTCTACGGCGTGCTCGTCGAGCACGTCGCGGGGAGCTTCCCGACCTGGCTCGCGCCCGAGCAGATCACCCTCCTCACCGTGAGCGAGCGCTTCGACGCGCACGCGAGGGAGGTGCTCGAGCGGCTCACGGCCGCGGGCGTCCGCGCCACGGCCGATCTCTCCGGCGACAAGCTCGGCGCGAAGATCCGCGCGGCGCGCAACCTCCGCATCCCCTACCGCGCGGTCCTCGGCGAGAAGGAGGTCGAGGCGGGGACGCTCTCCGTCACGCAGCGCGACGGCAACGTGGAGCTGGGCGCGCTCTCGATCGACGACGTGATCGCGCGCATCCAGGCCGAGTCCCTCCCGCCGAGCCTGCGCTCGGGCCGAGCCGACGAGCCGAGCCGACGATGAGCCTCGCCCGCGCCTCCTCGAGCCCGCCCGGCCGCCACCTCGCGAAGGTGAGGGCGAGCGTCGAGGAGGCGCTCGAGGGGCTGAGGGACGGCGCGCGCGTGATGGTCGGCGGGTTCGGGCTCTCGGGCAACGCCGAGGCGCTCATCGAGGGCGTGCTCGAGCGGGGCGTCCGCGAGCTGACGCTCATCACGAACAACGCGGGCACCCCAGGCCGCGGGATCTTCCGCTGGTTCGAGGCGGGGATCGTGCGCCGCTTCGTCGGCTGCTACGTCGGCCCGAACGCGCTCGTGGCCCGCGCGATCGAGGCGCGCACGATCGAGGTCGAGCTCGTGCCGCAGGGCACCTTCGCCGAGCGGATCCGCGCCGCGGGCGCGGGGATCGCCGGCTTCTACACGCGGACGGGCGTCGGGACCGCGATCGCGAGCGGGAAGGAGACGCGCGTCTTTCGCGGCGAGACGTACCTGCTCGAGGAGGCGCTCTTCGCGGACATGGCGCTCGTCCGCGCGCGCCGCGCCGATCGCTTCGGCAACCTCCGCTTCCACCGCACCGCGCGCAATTTCTCGCCGCTCATGTGCATGGCGGCGGCGACGAGCGTCGTCGAGGTGGACGAGCTCGTGCCCGAGGGCGACATCGATCCGGACGACGTCCACCTCCCAGGCGCCTTCGTGCACCGCCTGCTCGAGGTGCGCGAGCACGAGGATCCGCTCGAGCGCCTGGCGCCCGAGCCGGATCGGGGCTGATCGAGGGGCGCGAGCGTGGCCTGGACGCGAGACGAGATGGCGGAACGCGCCGCGCGCGAGCTCCCCGCGGGCTCGATCGTGACCCTGGGCATCGGCCTCCCGACGCGGATCGCCGAGCGCGTCCCGAGGGACGCGGGGATCTGGCTCCACACCGAGAACGGCCTGCTCGGCGTGGGGCCCTACGCGCGCGCGCCCGGCGAGCTCGACAGCCAGGTCATCAACGCGGGCAAGGAGCCCGTGACGATCGTGAAGGGCGGCTCGATCTTCGACTCCGCGCTCTCGTTCGCGATGATCCGCGGCGGCCACGTCGACGTCGCCGTCCTCGGCGCGATGCAGGTCGCCGAGAGCGGCGATCTCGCGAACTGGGCGATCCCGGGCGAGCGGGTGATGGGCATCGGCGGGGCGATGGATCTCGCGGCCGGCGCGCGGCGCGTGATCGCGCTGACCACGCACCGGACCCGGCGCGGCGAGCCCAAGCTCGTCACGCGCTGCACCTATCCGCTGACGGCGAGGGCGTGCGTCGCCCGCGTCATCACCGATCTGGGCGTCCTCGACGTGACGGATCGGGGCTTCTCGCTCGTCGAGCTCGCGAGGGGCGTCTCGCTCGAGGCGATCGTGGCCGCGACGGGCGCGTCGCTCGACGTGGGCGACGCGCCGTCGCTCGATCCTGGGCGAGACGACGCTTGACCGCTCCGGCCGCGCGGCCCCATCTTCCGCACGATGAAGCGTTCTTCGGGCCCGCGCTACGAGGGTCGGCAGCCGTTCGGAGAGCGCCTCTCGATCGAGCGGTTCCGGCTCGAGAACGGGCTCGAGCTCCTCGTGCTCCCCGATCCGAGCGCGGCGATCGTCTCCTACCACACGTGGTTTCGCGTCGGCTCGCGGGACGAGGAGGCGGGCGAGACGGGCGCGGCGCACCTGCTCGAGCACCTCATGTTCATCGCGACCGAGCGCTACCCCGAGGGCGAATTCGATCGCCTCGTCGAGCGCGCGGGGGGCGAGAGCAACGCCGCGACGTGGGCGGACTGGACCTACTACTACGAGAACCTCCCGGCCTCCGCGCTCCCGCTCGCGATCGAGCTCGAGTCCGAGCGGATGCACGCGCTCCGCCTCGTCCGGGAGCGCGTCGCGAGCGAGATCGAGGTCGTCCTGAGCGAGCGCCGCGATCGGGTCGAGGACGACGTCGAGGGCGCCGCGACGGAGGCCCTCTACGCCCTGGCGTTCGGGCCGCGTCACCCCTACGGCTGGCCGACGATCGGCTGGAAGCGCGACATCCGGCGCTTCGACGCGGCGCGCTGCGAGCGCTTCTACCGGCGCCACTACGCGCCCGATCGCGCGAGCGTCGTCGTCGCGGGCGACGTGGACCCGAAGCGCGTCGCGGCACGGGTCGCGCGCGCCTACGGGGCGATCCCCGCCTCGAGGACCGCGCGCGCGCCGTTTCGCGCGCCGCGCGCGCTCCGCACGATCGAGCGCACGCTCACGCTGCGGACCTCGGCGCAGAGGCTCGGTCTCGGCTTTCGCGCTCCCCGCTTCGCCGATCCGGACTACGCGATCGCCGTGATCCTCTCGAGCGTCTTGACGGGCGGTCGGAGCGCGCGGCTCCACCGCGAGCTCGTGCGCGACGCGGAGCTGGCGGTCGACGTGCGCGCCTCCACCACCCCGTTCGAGCACCAGGGCCTCTTCGAGCTCTGGGTCTCGGCGCGCGAGGGGGTCTCGATGACGCGCCTGCGCCCGCGGGTGGAGCGCGCGATCCGGCGGCTCCAGCGCGAGCTCGTGCCCGAGGCGGAGCTCGACAAGGTGAAGAACCGCCTCGAGCTCGGCTTCCTCGAGGGGATCGAGACGATCCCCGGCAAGGCGGAGCAGATCGGCTTCGGGCGCCTCGTCGCCGGGGATCCCGCGCACGCGTTCGAGCGCCTCGAGGCCTACCGCCGCGCGCGCCCCGAGGATCTGCGCCGCGTCGCGCGCGCGATCTTCGGCGCGGCGCACGTCGCGATCCACGTCGAGCCGCGCGCCGAGGCCGCGACCCGCCTCGCGGCCCGGAGCGCGACGTGAGCCGCGAGGAGCGCGGGCTCTCGAGGCCGTTTCGAGCGCGGACCGCGCGGGGGATCGACCTCCACGTCGAGACGGACGCGACGCTCCCGCTGGTCGACGTCAGCCTCCTCCTGCGCGGGGGCGCGGCGCAGGATCCGGAAGGGAAGGAGGGCGTCGCGCGGCTCCACGCGCGGCTGCTGCGCCGCGGGACGCGGCGGTTCTCTCCCTCTCGCGCGCGATCGCTTCCCGCGGCGAGCGCCGACGAGCTCGACGAGGCCATCGAGAGCCTCGGGGGCACCCTCTCGATCGACGTCACGCCGAGCGCCGTCCGCGTGGGCGGGACGGTGATCCGCCGCAACCTCGAGCCCTTCGTCGCGCTCTTGGCCTCGCTCCTCGCGGCGCCGGCGCTCCGGCGCGCGGACCTCGCCTACGTGAAGCGCGAGGCCGACGCGCAGCTCGCCGCGCTCGCCGACGAGGACCGCTGGCTCGCCTCGCGGGCGCTGCGGCACACGCTCTTCGGGGCGCACCCCTATGGCCGATCGATGATCGGGACCCGCGCGTCCATCGCGGCGATCCGCCACGCCGACGTCCTCGCGCACCACGAGGCGCTCGTCCGATCGGACGGCCTCGTCGTCGGGATGGCCGGCGACGTCTCGCCGGATCTCGCGCAGGCGCTCGTCGCTCGCTACCTCCACGCCCTCCCGCGCGGGCCGGGAGAGGACCGGCCGATCGCGGACGCGCCTCGTCTCCGCGGCCTCCACGTCGTCCTCGTCGACAAGCCCGACCGCGCGCAGGCCCAGCTCCTCATCGGGGCGCGCGGCGTCCGCCTCGGCGAGCCGGCGTTCTACCCGATGGTGGTCGCGAACACCGTGTTCGGGGGGACGTTCAGCGCGCGCCTCGTCAAGGCGGTGCGGAGCGAGCGGGGCTACAGCTACACGGCGACGAGCCGGCTCCACGCCGACCGCGCCCGCGACGCGTGGATCGCGTACACCCACCCCTCGATCGATCAGCTGCGCGACTGCCTCGCGCTCGAGCTCGAGCTCGTCCGCGACTTCGTGTCGGGGGGCGTCCGAGCGCGCGAGGTGGCGTTCGCGAAGTCGTACCTCGAGGGCTCGCACGCGTTCGAGCGCGACACGGCGAGCAAGCGCCTCGAGCCCCACCTCGAGGCGAGCCTCTTTTCGATCGGCGAGCGCTTCTTCACGCGCCCCCTCGAGCACGTCCGCGCCGTCGACGCGGCGTCGGCCTCGCGCGCGGTGCGGCGTGTCCTCGGCGGGCGCGACGGGCGCGCGGACGATCTGGTGGTCGCCGTCCTCGCGCCGCGCAAGCTCGAGCGATCGCTCGCGAGCCTCCCTGGGATCACGTCGTTCCGCACGATACCCCACCTCGCGGCGCTCTCCCTCGGCTCCGACGCTCGCGCTCGGGGCGCGTCACTCGAATGACGATCCGCGCGCTCTCCCGCGAATTGCGCGCGGTTTCGCGTGGCACATGCGTTGCTGAACCGCGAAAGCGGCTCGATCCACGCGCGAGCATCGTGCGCGTGGTGACGTCGCCCCCGGTTCTTGGCTCGCTTGCCGCTTCGTGTGTCCGCACGAGGCGGGGTTGACAGCGCTCGGTTCGTGCGGCCTACTCGCCGCCCTTCGCGACGATCGATCGCGAGGTCGTCGTGCGCCGCGCGGACGACGGGATCCTCGGTGCCCCCTACATCGAGGCGCGCTCTCTCAACCGCTCATCCTTCTGGATTCTTCCGCTCCTTCGGCTCGGACACGCCGACCCGCCCTCCTGGAGAGCCCGTGACGCACCTCAAGTCGCTCAGGTCTTTCGCCATCCTCCTCGCGCTGACGACGACCCTCATCGGCGCTCGAACCGCGGCTCAGGACGAGCCCGCCGCCGCCGACGAGGCCTCCTCGAGCCCGGCCGCTCCGGCGGACGCGACCGCGCCCGAGGGCGGCGCGGCCGACGCGTCGAGCGCGACGCCGAGCGACGAGGGAGAGAGCGGCGCCGCGAGCCAGGCGGCGCCCGCCGAGGGAGAGGGCGCGCCGACCGCGACGAGCGAGGAGGCGAGCGAGGCGCCCGTGGCGACCGCGGCGACCCCGTCGGAGACGCCCGCCGAGCCGGCCGCGGCGAGCGGCGAGGAGGGCGAGGGCACCGCCGCCGACGAGGAGCAGGCGGAGCTCGAGCCGCTCGCGTGGCGCAACTCCTTCTTCAACTACGGCGTCGGCGTGACGGTCAACTCGTTCTGCCCGAACTGCCAGCTCTCCTATAACCCCACCGTCTACCAGTCGCTGTCGCTCACGCCGCGCTGGTACCTCGACCCCGCGACGTTCTTCTTCTTCTCGCTCGGTGGCTTCTACGAGTTCACGGACGACGACAGCTCCGCCTACAACCACGAATTCCTGCTGAGCGATCTCCTCATCGAGCTGCGGCGCACCGTCGCCTGGGAGGGCTTCATCTTCATCCCGGCCGCTCGCCTCACCTTCCCGACGTCGAAGGCGAGCCAGGGCGCGCAGCGCTACGTCAACACGGGGCTCGGGCTGACCGTCGTCCGCCCGATCCCCGAGGCCGCGGGGATGACGATCGCGGCGCTCTTTCGCTACCAGCACTGGTTCGCGGACGGCAACCTCGTCACCGCACGCGGCCAGTGCCTGCCGCCCATCGTCGGGAGCCTCGACGGCAGCGCGTCCGTCGCCGTCTCGAACGCGGCTCCCGCGGTCTGCGACGGTCGCTCCGCCACCGAGTCCGATCGGCTGCTCCTCGGCGTGACGATCAACATCACCCCCGTCGAGCACCTCACGATCACCCTGTCCGGGGCGTGGGCGTGGGCGCACGTCTTCGACGTGGCGGACGCGACGTGGGGCGATCTCGGCGTCACGACCAGCACGCCCAACGAGCTCGTCCCGCGCGAGGGCGGCTCGACGCGCTGGCGCAACTACGCGGCGTACTCGATCGCGATCGCCTACGACGTCCTCGACTGGCTCAACCTCTCCCTCTCCCTCGACAACTCGGCCGTCTTCGCGCCGCTCTACAACCAGGACGGGTCCCTCCGCAGCCCGTTCAACCCCGACACGCAGATCAGCCTCAGCGCGACGTTCACGCTCGACGGCATCTACAACTCCATCACCGGCGGGAACGAGGCCGACGGCCTGACGCCCGAGCAGCGTCAGCGTCGGCGCCAGGGCCTCGCCTCGCGCGACGCCGCGCCGACCTCCACGCAGGGTGTCGTCACCTTCTGAACCCCGGCCGACCCATCGCCGCCCGTACGAGAGGCAAGCATGATCCGCAAGTCCGAAGAGACCCCTCGGGAGTACCGAACGATGAACAGAAGCGCCGTGCTCCGATCCCTCGTGGTGCTCGCCGCGCTGACGGGCGCGGCGAGCGTCGGCGTCAGCGGCTGCGGTGAGCCGCGGGCGCCGATCAACCAGGTCGGCACCAACGTCCTCGACAAGCGCCTCTTCGAGGGGTCTTGGTACATGGCGCAGACCATCATCGACTTCGACTACGAGGCCGCGGGGCTCGGGTTCGTCGGCGAGGTCGGCTCGGACGGCACGAGCGGCGGCTACGCCGTGCCTCGCATCCGCTGGGTGATCGACGAGGAGACGCTCTACGCCTTCCGCGACTACCAGACCGTCTCCGACGCCGTCGACCCGCTCGAGGACGAGCGCCAGCACGATCCGCGCTTCATCGGGCAGCCGGTCGCCGCCTACCACATCCAGAGCCACTTCGACATCCGCCGCAGCTACAACACGGTGACGGGCGAGGAGCTCAACGTCATCACGGAGAACACGACCGACCGCCGCTGGTGGGAGCGCCAGTTCATGCGCGTCGACTTCTCGCGCAACCTCCTCGCCTCGCGCGCGGGCATCTCGGCCGATCTCCAGGCGCTCTTCGGCGAGGTCCGCCGCGAGCCGGCCGACATCCTCGTCCAGTCGCAGTCGAACTTCCCCGCCGACTGGATGCCGACGTTCGACACCATGAACTGCGACTCGCCCGACGACCCGACCTGCACCGAGGGAGATCGGATCTACGCGGGCGACTACGAGCGCGGCCAGCTCTATCACATGAGCTTCGTCAACCTCGAGCTCCTCTCGCCCGGCGTCGTCAACATCCCCGGCTACGGCGTCGTCCCCTACTGCGGCGAGGCCTCGCTCGGGCTGCCGGAGTGCGCGAGCGTGCCGATCGCCGTGCGCACGAGCTTTCTCCGCGTGAGCGATCGCCGCGAGTACCAGGCCGAGCAGTGGCAGGACGCGCGCTTCGACCGCGCCGGCTACTTCCGGCTCGAGCGCGACACCTTCGACACCACGCACGGCGCCGACGACGTCTCCTGGGGCACGACGGATTTCCGTAACTACGCCGCCTTCCGCCACAACATGTGGCGCGACTGGTACAGCGAGGCGCCCGTCGCGGGCTCCACCTGCAGCGTCACCCCCGACTGCGCGGACCACGGCCCCAACGCGGTCTGCCGCGCCGGCTCCTGCGTCGTGCGCACGCCGACCCCCTACGCCGATCGCGGCGTCCGACGGATGGTCTGGCACACGAGCACCGAGCTGCCCGCTCACCTCGTCAAGCCGGCGTTCCAGTCGGCGAGCGAGTGGAACCGCGTCTACATGCAGGTCGTGCGCACGCGGACCGGCCGCGCGCTCCCCGAGTACCCCGACGTCGACTGCCAGCGCGACGATCCCGACGCGTACTGCTTCTGCAACGACGTCCCCGTCGCGGGCGCGCCCGGCTGCGACCTCTCGAACCCCGAGACCTGGGGCGCGTGCGAGACGCGCACGCTCAACGCGACCTGCGCGGGTCGCTACGATCCGTTCCAGACGCGCGCGGACGCCGAGGCCGCGGGCGTCGTCGATCCGTTCGACTGCCACGTCGAGGTGCCCGCGGGCGCGGAGCCCGACATGGCGAACCCCGACGTCGCCGCCCGCCTCGAGGACCGGAGCTTCGACGGGTGGTTCGGCGCGCGCATGGTCGGATCCGAGTGCGTGCTCGAGCTCCGCACCAACACCTGCAACCTCGCCGCGGTGCGCGACAACCCGAACGGCCCCGGGACCACGACCGGCCTCGACTGCCAGCAGCGCGGCGACATGCGCTTCAGCCTGCTCAGCTACGTCGATCAGCCCGGCACGCCCTTCCTCGGCGTCGCGCAGTTCCGCGCCGATCCGGTGACGGGCGAGCTGATCAGCTCCGACGCCAACATCGGCGGGCCCGCGCTCCAGGGCTACCGCACGCGCTCGATGCAGATGTACGACCTCATCCAGGGTCGCTACAACCCCGAGGAGTTCTTCACGGGCGAGGACATCCGCGCCTACCTCGAGGCGTCGAACCACATCGACCTCCCCGCCCCGCCGCGCATCGACTTCTCGGTCGCGACGACGGTCCCGGGCCTGCGCGGCGCCGCCGATCCGGGGATCCGGAGCGAGATCGGGAGCCGCATGGAGCGGGCGGCCCAGCGCGCTCAGCGCCTGCAGGGCCCCGAGGGGCGGACGCGCATCTACTCGGATCGCCTCCTCACGCTCGCCGGCTCCGACATCGAGGCGCGCCTCTTCGACAACGACGAGGTGTTCGGGCTCGCCGGGTTCGCGAACGTCCCGACGTCGCGCGCCGCCCGGAGCGCGCTCCGAGAGGAGGCGCTCGACCGCGTGTCTCCCTTCCGGGGCGGTCTCGAGCGGCACGTGCACGATCTGCTCGCGAACGAGACGGCGATGAACGCCGCGGGCATGCACATGCCCAACGAATTCACCGACGACTCGGTGCTCTGGTACGTGAACCAGCACCGCGACTGGCCGCGCGCGCGCGTCGAATTCGAGCTCAACAGGCAGCTCTACCGGCAGACCGAGATCCACGAGATGGGCCACTGCCAGGGCCTGCGCCACGACTTCGGCGCCTCGGCCGACACCGAGAACTACGCGCCGGACTACTACCGGATCAGCCGCGAATTCCCGCTGCCCGATCCGCGCACGTTCGAGACGGACGGCACGCCGGGCTTCAGCGCCGCGGAGTCCGCCGCCTATGAGCGCGCCTACTCGAGCGCTCGCCGCCTGCGCGAGCTGGCCGGCATCGACGGCACGATGGTCTCCGCCGTCATGGAGTACACCGCGAACTGGTACCAGCGCGTCCAGGGCTCCGGCTTCCACGACTGGATGGCGATCGCGCTCGGCTACGGCGGCCTCGTCGACATCTACCACAACGTCGAGGATCGACCGGTCGCCGACGTCAACTCGTCGACCGCCCCGCGCGCCTACGTCCAGTACTACGACGGCGGGCAGAGCTGCTCCACCGACTCCGACTGCCCCTACGCGTCGGACGGATCGCACGCGGGCGAGCTGACGGAAGCGAACCGCGCCTCCGGCCTGACGCAGCGCTGCGTCCCGAACACGAGCCGCCCCGGCCGTAACGTCTGCTCGAGCTTCGAGTCCGACTCCACCGAGCTTCGCGCGCGCGTCGACGCGGGCGCGGCGAGCCGCGAGTGGGTCCCGATCTACTACCGTTACTGCGAGGACTACCGCGCTGGCACGCGCACGCTGGGCTGGTGCAACACGTTCGACGAGGGCGACAGCTACCGCGAGATGGTGCGCAACGCCGCCGAGTCCTACGACCGCCTCTACATCTTCCGCGCGTTCCGCAGGTACCGCCGCCTCTTCGGCTACAACTACGCCGACGGCGTCCTGCGCTTCCTCTTCCCGATCATCAACCTCCAGCAGGATCTGACATACCGCTACGTCTCCGATCCTTCCTTCCGCGACACCGAGGGCCCCTTCGGCTTCTACGACCAATTCCTCGCGTCGGCGGACGGACTCAACTTCTTCGCGCAGATCCTGGGCGCCCCGAACGTCGGCTCCTACTACTGGAATTCGGGCTACCAGTTCTACGAGTCCGACGATCTCAACCCCTACACGCCGGGGGCGCACCTCTCGATGCCGATCGGCCTCGGGCGCTTCTCGTACTCGCTCTATCAGTCGGGCCTCACCGGCTTCGAGCGCGTCGAGCGCCAGGGCGCGATCATCGACAAGATCTATACGATCCTGCTGATGAGCACGCGCGGCCTCAGCCCCTTCTACGGGACGGACGCCGCCTTCTACACGAACCTCTACGACCTCTTCCCGATGGAGATGGGCCAGCTCTTCCGCGGGATGATCGGCGACCAGCCCGCGCAGTACATGCCGCGCGTGGTGTGCGGGGGCGGCACCTTCCCCGACTGCCGCAACCCGCGCCTCGTCTACATGGACTTCTACCGCGGCGACTGCAGCACGCCCGGATCCACCACGTGCCGACCCAACCCGGCCGACGTGACCTACCGCGACATGAACGTCATCTCGACGGACTCCATCCTGCTCCAGTCGTACGCGGCGATGTTCGGCCTCTCCGAGATCCCGGTCTACTACGACACCGACTTCCAGACGCAGATGTTCATGTGCGTCGAGGGTCGCGGCGACTGCGTCACGCCGCCCGCGAGCGCCGTCGAGGGCGTCGACTACGTCCGCCACACGTCGAACCGCTACTTCCAGTCCTACCTCGCGTGGCAGCTCTCGCCGCGGACCGGCGCCGCGGGCCAGCAGTCGATGGCCTTCGCGCTCATCACCGAGGCTCACCGCGACGCCGTCATCCTCCAGACCTTCCGCGAGTACCGCGGTGACTTCGGCGGCACCCCGTGGACCGAGGCCAACATCACCGACCGACCGGCCTTCGACGCGCTCGGCGTCCCGATCCCGACCAACGAGGTCGTGAGCCGCGAGATCAACCGCCTCGACTCCCGCATCCAGGGCCTCGAGTCCTTCTTCAACTACCTCATCCAGCTCGAACGCCAGTTCGGCATCACCCCGCCCTACGTGTACACGCGGCCGGAGCTCTGAGGAGAGGCGCCATGACGAAGAACTCCGACCGACTGGGAATGAACATGAAGATCCTCGGCAAGAGCCCCATCCTGCTCGCGCTCCTCCTCGCCTTCGGTGTCGCGAGCTGCTCCGAGGTCCTCCCGACCGTGCATCGGGTCCAGACCAACCTCATCTCGAAGAGCGTCTTCGAGGGGGACTGGTGGTACACGCGCACGATCGTCGGGCTGCCCGACGACGCCGCGTGGGCGATCGGCGACGCGGGCGCCGGCGCGCCGTGGCCTGGCGCCATGGCGAACTACGACCTCGCGTCGCGCTCCGGCGTCATCGGCCGCATCCGCTGGGTCATCGACGAGAACTACCTCTACGCCTACCGCGCGACGGAGATCATCCCCGGCTCGAACCTCGACGCGAACACGCCAGCCTTCCGAGGCTCGCCCCTCGCGGTCTATCGGATCCAGGCGCACGCCGACGTCCGCCGCGAGTACAACTCGACGACGGGCGAGACGAGCAACGTCGTGACGGAGAACACGACGGATCGACGCTGGTACGAGCGCGAGTTCATCCGGGTCGACTGGTCGCAGAACCTCGTGACCTTCGGGCAGTTCGGCGCAGGCCTCGAGATCGAGGCGCTCTTCGGCGCGTTCCGCCGCGAGCCCGCGAGCCTCGGGATCGTCGACGAGGGCAACACCCAGCTGCCGGCGGAGTGGGCGCCCCAATTCGTCCGGGTCGGCGAGGACACCGACTACCGCTTCTTCAGCGAGTGGCCGGCGGACGCGCGCGACACCGTCCACTACATGTCCTTCGTCACGCAGGAGATGTGGACGCCGACGGAGTGCTACGGCCAGTCCTGCGGCACCTCGATCGCGATCACGATGCGCGACGCGTTCCTCCGCGTCCCTCCGCACCACGACTACGCCGTGGAGACGCTCGCCAACAGCGAGTACGACCGCTTCGGCATCATCCGCACGGAGCAGCGGACCTATTTCCGCGGCGGGGAGCCGCGCAGCTCGCTCGGCGAATTCTGTACGGCCAACGAGGACTGCGTCACGAACGCGTGTGACACCGATCGCCACGTCTGCGTCGGCGGCCTCACCGACGAGCTCGGCGACACCGACTACCTCACCTACTACCGCCTTCGTCACAACTTCTACGCGTCGTCGCTCACGAGCACCGAGTGCCTGACCGACTGGGAGTGCAACGGCCGCTACGGCACGGGCGGGACCAGCGGCTCGGTCTGCGACCAGGCGGCCCACCGCTGCACGATCCCGCTCCGCGACCGCGTCGTTCGTCCGGTCCACTACCGGCTCTCGCCGGGCTACCCGACCTACCTCCTGCGCTCGGCGTTCGAGGTCATCTCGATGTGGAACGAGACCTTCATGCGCGGCAACCGCGCCGTCCACGGGACGCCCGCGCCGAGCGGCGAGGACGTCGCCTGCCAGAGCGCGGACCCGACGCAGTACTGCTTCTGCGGCGACACGATCGCGGCGCCCGAGGTGAACCCGGCCACCCGCTCGTGCCCCGCTCACATCGACTTCTTCCAGCCGCCCGGCAGCCGCGGCGTCACGGACGACTTCGACTGCTGGATCGCGGGCGCCGACGATCACCCGCTCGCGGATCTCGATCGCCCGACGGAGTTCTCCGACTACCACGCCGAGGACTGGACGAACCTCCACTTCGTGGGCAGCGAGTGCATGCTCGTGCTCGACGTCAACAGCTGCGATCGCGATCCGAACGCGGCCTGCGAGCAGCTCGGCGACATCCGCTACAACATGTTCAACTTCGTGTCGGCGGCGGCCTCGGGCTTCTGCGGGGTCATGCAGCCGATGCAGGATCCGACGACCGGCGAGGCGATCGTCTCGCCGATCAACATGGGCGGGCAGTGCCTCGACAACTTCGGCATCCAGCCCCTCGTCTACTGGCCCATCCTGCGGGGCGAGGAGCCGACGGACGATCTCCTGAGCGGCGACGACATCCGGCGCTACTTCGAGAACGTCGGGAACGTCGTGCCGCCCCGCTCGATCGCCCCCGGCACCACGGCGGGCTACGACCCCACCGATCCGTCCCGTCCGGGCTTCCCCGCGGATCTCACGCGGCGGTTCCAGGACCTGATGGAGGAGCACCGCGCCGACTTCGAGCAGCTGCGCGGGGTCGAGGGGCGCGCTCGCGTCCACTCCGATCGCCGCTTCGCGATCTCCCGTGATCCGGGCGGCCGCGAGCTGATCCGTCGCTACGCCGCGGCGGCGGGCAGCGAGGGTTTCCCGACGCCGAACACGCTCGAGTCGATGGCGGCCGCCGCGATGGACGCGCCCGGCGCGATGCGGGGCCGCACCGTCGACGTCGGCGATCCCGCGAGCCTCGCGCGCGTCTCGCCGATGAGCCGCGACTTCCTCGACACGACGCTCGGTGACATGGAGCGGGAGCGCGCCCTGCTCCAGTCGGGCGTCTGCCTCCTCGAGGAGCGGCCCGCGCTGATGTACGAGTCGCAGTACGGGCAGTACTGGGCCGAGGCGTTCCGCGGCTTCGACAACCGGACGGCGCGGATCCGCTGGGCGCAGGCGTGGCACCGCGCCGTCATGCAGCACGAGCTCGGCCACGGCCTGGGCCTCGAGCACAACTTCGCGGGCACCTTCGATCGCGACAACTACGTCCCGGCCTACTACCGGATCGCGCTCGAGAACCCGCTCCCCGTCCTCGAGTCCTTCGACGACGCGAGCCACGGCGGCAACGGCGACGGCGTCGTGACGGCCGACGAGACGGAGCGCTACTACGCCGAGCTCGACCGGGTGCGGCGCGTGCGCAACGACGCGGGTGTCGGCAACTACAGCACCTCGTCCACGATGGACTACCCCGGCGATCTGTCGGACATCATGGGCCTCGGCTTCTACGACCACGCGGCGGTCTATTACAACTACTTCAACCAGGTCGAGACCTACGTCGGTGACCCGCGCTACCGCGCACCCGGGACGAGCCAGGATCTGATGCTCCGCTCGGACACGACGCCGCGCCAGAGCTGGACGTGGTACCGCGGCGGCGAGGCGTGCAGCGAAGACGCGCAGTGCCCGAACGCGGAGGGCAGCCCGAACCTCGTCTCGGGGCAGGTCGTGGCGCAGCGCTGCGTCACGAACCCGCGCTTCTCGACCATCCAGAGGGCCTGTGAAGGCGCGCAGCACTGCATCTGCTCGTCGTTCGATCAGGACTTCATGGACTACCAGAACGGGCTCGCGTACCGGACCGTCTCCGAGCCGCTCGAGTACTACCCCGTCGTCTACCTCTTCTGCTCGAACCCGCGCCTCAACGACATCTCGTGGTGCAACGTGTTCGACGCGGGCGAGAGCTTCCAAGAGGCGGTGTCGAACTGGCGCCGTGAGTGGGAGGCGCGCTATCCGACGTCGTACTTCCGGCGTTTCCGGCGGCCCTTCTCGGTGCGTCGCCGCTACCAGGGCATCTCGGACGCGGCGAAGGTCTTCCAGCACCTCTTCTTCCGATACTTCTACAACGAGATCAACCGCGGCCGGACGCTGCGCGCGAACCGCTTCGTCAGCGATCCGCTCCCGCTCGGCTTCAACGACGAATTCAACGCGTCGATCGACGCGATGAACTGGCTCGCGCAGATTGCCAGCCTGCCCGACGTCGGGTCCTACGAGTTCGACGCCGCGACGAACAGCTATCGGCACATGGGCGAGGCGGTCGGGATGCCCGGCTCCGACCTGAACCTCGAGCCGGGCCAGGGCTACTACACCTGGTCGCGCTACCAGGAGGGGGAGCTCGGCTTCTTCCGCATGGAGCGGCGCGGCGTCTTCTGGGACAAGCTCTTCGCCCTCCAGGCGCTCTCGCTGCGTGACTGGGGCGCCTCGAGCACGGGCTCCGAGGAGCGCTACTACATCAACTTCTACTCGGTGTTCCCGGTCGAGATGACCGAGCTCTTCGGGGGCTATATCCTCGACGATCCGCGCTGGTTCGCGCCGCGCGTGGACACCTCGGGCGCGACGCCGCGGGTCGAGTACCCGAGCTGGTGGCGCGGGGGCGACTCCTGCGGCTCGGGTCCGCGACGCGGGCCGTGCCGCGGGCCGAACATGGCGGTCTACACGAACCCGCCGATCGAGGGGACGAGCAACGACATCCTCCGCTTCTACTCGGTGGTGTTCGCGCTCTCGGAGTTCCCGGTCTTCTACGACACGTCGTGGGAGGCGCGGCTCAGCGTCTTCAACCTCGGCAACGGCGACCAGTTCACGATGCCCGACCGGCAGCCGGACGGCTCGGACAGCTGCGCGTGGCGGACGCCACGCGAGGAGGCGCTCGGTGGGACGACGACGACGCTCACGCCGAGCGGCGCGACCTGCCTCGACGTCGAGGACGCCGACTACATCACCTACACCTCCGATCGCCTCCACACGACGTGGGTCGCGGCGAAGGTGCGCTCGCGGACGACCTACAACCTCGAGGAGGAGCAGCTCGGCTTCCAGCTCCTGCACGAGATCTCGATGCGCCAAGATCGCGTGCGCGAGCTCGAGGACATCGAGGCGGGCCGCCCGCTGACCGCCGCGGAGAGCGCCGAGCTCGCGCGGCTCGAGGATCGGCTCGTCTCGGACGAGTCCT
This sequence comes from Sandaracinaceae bacterium, assembly GCA_039809495.1. Lineage (GTDB taxonomy): Bacteria > Myxococcota_A > Polyangia > Polyangiales > Sandaracinaceae > JAFLCL01. The sequence continues at coordinate 64,053 of JBDHVC010000009.1, forward strand.
TCCTCCAGACCCTCGTCTTCCTCCAGCGGATCTTCGGCATCAACTCGTACCTCTGACAGCGCGCATCGCTCGACGTGATCCGTCGAGCGAGGCGCGCCGTCAGGGCGCGGCGCGGCGGATCTCGGCTACGAGCATGTCGATGAACGTGGGCGAGGCGTCGAGCGCGGGGACGAGGATCAGCCGCTCACCGCCGCTCGCTCGGAACCTCGCCTCGCCCCGCAGCGCGATCTCCTCGAGCGTCTCGAGGCAGGCCGCGACGAAGCCCGGGCACGCGACGGCGACGCGCTTGACGCCGCGCGCGGCGAGCTCGACGAGGGCGTCGTCCGTGTACGGACCGATCCACCTCGTCCCTCGAAGCCGCGACTGGAAGGCGGTCGACGAGCTCGCGCCGCCCACGGCGTGCGCGAGCGCCCGGCTCGTCGCGTAGCACTGCGCGCGATAGCAGTCGGCCGTTCGATCCTCGATCACGCCGCAGCATCGCTCGTCGCCACACGGCGCCGGGCAGGCGGGGCGGAGCTGCCGCGCGGGGATCCCGTGGTAGCTGAAGAGGACGTGCTCGGCGTCGATCGCGCGCACCGCCTCGCGGACCCGCTCGGCCTGCGCCTCGATGAAGCCCGGGTGCGCGAAGAACGGCGGCACGAACCGGAGCGCCAGGCCTCGAGCGAGCGCCTCGATGCGCGCCCGCGCGCTCCCCGTCGTCGCCGACGCGTGCTGGGGAAACATCGGGGCGACGACCAGCTCGGTCACCCCGCGCGCGCGGAGCTCCGCGAGGGTGGCGTCGAGCGAGGGGCGCCCGTAGCGCATCGCGAAGCGGACCTCGAGGTCCGGGAGCCGCGCGGCGAGCGCGGCCGCCTGCGCCCGCGTCTGGACGAGCAGGGGCGAGCCCTCGTCGGTCCAGACGCGCGCGTACGCGCGCGCGCTCCGCCTCGAGCGCAGGGGCAGGACGAGCGCGTGGAGCAAGAGCCAGCGCATCGGCGCTGCGAGGTCCACGACGGCGGGATCCGAGAGGAATTCCTCGAGGAACGCGCGGACCGCGGCCTCGGTCGGGGCCTCGGGCGTGCCGAGGTTCACGAGCAGCACGCCGCGCTTGGGCGCGGCCCCGCGCCCCTCGTCGAGCCGCTCAGCGGAACGCATGGGAGCGATAGAAGCGCAGCTCGTCGATCGACTCGAGGATGTCCTCGAGGGCGCGGTGCTTGCCCTGCTTGAACGGACGCGCGGCGTAGACGTCGGGGAGCCAACGCCGGACGAGTTCCTTGACGCTCGAGACGTCGACGTGGCGATAGTGCAGGTGCGCGTCGAGGCTGGGCATGTAGCGCGCGAGGAAGAGCCGATCCTGGTGGATCGAATTCCCGGCGAGCGGCGCGGCGCGCGCGCCGACGCCCGCGGCGACGAGGAACGCGAGGGTCTGCGCCTCGGCCTCGGCCTCCGAGAGCGTCGAGGCGCGCGAGCGCTCCGTCAGCCCCGACGCCCCGTGGTGCTCGGTGTTCCACGCGTCCATCTGGGCGAGGAGCGCGTCCGGCTGATGGACGACGAGGTCCGGCCCCTCCGCGACGACCCGCAGCTCGGCGTCGGTGACGATGGTCGCGATCTCGAGGATCCGCTCCCGATCGACGTCGAGGCCGGTCATCTCGAGGTCGATCCACACGAGGAGGTCGTTGTCGTTCATCGGGGGCTCCGCCGTGGCATGCGTGGGGCTCGCGGGCGCGTTCGTCCGCGGAGCGCGCGCGAGTGTACCCGATGCGCGCCGAGGGCTATCCTCCTCGCGTGCTCGTGGCGCGTGTTCGGCGGACGGTCGAGGAGCATCGGCTGCTTCGGCCGGGCGAGCGCGTGCTCGTGGGCGTCTCGGGCGGCGCCGACTCGCTGGCGCTCGTCCGCGCGCTGCTCGCCTCGCGCGAGGCGCTCGGGATCGAGCTCGAGGCGGCGACGATCGATCATGGGCTGCGCGCCGGGTCGGCGGCGGAGCACGAGCGGGTGCGGACGGCGATCGAGGCGCTCGGGATCCCCTGCGCGCTCGTCTCGCTCCGCCTCGCGCGCGGAGCGGCCGTCCAGCGGCGCGCCCGCGAGGCCCGCTACGCGGCGCTCGGGCGCCTCGCGACCGAGCGCGGCTGCGACGTCGTCGCGGTCGCTCACACCCTCGACGATCAGGCCGAGACCGTGCTCGCGCGCCTGCTCCGCGGCGCGGGCGTTCGCGGCCTCGCGGGCGCGCATCGCCGCCGGGTCGACGGGGTCGTCCGCCCCCTCCTCGACGCGACCCGCGCGGAGGTGCTCGCGTACCTCCGCGCGATCGCGCAGCCCGTGCTCGTCGAGGACCCCTCCAACCAGGATGCGCGCTACCTCCGCGCGCGCGTCCGTCACCGGCTCCTGCCGCTCCTCGTCCGCGAGCAGCCGGCGCTCGCGCGCGCCCTGGCGGCCCTCGCCGACGACGCCGCCGAGCACCGCGCGCTCGTCGAGCGCGTGGTCGGCGCCCTGGCACCGCGCGCCCTCGCGAGCGTCGAGGCGCTCGCGGGCCTCGAGCCGCCGCTCCGCCGCGAAGCGCTCCGCAGGTGGGCGCGGGAGCAGGCGCGGGTCGAGCTCGGCCGCCCCCACCTCGAGGCGCTCGAGCGGCTCTGCCTGACGACTCGGGGAGAGGTGCGCTTGCCCGAGGGCGGCGTCGTCCTCATCCAGGGGGGAGCGCTCACGCTCCGCGCGAGCCCGACGTCCGCCCCGAAGAGCCACCCCGACGAAGGATGACCGAGAATGCAGGAACCTGCCGTTCCGTTGATGGACGATGGCCCGTGTGACACCATCGGAAGAGCGCTCGCCCGGGCGGTGTTCACGCACGCGACCGCACCGGCGCCTGCCTCGAGGTCTACGTGAAACAGAGTCACAAGACGCTGCTGCTCTGGCTGCTCCTCATCGCGATGATGATCGCGATCTACCAGCTCGTGGAGCCGAGCGACAACCCGCGTGAGGTGGCGTTCAGCCAGTTCATCACGGACGTCCGCCAGGGGCACGTCGAGTCCGTCACGATCGCGACCGGCGCCGGGAATTCCGCGGTCTTCGAGTACGTCCACGTCGACGGCGATCGCCGCGAGCGCTGCAGCTCCGAGGGCATGTTCACCGAGGAGGTCAACCGCGAGCTGCTCGCGCACGACGTCGTCTTCACCGTCCGCGCGAAGGAGGGCATGAGCATGACCTCCCTCGCGATCTGGTCGTCGATCCTGCCGCTGATCGTCATCGTCGCGCTCTTCTTTTTCTTCATGCGGCAGATGCAGGCCTCCGGCGGCAAGGCGATGAGCTTCGGCAAGTCGCGCGCGCGGCTGCTGAACGAGTCGCAGAACAAGGTGACCTTCGCGGACGTCGCCGGCATCGACGAGGCGAAGGACGACTGCGAGGAGATCATCGCCTTTCTCAAGGATCCGAAGAAGTTCCAGCGCCTCGGCGGCCGGATCCCGAAGGGCGTCCTCCTCATGGGCTCGCCCGGGACGGGCAAGACGCTCCTCGCGCGCGCGATCGCCGGCGAGGCGGGCGTCCCCTTCTTCAGCATCTCGGGCTCGGACTTCGTGGAGATGTTCGTCGGCGTCGGCGCGAGCCGCGTGCGCGACCTCTTCGAGCAAGGCAAGAAGCACGCGCCCTGCATCATCTTCATCGACGAGATCGACGCCGTCGGGCGCAACCGCGGCGCGGGCCTCGGCGGCGGCCACGACGAGCGCGAGCAGACGCTGAACCAGCTCCTCGTCGAGATGGACGGCTTCGAGGCGAACGAGGGCGTCATCATCATCGCGGCGACCAACCGCGCCGACGTCCTCGACCAGGCGCTCCTGCGCCCCGGCCGCTTCGATCGGCGGATCATGGTGCCGCGCCCGGACCTCAACGGTCGGATCGGCATCCTCCAGGTCCACACCAAGAAGACCCCGCTCGCCGAGGACGTCGACCTCGAGGTGCTCGCGCGCGGGACGCCGGGCATGTCCGGCGCCGATCTCGAGAACCTCGTGAACGAGGCGGCGCTGCTCGCCGCGCGCCAGGACAAGGACAGCGTCTCGATGGTCGACTTCGAGATGGCGAAGGACAAGGTCCGCATGGGGAGCGAGCGTCGCTCGATGCTCATCCCCGAGAAGGAGAAGCGGACGACCGCCTGGCACGAGGCCGGTCACACGCTCGTCGGCATGCTCACGCCCGGGCACGATCCCATCCACAAGGTGACGATCATCCCGCGCGGGCCGGCGCTCGGCGTCACGTTCGTCCTCCCGAAGGAGGACGTGCTCGGGCGCTCGCGTCAGCAGCTCGAGGCGATGATCGCGATGGCGCTCGGCGGGCGCATCGCCGAGGAGATCAAGTTCGGCGAGAAGACCAGCGGCGCGGCGAGCGATCTCCAGCGCGTCACGCAGCTCGCGCGCGCGATGGTCACGCAGCTCGGGATGAGCGATCGGCTGGGCCCGCTCGTCTACGGCGAGCGCGAGGACGACCTCTTCGGGATGGGCTCGCCCTTCAAGACGAAGGAGTACAGCGAGCAGACGGCGCGCGAGATCGACGACGAGGTCCGGCGCATCATCCAAGAGCAGTACGAGCGCGCGCGCAAGCTCATCGAGGAGAACCTCGACAAGCTCGACGCGATCGCGAACGCGCTGCTCGAGCGCGAGACGATCGACTCCGAGGAGCTCGCCGCGATCCTCGATGGGCGCGAGCTGCCGCCGCGCCAGCGGGTCGTCATCCCCAGGTATTCGGATCGGACGGCGAAGGCGAAGGAGAAGCGCAAGGCGTCGATCTTCCAGCCCCGCCCACGCGAGGTCCCGAGCGGGACGTGAAGAGGTCACGCTTCGAGCGCTGATCCTCGGAGATCAGAGAAGAAGGTCGATACGACGCGAGGTCTTCCCATGAGCGGGGTGAGCGACGAGCCGAGCGAGCGAGGTGGCTCGAGGGGCTCGTCCGTCGCCCGAGCGGGTGGGGGAGAGGTGGAGGTCTGGGGCGTCCTCAACGTGACGCCGGACTCGTTCAGCGACGGGGGCGCGCACTTCGAGCGGGACGCGGCCGTGGCTCACGGGCTTCGGATGTCGCGGGAGGGCGCGAGCGTGATCGACGTCGGCGGCGCCTCGTCGCGACCGCGCGGGCGCACCTACGGGGAGGGCGCGGCGAAGATCGACGTCGAGGAGGAGCTGCGCCGGACGATCCCCGTGATCGAGGCGCTCGCGCGCGCGGACGAGGGCCTGACGATCAGCGTCGACACGACCGAGGCGGAGGTGGCGGAGGCCGCGCTCGCCGCGGGCGCGCGCATCGTGAACGACGTGTCGATGGGGCGCTCCGAGGCGCTCCTCGACGTCTGCGCGGCGCACGGGGCGGAGCTCGTGCTCATGCACACGCGCGCGGACGGCCGGATCGACGAGGAGACGACGCGCTATGGCGACGTCGTCCAGGACGTCGAGGACGAGCTCCGACGCGCCGTCGATCGCGCGCTCGGGCGGGGCGTGCTCGAGGGGCGGATCTGGATCGATCCTGGCCTCGGCTTCGCGAAGAGCGCCGAGCAGTCCATGGCGCTCCTTCGCGCGACGCCGCGCCTCGCGTCGCTCGGCTGGCCGCTCCTCGTCGGCGCGTCGCGCAAGTCCTTCCTCGGCGTCTTCGCAGCGCCGCCCGGCGCTCCGACGCCGAGCCCGACCGAGCGCCTCGGGGCGAGCCTCGCCGCCGCGTCGCTCGCCGCGCTCCTCGGCGCTCGCGGCGTGCGCGTCCACGACGTCCGCGAGAGCGCTCAGGCCGTCCGGATCGGGCGTCGAGCGCGTGGGCGCGCGAGCGAGCCCTCCGCCGTCTCGCTCGGGATCGGGCCCGCGGAGGCGCGATGAACGGCTTCGTCCAGTCGTTCCTCGAGCAGAGCCCCGGGCGCCTCGCGCTCGACGTGCTCGACGTGCTCGTCGTCGCGTTCCTCATCTACCGGCTGCTCTTGCTCGTCCGCGGCACGCGCGCGATGCAGATGGCGGTGGGCCTCGGCCTCGTCTTCGTCGTCTACCAGGCGGCGCGGCAATTCGGCCTCTACACCCTCTACACGCTGCTCAACGCGTTCCTCACCTACCTCGTCCTGCTGGTCGTCGTCCTCTTCCAGAACGACATCCGCCGCATGCTGATGCGCGTCGGGACGCGCCCGCTCTTCCGCGCCTCGCGGCACCAGCGCGACGTGGAGGTCGTCGACGGGGTCGTGAAGGCCGCCGTCGCGCTCTCGCACAAGCGCATCGGCGCGCTCATCGTGTTCGAGCAGAACGCGATGCTCGACGAGTTCGTCCAGCACGGCACGGTCATCGACGCCGCCGTGTCGAAGGAGCTGCTCTACTCGCTCTTCGTCCCGAGCCACGAGAACCCGATGCACGACGGCGCGGTGCTCATCCGCGAGGGCAGGATCTGGCAGGGGGGCGCGTTCCTCCCGCTCACCGGTAGCCGGAAGCTCGATCGCTCGATGGGCACGCGCCACCGCGCCGCGATCGGCATCTCGGAGGAGACGGACGCGGTCGTCGTCGTCGTGTCCGAGGAGCGCGGCGCGATCGGGATCTGCTTCAACGGCAACATCATCCGCGATCTCGACGCGACGTCGCTTCGTCAGGGCCTGCTCGGCCTCTTCGAGGCCTCCACGAAGAAGCGCGCTGGCGCCAAGCGGAGCGAGAGCGGCCGGCTGAGCGCGCCGCCGCCGTCGAGCCCCAAGGAGCGCCCCTCGAGCCCCGGCTCGCTCGACGACGAGCGCCCGCGCGTCGTGCCGCTCCCCGAGGGCGCCGTGGCGCACGACAGCCAACCGGACGAGACCTGATGCCGACGCGGACGGAGCGGCGGCCCCTGCTCGAGGCGTTGCGTGGGCTCGTCTTCGACAACCTCGGCCTCAAGGCCACGGCGCTCGTCGCCGCCGTCGCGATCTTCGCGGTCGTGCGCGGCGCCGAGCCCGCGCAGCGCGCGATCTTCGTGGACGTCGTCGCCGTCACGCCTCCCGCGACGAGCGATCGGATGCTGACGAGCGATCTCCCGGCGAGGGTCCGGCTCACGATCGCGGGGAGCCGCTCGATCCTGAACGCGATCCGCGCCGACGACATCGCCCCGGTTCAGATCGATCTCTCGAGCACGGACGCGAGCATCTACTACTTCGAGCCCGAGAGCTTCAGCTTGCCCGCGGGCGTTCAGATCACGCAGATCGCGCCTGCGACCTTCCCGCTGAGCTGGGCGCGGCGTGGCAGCCGCGAGGTCTCGATCGTCGCGGCGCTCGAGGGCCGCCCCGATCCCGGGCTGATGCTGGTCGGCGCGCCCGACGTCCGGCCGAGCGTGACGGAGCTGCGCGGCGCCGCGCCCGACCTCTCGACCGTCACGCGCCTGACGACGGAGCCCATCGCGCTCGCCGGGCTCGCGGCGGGGACCTACGAGCGCCGCGTCGGGCTCACCCGCCTGCCTCCCCACGTCGAGAACGTGGGCGACGCGACCGTCACCGTGTCGTTCGAGCTCGTCGAGGAGCTGGTCGAGCGCTCGATCGCGCGGCTCGACGTCGCCGTGGTGGGAGGCGAGGTCCGCGAGCTCCGCCCGCAGCGGGCGCGCGTGACGCTGCGAGGCCCACCGCGCGTGACCGACGGCCTCGACGTCGCGAGCGTCGTCCCCTACGTGGACGTGAGCGCGCTCGATCCGGAGCGCGGAGCGCAGTCGCTCCCCGTGCGCGTGCGAGGGATCCCCGATGGAGCGACCCTCGTCCGCGTCGAGCCGAGCGAGGTGCTCGCGACTCCACACCCAGCGTCGCCGCACCGCTGACGGCGCGCAGCTCAGGCGAGGGGAGGTGGCGCGGTCAGAGCAGGACGGGCGCCCGCGTCGTGACGCCGGCCCCCCAGAAGCGGTCGGTGCCCGTGTCGGTCGTCGCGAGCCGCCCCGCGCCCGTCGCGCGATCGATCTCGATGAGCTGCCCGGAATTCGAGAAGCCGTAGACCGAGCGGCCCCAGTAGCCGAGCCCGAAGATCTGGCGGAAATTCAGCCCGCCCCCGCGGATCGGGCCGATCACGCGGATCGTGCTGCGGCCCGCCGTGTCGAAGGTGATCTGCGCGAGCGTGTCGTACTCGGTGTCGTCGGCGCGTCGGATCGTGGCGTAGGTCGCGCCCTCGACCGAGACCACGTCGCCGCTCGAGAGCCAGCCGTCGGGGTAGTCGCCCAGGTGGCGCACGTCGCCCGTGCGCGGATCGATCTCGTAGTAGGCGCCCATGTTCGTCGCGCCGAGGAGCACCTCCGTGGAGCCGAGGGTGCCCGGCGCGAGGAAGCTGAGCGCGTAGAATTGCTCGCGCTCCGCGACGTCGAAGACGCGGATCCGGGTCGCGATCGCCGTGGCGGGATCGACCGAGAAGAGAGCGTCCGCGCTCGTCGTGTAGACGTCGCCGGCGGCGTTCACCGCGAGATCCACCATGTCCGGAGCGTTCCCTCCGCCTGGCAGGGTGAACCGGCCGACCTCCGTCACCGTGTTCGTGAAGGGCGAGAAGGAGAAGAGGACCTTGGGCGAGTGCGCGTAGATCACCGTGTCCTCGAGGGGAGTCCCGGCGTCGGGGAGGGGGCCCGTGTCGTAGCGCAGGGCGGCGGCGTCGGGGCCGCCGTCGTAGGTGACGCTCCCGGCGTCGGGCACCGAGGAGGGGCCACGCGTGACGCACGAGGTCGAGGCGAGCGCGAGGACGAGCGCCGAGGCGGAGGTGAGCGGCCGAAGCATGATGAGCCGTGCTCTCACCTGGCGGCGGCTCGACGTCAAGCCGAGGGCCTCGAGCCCCGGCTCACGGCGGGACCGGCCGTAGCTCGACGCGGATCGTCGTCGTCCCGGGCGGGAGCTCGACGTCGAGATCGTGGGGGAAGTAGCCCTCGGCGACGATCGTGAAGCGGCGCGGGCCCGCGCGGAGCTCGATCGGTCGCGTCGAGAGCACGCGCGCGCCGCCGAGGAAGCGCTCGTCGGTGTAGACGCGCGCCTCGAGCGGCTCGACGAGGAAGCGGACGCTGGCCATCGCGTGGACCGGGGCGCGCGCGCCACAGCCGCCCGCGCCGATCGCGGGCGCACCGAGGAGGAGGAGCGCGGAGAGGAGCTGGGCAGAGGGGAGGCGCTTCGTCATCGATCGCTCGAACGATGCCATGGGGTGCCGCGAGCATCGAACGCGTCGCGCAGCGGCTGCAAGGGACAGCGCACCTCGACGACGGCGGAGCCGTCGGCGCGGGGGCGAACGCGCGTGATGGCCGCGTGCGCGGAGAGCGCGTCGTGGGTCGCCTGCGCCTCACGTGGCGTCGCGCTCGAGCGCGAGAGCGCGTCGTCGGCCCAGCGCGAGAGCATCGCCATCGCGCGCTCCAAGGCCCGCCGGCGGGCGGCGAGGCGAGCCGCCGCGAGGGGGCCGTCGTCGTCGTGGGCGGCGCCGACGGCGACGACCGACACCTCGTCGCCGACGACGACGGGCGAAAGCTCCGTCCACCCGACCGTCGACTGAGCGCGCGCCGCTCGGACGAGGCCGAAGGCCACGCCCGTCGCGACGAGGAAGGAGCGGCGCGAGGGGGGCGACGTCATCGCACGCGCTGGATGACGTGGAACCCGAATTCCGTCTCGATCGGCTCGCTGATCGCGCCGACGTCGAGCGCGAAGAGCGCGGCCTCGTAGGCGGGCGCGAGCCTCCCGCGACCCGCCCAGCCGATCTGCCCGCCGCGCTCGGCGCTCGCGTCCTCGCTCTCGCGGCGCGCGATCGCGTCGAAGTCGGCGCCTCGCGCGACGAGCTCGGCTCTCAGCGCCGCCGCGCGCGCGCGCGCCTCCTCGCGCGTGCGGGTGATCTCGGGTCCTGCGTTGCGAGCGCCGGCGAAGCGCACGAGCACGTGTCGGCTGTAGCGGAGCTCGGTCGGGCAGCGACGCGCGATGACCCACCCGTAGGGCGCCTCGATGACCTCCGAGGTCTCACCCGGCTGGAGCGCGAAGACGCGATCGCGGATCGCGCGGTGCTGCTCGGGCCACTCCTCGCGGGCGTAGGTGCCGACGAGGCCGCCTCGCGCGCCGCTCGATCGCGCGTCGGAGCTCTCGCGGGCGATGTCGGGGAGCTCGCGCGCGCCCGACTCGATGCTCGCGAGCAGCGACTCGGCGAGCACGCGAGCGTCGGCCTCTGAGCGCGTGATCGTGCTCGGGGCGGCGAGCGCGCCCTGCCACGCGACCACCACGATCTGCGCGCAGACCTCGTCGCTCGGCGCGGGCGGCAGGCCCTCGACGACGGGCTCGGCGCCCGCCGTCGGGCTCGGCTCGACCCGAGGCTCGAGGCTCCGATCCCGCACGGGCTGCTCCGTGGGCGTCGCGCTCGCCGCCGTCGCCTGGTTCACCCCCGTCGCACCCGCGGGCGGCGTCTCCTCCGTTGCGCAGCCGGCGAGGAGCACGAAGGCCAACCCGACGATCCCGAGCGTTCGCATGCCGCGAGCGTAACGCGAGCGGGCGCGGTTCGTCCCCGCCCCGCGCATCAAGCGACGGGCTTGAACGCGCCGGTCTGGTCCGCGGCGCGCGCGGGCTGGCTCGCGGCCGGGAACTGCGCCTCCTCACGCCGCATCTCCTCGAGCAGATCGGCGCACTCGGGGCGCCCTCGCAGGTGCCCGAGCAAGAGGGCGGACGCGTCGATGAACGCCTTCTCGTAGCTCAGCGCCTCGCGCACCCGCGTCGTGATGCGCTCCCGTCCGGCGCCGAGATCGTTCTCGAGCGCGTCCCCGTAGCGCTGAAGCTGCGCGCGCAGCTCGTCGATCTGCCGCCGGAGATCCTGCGCGCTCTGCTCCTTCGCGAGCGCGCGCTGGTTGGCGTCGGCGGTGACGTCCGAGAGCGCCTCGGCCTTGCCGCGGGCGGCGGTGGCCGCCTCGAACGCCACGCGCCACCTCCGGAGATCACCGCCCGCTCGCTCGAGGGACTCGACCTCCTTCATGCTCGCCGCGTGCGTCGCGCGCTCGCTCGCGATGCGCTCTTGGAGCCTCGCGATGTGCTCGCGCTCGGCGCTCGCGTCGCGCAGCGTCCGCGACTCCTCCTCGGCCAGATCCTCGACCTTTCGGCCGATCTCCGCGCGGAGCGCCCGCCCCCGACGCTCGATCGCGTCGAGCTTGCGCTGGTAGCTCGCGAGCTCGCCCTCGAGCCGCGACGCGTGGGCCGAGACCTCCCAGACCTGGTTGTTCGCCTGCTGGAGCTCGTCGGGCACGCGACCGTTCGGGTAGGCCCGCGCGAGCATGCGCGAGAAGTACGCGGCGCGGCGGCTCCACTCCACGACGCCCGGAGTTGGCGGCGGGGGCGGGGGCGGCGGCTGGAGCGGCGCCGCGGGCTCCGACGAGGGCTGGACCTCCCACGTCGAGGGGAGGGTGCGCTGGAAGGCCTTGAGCTCCTCTTGGAGGTGGTGCCCGTCGCGGAAGCGGTTGCGCGGATCCTTCTCGAGGAGCTTGAGGATGATGTGCTCGGCCGCCGCGGGGAGGCTCTTCGCGATGCTCCGCGGCTTGGGCGGCGGCGCGCTCTTCTGCATCTCGAGGAGGGTGTCGCGGTCGGCGGAGCGGAACGGGAGCTGCCCCGTCGTCATCTCGAAAAAGAGGACGCCGAGCGCGTAGAGGTCGGAGGAGGGCATCGCGTCCTCACCGCGCGCCTGCTCGGGCGACATGTACTCGGGCGTCCCGAAGACCGAGCCCTTGGGCGCGAGGCGTGGATCGCGCGCGAGCGCCGCGAGGCCGAAGTCGAGGATCTTCACGAAGTCGCGGCGTCCGCCCTTCGCCGTCAGCATGATGTTGTCGCTCTTGAGGTCGCGATGGACGACCCCGAGATCGTGGGCGCGCGCGAGCGCGGCGCACATCTGCTCGAGGATGTCGGTCGCGCGCGCGAGCGGCATCGGGCCCTTCGCGATCTCGGAGCTGAGCGAGCTGCCGACGAGGTACTCCATCACCAGATAGAGCTCGTTGTCCTCGGTCTCGCCGACGTCGTGGATCTCGACGATGTGCGCGTGATCGACGCGGTTCGCGGCGCGCGCCTCGCGGAGCATCCAGGCGCGGAGGTGGGTCTCGCCCCGGAGATCGGGGCGGATGAGCTTGAGCGCCACCACGCGATCGATGAGGACGTGGCGGGCGCGGTACACGACGCCCATGCCTCCCTCGCCGAGGAGCGCCTCGAGCCGATAGCGCCCGGCTACGACCTTGCCGAGGTATCCATCCTTCGTCGCCTTCGCGGCCACCTTCGTCGTCATCCGGCGCGCATGATACCGGATCGCTCGCGCCGACGTGGAGGGGTTTCTCGGAGCGGGGCGCGCGCGTGCGGCTCACCGCGCCTTGTCGTATCCTCGAGGGAGCGGCGCGCGATGGGGGCGCCTCGCTCTTCGTGGTCGCTTCGCTTCTCCCCCTCGCGGTGGATCCCGCTCTCGGAGGTTCGATGGCGCGCTGGCCGATGCGACTTGGGCCCTACCGGATCGAGCGACGCATCGCGTCGGGCGGGATGGCGGAGGTCTTCGTCGCGCATCGGGAGGCGGCGCACGGCTTCTTGCGCCGGGTCGCCCTCAAGACGATCCTCCCGCAGTACGCGAGCGACCCGGAATTCGTCGCGATGTTCGCGGACGAGGCGCGGCTCGTCGCGCGCCTCGAGCACCCCGCCATCGCGCAGGTCTTCGACTTCGGGGAGGCCGACGGAGCCCTCTTCCTCGCGATGGAGTACGTCGACGGGACGAGCCTGAGCCGCCTGCTCCGCGCGGTGAGCGCGACGCGCGACCCCTCCTCGATCCCGCTCGCGACCATCCTCCACGTCGGGATCGAGGTCGCCCGCGCGCTCGCGTACGCGCACCACGCCCGCGATCCGCACGGCACGCCGCTCGGGATCGTGCATCGCGACGTCTCCCCGGCGAACATCCTGCTCGGCCGCCGCGGCGAGGTGAAGCTCGTCGACTTCGGCATCGCGCGCGCTCGCGGAGCCGCCCACCGCACCGACGAGGGGCTCGTGCGCGGCAAGCTCGGCTACATGTCGCCCGAGCAGGTGCAGGGGCACGAGCTCGACGCGCGGAGCGACGTGTTCACGCTCGCGGCCGTGCTCGCCGAGCTCTGCCTCCGCGAGCCGCTCTTCGGCACCGGCGAAGACCTCTCGATCCTCATGCGGATCCGCAACGCCGACGTCGGCTCGCTCGATCGGCTCGCGGGCCTCGAGGTGCGCGACGCCCTCGAGCGCGCGCCCTCGCCAGCGCCCGCGGATCTCGTGCGGGTGCTGCGCGCCGCGCTGGCCGCGCGACCCGAGGAGCGCATCGAGGCCTCGCACTTCGCGGACGCGCTCGAGGCGATCGTCCGTCGGCGTCGGCTCGAGGGGCGCGGCGCGCGCGAGACGGCGCGGCTGCTCCATCGGCTCGGTGTGCTCACGGTCGACCCCGCCGACGTCGAGGCGCGGGAGCCGGGGGCGCGCCCGACCTCGCTGATCGCGGCGGCCGAGCCCCCTGCCTCATCGACCGTCCGGCCCGAGCCCTTGGGCACGAGGGAGCTGCTCGCCTCGCTCGCGCTCGATCCGCCGTCGCAGTACGAGCTCGTCACGCCCGCGGGGCGCTCCATCGGGCCGCTCTCCTACGCGGAGCTCGTGCGCCGCCTCGTCGCCGGAGAGGTCGATCCGAGCCTCGCCGTGCGACGCGAGGGCCTCGAGGGCGAGCCCCCCGAGCTGCGTCGCTACCTCGGCTCGAAGGCGCTCGGCTGGGCGGAGGTGGACGAGCCGCGCGTCCGCGAGCAGGGGGACGTCACGCCCGGGCGCCTGCTCGCGCTCGCGCTCCGCTGCGCGACGACGCGCGCGACCGGCCTGCTCGAGGTCGTCGAGGGGGGAGATGGCGCGCGGGCGCGGCCCTCGCGGCGAAAGCGCGTCTTCTTCGTCGACGGCAAGCCGGAATTCGTCGCCTCGAACGATCCGCGCGAGCTGCTCGGGGAATTCCTCGTCGAGTCCGGGCTCGTCACGCGGATGGAGATCGAGCTCGCGCTCGCCGTGCTCGATCGCTACGAGGGGCGGCTGGCCGACGCGCTCGTCGACCTCGGCGTCGTGCGGCCGATCGCCATCACCAACGCGATCGAGCGGCAGGTGCGCGCCCGCTACCTCGAGGTGTTCCGCTGGCGCTCCGGGACCTTCTCCTTCACGGAGGGCCTCCGCGCGGGCGAGGAGGTGGTCCCGCTCGCGCGCGGCCCGCTCGAGCTGCTCTACGACGCCGCCTCGGGGCTCGACGCGACGCTCGCGGAGTCGGCGATCTCCCCCCTCTCCGAGCACGTCGTGACCCGGGTGCTCACCCCGCCCGCGCCGCTCGCGGTGTTCGGCGTGCCGAGGGCGTGGGAGCGCGCGATCCTGGGTGTCGATGGGTCCACGCCGCTCGTGCGGCTCGTGATGCGCGCTCGAGAGGAGCACGGGCTCGAGCTCGACGACGCGTACCGCGCGTACCACTTCGGGCTGAGCTGCTCGTTCCTGCGGGCGGTCGCGTCGAGGGCCTCGACCCATCGGGCGTGACGGGCCACGCGGCGCGCTCGCGCGGCCTTCGGCGCGAAGCCGCGCGCGCGATCTGCTAGCGTCGCCCGGGTGGCATCTCCTTCAGGCCCGAACGAGGGACCGCCAGCCGCTCCGCGACGAGCGCAAGCGGGCGCCGCGCCCTCGCGCCGCGCGCTCCTCACGCGTCGCGCGAGCGAGCGGGGCGAGAAGGGGGTGTCGATCCTCGGCGTCGCCGTCCGCGACGTCGCGCGCTTGCGCGAGGTCGTCGCCGTCGTCGTGCGGCACGGGTTCGGCGAATTCGTCTCGCGCATGCCCTTCGCGACGCTCGTGCTCGGCGAGCTCCAGCGCGGCCGCGAGAGCTTCCAGGGCTCGGCGCCCGAGCGCTTCGCGCACCTGCTCGGCGAGCTCGGGCCGACGTACATCAAGCTCGGGCAGCTCCTCTCGATGCGCTCCGATCTGCTCCCGCGCGACTACATCGACGCGCTCGGCAAGCTCCAAGACAAGGCGCCCGAGATCCCGTTCGACGAGGTGAGGCGGCAGATCGAGGCGGGGCTCGGCCGCCCCCTCGAGGAGCTCTTCGCGTCCATCGACGCCACGCCGCTCGCGACCGCGTCGATCGCGCAGACCCACCGCGGCACGACGCGCGACGGCCGCGCGGTCGCGATCAAGGTGGAGCGCCCCGGCATCGACGCCGTGATGCGCGGCGATCTCGATCTCCTCTGGCTCGCCGCGAAGGGGCTCGAGGCGTCGATCGACGAGCTCAAGCTGATCATGCCGTCGGCGATCGTCGCCGAGTTCGAGCGCGCTCTCTTGCGCGAGCTCAATTTCACCGCGGAGCTCGCGAACCTCACGACGATGGGGCGCCTCGTCGCCAACACGGGCGAGCGGGTGACGGTCCCGACGCCGCTCCCCGAGCTCTCCTGCCGCACCGTGCTCACGATGAGCTACTTCGAGGGGAGCCCCGTGCGGACCCTCGAGCCGGGGAGCGAGGCGGCGCGCCGCGCCGTCGAGGTGATCGTGAAGACGATGTGCCAGGGCGTCTTCGTCGATGGCTTCTTCCACGGCGATCCGCACGCCGGGAACATCCTCGTCGCCGACGACGGGACGATCTGCTTCCTCGATCTCGGCCTCGTCGGGACGCTCTCCCCCGAGCAGCGTGACGATCTCGTCACGCTCGTCCTCGGGACGCTCGTCAACGACGCCTCGACGGTGTGTCGCGTGCTCTTGAAGATCGGCACCCCGACCGAGCGCGTCGACATCGGCGCGCTCAAGGCCGACATCACGCGCGTGCGCGCCGAGTACGTCATGGTCGCCTCGGTCGCCGACGTCGACAGCGAGCGGTTCATCGAGGAGCTCGTCCGCGCGACGCGCAAGTACAAGGTGCGCCTGCCGAGCGAGTACTCCGTGCTCGCCAAGGCCGCCGGGACGATCGAGGGGCTGGTGCGCGCCCTCTACCCGCGCCTCGACGCGATCCCGCTCGTGAGGCCCTACGTCGAGCGCGTGTTCGCCGATCGGCTCGAGCCGACGAAGGCGCTCACCGAGGCGCTCGGAGGCGCGACGGGCGTGCTCTCGCTCGCGCGGACGCTCCCGACGCACCTCGACCAGATCCTCCACGACCTCGAGACCGGCAACGTGCAGGTGCGCCCCCGCATGCCGGAGCTCGAGGCGCTGCCGCACCTGCTCCACGACTCCGCGACCCGCATCGGCGTCGCCGTCTTCGCCGCGTCCATGAGCATCGCGAGCGCGATGGTCATCCCCGACGCGTACGAGCACCCGATGCAGTGGGTGAAGCTCGCGCTCTTCTTCGTCTTCGGCTTCGCGGCGCTCGCGGGCTGGGCGGTCGTGTGGTTCTGGCACTGGCTCGGCCGGGGCGTGAACCTGCCGCTCGGCGCCATCCTCCGCTTCTTGCGGCGAGGGTGATCGGCGTCACGCGTCGCGCGCTCACTCGTAGCTCGGCGCGTCACCTCGGAGCGCGCCCGCGACGAAGCGCGCGGCGCGCTCCTGGAGCTCGTTCGGGCGCGGGCTCGGGAGGTAGTCGCCGTGGCCGACGCGGTGCTCGTCGAGCTGGCGGCCCGAGACGTCGCGCGGCACCTCGCGCGCTCCTTGGGCGCGCGGACCGCGGCGGCCGAGCGCCGTCTTCGTGTAGCCGCCGAAGAGGAGCGCCGCGACGGCGTCGCCCATCGGGAAGGCGAATTGGAGCACGCGATCGTGCGTGGACGCGAGCCAGTGGACGCGCGACGCGGCCTCGACGGCGGCGCGGTAGCGATCGTCACGCGCGAGCGCGTCGCAGTCGACGGCTCCCGCCATGAGCACGACCTCGTGAGCGCCTCGAGCGCGCGCGCGGAGCTCGCGCATCGTCTCGAGGGCGACGCGGCAGCCGAGGCTGTGGGCGACGAGCGAGATCCGCGTCGAGCTGGCGAGCGAGCGCGCGAGGACCGCCGCGAGCCGCCGCGCGGTGCGATCCGCGTCGCGCTCCTCGAAGGAGTACGTGAGCGGCGAGAGCCGATCGTCGCCGGGCCAGAGCACCGCGAGGAAGATCGCGTCGACGAGGCCCTCGAGTCGCGCCTCGAGCGCGAGCAGCGCCCGGCGCCCCTCGCGGCGGCTCACGTTGAAGCCGTGGACGAGGACGACGACGTGCTCGCTCGGGCGCGCGAGGGCGCGCAGATCGCCGAGCGCGAGCAGCGCGCCGCGCGCGTCGGAGAGGACGGGGCCGACGATCGCGCCGCCCACGTCGGCCTCGCGGAAGTCGAGGACGAAGGCCCGCCCGCTCACTCGTCGCCTCGAGGACGGAGCGCGCTCCGCGCGTTCCCGAGGAGGGCGATCACGTCCTTCGTCACCGGCGCGACGGGCACCGCGGCGATCCCGACGACCAGGCCCTTCAGCAGAGCATCGATCGTCAGCCCTTTCTCGACGACGATCGCGCCCGCGAGGGACCCGACGACGGCGACGAGGATCGCGACGCGCTGCATCCATGACGCGTACGCGCACTGCGCGGCGCACGCGGCCGCCTCGACCCGCGCGTCCATCAGGGCCTCGAAGCGGCCGAGGATCGCGCGCGCGTCGTCGGGATCGATCGCCGGCCGGTCGTCTCTCGCTCCCCGGGCCGGCTCGCCGTCACGCTCGTCGAGCGCCCGACGAGCACCCTCGCGGAGGGTCCGCACCGCGCTCGCGAGCTCGGGCTCGCTGGCCTCTCGCGGGATCATGCGCCCGAGGTCGGTCGCGGCGGCCTCGTTCGAGAGCGCGAGGCGCAGGCCCGTGCGGAGCAGCTCCGCGAGCGGCTCCTGGCCTCGCCGGAAGCTCTCTCGGACGAGCGCGTCGATCCCGTCGCCGTAGACGATCTTGAGCGCGCGCCAGGCGTCCTCGCCGAGCACCGGGCGCACACGCTCGACGCCGAGCGTGCCGATCCACGTCCCCTTGA
The DNA here is from genome assembly GCA_039809495.1 of Sandaracinaceae bacterium. Classification (GTDB taxonomy): domain Bacteria; phylum Myxococcota_A; class Polyangia; order Polyangiales; family Sandaracinaceae; genus JAFLCL01. The sequence goes on from JBDHVC010000009.1 coordinate 81,884, forward strand.
GCGACTCGACGATCCCGAACGCGGCGCTACCGACGGCGCCCGTGGCCGTGACCCAGTTCGTCAGGTTGTCGAATTCCATGCGCCGCCTCCGCGCGCGTCGACCCACGCCGACGCCCTGCTCGAGACGGTAGTGAACACGGCGCAATTCCGGAAATTATCGGGGCGCGACCCTGCGCTCGTTGACGCGGAGGAGCCACGGGATCGCGAGCAGGACGAGCAGCGAGAGCCCCGCGCTCCGCTCCATGCCGACGAGGTTGTCGGCCGCGTCGCTCGAGCGGAGCCACGCGCCGACGATGCCACCCGCCCCGAGGCCGGCGTGCTGCACCATCGAGGAGAGGGACGGGTAGCGCGCGCGGAGCGCGGCCGCGGGCACGCGTGAGAACAGCGTGCCGAGCGCGACGTTGCGCGCGTTGTTGGTGAGCATGAAGAGGACGATGAGGGCCGCGGCGCGACGACGCGTTCACGGGAAACAGTCGAGCCCGCAGCCCGTACAGTTGGCGAGGCTCCGAGGCGTCTCGCAGCCGTTGGCCCGGTTCCCATCACAATCGAACGCGCCGTCGTCACAGCTCGCGTAGTCACAGCGACCCGCGCTCGTGCAGACGGGGGTGGCGCGCTGGACGCCGGCGCAGGTGTTCCCGCACGCCCCGCAGTTCGGGGTGCTCGTCCCAGGGGTCTCACAGCCGTTGGCTCGGTTGCCGTCGCAGTCGAGCCAGCCCGACGCGCACGCCGCGTAGTCACACGCGCCCGCGCTCGTGCAGACGGGGGTGGCGTTTCGGACGCCGGCGCAGGTGTTCCCGCACGTCCCGCAGTTCGGGGTGCCCGTCCCGGGGGTCTCACAGCCGTTGGCTCGGTTGCCGTCGCAGTCGAGCCAGCCCGACGCGCACGCGTCGTAGCCACACTCGCCCGAGCTCAGGCAGAACGCCGAGCCGACGTGCTGGGGCATGCACGCTCTCCCACAGCCCCCGCAGCTCCAGAGGTCGAACGGCGTCTCGCAGCCGTTCGTCCGGTCTCCGTCGCAGTCGAGGTTCTGCGGAGCACAGCTCGTGTAGCTGCAGGCACCCCGATCGCAGAAGGCGTCGGCGGCGGCGACGCGAGCCGCGCAACGCTCTCCACAGCGGCCGCAGTGCTCCGAGGAGGTGAGCGGATCGACGCAGCGACCGTCGCAGCAGATCGTAGCGCCCGCGCAGGTGCCGCAGCAGGGATCGCGAGGGTCGCACGCGCCCGCGTCCGACCTCAGAGCCGCGGCGGCGTCGACGTCGGGGTCCTCGACGCCGCCGTCCATGGCGGGCTCGATCGCCGGCACACAGCCCAAGCCCGGAGCGCAGAGCTGGCCCACGGGGCACGCGCCGGTCGTGGGCTGCTCGAAGCAAGCGCCCTCGACGCAGATTGGCGTGACGCAGGCGGTGTCGCTGGTGCAGGGGCGGGTCGCGTCGCAGTCCGACCCCCTGCGGCAGGTGTCGACCTCGGGATCGCACGCGGCGCTGAGGCAGTGGCCCCCGTGGCATTCGGTCGCGTCGCTCGGATCGGCGGGGCCTGGGCAGGTGACGTCGCGACAGGAGCGGGTGATCACGACGTGGACCAGGAAGGAGCCCCGCACCGTGAACTCCCTCGTGCGGGCGGCGATCAGGCGACCGCGGTGGAGGATGGAGACGCGCGTGTGGTGTGCGCCGACTGCCAGGTTCGTGCGCGAGAGCAGCGTACGAGGCGTGGAGAACACGTCGGCGCGGCGTACCCTGCGCGGAGGCTCCTCGACGCCGTCGATCTCCGTCCGGATCTCGTCGAATTCCAGCAAGGGGACGAAGTCCGTCTGCAGGCTGATCGCGAACTCGCTCGACGGCCCGCAGCCAGCGGCGAGCGCGAGCAGCGCCGAGAGCAGCGGGGCGAGGCCGAGGATCGCGCGGCGCGGGTCCAAGCCGAGAAGGCTCCGTGGACGCGGCGGGCGTGTCAAGGCAGGCGTGGCGCGTCTGCGGAGGCGAGCGCGAGGGGCTCAGGTGCGCGAGCGCGCCGGCGCGTGCTCGATCCCGTCGCGCCGGTCGACGATGTGCTCCGTGACGCGGAGGAGCCACGGGATCGCGAGCAGGACGAGCAGCGAGAGCCCCGCGCTCCGCTCCATGCCGACGAGGTTGCCGGCCGCGTCGCTCGAGAGGAGCCACGCGCCGACGATCCCGCCCGCCCCGAGGCCGGCGTGCTGCACCATCGAGGAGAGGGACTGGTAGCGCGCGCGGAGCGCGGCCGCGGGCACGCGCGAGATCAGCGTGCCGAACGCGACGTTGCGCGCGTTGTTGGTGAGCATGAAGAGGACGAAGAGGGCCGCGGTGACGAGCCAGATGGGCGAGACGTCGTGCCCGAGCCAGCGGACGCGCGCCTCGCCGAGCCGGTCGATCGAGCGAGGCAGGGCGACGAAGGTCGCGCTCGCGACGATCGCGTAGCCGACGGAGCCGAGGAGCGCGACCGGGAAGCTCCCGACGCGATCGACGAGCCGCCCGAGCGGGCGCAGCACGATGAAGCTCGCGGCCCCGCCCGACGCGTAGAGGAGCGAGAGGAGCCGCTCGGGGTAGCCGAGGTTGTTCTCGACGAACGTCGCGAGGTACGGGATCACGAGGAAGGAGCCGAACGCCGACGCGAGCGCCATCGCGTACGACACCTGCACCGCGCGATCGGTCACCAGCGTGCGGAGCGAGCGCACGAGCTCGCGCGTCCCCGCGTCCTTCGCGGCGCGGCGATCGACGTGATCGTCGAGCTTCGGCAGGAGCAGCCGCGCGGCGAGCGCGGCGAGCCCCGAGAGGAGCGCGGTCACGACGAAGGGCGTGTGCCAGCTCCCCCAGTCGGCGAGGACGAGCCCCATCGGCACGCCGAGGATCGAGGCGACGGAGAAGGCCATCATCATCGTGCCGAGCGCGCGGCCGCGGCGGACGACGGGGACCGTGTCCGCGACGATCGCCATGGCCAGCGAGGTCGCGGGCCCGCCGAACGCCCCCGCGACGACGCGCGCGAGGACGAGCGAGGGCAGATCCGTGGCGATCACCGCGCCGAAGGTGCCGACGCCGAGGCCGATCAGGGTCACGACGAGCGCCGATCGCCGCGAGTAGCGGTCGAGGAAGAACGCCCCGAGGAAGCCCGCGACGCCCGCGGCGAGCGTGTAGCTCGCGACGACGATCCCGATGCTCGACGTCGGGATGCCGAGCTCGCTCGAGAAGCGCGGCCCGAGCGGAGACGGCATCATGAAGTCGAGGATGTTGACGAATTGCACGGCCGCGAGCAGCACGACGACGCGTCGCTCCGCGACGGGCGCGTCGTCGATCGCCGACCCTCCCTCGCGCGCCGAGGCGACGCTCGAGGGCCGATCGGCCGCGTGCGCGTCGAGCGTGTCGTCGAGGGGGAGGGCCATCGCGCGTAGGCTGCGCCTTCGGCCCAACACCGGCCAGAGCGCAACCCAGCGTTGCGCCCGGCAGAAGGGACAGGGTCACGGCACGAATCCGTTGCCTTGACTCGTGCCGTTCCTTCCTCGTCGGAGGGGCTACCCTGGCCCCCCCTCCCGCCGAGTGACTCGGCGTGAGCCTCCCTCCCGCCGAGCCAGCGCGCCTGTGCCGAGCGGATCGCGTCGAGCGAGGCGCGCGGTCAGCCGAGGATGGCCCAGGCGCCCATCTGCCGGACGACCCACGCGTGATCGAGCACGTCACGCTCGAGGCTCCGCGCGAGCGCGAGGTCGTCCGTGTCCACCTCGACGCGGATCGTCCGGGCCCGCTCGTCCTCGCGCACCTCGATCGCGTGGTCGGGGAGCGCCGCTCGGAGCGCGCCCTCGAGGAGCTCGCGGTAGCGCGCGGCGCTCGCGACGAGGTCGAGCGCGTCGTGGCTCGTCGAGAGGCTCCGTTTGGAGAAGATCACGACGACGCGGCTCACCGGCCTGACCCTCGACCGGCGCGATCCGCGAGCGGCGCTCGCGCGTCGGGCGCCATCCTCAGGCGCCCCTCCGGGCGAGCTCGACGAGGAGCGCTCCCGTCCCACCCATCGCCCTCGGCGCGCTCGCGAACGCGAGGACGAGCGGCGTCGCGCGGCTCGCCTCGAGCACGCGGAGCACGGCGTCGCGCAGGACGGGGAGGCCGTCGCTCGAGTGCAGGCCCTTGCCGTGGATGACGAGCACGCGTCGCGCGCCCGCGCCGTGCGCCTCGCGGAGCGCGCGCGGCAGCCTCTCCTCCACGGCCGCCTCGCGCTCACCGTGGAGATCGAAGGTGCGATCGACGCGCACCTCTTCCCTCCGGAGCGCGTCGAGCGCCGCGATCGGCGCGTCGCGTCGGAGCCCCTCGACGAAGCCCTCCTCGTCGATCGACACGTCGAACGTGAACGCGCCCGCGACGAGCGCGTCGAGGCGTCGGCGCGAGCCCGCGTCGGCCTCGCTCGTCGCCCGCCTGGGCGCGCCGATCGGCTTCGCGGGCGCGGCGAGCGTCTTGCGCCTGGGCTTGCCGTCGTCGAGCCCGCGCACACCGGCGAAGGTGTCGTCGAAGGCGATGCGATCGTTGCCCCGCAGCCGCTCGGAGGGGCGCTCGAACCGCGCGCTCGGGGGGGCAGTCGCGGGCGCGACGGGGCCCGCTCCACGCGTCGTCGAGGGGGGGCTCGGCCTCGCGGGGCCTCGCGGCTCGGCGGGCTTCTTCGCTTTGGGCGCGCGGGGCTCGAGCTTCACGCCCTTCAACAAGCCCGCGAGCGACGTCCCGATCGCGGGCGCGCTCGCGCGCCTCTCCTCACCCTCCTCGGGCGCCTCGTTCGCGTGCCTCTTCTTGCGTGCCACGAGCCGATGGTGCGCTCGACGGGCCGGCTCGTCGATGCGCGCGAGCCGCGCGCCCGCGCGGTCAGCCGATCGCCGCGGCGAGTGAGGAGAGGGCGCCCGCGCCAGCGCACGCGGCGAGCGGGATGGAGAGGTTGTCGTCGACGCGGCGGCTCACCAGCTCGGCGATCGCGCCGAGCGCGGCGCCTCCGAGCGCGGCGCTCGCGGCGAGGAGCCGGGGGATCTCGGGGTGGACGAGCGCGACGTAGCCGAACGCGGCGACGAAGCCGGCGGCGACGAACGCGAGCGTGCCCTCGAGGGTGCGGCCGTGGACGAGCTCATGGCGCCCGAACCTGCGCCCGACGATCGCCGCGGCCGGATCGCCGACGCCGAGCACCGCGAGCGCGACGAGGCAGGGCACGAGCGCGTGCGTGAGCGAGAGGACGACGAGCGCGGTCGCGTACCAGGTCGCGGAGTTGACGCGGTGGGCCTCGTGGGGATGCGCCGTGCGCCCGAAGAGGCGCATGCAGAAGGCGTTGACCGCCTCGCTCCGCGTGCGGGCGATCTCGAGCGTCCAGCCGGTGAGCGCGAAGCCGAGGGCCACCCAGGTGGCGTGGCGGAACGATGGAAGGAGCTCGAGCGCCACGATGCCCGCGAGCGCGGAGCCGAGGTGCAGCGCGTTCCTCGCGTAGTTGGTGGGTCGGAGCGAGGGCACCGAGACGCGCTCCTCGGCGAGCGAGCGCACGATCGCCTCGTAGCGCGGCTGGACGCGCGTGCGGAGCGCGACGAGGCTCGGGCGGTCGGGCGGCGACGCGTCGATCGCCTCGAGGGCGTCGCGCACCTCGTGCCACGAGGCGCGCTGCGACTCGCTCAGCGCCGGAGGGGTCGCGTCGAGCCACGCGGCGAGGCGCGCGCGCACCTGGGCGAGGCGCTCGGCCGCGCGCCTCGCTCGCTCTCGCGCGGGGCCGAACGGGAGGCCCCGGTCGAGCTCCTTGAACGCGCGATGGAGCTCGAGGGCGAGATCACGGCTCTCGAGGGTGGCGGGCGACGTCACGAGGCGGGACGATGACCGACCGACTCGGACCCCTCAAGCCACGGTTGCGTCACGGCTCCCCCTCGCCGATCGCGCGGGCACACCGGGAGAGCGGTGGCTCCGCGGGCCGGGCGCCGAGGTCGAGAGGAGCGAGCGTCGATGGTCGAAAGAGAGCCAGGGAGCGGCACCCCACATGGCCCATGGGTCCTCTACACGGTCGGACACTCGACGCGCCCGATCGAGGACTTCATCGCGCTCCTCGCGCGCTACGGGATCCGCCGTCTCGTCGACGTCCGCACCATCGCGCGCTCGCGCCACAACCCCCAGTACGAGGCGGGGGCGCTCGCGCAGAGCCTCGCGCGCGCGGGGATCGAGTACGTCCCGATGCCCGCGCTCGGAGGGCTCCGGCACACCCGGCGCGACTCGCCCAACGGCGGCTTTCGCAACGCGAGCTTCCGCGGCTTCGCCGACTACATGCAGACGCCCGAATTCGACGCCGCGATCGACGCGCTCATGGCGCTCGCTCGAGCGCGACCCTCGGCGATCATGTGCGCCGAGGCCGTGCCCTGGCGCTGCCACCGATCCCTCGTCGCCGATGCCCTCGTCGTGCGGGGCGTCGCGGTCGACGAAGTGCTCTCGGCGACGAGCCACCGCCCGCACCGATTGACCCCGTTCGCGCACGTCGAGGGGACCCGGATCACCTACCCGGAGATCGGCGCGGGCGTCGCTCCCGAAACCGCTCCACCTCGACCCACGTCGCCCCAGGCCCCGCCGGAGCCCGCGTCGCGCTCGGTGAAGGCGGAGCCGACCGAGGCGTCGGCGGCGAAGGCGGGGACGACGAAGGCGAAGGCGGGGACGACGAAGGCGAAGGCGAAGGCGACGAAGGCGCGAGCCGCTCGCGGCAGCTCGAGGAGGGAGGCCGCGAGCCGCGCGGAGCGCCACCCGGCGCGGTGAGCCCGAGCGGCGCCGTGGAGCCGCCGCGCGCGATCGCGGACCTCCCTCGACGCGCCGCGGCGTGGCGTGAGCGCGCTCTTTGCGCCAGGCCTTCGCCCGCCCGCGCCCGCCGCGTTGCGTGATAGGGTGCGGCCCCTTTCGTCGGAGGTGGTCTTGTCGGAAGAGCTCGTTGGGTACTACCGCCAGATGCAGCGGATCCGTCGCGTGGAGGAGGAGTCCGCGCGGGTCTATCTGAGCGGCAAGATCGGCGGTTTCCTCCACCTCTACATCGGCCAAGAGGCGATCGCCGTCGGCGCGGGCGCCGCGATCCGCGAGCGCGACTTCCTGATCACGACCTACCGCGACCACGGCCACGCGCTCGTCCGGGGCGTGAGCGCGCGGGCGATCGTCGCCGAGCTCTACGGGCGGGACACGGGCATCTCGCGCGGGCTCGGCGGCTCGATGCACATGTTCGACGAGGAGCGCCGCTTCCTCGGCGGCCACGGCATCGTCGGGGGCCACATCGCCCTCGGCGCGGGCGCCGCCTTCCGCTGCAAGTACCTGAAGACCGACGACGTCGTGATCTGCTTCTTCGGCGAGGGCGCGACGCCGATCGGCGGCTTCCACGAGGGGCTCACGCTCGCGGGGCTCTGGAGGCTGCCGATCGTCTTCGTCTGCGAGAACAACCACTACGCGATGGGCACGCCGATGGAGCGCACGAACCCCGTCTCCGAGGTGACGGCGAAGGGGGTCGGCTACGGCATGGAGACCGATCGCTTCGAGGGGCACGACGTCGAGGTCGTCGCCGAGCGCTTGAAGGCCGCGATCGCGCGCGCCCGTCGCGGCGAGGGCCCGACGCTCGTCGAGATCCTCACCTACCGCTTCCGCGGGCACTCGATGTCCGATCCCGGCAAGTACCGGACGACCGAGGAGGTCGACGAGAAGAAGCGCACGCGCGATCCGGTCAAGCTCGCGCGCGAGCGGCTCCTCGCGCGCGGCGTGAGCGAGGAGCGGCTCGCCGCCATCGACGCGGAGATCGAGGCCGAGGTCGCGGACGCGCTCGCGTACGCCGACGCCTCGGCGTGGCCGACGCACGACGTGATGAACGCCACCGTGCTCGCGCCCTCGCTCGCCTATCCGCCGCGCTTCGACGGCGCGCACGAGCCGTTCGAGGCGACGAGCCTCCCCGCGTCCGTCGAGCCCATGCTGTCGAAGGGAGGTGCGTGATGCGTGAGCTCTCGTATCGAGACGCGCTGAACGAGGCGATCGCGGAGGAGATGGCCCGCGATCCGAGCGTCTTCCTCATGGGCGAGGAGGTCGGCTACTACAACGGCGCGTACAAGGTCTCGCGCGGGCTCCTCGAGCGCTTCGGGCCCGAGCGCGTCATCGACACGCCGATCGCCGAGAGCGGCTTCGCGGGCGTCGGCGTCGGCGCCGCGATGACGGGGCTGCGCCCGATCATCGAGTTCATGACGTGGAACTTCTCCTTCGTCGCGATCGATCAGGTCGTGAACAGCGCCGCCAAGATGTTCCAGATGAGCGGCGGGCAGTACAAGATCCCGATCGTCTTCCGCGGCCCGAACGCCTCGGCGCGCCAGGTCGGGAGCCAGCACAGCCAGTCGCTCGACGCGATCTACACCAACTTCCCCGGCCTCTACGTCGTCTACCCGGCGACGCCGCGCGACGCCAAGGGCCTGCTCAAGATGGCGATCCGCGACGACAACCCCGTCGTCTTCCTCGAGGGCGAGATCCTCTATAACCACAAGGGCGAGGTGCCCGACGAGGGCGCCGACGAGCTCATCCCCTTCGGTCAGGCTCGCGTCGCGCGCGAGGGCACGGACGTCACCGTCGTCACCTGGGGGCGGCCCTACTACACGGTGATGGAGGTCGCGAAGGAGCTCGAGGCCGAGGGGATCTCGTGCGAGGTGATCGATCCGCGCACGCTCCGCCCGCTCGATCACGCGTCGATCGTGAAGAGCGTGAAGAAGACGAACCGCTGCGTGGTCGTCCACGAGCACTGGCCCTACGGCGGCCCCGGCGCGGAGATCGTCGACCGCGTGCAGCGCGAGGCCTTCGACGACCTCGACGCGCCGGTCCTGCGCGCGACGAACCTCGACGTGCCGATGCCCTACGCCGTCGAGCTCGAGAACGACGTGATCGTCACGAAGGAGCGCATCCGCAAGACGATCCTCCAATCCCTCTACAGGAGCTGACCGAGATGGCGAAGATCGTAGGGCTTCCGAAGCTCTCTCCGACGATGGAGGAGGGGACGCTCGCGCGGTGGGCGAAGAGCGAGGGCGACGCGCTCGCCATCGACGATCTCGTCGCCGAGATCGAGACGGACAAGGCGACGATGGAGTGGCGCGCGCTCGAGAAGGGCGTGCTCCTCAAGATCCTCGCTCCGGCCGGCTCGACGCTCGCGCCCGACACCCCCGTGGCGATCGTCGGCGAGAGGGGCGAGGACGTCTCGGCCCTGCTCGCGTCGATCGCCGCGCCGGGAGCTGCCGCGGCGCCGCCTTCGCCCACGCCGAGCGCTCCCACGCCCACGCCGAGCGCTCCCACGCCCACGCCGAGCGGCGCTCCGAGCGTCGTCCACGAGGGCCGCGTCCCAGCCTCGCCGCTCGTCCGGCGGCTCGCGCGCGAGCGGGACATCGATCTGCACACGATCTCGGGGAGCGGCCCCCACGGCCGCATCATCAAGCGCGACCTCGACGGCGTCGTCGCGGCGCCGCCCGCGCGCGCGTCGGCGCCCACCTCGAGCGCGAGCTACGCGTTCGTCGCGTCGGGCACGACGGGCTACGAGCGCAAGGCGCCCGTCCGGCAGCCGATCTCGCAGATGCGCAAGGCGATCGCGCGCAGGCTCACCGAGTCGAAGCAGACGGTCCCGCACTTCTACCTGACGATCGACGTGGACGCCGCGCCCTTGCTCGCGGCGCGCCAGACGATCAACGCGACGCTCGAGGGCACGGGCGCGAAGGTCTCCGTCAACGATCTCATCGTGAAGGCGTGCGCCCTCGCGCTCCGCCGCGTCCCCGCGTGCAACGCGGCGTTCGTCGGCGACGCGCTCCTCTACCACCAGGTCGTCGACATCTCGGTGGCGGTCGCGGTCCCCGACGGGCTCCTCACGCCCGTCGTGCGGGACGCCGATCGCAAGGGCGTCGCGGCGATCTCCGCCGAGATCCGCGAGCTCGCGGGGCGCGCGCGCGACAAGAAGCTCAAGCCTGAGGAGATGCAGAACGGCACCTTCTCGATCTCGAACCTCGGCATGTACGGCATCGAGAGCTTCGCCGCGGTCATCAACCCGCCCGAGGGCGCGATCCTCGCGGTCGGCTCCGTGCGGGACGAGCCCGTGGTCGAGGGCGGCGCCATCGTCCCCGGCAAGCGCCTGCGCATGACGCTCTCCTGCGATCACCGCGTCGTCGACGGCGCGATCGGCGCGGAATTCCTCGCGGCGCTCAAGAAGATCATCGAGGCTCCCCTCACGATGATCCTCTGATCCTCCGCGGAGCGTGTGCCGATCGAGGATCCCCCCTCGCGGGACCGGGCCTCACGTCGTCCGCGACCGTTCACCCCTCGACGCCGTCGCCGTCGAGGTCGGGGCGTGCCCGCCCGTTCTCCGGGTTGGCATTCGATGCGCCGACGAGTAAGCCACCGACAGACCAAGCGTGTCGCGCGCGCTCTCCCCGTGAGGGGCGCGCTCGTCAGGGAGATCATCGCATGAGCGTCCTCGCCGTCACCGATGCGACCTTCGAGGCGGAGGTCATCCGTTCCGAGATCCCCGTCCTCATCGACTTCTACGCGGACTGGTGCCAGCCCTGCAAGGTGCAGGCGCCCGTCGTCGAGGAGGTGGCGCGCGAGCTCGCGGGGAAGGTGAAGGTCGTCAAGATCGACACCGAGAAGAGCCCGCGGCTCGCGGCGGCGTTCCAGGTGCAGAGCATCCCGATGCTCTTCGTCGTCGCGGGCGGAGAGGTCGCCGGCGTGTGGGATCGCGGCGTCGCGGACAAGAAGACGATCCTCCGCCTGCTCGAGCCGGTGCTGCCGCGCGCGGCGAACCAGGTCGCGCCGAAGGAGCTCGCCGCGCTCCTCAAGGAGCGGCGCGTCCTGCCGGTCGACGTCCGCGAGGCGAGCGTGTTCGCGCGCTACCACGTCCCGTCCGCGATCAGCATCCCCGCGTCCGAGATCGAGGCCCGCGCGAGCGAGCTCGCTCCCCGCGACGGCCGGATCCGCATCCTCTACGGCCGCACGACCGACGAGGCGAAGACGCTCGCCGAGAAGCTGACGAACGCGGGGCATCAGGTGGGCTTCCTCGAGGGCGGCTTCCTCCACTGGGAGGCGGACGGCTTCGAGGTCGAGCGCGGCCCGCGCACATGACGACGGCCCTGCCGCTCTACGCGGAGGGGCCGTCGCGCGCCGAGCCGCTGCCGGTCGTCGAGGAGGCGATCCTGCCGCCCTTCGCGCGGGCGTCGATCGCGCTCGTCGTCGTCGCCGAGCGATGGCTCGAGCCGGCCTGCGCGGCGCTCCGCGCGGCGCTCCTCGAGGAGCGGGTCTTTGCGTTCGAGCTCCATACCCGCGTCCTCGGCGAGGGCGGGCGGGAGGTGCGGCTCGCCCAGGGCCTGCGCATCGAGGCGCCGCTCGTCGAGCTTCACGCGCGTTTGCGGGACGCGGAGCGCGCGGCGTCGGACGCGCGGCTCCTCGTCGCGACGGGCCCCGCCGTGCTCGCGCTGCGCCGGCCGAGCGTCGCCGTGCTCGTCACGGGAGGCGTGCCTCGCGGCGAGTGGGGCGCGGACGTGCGGAGCGTCCGCTCCCGCGCCCAGCTCATCGTCCCGGCGCTCGACGTCGCGCTCGCGCGCGAGCTCGTGACGCGCCTCGCGGCCTGAACGCGAACACCCCGCGAGGGGGCTCCTCGCGGGGCGCTCGTGCGCGCTCACGCCGCGCCGATCAGCGGAGCTGTCGGCACTCGGTGACGAAGCGCCCCGTCCCACGCTCGACGCAGGCGTCGAACGCCTCGCGCGCGCCCGCTCGATCGCCGAGCTCCGAGCGAGCCGCGCCGAGGACGAGCCAGGCCTGCGCGAGGGTCGGATCGATCCCGGTCGCGCGCGCCGCGAGGTCCCGCGCGCGCTCCATGTTGGCGCGCCCCGGCCGGCCGACGAGGATGTAGGCGAGGCGGGTCAGCGCCTCCGCGCCGTTCGGGTTCAGCTCGATCGCGCGCTCGAGGAGCGGCATCTGGCGCGCGGCGGCGCGCGTCGCGATCGCCTGGGCGAGGACGGACTCGTAGCTCTCACTCGCCGCCGTCCCGGCCGCGGGCGGCTCGGGCACCGAGGGCGGGACCGTGGGCGCCACCTCGGTCGGCTCGGCGGTCGTCGTCGCCTCGGCCGTCGTCGCCTCGGTCGGCTCGGCCGTCGTCGCCTCGGTCGGCTCGGCCGTCGTCGCCTCGGCGGTCGTCGTCGCTTCGGCCGTCGTCGTCGCCTCATCGACGCTCGCCGCCTCCTCGGGCGTCGTCGCGCTCGGCGCGGGCGTGGGGTCGTGCGCGAGGGCCTCGCCCTCCTGGCGCGATGGGCTCGCGCTCGCGCCCGAGGTCGGCGTGATCTCCATGAGCTGGACCGGCCCCGCCTGACCGAGCGGCGCGGGCGTCGGCATGACGTGGTTCTGGTAGTAGTAGAAGCCGAGGAAGATCACGACGCCCGCCGCCGCGATCCCCGCGGTCGCCCACATGGCGCGCCGCGAGTTCTGCGACATCGGCTCGAGGGAGCGCTGGAGATCGGCGAAGTCGTCGTTCTCCGTGTCGCGCTCCTTCGCCTTGGCCGAGAAGAACTCCTCCGCGACGACGGCGTGGTCCCCCGTGCCGAGCGCGCGCATCTGCGCGGACTCCGTCATCGCGCTCTTGCGCTTGCGTCGCTCGCGGCGCTCGGCGCGCGAGCCTCCCGCGTCGTCGCCCTCGTCGTCGCTCGCCTCGTCCTCGCGCTTGACGCGCTCGTCGGCGCTCGGGCTCGCCTGGCTCTTCGCCTGGCTCTTCGCGTCCGCGGCGGCTCCCTCGGGGGCCTCGCCCTCGGCGAGCCTCGCCTCGCTCGCCTTCGCGGGCTCGGCGGGGTCGCTCGCCTCCAGGCTGGGGATGACGTCGCCGTTCGAGACGGCGTGCGTGAGCTGCCGCTTGGTCTGAGCGGGGAACTGGATCACGTTGCTCACCGACTCGTCGTGGAGCGCCTCGGTCGCGGCCTCCGGGAGCGCGGCTGGCTCGGCGACCTTCACTTCGGGCTCGAGCTCTCGGCTCACCTCGGGGGCGCGCGACGGACGACCGGCGCCGCCCTTCTTCTTGTTCTTCTTGGCCATCTGATCCTCTCGATCCGAAATGCTGGTGGATGGGCTCGAAGGGGAGGGATCGAGGCCGTCGAGAGCCTCGATCGTCGCGGCCGGGGGCGGGGCCTCGAGCTCGGGGGGCGGGGGAGGGGCGGAAGCGAAGGCGTGCGCGGAGCGGGGGCTTCGTGGAGATGCTCGATCGCCCTCCACGCTTGGGTCTTCCTGGTCGAGCGCCGGGCTCGAGGCCCGGCGCGCGGCCTCCTCGAAGCCGGGGCCGATGAGCGTCCGCTTCGGGGTATGGGCTCGAGCCGATGCACTCGTCGTGCCGGTGTCGCTCGCCGAGCCTCCCGCGGGGATCGTGGCTGAAACCGGGCTCGGCGGTGGCACAATCGACGGAGGGTGTGGCACAGCTGGGTCAGTGTCGTCAGGTGGCTGACGAGGCGGCTCGAGCTCCGAGGCCGGGACGAGGCCATCGGCGCCGCCCAATTCGCCCTCGGTGCCATCGAGCGAGCCCAGCGCGTCGGGCGGCCTCAGGGTCCTCATCCGCTGCGAGGGCTGGATCACGCCTTCGAAGTAGAGCTTCGAGAGCGTCGAGAGGTTCTGGAGATCGTCGCCGGAGGCGGCGTCGACGACCTCGGCGAGCGTCCGCGTGCCGTCGAGCGTCTTGAGCAGCGGGTTGAGCTCGTCCGGGAGCTCCCCGAGCCGCGGCAAGAGCTCCGACTCGACGACCTCGAGCACCGCGTCGAGCGGCGGGAGCTGCTCGAGCAGGCGGCCCCACTCGTCGACGCGACGCATCCCCTCCATGAGCAGCCCCGTCGTCGGGACCTGGATGCGCGCCTCGCTGCGGATCGGCCGAAACTCGATGTCGAAGTCCCCCTCGCTCCAGAGCAAGAGGCGGTAGACCGCGCGCTCGCCGTGGATCGTGCCGACCTCGGCGTCGAGGATCTGGCCATCGCGGAAGGTGATCGTGCCGCTCCCATGCGGCCCTCTCACGTCGAGCACGCCCGACTTGCGGCTCACGTCGATCGTCTGGAGCAGATCGATGAGGCCCATGTCCTCGAGCGAGCCCGTGAAGCGCGTCTTCGCGAGCGAGGAGCGCCCTCGCGCGAACGAGTCGCGCTCGCGACGGTTCAGCGAGAGGTGGATGCGCGCGAGGATCTCCTTCGTGTAGATCGGCTTGGTGAGGTAGTCCTCCACGCCGAGCTGGAGGCCTCGCACCTTGCTCTCGATCGACGTGTCGCTCGAGAGGAACATGATCGGGATCGAGGCCCAGTCGGGGTTCGCGTGGAGCGCCTGGACGAGCGCGAAGCCGTCCAGTTCCGCGAGGCGCGTCTCGCTGAGGATCAGATCCGGCTGCGCGTACTCGAGCGCCTCGAGCGCTTCGCGCGCGCTGCCACAGCTCGTGAGGTTGTAGCCGGCCTTTCGCAGGCTCACCTCGAGCACGCGCAAGCTTCGGACGTCGCCGTCCACGAGGAGGAGGCTCTTCTTCGCCACTCGAGCGGAAGTCTGGTCGGCTTCGCGCCCACTTGTAAAGCGGGCAGGGTGGGATCGGCCTTGACCCGTCCCGCCGCGTCTTCGTATCGTCCGCCAGCGTTCGCGCGATCTCGTGCGCGCGGACGACGAGGAGCCCCTCCATGTCGCGTCAGCCCACCCCGATCGCTCTCGCTCGTCGCTCTCGCCTCCCCGCCATCCTGCGCGCCGCCGCGGGCGCCAGCCTCGTCCTCGCGGCGTCGGCCACCGTCGGATGCGGCGAGCAGGCCGGAGGCGCGATGGAGGTCTGGAACATCGAGCCGCGGATCGGCGGGACGGCGGGCGAGCAGGCCGTGCGCATCACGGGCCGCAACTTCCGCCAGGACGTCGGCTACACCGTCTACTTCGGGCCCAACCGCGCGACGTCGGTGCTGATCGCCGACACCTCGACGCTGATCGTCACGACGCCGCAGCACGACATGGGGCCCGTGGACGTCGTCGTCGCCTCCGAGGCGGGCCCCGCGTTCCGCATCCAGCAGGGATATACCTTCAGCGATCAGGCGGCGGGACAGCTCCAGGCGGGCCCGAACCAAGGGCCGCGCGCGCGCCCCTGACAGCGCGCGTCACTCGAGGTGCCGCGCGAAGGCGAGCCGCGCGATCGCTCGGGCCTCGAGGCTCACGGGATGCGCGTGCCCGTGACGTCGACGCGGCCCTCGAGACAGCCGAAGATGCTGCCCAGGCCGCCGAGGTTCGCCGTGAAGCTCCCGGAGAAGTGATCGGAGTCGGTGAAGGTGACGTCGAGCGTGTACCGCTCGGTCGTTCCACCCGGGACGGTCGCCGTCGCGGTCACGCTCGGGCAGCTCGCCGTCGCGTCCGAGAGCGTCCCGAAGTGCGCGTGGCCCGGGCTCCTCGGCGTGACGATCGTCTGCCCCGCGACGATGGCGACGTCGATGGCCGAGAAGTCGTAGTCGACCTGGTTGTTGCCCTCGCTGTCGGGGATGCACGCGTTCTCGAGCGACGTGGAGAGGGTGAACGAGCCCGTGCAGTCGATCGTGCCCATGCACCCGCACGTCGGCGTCGCCGCGTCGCAGGTGTAGACGCAGCCGGTCGCGGGCGCGCAGGTGTCGATGGTGCAGGGATCGGAGTCGTCACAGCGGACCGCCATCGTCGCGGGCGCGCAGCCGAGCTCTGGGATGCAGCGCTCACGACCGTTGCAGAAGTCGCCGTCCTGGCAGTCGTCGTCGGTGTGGCACGCCATCGACGCGTAGCAGCCCGTCGCCGTGCATCGCTCGCCCGCGGCCTCGTCGCAGAGGCTGTCGAGGGGGCTGTGCTCGCAGCGCCCGGCGGTGGAGCAGGTGTCCACGGTGCAAGCGACGTGATCGTCGCACGCGTCGCTCGAGGTGCAGCGCGTCTCTCCCGCGGTGCAGCCGACCCCGATCGTGCAGCTGGGAGCGCTCGGCTCGGTGCAGAGCTCGTCGATCGCGGTGTAGGAGCAGACGTTGCCCGCGGCGCAGGCGTCGAGGGTGCACGCGATGGCGTCGTCGCAGTCCGCGTCCTCGTCGCAGGGGCGGCTCGTCGAGCAGCCCACCCCCGCGACGCAGTGCTCACCCGCGCCCGTGCAGCGCGCGTCGATGGGGGTGTGCGAGCAGACGTTGCCCGCGGCGCACGTGTCCACGGTGCACGCGATCGCGTCGTCGCACTCGGTGCTCGTCGTGCACCGCCGGCCGGAGCCGGCGTCGCCATCGCTCGCCTCGCCGCGGTTGCCACAGCCCGAGGCGAGCAGGCCGAAGAGCGCGATGAGCGCGAGCGGAGGGATCATCGAGCGGGGGGTCTCTCGCATGGCCTGTCCTTCGGGGCGTTGCTCGCCACGAGCGAGCGTCATCGTAGGAGCGTGACGGATCGGCTCTGATCGGCGCACGGGGCGCAGCCCGCGTCGAAGCTCGCGGTGAAGGTCCCGACGCCCTGGTTGCCGCACGAGAACGAGCCGACGAGGCGGAAGTGCGCGCAGCCGCGGTCCTCGCGGACGTCGAAGTCCGCGCCGCTCGGCGCGGGGCTCTGGGTCATCGTGATGCCGGTCGCGCGCGCGGTGAGCGTGCCGCCCGTGATCGAGAACGTGATGGGGCTCGCCGTGTAGGTCGGGATGACCGCGCAGCCCTGCGAGGGGGCCATCGGGACGACGAACGAGCTCGCGTAGACCTCGCTCGCGACGAACGGGGTGCAGAGCGGGCCGGCGTCGGTGCCGCTGAAGCCCCCGTCGCAGATCGGCCGAAAGACGCAGTCGTCGGTCGCGTCGCTGCACGAGTCCTCCGTGCAGGCGTTGCCGTCGTCGCAGACGTAGGGCTCGGGGACGCGACACGCGCCGAGCAGGCAGACCTCGACGCCCGTGCATCGCCGGTGATCGTCGCAGTCCGCGTTCGTCGTGCACTCGGTCGGCGTCCCGCCGACGCAGCCGCGGCCGACCACGCAGCGCTCGTCCTCGGCGCACATCGCGTCGATCGCCCGGTGCTCGCAGACGTTGCCGACCGCGCACGCGTCGAACGTGCACGCGATGCCGTCGTCACACTCCGCGCTCGTCGCGCACGACGCGATCGTCGGCGCGTCGTGGCCTGCGTCGCGCGAGGGGCTCGACGCGTCGGGCGAGGCGGCGCTCTCGCGCGCGCACCCGTCGAGCGCCAAAGAGGCGCCGAGGATCGCGCCGAGGACGAGCGCTCGCGCGAGGATCGAGCGACGCGGGGAGCCGCCCCACGAGCCAAGCATGCGGAGATGGTATTCGCTCGCGCTCGGGCGGGTCAACGCGGACGAGGCGCGCGGAGCAGGGGCTCTCGCAAACGCGCGCGCTTCTTCGCTACGCTCGGGCGATGATCGCCAGGTCGCGGCTCCCCGCCGTCGCGCTCGCCCTGCTCGCCTCCCTCGCCTCGTCGCCCGCCGCGGCGCAGCTCACGCTCGCGCAGGACACGCTCTCGGCCGAGTCTCCGGCCGCGGCGCTCTGCGGCTTCTGCGGCGGCGAGGGGTTCGGCGTCGTGTTCCGGGAGCTCCCCGCGCCCGCCCGCGGGCTCCAGCCCGAGGACTTCCCCCTCACGCTCCGCGCGATCGAGGTCGCGCTCGGGGCCGCGCACCTCGACGGAACGACGTGCGTGAGCGTCGCCGAGGGGGGCACCGCGCACGTCGATCTGCGCCTCTACGCCGGGGTCACGCCCGACGAGGCGCGGCTCGCGGAGGCGATGGGCGACGAGCCGTGGCCGGGCACCGGGGAGGAGCTGGTCTTCGCCGCGGACGACGTCCCGATCGAGCTCTCGATCCCCGCGACGGGGAGCATGGGCTTCTCCCTCCAGCTCAACCGCCTCGAGGTGCTCGACGAGGGCTCGATGCCCATCCGCGTCCTGCCTCCGTTCAGCTACCTGCGCGCCTTCGTGAGGCTGCACGACAGCGCCTCGCCCGGGCCGAGCTGCGCGGCCTCGTCCGACGGGAGCCCGCTCCGCGACGACGGGCGCATCGCCTCGCGGCGGAGCTACATCCTCGCGAACGATCGCGGCTTCGTCTGGAACGAGGAGGTCGGCGTGAACGGCGACTGGGCGATCCGCCTCGAGGTGCTCCCGGCGATCCCGAGCGCCGTCGACGCGGGCCGGGGCGACGCGGCGCTCGCCCTCGACGCGGCGGCGCTCGAGGACGCGAGCGCGAGCGCGGACGCGGCGGCGCTCGACGCGAGCGCGGCGATGGACGCCGGCCCCGTGTCGATCGGGGGCGCTGGCGGGTGCGCGTGCGCGAGCGTGGGGGCCGCACGCGCGCGCGGCGGGGCGACGCCGATCCTCACCCTCGCGCTGCTGCTCGCGGCGCTCGCGGCTCAGGGCGTCGTCGGAGGCGGCTTCATCCGCAGGCCCCGGAGGAGGGCGATCGATCCGGCTAGCAGCGGGAAGGCGCCGAGGATCACGGCGAAGTAGAGGTTGTTGTCGGCCTCCTCGGCCCCTTGGGCGCGGAGCGCCGCGGCGAACTCCGGGTCGGCGAAGCGCACCGCCTCATCGACGTTGCGCATCCCCAAGACGTAGCCGAGGACGCCGGAGCCCACGAGGAGCCCGGCGAGCACGAGCGTCGTGACGCCGAGCGCGAGCGTGAGCCCTCGCCTCGAGCCGAACGTCGTGACGACGGCGCCGATCGCGAGGGGGTGCGTGACGAGCGCGATGAGCAGCATCACGTACATCGCGAAGCCGCCCTCGCGGATATAGTCGAACAAGAACGTCATGGGGCCTCCTCGTCGTCGCCCTTCTTACGACACGCGAGGGCGCGCTCTGGTTCCGACCGACCGCCGCGCGGGCGTCGAGCCGCACCCGGCGTCGCTCCGAGCGCGCCGGAGGATCAGAAGCGCAGGAGCGAGCGCAGCGTGGACGCGAGGCTCTTTCTCCGCTCCCCGTGGCTCGCGCGATCCGTCGACTCCCGGCGCTCGACGGTGCTCTTGCGGCGCTCGCGCTGGACGAAGCTCGCGGCCTTCCAGGTGGCCTTCGCGGGCGGCAAGCGGTCGAGGGTGTCGTCTCTCGTGATCGGGCTCGGCATGCGCGGAGCTTCGGGCGTGGGCCGTCGCGAGGCAACAAAGCGGTCGTGCCCCGCACTTTTCTTGACCGCGGATCCGCGCTTCGGCACCAACGAGGGGCGTGCCTTCCACGCACCGAGGAGTCGCCATGAACAAGTCCGCCCTTCTTGCCCGAGTCCGCTCGCTCGTCGCCGACGTCACCCGCGCTCGCTTCGCTGGCGGAGCGTACGCCAAGATGATGCGCGCCCACGGCTACGCGGACGGTTACATGGCGGCGCTGCTCGACGCGGGGCTGGTCGAGCGCGCCGAGATGCTCCGCATCGTCGGGAGCGCGCGCGCGGACGTCGTCGCCGCCGACGTCGAGCTGGCCCCGGCCGAGTGACGGCGCGCTCCGGGCTCTGCGTTCACGCTCGAGCATGACGAAGCCCGCTCGATCGCTCGAGCGGGCCTCGCGTGGGAGCCGAGCGTCGGGGCTCAGTCGGCGGAGAGGACGCGGACTCCGTTGACGGTGCTGCGCGCCATCTGGCGGCGCCACCAGGTCGCGACGCGAGAGCCGTCGTCGCTCAGCGCCTGCTCGACCCAGAAGCCCGTGTGGTCCTCGGCGTCGAGCACCGACTGCGACCACGACGTGCCGCTGCGGCGCGCGATCATCACGGTGTGCGAGGTGGCGTCCTGATAGGCGACGCGGACCTCGCCGCCCGTCGTCACGACGACCGAGGAGTCGTCTCCGACGAGGTGACGACCGTCGGTGTGAGGCGTCGTGCCGTCGGTCGTTCCGTCGTCGACGAGCTCACGGACGGTGACGCTCCCACCCGTGACCTGCGCGTACCTCAGGCCCTCGTCGGTTCCGTCGACGTAGGTGACGTGCCAGGTGCCCGAGCCGTCGACGAAGAGCGAGCTGCCGATGCCCGAGTCGCCCGTGCCGCCCGTGCGGCCGTAGCCGTCGATGAGGAACGGAGCGCCCCAGCTCGAGCCGTCGAAGGCCGCGCCATAGAGGTTGCCCTCCGCGCGATCGTAGAAGGTGAGCGCGAGCCCGGCGCTCGTCGTGGCGAGCTGGGCGTAGAGGCCGCGGGTCGGCGGCAGATCCTCGACGAAGGCGGTCGCGAGCTTCGCCTGGCAGGCGCCCGAGACGCACGCGGCGTCGCTGCCGCAGGCGTCCGAGCAGTCCGTCGTCGGCGTCGCGCAGGTGCCCGACTCGAGGCAGACCTGGCCCTCGCCGCAGAACTGCGGTCGGCACGCGCCGTTCGAGCCCGAGACCTCGGTGCTCGTCCAGTCGGCCGTCGAGGAGGGCGTCGCGCTCGCGGCCGTCGCGACGCGCACCGCGCTGTGGACGCGGCCCGAGCCGTCGTCCGCGAGCTCGATCCGCTGGTACGCGATCGCCGGCGCCCCGCTCGAGGTGAGCACGATCGAGGTGTAGCGGCCGGCGTCGCCGGTGGCGTCGACCGTGTGGCTCGTCCACGCGCCCGGCGTGCCGATCGCGATCTTGAGCGCCGTGTTCGTCACGTCGTAGTACGCGATGTAGAAGGTGCCGTCGGCGCTCCGCGCCATCGACGTCCAGCGACCGACGTCGTCGCCAGGGGTGGAATTGCCGCCGCGCCAGCCGTCGATGGCGCCCGTGATGCGGCCGTCGGCGGGCACGCCGTCGACGATCTCCCACGCGACGTCGCTCGAGCCGGCGCCGAGCGTGCCGAAGACGAGGTCGCCGTAGCTCGCGCCGCCGGGGACGCCGGGCGCGTAGCCCGAGAGGTACGCGTCGGCGCTCGCGACGACGAGATCCAGATCCGTCGCGAGCAGGCCCGTCGCGAGCGGGGGCAGCGCCTCGCAGCTCGAGCAGGTCACGTTGCACGACCCATCGATCGTCAGGTTGGCGAGCGCGCACGTGAAGCCGGCGCCGCAGATGGTCGCGAGATCGTAGTCGACGCACATCGAGGTCGACTCGCAGCACATCGAGCCGCGCGTGACGCCGGGTGGGCTGGCCGCCTCGCAGACCGCCCCGCCGCACGCGACGGGCGGGGCGTCGGTGCCCACGCTCGCGTCGTCGCCGCCGCCGCCGCCACCGCCGCAGTCGCAGCCGGTCACGACGAGCGACGAGGCGACGACGAGCGCGAGCACGAGGGCCGCGCCGTCAAAAGGGCGACGCTCGCGGCGCGCCTCCTTCGTCGCCCTCCGCGACCTTCGGAGGAAGAACCCGCCGAGGACGAAGAGCGTCGAGAGGAGGCCGAGCGGCGCGCCGCTCGAGCTGCCGCTGCCGACGGCCGCGCGGCAGTCGCACGAGCCGCCCCCGGCGGGGTTCGGGATGCCACGGATGAGCGGCGCCGAGGAGCGGCCCACGTTGCCCGCCTCGTCGCGCACCTCGACCTGGACGAGCGAGGGATCCGCGTCGAGGTCGGTGACCGGCCCCCAGCTCGACCAGCCACCATCGACGATGCGCCAGCGCATCTCGAGCGCGTCCGCGGCGGTCACGATGTCGTCGGCGATGACGTGGACGCCGAGCCCGCGCTCGCTCGCCTCGAGCGTCACGTCCGGCGCGAGCACGTCGATGAGCAGCTCGGCCCGAGCCGGCGTCGCGTCGGCCGTCTCGAGGCGTCCCGCGATCCGGGCGCGCGCCTCGATGTAGTGGTGCGCCTGCATGAGCAGGAGCGCGTCGTCGATCTGGATCCGGCGCTCGCGCGTCCAGGGCGACCAGAGCGCGCCGTCGATGCGGTAGCTGTACTCGTAGTCGACGCCCTCGGGGCCCTCGGCGCCGAAGTGGAGCCAGACGCTGTTGCGACCGTTCTGCCCGAACGTGTCCTGGCCCATCGTCTCGGGGTTCACGACGAGGTCCGAGACCTCGAGCGTCGTGTCGATGGGGAAGGTGAGCGGCGAGCGCGGGGCCATCGCGAGGTTCGCGAAGATGCCGAGGAAGCGCTCGCCGGCGTCCGAGACGCCGCGCACGCCGCCCTCGGGGACGTTGATCTGGATGTCCGGCCGGCCGTCGCCGTTGACGTCGATGGGCGGCAGATCGATCGGGGAGATGCTGCTCGTCAGCATCCCCGCGAAGGACGTGATGACGGTCTCGATCGTCATGGCGAGGGCCTCGGGGCGCTCGGTGAGGATCTCGCTGTTCAAGACGCTCGAATTCGTCGGCGTGACGGCCACGATCTCGGGCACGATCTGACCGCCCGCCACCGAGAGGTTCATGCCGATGACGAGATCGGTCTGGTACGTCATGAAGCGGATGTAGCGCTCCTGCGACCAGACGTAGAAGTCCATCTGCGCCTGGGGGAGCGTGATGGTGAGGAGCGCGTCGTCGGCCGCGGTGCCGACGGCGAAGGTCGGCGGGAGCTGCGGGCGGACCGCGATGCTGATCGGGGAGGAGCCCGCCGGGTAGGTGAGCTGGCGGAGCGTCGGGACGAGCGCGGAGAAGAGGCCCGTCGAGAGCTGCTGCGAGAGGCGCGTCCCGATCCCGAGGCAGAGCATGCCCGAGTCGAACATCCCGTAGCCGGCGTAGTTCAGGTAGTCCTCCGCGATGCCGATGCCGAGGTGGACCGGCGTCGAGGTGCCCGGAATCACGTTGCCCTGGAAGGACATCACGCGCGCGACGTCCGGGGCGTCCGGCTGCGGGAGCTGCGGCACGCAGGGGTTGTGACCGGGCGTGCGGGTGAAGGCGCGGTCGTAGGAGAGGAAGCCGCCCGTCATGTAGAGCGACATCCCGCTGTTGATCGCGGAGCCGTCGCCGCCCGAGGCGAGCACGAGCTGGATCGGGGCATGGGTACCCGGCGAGAACCCGCCGAGGAACGCGTTGCCCATGTCACCCTGGCCGTCCATGCCGAGGAGTATCGGGACGCAGGCGCCGCCGGCCGAGAAGCGACAGATCGCGTCGGGGCCGCGCCCGTCGGCGACGGTGCCCGTCGGGCAGCCCGTCTCGCCCGCCTTCGTGCAGAGGTTGTCACCGACGAGCCCGTTCGAGAGGCCCGAGATCTGGTCGGTGAGCATGCGGATGAGCTGGGTCTTGAAGAGGTTGAGGATGAAGCTGATGCCGCCACGGAGCGTGATGTCCTCGTTCTCGATGCCCTGACCATCGACCAGCGAGATCGCGCCGACGTCGATCCGCGTGAAGCCCGTGCGAGGCGATCGCGGCTCGTTGGCGAACGTGATGTCCGTCTGGACCGCGACGTAGGGGCGCGATCCGGCGTGCGTGTCGATAATGATGTTGTTGGTTCCGAGGTACTGGACCGGCACGGTTCCAGTGACGATCGCGCGGATCACGGCGTGGAGGCGGTTCGGGCTCGTGGGCGTCAGCTCGAGGCTGTGGATCTGCATGTGGATCGTGCACGGCGGGCTGGGGCAGACCGTCGCCGTGCCGATCGGCGCGTCCACTTCGCTCCTCGGCACGTCGAAGTCGAGCGGGCCGCCGTTGACCATCTCGACGATGGCCGGCGCGTTGTCCTCGATGAATTGGATGCCGCCCTCGGTGAGGCGGATCTGGCCCGAGTTCGCGATGCGCGGCTGGGAGACCGGGAAGCCGCCGGGGATCGGCGTGAGGCCGCACTGGGCGCAGCCCGAGCAGCCGCCCCCGCCGCACGCGAAGACGGCGAGCACGATGAAGCAGGCGAAGACGTACTTCACCCACGAGACGACGTCAGCGTGAGACAGGAATGATCGAAGCCGAGCCATGCAACCTCCAGCCCGCGCGAACGACGCGCGAGCCTCGATGGTACGTGCGGAGGCGCCACCAGATCAACGAGCGTTCCGGCAGAAACGAAGAGAGCCCGAGCGATCGGCTCGGGCTCTCCCTCATGACGCGATGCGTCGAACGAGCGCTCGAGTCACTCGATCTCGATGCCGACCGCGGCGAACTGGGCGACGAGGTGCCACGCGTTGCAGGTGGTGTCGGGATCGCAGACGCTCGTCGCGCCCGCCGGGTTCGGGGTGCAGCCGCTCTCGTCGCAGAGGGAGTCGGGCTTCGCCGTCCACGCGCTCTGTGGCTGATCGCAGAGCGGCGTCCCCCCGCTCGGCGTCGAGAGCTCACCCGCGATGACCGAGCAGAGCGTCGAGTGGATCGGGTCGACGTCGATGGTCCCCGCCCTCGCGTCCGCGACCGTGACGAAGGCCTCGAGCGTCGCGTCCGTGGTGAACGCGTTGCCGCGGCGCGCGCCGACGCAGCTCCGCTCCGCGCTGAGGTTCGCCTCGTCGAGCTTGAGGCTCCGCAGGCGGAGCACCATCTGGAGCGTCGTGCCCGTGTCGTCGAAGATCGGGATGTCGAGGGGCCCCGGCACCGACTCCGTCGCGAGGCGATCGCCGGTGATCGTGCCGTCGAGCGTCACGGTCGGGTAGGTCGCGCTCCCGAGCGTGTACGAGCCGCTCGCGTTGCGGCTGCCGTAGCCCGTCGTGATCTGGATGGCCCCGTCCTCGCCCGCGCCCGTGATCTGGAAGAGCCAGTTGAAGGTCTCCTTGCCGAGCGCGAGGTTGAGCACGCTCTCGACCGTCCGGCTCGCGAGCGGCGAGGCCGCGGGCTCGTCGATCGCGATGAAGCGCAGGCGCAGCTCGGGGTGATCGAGCCGGTCCGCCTGCGAGCGCCGGTAGCAGCACGGCCCCTCCTGCTGCTCGGGGCTCGGGATGTCGCGGGTCGGGCAGGTGACGGTGACCGGGCCGCTGTCCTCGGCGACCGGACCGCCGTCGCTCGCGACGGGCGGCTCGCCGGGGCACCCCGAGAGGGCGAGCATCAGCGAAGAGAGGGAGGCCGTGGCGAGGATCGAGCGCTTCATGAAAGCTCCTTGGGGCGGACGCGAGAAAGGGGAAAGAGGGGAGGGTCGCGCGAACGGCGCGCTGGGATCAAGAGGCGCGACGCGCTCGGGCGCGCGAGCGCCGAGGCTCAGCTCCGGCCGGTGAGCTCCGCCTCGTTCGTGAAGTGGGCGAGCCGCTCGAACGCGCCGTAGCGCTCGCGGACCTCCTCCTTCGTGACGCGGACGAGCCGGTCGATCGAGATGCCCTCGACGCAGTACGAGGCGACGACGGAGCCGTAGATGATCGCGCGTCGCAGCGTCTCCGAGTCGACGCGATCGTGGGCGGCGATGACGCCGAGCATCCCCCCCGCGAACGTGTCGCCGGCGCCGGTCGGGTCGACGACGTCCTCGATCGGGTACGCAGGCGCGCTGAAGACGGAGCCGTTCTCGAAGAGCAGGGCGCCGTACTCGCCGCGCTTGATGACGACGATCCTCGGCCCCATCGCGGCGAGAGCGCGCGCAGCCTTCGCGATGTTGTGGACGCCGGCGAGCAGGCGCGCCTCCTCCTCGTTGATGACGAGGAGGTCGATCCGCGCGAGCATCCGCGCGAGCCGATCGGGGACGCCCGTGATCCAGAAGTTCATCGTGTCGGCGATGACGAGCTTGGGCCGCTCGATCTGGTCGAGGACCTCCACCTGGAGGTCCGGGTGGATGTTGCCGAGCATCACGTAGGGCGTCGCGCGATGGGCGGCCGGGATCTTCGGGTGGAATTCGGCGAAGACGTTGAGCTCCGTCTTGATGGACTCCCGGCTCGTGAGATCGTCCGAGTAGCGCCCCTCCCAGTGGAACGTCTTGCCCGCGGCGACCTCGAGCCCGCTCATGTCGACGCCCTTCTCCGCGAGGAGCGCCCTCGCCGCGTCGGGGAAGTCGTCGCCGACGACGCCGACGAGCCGGGTCGGCGCGAAGAGCTGCCCGGCGAGCGAGGCGAACGTCGCGGAGCCGCCGAGCACGTAGGGGTGCGTCCCGAGGTGGTTGTGGATCGTGTCTCGCGCAACGGAGCCTACGACCAGCATCGACGACATCGAACCTTCCTTCTTCGAGGGCGCCGTCCGCTCCCGGCGGACGCGCGGCGTGCGGCCTTCTCGCGGTGGGCCTCAGCCCTTCTTCGCGGCCTTGGCGCGCGCGAGCAGGAGCGAGAGCTTCGCGCGCGCGGACCCGTCCTCGCGCATCACCGCGCTGACGTCGTGCGTGAGGATCGCGTCGTCGAGGGCGCGGCTCGCCGGGCTCTTCGCCGGATCGGGCAGGCGCGTCGCGACCTCGCGGAGCGTGCGCTGCGCCAGCGCGACGTTCTTCCGCAGGACCTCGACGACCGTGTCCACCGTCACGGCCGCCTCGTCCGTCTTCCAGCAGTCGTAGTCGGTGACGAGCGCGATCGTCGCGTACGGCAGCTCGCACTCGCGCGCGAGGCGCGCCTCGGGGAGGTTGGTCATCCCGACGACGCGTCCGCCCCAGCTCCGATAGAGGTGGGACTCGGCGCGGGTCGAGAATTGAGGCCCCTCGATGCAGACGTAGGTCCCGCCGCGGTGCGCGCGCGCGCCGGCCGCGATCGCCGCGTCGAGGAGCGCGCTCGAGAGCGCGGGATCGATCGGCTCGGCGAAGCCGACGTGCGCGACGACGCCGGTGTCCTCGAAGTAGGTGCTCACGCGGCTCTTCGTGCGGTCGATGAACTGATCGACGAGGACGACGTCGCCCGGGTGCACGTCCTCGGCGAGCGAGCCGACCGCCGAGACGCTGATGACCTGCTCGGCGCCCGCCGCCTTCAGCGCGAGGAGGTTCGCGCGGTAGTTGATGCGGTGGGGCGGCACGCGGTGCCCGCGCCCGTGGCGTGGGAGGAAGAGGAGGCGGGTCTCGCCGACGAAGCCCTCGATGATCGCGTCGGAGGGCTCGCCCCACGCGAGCGCGCCCTCGGGGAGAGACGCGGGGGCGATCTCCCTGCGCCGCTCGAGCCCGGGCATCTCGTAAAGTCCGCTACCACCGATCACGCCGACCGTTCGTTGCATCGCGACCTCGACAGGGGCGCCGACCCTAGCAGCACGACGTCGAAAGACCAACCGGCGCGCCCGCTCAGGCGTCGCGCCCCGTGAGCGCCCGCCTCGCCACGGCCCAGCGGAGCCCACCGTTCGTGACGAGCACGCGCGGACACCCGCTCCTCCGCGCGACCCGCGCGAAGACGATCGCGCCCGCGACGATCACGTCGGCGCGCGCGGGCTCGATGCGAGGATCGGCTCGTCGCTCGGCCAGCGTGGTGCGCGCGAGCGCGTCCGCGGCCCGGGCGAGGGCCTCGACGTCGAGCTCCCGGTCCATCACGCGCGCGACGTCGTGGTGGGCCGTGCCCGTGACGACGCACGCCATCGTCGTCGCCGTGCCCGCGAGCGCGACGATCTTCGGGAGCGCGGTCAGCCGCGCCGCGTCGAGCGCGCGATCGACGTCCGCCTCGAGCGCCGCGATCGACGAGGCGCTCGGCGGGTCGCTCGCGAGGTGGCGCTCGAAGAGCCGCACCGAGCCGAGCGGGAGGCTCACAGCACGAATCAGTTGCCCTGCTTCGTGCTGTTCCTTCCTTGTCGGAGGGTCTGCCCAGAGGCCCTCCCTCCCGCCGAGTGAATCGGCGTGAGCCTCCCTCCCGCCGAGCCAGCGCGCTCTGCTCGACGGATCACGTCGAGCGATGCGCGCCGTCACCCGCGCGCGCGGAGCCCCGAGCCCGACGGCCAGCTCCGTCGAGCCCCCGCCGATGTCGAGCATCGCGTGCTCGAAGTCGATCGTCCGCTCCGCGCCCGCGCCCTCGAACGAGAGGCGGGCCTCCTCCTCGCCGCTCACGACGTCGAAGGTGTCGAGGAGGCGGCGCGCTCGCGCGACGAAGCGCTCGCGATCGCGCGCGTCGCGGAGCGCGCTCGTGCCGACGCCGTGGACGGCGCCCGCGCGAAGGGCCCGCGCGTCCCGGACGAAGCGCTCGAGCGCCGCCCACGTGCGCTCGATCGCGTCGTCGCGGAGCCTCCCGTCCTCGAACGAGCCTCGGCCGAGGCCCGTCACCGCCGCGCAATCGGCGAGGGCGCGCAGCTCCCCGCGCGCGCCCCGCTCGGCGACGAGCGAGAGCACGGTGTTGCTCCCGACGTCGATCGCGCAGACCCTCACGCCGCGAGCCTCCCCACCCGAGCCGCGTGCGCCGCGCTCACTCTTGCGAGAGCGAGGAGAGATCCGGCAGCTCGTCGAGGTTCGGCATCAGCGCGATCTCGATGCGTCGGTTGCGCGCGCGCCCCTCGGCCGTGTCGTTCGAGTCGATGGGCTGGGTGTCCGCGTAGCCCGCGGCCGAGATGCGATCGCCCGGCATGCCGTTGTCGATCATGAACCGCGCGACCGTGACGGCGCGCGCCGTCGAGAGCTCCCAGTTCGACGGAAAGCGCCGCGAGCGGATCGGGACGTTGTCCGTGTGGCCCGCCACCTGGAAGTGGCGATCCTCGATCGTGCGGAGGATCTGAACGACCTCGAGGAGCGTGGCCTGACCCTCGGGCTTGAGCTCCGCCTCGCCCGAGTCGAAGAGGACGTTGTCTGGGAGCTCGACGACCATGCGGTTTCGGACGACGCGCACCCGCAAGCGCCCCGACTCCATCATCGCGCGGAAGCGCTCGAGCATCTGCCGGAAGGTCGCGAGGCGGGCCTGCTGCTGCGCCTCGCGAGCGCGCAGCTCGTCGAGGGCGCGCTGCGTCTCGCTGAGGCTGCTCGAGAGCTCGGAGCGCTCCGTCTGGAGGCTCGCGACGTCCTGCCCGAGCGCCTCGAGGCGCGAGACGAGGTCCGCGTTGCGCCCCTCCAGATCGTGGAGCCGCCCCTCGAGCTCGGTGCCGTGGTGCCGTGCGTCGGTGAGCTGTTGCTCGAGGTCGGCGACGCGACGCACCTGGAGCTGATATTCGTCCTCGGAGCGCCCGCAGGCCGCGAGCGAGGCGAGCACGAGGCCGCCGAGGACGAGGGGGACGAGCCGCGGCTCGAGTCGCGTCGAGAGCGCGCGAAGGGTGCTTGCCATGATGAACCTCCGAGCCCCGTTCTAGTCGTCCAGGGGGGAGCGGCAAGGTCGGCTCGATCCCGATCCAGACCGCGTGGCCCGTCTCCACAAGTTTTTCTTGTCGTTTTTCGTAGGGTCGTGACGATACAAAAATTACTAGTGTTTTCGCCAGGTTACTTCATTGTCAGGCGAATCCGATCTCTTTCAGATCGAAGTTAGATATAAATTATGTGTTGGTTTGGCTTGACGCATGGCGTGACGTGACAATACGGTACGTCATCCTGTGTCTCTGTGACCCCCTCTAGGAGGTTCCCCATGGCAGCGAAGAAGGCAGCGAAGAAGGCAGCGAAGAAGGCCCCGAAGAAGGCCGCCAAGAAGGCCCCGAAGAAGGCCGCCAAGAAGGCCCCGAAGAAGGCCGCCAAGAAGGCCCCGAAGAAGGCCGCCAAGAAGGCCGCCAAGAAGGCCCCGAAGAAGGCCGCCAAGAAGGCCCCAAAGAAGGCCGCCAAGAAGGCCTCGAAGAAGGCCGCCAAGAAGCCGTCGTTCGCCCCCGGCGACACGAGCCTCACGACCAGCAACTGAACCTCGAGCGCGAGCCGCGAGGTTCGCGCGGAGGGCGACTGGCAGCCGTTTCGCCAGGAGGCGATGGAGCCTCGACCTTCGGGTCGGGGCTCTTCGCTTGTGCGCCCAGCATGGGCGCGACCTTGCCGGTGCAAGTCCGGCCGAAAGGAGATCATCCCGATCGAAGCGAGC
>JBDHVC010000010.1:0-104935 GCA_039809495.1 Sandaracinaceae bacterium
CCTCGCGCGTCAGGGCGAGCAGCGCCGCGCTCGGCGCGAGCCCCGCGTCGCGGACGGCGAGCCCGGCGGCGAGCAGCGGATCGAGCGAGGGGCTCGTCCCCGGGTTCGCGTCGGTGCCGACGGCGATCCGCACGCCGAGCGCGGCCATCCGCGCGGCGTCGGGCGGCGCTTGCCGCAGCGTGCGCCACGCGCCGGGGAGGAGCACCGCGCGCGTCCCGGCGCGAGCCATCGCCTGGAGCCCCGCGTCCGAGACGTGCTCGAGGTGATCGCAGGAGAGGCCGCCCAGCGAGGCGACGAGCTCGGCGCCGCCGAGATCCGCGAATTGCCCGACGTGGGCGCGGATCGCGAGCCCGGCGCGGCGGGCGGCCTCGAGGATCGTGCGCGCCTCGGCGAGCGAGAACGCGCCCTCGTCGAGGTACACGTCGCACGCGTCGGCGAGCGCTCGAGCGCCGCGGCGCGGATCGGGCGAGGCCGCCTCGGGGACCATCCGCTCGGCCACGAGCGCGACGTAGGCGCCACGATCTTCGCGAAATTCGGGCGGGATCGCGTGCGCGCCGAGGAGCGTCGTCGTCACGCGGGGCGCGGGGGATCCCGAGCGCGCGCGCGCCTCGCGCGCGAGCCGCAAGAGCCGCAGCTCGTGCTCGAGCGAGAGGCCGTAGCCCGACTTCACCTCCACGAGCGTCACGCCGTGCGCGGCGAGGACGCGAAGGCGCGCCTCGAGGCCGAGCCGGAGCGCGTCGTCGCTCGCCGCTCGCGTCGCGCGCATGCTCGCGCCGATCCCGCCACCCTCGCGCGCGATCGTGCGGTAGTCGACGCCGGCCATCTTCTTCTGGAACTCGCCCGAGCGGCTCCCCGCGAAGACGAGGTGCGTGTGCGGATCGACGAGGCCCGGCGTGACCAGCCGGCCGCCGAGATCGAGGGATCGCTCGCCCTCGGGCGGCGGCGCGTCCGCGCTCGCGCCGAGGAAGACGACGCGCCCCTCGTCGATCACGAGGACACCGTCGTCGACGAGGCCCATCCGCGCGGCGTCGTCCTCGCCTCGCCCGGCGCAGGTCGCGATCCGCGCGCTCGTGAGGCGGAGCTTCACCTCGCCCGCCCGGCCTCGGCGTGGGGGACGTGGACACCCTTGGCGCGCGCCGTCTCCTCGGCGAGCTCGTAGCCCGCGTCGGCGTGCCGGATGACGCCCATCCCGGGATCCGTCGTGAGCACGCGCTCGAGCCGTCGCGCCGCCTCGCTCGTGCCATCGGCGACGACGACCATGCCCGCGTGGAGCGAGTAGCCGATGCCGACGCCGCCGCCGTGGTGGAAGCTCACCCAGCTCGCGCCCGCGGCCGTGTTGACGAGGGCGTTCAAGATCGGCCAGTCCGCGATGGCGTCGGAGCCATCCCGCATCGCCTCGGTCTCGCGGTTGGGGCTCGCGACCGAGCCGCAGTCGAGGTGATCGCGGCCGATGACGATCGGCGCCTTCACCCGGCCGGAGCGCACGAGCTCGTTGAACGCGAGGCCGACGCGGTGGCGATCGCCGTAGCCGAGCCAGCAGATCCGCGAGGGGAGCCCCTGGAACGCGACCCGCTCCTTCGCCATGTCGAGCCAACGGTGGAGGTGCGGATCGTTCGGGACGACCTCCTTCACGCACGCGTCCGTCGCGGCGATGTCCTCGGGATCGCCCGAGAGCGCGACCCAACGGAAGGGCCCCTTGCCCTCGCAGAAGAGCGGACGGACGTACGCGGGGACGAAGCCCGGGATGTCGAACGCGCGCTCGACGCCGACGTCCTTCGCATGGGCGCGGAGGTTGTTCCCGTAGTCGCAGGCGAACGCGCCGCGCGCCTGCATCGTGAGCATGGCGCGTACCTCGTCGGCCATGCTCTCTCTCGCGCGCGCGACGTAGGCGTCCGGATCGCTCGCGCGGAGCGCGGCGGCCGCCTCGAGCGAGAGGCCCTTGGGCACGTAGCCGACGAGGGGATCGTGCGCGGCCGTCTGTTCGGTGACGAAGTCGGGGGTGATCCCCCGCTCGACCAGCGCCGGGTACACGTCCGCGGCGTTCGCGAGGAGCGCGACCGAGACCGCCGCGCCTTCAGCCTTCGCCGCGTCGATCCACGAGAGCGCCTCGTCGAGCGAGGAGGTCGTCCGATCGACGTAGCGCGTCTCGAGCCTGCGCTCGATGCGCTTGGGATCGACCTCGATCGCGAGGCACGAGGCGCCCGCCATCGTCGCCGCGAGCGGCTGCGCGCCGCCCATCCCGCCGAGCCCGGCCGTCAGGATCCAGCGGCCCCTCCAGGCTCCACCGAAGTGCTGGTTCGCGGCGGCGACGAAGGTCTCGTAGGTGCCCTGGAGGATCCCCTGCGTGCCGATGTAGATCCAGGAGCCGGCCGTCATCTGGCCGTACATCGTGAGCCCCATCCGCTCGAGGCGTCGGAACTCGTCCCACGTGGCCCACTTGCCCACGAGGTTCGAATTCGCGATGAGCACGCGCGGCGCGTCCGGGTGCGTGCGGAAGCGGCCGACGGCCTTGCCGCTCTGGACGAGGAGCGTCTCGTCGCCCTCGAGCCGCTCCAGCTCGCGCACGATGACGTCGAACGCCTCCCAGCTCCGCGCGGCCTTGCCCGTCCCGCCGTAGACGACCAGGTCCTCGGGGCGCTCGGCCACCTCGGGATCGAGGTTGTTCATCAGCATGCGCAGCGCGGCCTCTTGGACCCAACCCTTGCAGCGCAGCGTGGCGCCGCGCGGCGCGCGCACCTCGCGAGGCAGGCTCGTCGTCGTCATGCGAAGGAGCCTACCAGGCCGAGCGCGCTCGGGAGCGCTGCTATCCTTCCCGCGTGGACCTCTCGCTCGTGCTCACCCGCGACTGCAACCTCGCGTGTGCCTACTGCTTCGCGGGCGCGAAGGCGAGGGAGCGGCTGACCTACGAGCGCGGCCTCGACGCGATCGATCGCGCCCTCGCGCTCGCTCGGGAGCTCGATGAGCCCCTCGAGGTGAGCTTCTTCGGCGGCGAGCCGCTCCTCGAGTGGGAGCTCGTCGAGCGGCTCGCGCGCGAGGCGAGGGCGCGCGCCGACGCGGCCCTCGTCCCGCTCTCGCTCCAGGTGACGACGAACGGGCTCTTGCTCGACGACGAGCGGCTGCGAGCCCTGACGGAGCTCGACGTCCACGTCGCGCTGAGCCTCGACGGGGCGCGCGAGGCCCACGATCGGCTCCGCGTGAACCTCGGCGGGCGCGGCTCGTACGACCAGGTCGCTCGCGCGCTCGATCGGCTGCTCCAGCGCGGGCTCCCCTTCGACGTGATCAGCGTCGTCGACCCGCGCACGATCGATCTGCTCGCGCAGGGCGTCCGCGAGCTGCTCGACCGCGGCGTCGAGCGGCTGACCTTGAACCTGAACTGGGGCGCGGCGTGGTCGAGCGAGCGGCTCGAGCTCCTCTCGCGCGAGTACGAGAGCGTGGCGGCGCTCGTCGTCGCGTGGTTCCGGAGGGGGCGCGCCGTCGTCGTCCAGCCCTTCGACTCCGCCCTCGTGCGCCTCGCGCGCGCGGAGGAGGGGCCGATCACGCGATGCGGGGCGGGCGAGCGGAGCTTCGCGCTCGCGCCGAGCGGCCGGCTCTACGGCTGCGCTCGCGCGGTCGGCGAGGACACGGGCGCGCACGCGATCGGGACGCTGGATCGCTGGGCGGACGCGACCTCGCGCGCGCGATCGGGCCGCGCGGATGGTGGCTGCGCGGAGGGGGGCTGCGCGTGCGCGTCGATGGAAGAGACGGGCGACGCGAGCGAGGCGGGGCCCGTTCAACGCTTCCACGACGAGCTCGTGCGCTCGCTCGCGCCGCGTATCGCCGGGGCGCTCGAGCAGGACGAGCTCGGGCGAGCGACGTTCGATCGCGCCTTTGGCCCAAGGTGCTCCGGCGTGAGAGACTCCGAGCGACGAGGAGCCGACCGATGAAGCCACGCCACCTGCTGCCCATCGTCGTCGGGCTCGGCGCCGCCGGGGCGAGCGTCTCGGGTTGCGGCACCGAGGAGCCGCCTCCGCCCGCGCCCGTGCTCGTGGGGGCGAAAGACGATCCCGGCGCGAGCCCCAACGTCACACGCACCGAGCCCTTCGAGCCGGCGAGGCCGCCCGTGGGCGTCGAGCCTCCGATCCCGCCCCCGGCCGATCCGCCGCCGCCCAATCCGCCGCCGCCGCGCGACGTCCTGATCCGCCCTGGCGATCGCACCCATCTTCCGAGGCTCGCGGGTGCGCCGATGCCGGTCCAGAGGCAGCCCTCGCCGCCCATGGCGCCGAGGTCGAGCGGTGCCCCGGCGTCGAACCTCGATCGAGCTCCGGCGCCTTCGCCCGCGCACGGGGCCGTCGTCACCGAGGTGCGCATCACGCACAACCACCCGCCCGGCACGGCGTGCACCCCGATCAGCGACGAGGAATTGGCGCGCGCGTTCGGCGATCTGCGCTGACGGCGCGCCGCGCTCGACTCCACCCGGCGTGAGGGAGCTGCCCTCGGCAGCCCCTCGGACGAGGAAGAGACGGCACGAACCAGGGCAATGGATGCGCGCTGTGAGCCCTCAGGGGCGCTCGAGCACCTCGACGCGCACGTCCGCGACGCCGCGGCGGATCATGTCGAGCGCCTCCGCGGCCGATCGGGAGAGGTCGAGGACGCGCCGCCTGTCGCCGAAGGGGCCGCGATCGTTCACGCGCACGATGACGCTCGCGCCGGTGTCGAGGCGCACGACGCGGAGCACCGTGCCGAACGGGAGATCGCGGCTCGCCGCCGTCCGCTCGCTCGGATCGTAGACGTCGCCGTTCGCCGTGTGGCGCCCCGCGAGCGAGTCCGCGTAGTAGCTGGCGCGCCCCTCGAACGTGTCGATCGCCGCGCTGGCCTCGTAGGCGGCCCACCACGCGCCAGCGTCCGCGTCGCTCGGCGGCGCGTCGGACGCGACCGGGGAGGGCGGCGCGGGCGGGGATCTTCGCGGGTCGGCCCGCGCCGTCCGATGGATGACCGCGCTGCTCCGCGTCGAGCCGCCGCGGGTCGTCGTCGCTCCGCCGCAGGCCACGATGAAGAGCGCGGCGAACGCGATGACGTTCGTGGCGCGGCTCATCGATGCGCCTCCGAAGCCGGCGTGCGCGGCAGGCCGTGCCCAGGGACGACCATCCGCGCTCGGTAGGTCGGGAAGTCGAACCGATCGCTGTGCTCGGGCGTGTGGCAGCCGCGGCAGGTGTCCTCGGGCGGGGATCGGCGGACGTTCACCGCGGCCGTGCCTGGCGCCTCGACGTGTTGGCTCGCGGGCCCGTGGCAGCTCTCGCAGCCGACGTTCTGGAGCACCCCCGTGTGGGACACGGTCGAGCCTCCGGGGCGCGCGTAGCCCGTCACGTGGCAGCCGACGCACGAGAGGTTGAACTCCTTGTGCCGCTCGACGAGGGTCTGGTAGGCGTGGCCGTGCTGGGTCGTCTGCCACCACGCGAATTCGCTCGTGTGGCAGCCGCCGCAGGTCGCCGCGCCGACGTAGCGGGGCTGCCCCTCGGCGGGCGGCGCGGGGAGCCAGTCCTCGAACGCGACGCGGTTGTGCTCGTTGACCCGCTCGTCGTAGCTCGTGACGAGCGCGGTGATCGCGGGGTCGCGCGCGTGGTCGGGAGCGATCTCGACGACGCTCGCGGAGAAGGCGCCGCCTCGCGTCGTGGGCGCCGCGGCGAGCGCCTCGGCGTCCCGCTCGAGCTCGGCGAGCCGCGCGCGCTGCTCGGCGACGTCGCTCGCCGTCGCGCTCGGATCGACCTCCCACTGCGCGATGCGTTCGCGGAGCTCGTCCGCCTGCGCGACGAGCCGCGCGCGCTCCACCTCCCGCGTCCACGCCCCGACGTCCGTCCAGCCCGAGCCCGCCTCGCCCCGGTGGACGTCGACGACGAGCAGGCGCTGGCCGTGTCGACCAGCGTGGAGGATCGCCGCGTGATCCGTCGTCGCCGGGAGGTGTGGCTCCTCCTCGTCGACCCCGCCCTCGACGACGAAGTCGAGGCCCTCGACCTGAGCGGCGATGCGCCGCGTCGTGCGCCGCGGGGCGCGGACCAGCGCCACGACGAGCTCCGCGCCCTCTCCTCGCAGCCGCGCAGCCTCGCTCCGAGCCGTGGCGACGAGATCGTCGGGGCCGATCGCGCCGGCCGCGCCGCTCGCGAGATCGCTCAGGCCGATGAGCCCGACGCGCACCGCGCCCGCCGTGACGATCGTGCCCGCGCGGAGCGCTCGAAGGGTCGGATCGGCGGGATCCTGCGTGAATTGCGGCGAATCGGAGGTGGTCGCGCCGGGCGGAGGCGGCGCCTGCGCGGGATCGCGCGCCACCTCGAGCCTCAGCTGGACGCCCGCGGCGAGCAGCGGAGCGTGCGCGCGTCGCGCGACGTCGAAGAGGGTGTCGCTCCCGAACCGGAGATCGGCCTCGCCGAGCGTCGCACCCGCGAGCCCCACGCGATCGAGGATCGTGGTGAGCAGCTCCGCCTTCCAGATCTCCTGCGCCTCCGCGCCCGCGTGCGCGACGTCGCTCGGGCTCGGAGGCTCGAAGAGGAGATCGCCCGCCGCGACGAGCAGGGTCGGGACGCCATCTCCACGCTGACGCGCGACCTCGCTCGCCATCCGATCGATCCCGCCGAGCGGTCGGGACGTGCACCCGCATGGCTCGAGGTAGCCGTCGAGATCGGTGAGGATGAGCAGGCGGAGATCGGGAGCGCCGAGCGCGGCGGCCTCGATCGGGCGCAGCTCTCGCCGCGGTGGGGGCGAGATCGTGCTCGCCGTCGGGCCCGAGCAGGAGGCGCCGGCCAACACCGCGGCCGTCAACGTGCCGACGACGGCGAGGCAGAGGCGGCTCGAGAGGCGCGGTGCGCGGTCCATCCCGAGGGTCTAGCAAGGACCACCGAGGAGGTGAACCCGCAGACGGACCACGGTGCGCTCGGTCGCCCCGCCTCGGACGCTCCGCGCCGAGCCGCGGCGGCCCGAGCCACGCGCGCCACCTCCACCGACGCCGCTCGGCGACACCTTGACGCGTCCGGCCCGGCCCGCTAGCTTCCGCGCCCTTTTCAGCGGTCTCGCGTTCGAGCCCGCCTTGTTCCAGAGGCAAGCATGGTCACGATTCGGCTCGCTCGGTTCGGCTCGAAGAAGCGCCCCTACTACCACATCGTCGTCGCGGACTCCGAGGAGGCGCGCAACGGCCGCTTCATCGAGCAGATCGGGACCTACGACCCCAGCGTGGACACCACGGGAGCGAAGCTGCGCCTCGATCGCGCCGATCACTGGATCTCGGTCGGCGCGCAGCCCTCGACGCGCGTGAAGCACCTCATCGCGCAGAGCCGCCGCGGCGCGACGGGCTCGGCGGCCCCCGCCGACTACCGCAGCGCCGCGACCCAGGGCTGACCGTGAGCGAGAGCGACGAGCTCAAGGAGCTCATCTCGTTCATCGCCCGGGCGCTCGTCGACGAGCCGGACGACGTCACCGTCGACGTCGTCGACGGCGAGGACGCGATCATCCTCGAGCTCACGGTCGCCGAGGGCGATCTCGGCAAGGTGATCGGCAAGGATGGCCGCACGGCTCGCGCCATGCGCGCGCTCCTCTCCGCGACGTCCGCGCGCCTGCGCAAGCGAGCGGTCCTCGACATCCTCGAGTGAGCCCGAGCTTGACGGCCGACGCCTGGGTGCGCATGGGGATCGCCCACGCGCATGGCCTGCGTGGGGAGCTCAAGGTGGTGCTCGACCACGACGCCTCGACGCTCGACTGGAGCGGCCTGCGCGTCCGGCTGACGTCGCCGGACGGACGGGAGGCCGTCGAGCGACGCGTGGTCGGCCAGCGGCGGGCCTCGAGCCTCGCGTTCTTGCGGCTCGAGGGGATGGCCGATCGCGACGCGGCGGAGGCCGTCGGCGGGTTCGTCGTCGCTGTCGCGCGCGCCGATCTCCCCCCGCTCGCCGACGACGAGGTCTACCTGCACGACCTCGTGGGCCTCGAGGTCGAGCGGGGCGGCGCGCGGATCGGCGTGGTCGCTCGCGTCGTCGTCCACCCGGCCTCGAGCGCGATCGAGCTCGAGCTCGACGGCCGCAGGGTCGAGATCCCCATCCACGAGCCCTACGTCGTCGAGATCGATCTCCGAGCCGGCGTCGTGCGGGTGGCTCACCTGGAGGATCTCCTCGAGGCGGAGGGCTGAGTGGACTTCTACGTCGTCAGCGTGCTCCCCGAGATCTTCGGCTCGTTCGTCACGACGGGGCTCGTGGGGCGGGCGGTCGCGCGGGGGCTCGTCGGCGTCCACGCGATCACGCCGCGTGACTTCACCGCGGATCGCCATCGGAGCGTCGACGACACGCCCTACGGCGGCGGGAGCGGGATGGTGATGATGCCCGAGCCCGTCGTCGCCTCGATGGAGGAGGCGGAGCGCCGCGCCGAGGAGCGCTCGGGCGCGAGGCCGCTCCGCGTCCTCATGAGCGCGCAGGGCGAGCGCTTCGATCAGCGCGTCGCGCGCGAGCTCTCGTCGTTCGCCGCGATCACGCTCGTCTGCGGGCGCTACGAGGGGATCGACGAGCGGGCCGTGCGCCGGGTCGATCGCGAGCTCTCGCTCGGCGACTTCGTCTTGATGGGCGGCGAGGTCGCGGCGATGGCGGTCATCGAGGCGGTCTCGCGGCTCCTGCCCGGCGTGCTCGGCAACCCCGCGTCGATCCTCGAGGAGTCCCACGCCGAGGGGCTCCTCGAGGGGCCGCAGTACACGCGGCCCGCGGAATTCCGAGGCGAGGCGGTCCCGGAGGTCCTGCTCTCCGGGCACCACGCGGTCGTCGCGAGGTGGCGCCGGCGCGAGGCCCTGCGTCGCACGCTCGAGCGTCGCCCGGAATTGCTCGAGCAGGCGCCGCTCGACGACGAGGATCGGCGGATCCTCGAAGAGCTCTCGGCCTCGACGCGCGTCACCGAGGGGTCGCGCTCGCAGGGGGAAGGAGAGGGGTGAGGTGACCGCTCCCACGTACGCGGCGCTCGTCCATCATCCGGTGCGCGATCGCGAGGGGCACGCGCTCACGAGCGCCGTCACGAGCGTCGACGTC
This sequence comes from Sandaracinaceae bacterium, assembly GCA_039809495.1. Lineage (GTDB taxonomy): Bacteria > Myxococcota_A > Polyangia > Polyangiales > Sandaracinaceae > JAFLCL01. The sequence goes on from JBDHVC010000010.1 coordinate 9,024, forward strand.
CATGACATCGCGCGCTCGTCGCGCACGTATGGGCTCCTCGGCTACTTCGTCGTCTCGCCGATCGAGGCGCAGCGCGTCATCGTCGATCGCATCCTCGAGCACTGGCGCTCGGGCGCTGGCGCGCGGCGGGTGCCCGATCGGACGGAGGCGCTCTCGCGGTGTCACCCGATCGCGTCGATCGAGGAGGCGTCCGACGCGATCCGCGCTCGGCACGGCGAGCCGCCCGAGTGGATCGTCACCGAGGCGCGCGACATGGGGCGGAGCGTCGTCTCGTACGCGGAGGCGCGCGCCCACCTCGCGCGCTCGAGCCGCCCGGCGCTCGTCCTCTTCGGCACCGCGCATGGCCTACACGCCTCGGTGCTCGAGCGAGCCGATCTCGTGATCGAGCCGATCGCGGGGGCCTCCGACTACAACCACCTCTCCGTCCGAGCGGCGGCCGCCATCACCTTCGATCGGCTCTTCGGCGCGGGCTGATCGAGGCGCGCTCGGCGCGGCGCGCGTCGAGCGAGGTCGTCGCGGGCGACCTCGAGCCGCTCCACGATTGACGATGCGGCGAGGCCATAGTAGAGAACGCGCCCCCATTCGAGAGACCCCATGTCGTCCTACACGATCCCGAAGATCGCGGCCCTCGAGGCCGCTCAGAAGCGCAGCCTCCCTTCCTTCCGCGTCGGTGACCAGGTCGCCGTCCACTACCGCATCCGCGAGGGCGAGAAGGAGCGCGTGCAGGTCTTTCAGGGCGTCGTGATCCGACGCGCCCGCGGCGGGATCGGCGCGACGTTCACGGTGCGCAAGGTCTCGTTCGGTGGGATCGGCGTCGAGCGTATCTTCCCCGAGCACTCGCCCCGCATCGAGAAGCTCAACGTCGTCTCGCACGGCGTGGTGCGGCGCGCGCGGCTCTACTACCTGCGCCAGCTGAGCGGCAAGGCCGCGCGTCTGCGCCAGAAGCGCTACACGCAGGCCGTCGAGTCCGCCGAGTCCGAGGGCTGAGCCCGGCTCGCGCCGGGCGCCTCGGTCTCACCTCCCCCGATCGCGCTCGTCGCGGAGGAGGTTCGCGGCCTGGGGGAGCCCGACCTGCTCGCGGATCCGCTGCACGGCGGCGATCGCGCCGCGCGTCGCGTCGCGCGCGACACGCAGCTTTGGATCGACGTCGCGCGTGCTCGCCTCCAGCGTGAGCGGCGTGCCCTCGACGCTCTCGACGAGCCCGCTGTGCTCGAGGAGCGTCGCCGCGAAGCGGCTCGCCGCGTCGTCTCCGGCGCGAAACGGCGCGCCGACGAGCGCCGCGAGGCCCCGATCGCCGATCTCGGGCAGGAGCCGGTGCTTGGCGTAGCGAACCTCGGGGGGGATGGCGGGGGGGCGCTTCATCGTCGCTCGGTCTCGATCACGCGCAGGGGCTCCCGACGTAGCGATCGGGCGTGATGGCGTCGAGGCTCGCGCGCTCGCCGCAGCTCGGGCAGTCGGGGCGCCAGCGCAGCGGGCGCTCGCGGATCGCCCCGCCTCGCAGCGCGTCGACGTGGACGTAGCGGCCTGGCTCCGCGCGCCCCGAGAGCACGCCGATCGCGAGCTCGGCCTGGATCGCTCCGACGAGCGCGACGAGCGGCCCGACGACGCCCGCGAGCGCGCAGGTGTCGGGCCGTCCGCGCGGGAGATCCTCGAAGAGGCAGCGGTAGCAAGGGCGGCTCTCGGGGCCGGTGGCGAGCGCGTACCCCACCCAGCGGACGACCCCGGCGTGGATCGCGCGCTTGCGCTCGATCCGGGCCGCGTCCGACACGAGGAACTTCGTCGCGTAGTTGTCCGCGCCCTCGAGGACGAGATCGTGCTCGCGGACGAGGCTCCGCGCGTTCGAGGGGATGAGGCGTCCGTCGAGGGGCTCGACCGAGACGCGCGTCGCGCCGGCGGATCGCGCCTCCTCGACGAGGCGCCTCGCGAAGAGGGGGCCCTTGGGCTGGCCCACGTCCTCGTCGCGAAAGAAGAGCTGCCGATGGAGGTTGTCCGCCGAGACGACGTCGTCGTCGATCACGGTGATGGCGAGGGGGCCGAGCGCGGTGGCGCTCCTCGCGAGCACGAGGCCGCTCGCGCAGCCGAGCCCTCCCGCGCCGACGACGAGCACCCGCGTGGTCGGCGTCGTCATCGCGCACGCTCGCGCGCGCGCGGCCGGCGGTGGCCCGGGGATCGCGGCGAGTTCGAGGGGGAGGGCGATCGGGTGGAGCGCATGATCGAGCCCACCGGGTCTGCGTTTCGAGGCGTCCGTTGTCAAGAATCGGCGCGACCCGCGCGCGGCTCGGGCAGGAGCGCCGCGCCACGCCAGGGCGTCCCGGCTCGCAGGCGAGGGCGTTGGGGTATCCTCGCGCCGTGCTCGCCTGCGAAACCTGCGGCCACCGCTTCGACGACGCGTCGGATCGCCGGCCCCGCTCGTGTCCCTTCGACGGCGGAGCGCTCGTCCCGACGGAGGACCCGCTCGTCGGTCGATCGGTCGCGGGCCGCTACGTCGTGCTCGAGGCCCTCGGCCGAGGCGGGTTCGGGGTCGTCTATCGCGCGCGACACCAGGTCATCGGGCGCGACGTGGCGATCAAGTTCCTGCTCCCCGAGCTCGCGTCGAACCCGCAGACGCGTGAGCGCTTCCTGCGCGAGGCGCGCGTCGCCAACCGGATCGGCCACGAGCACGTCATCGACATCCAGGATTTCGGGGAGACGAGCGATGGGCTCGTCTTCCTCGTGATGGAGCTGCTCCACGGGCGGGCGCTCTCGGCCGAGATCCGCGCCGGCACCTTCCCGGTCGGGCGCGCGCTCTCGGTCGCGATCCAGTCCGCGCGGGCGCTCGTGCGGGCGCACGAGCTCGACGTCGTCCACCGCGACATCAAGCCCGACAACATCTTCCTCGTCACGGAGGGCTCGCGCCGCGACTTCGTGAAGCTCCTCGACTTCGGGCTCGCGAGGATGAAGGGCGAGCTCCGCCTCACCGCGCGCGGCGCGGTGTTCGGGACGCCGGAGTACCTGTCTCCGGAGCAGGCGCGCGGCGCCGAGGCGACGGCGTCCTCGGATCTCTACGCGCTCGGCTGCGTCATCGTCGAGATGCTGACGGGCCGTCCGCCCTTCACGGGCTCCGTCCCGGATCTGCTGCTCAAGCACCTGCGTGAGCCGCCGCCTCGCTTGTCGTCCGAGAACCCCTCGGTGCCGGCGGCGCTCGACGCGCTGGTCGCGCGCCTGCTCGCCAAGTCCCCGACGGAGCGCCCGCGCGACGCGGTCGAGGTGCTCGACGAGCTGACGCGGATCGCGGGGGAGGTGCCGCGCGTGCGCGTGTCGATCGAGCCCGACGACCTCGCCAAGACCTTCGTCCGCAGCGCTCCAGAGCCGCCCTCGAGGGAGGACGGCGCGGGGTGGGCGGCTCGGGTCGAGCGCTTCCGCGCCCTCTCGCGTCGCGCGTTCGGCGACGAGCCTCCCCGCTCGATCGTCGAGCAGATCGAGGAATTCGCCGCGGGTGTCGCGCGGCTCCAGCGCGTCGAGGCCGAGCTCGCGAGCGCCGCCCGCGACGCGACCGCGGCCGACGGTGACGATCGCGCGTTTCGCGAGCGGGTCGGGCGCGCGCTGGACGAGCTCGCTCGCGACGCCTCGCGCACCGCGAACGAACGACGCCGGCTCGTCGAGGAGCGCGACGCGCTCGAGCGCGACCGGTCCGACGCGGAGGCGGAGGTCATAAGGGGGCTCGAGCGCCTGCGAGCGACCGAGCCGAGCGCGACGCCCCTCGACGATCTGGCGGCCCTGCTCGAGCGGATCGGGGCGGCCGCGTCACGGCGTCGCGTGGCGGGGCTTCGGCAGACCTCGAGCCGTGACGCGCTCCTCCGCGCCGAGCGCGCGCTCGAGGATCTCCGGTTTCAGGTCGAGCAGCTCAAGGGGCGCCTCGGCGCGGGCGCCGTGGAGCACGAGGCCGCGCGACAGCGAATTCGGGATCGCGTCGCCGGGCTCGAGCGCGAGCAGCTCGTCGCCGCCGAGCTGACGAGCCAGCGCGCGCTCGTGCTCGCGCGGACCTTCGCGGCCATCGACGGGGCGTCGCCCGCCACGCTGGAGCGCGCCGAGCCCTCGCGCGAGACGAAGCCGTGAGGGCGATCGAGCGCCGCGCGCCGGTCGCGCGCCCCCTCCTCTTGGTCCTCCCGCTCGCCGTCCTCGTGGTCGCGGGCTGCGACGGGGAGCGGCAGGCGGAGCGCGGTGGCGATCGATCCGTCGAGCGAGAGGGCTCGGCGTCGTTCGTCTCGGGGCGGGTCGACGCGCTGCTCGGGCAGCTCACCCGTGCGGCGACCACGCGAGGATTCACGAGCGAGGGCGCCGTTCGTCGGGGCTTCCTGGTCGAGCGTGGGCCCGAGATCGTGGAGATCCCGCTGCGCTCGGGGAGCTGCTACGTCGTGCTCGCGGCCGCCTCCGAGGCCGTGCGAGAGCTGGACATGACGCTCTACGCGGGCGACGGCACGGAGCTCGCGCGCGACGCGACGCCGGGGCGGCTCGCGGTCATCCACCACTGCCCGCTCCAGTCCGGCACCGGCTTCGTGGGCGTTCAAGCGGCCTCGGGCAATGGGCTCTTCGCGCTGCGGACGCTCCGCGGCCCCAACGGGCTCGAGGTGCGGAGCGAAGACATCGTGCACGCCGTCGAGGGGGAGCACGCGGGGCCATGACGGCGGGCGCGCTGCGCTGTCTTCGGCGCTCGCCCGAGGCTCGCCTCGCGGCCCTCGGGATGATCGCCACGGCGCTCTATCTCGGCACGGCGTGCGCCGAGCCTCGCGCGCCGTCCATCGAGCGGCGCGTCGGCGCGCTGCCCGGCGACACGCCGCCCCTCGACGCGCTCTCGCGTCGAAACGGGCGGCTGCGCGATCGCCTCGCTCATCGCGGGTACGAGGTGATGGATCGGCAGGCGCGCGTGTTCCTGCTCGAGTCGCACGGGGTCGTGATCCCGCTCGCGCTCGACGCGTCGCGGTGCCACACGTTCGTCGCGCTCGGCTCGACGGGGCTCCGCGCGCTCCACGCGATCCTCTACGACGAGGACGGCGTCGAGGTCGCCTCCGACGCGATCCCGCGCGAGGGCGCCCTCGTCCACGCGTGCCCCGATGGCGACGAGGAGCCGCGGGTCCGCCACTACCTCGTGCTCTCCTCGAGCGCGGGCTCGGGCTCCGTCGCGGTGACGGAGGCCGAGAGCTCGCCGGGGGCCGGGGAGGGGTTCGAGGGCCTCTTCGACGCGATCCTCGCCCCGCACGTCCCCGTCGGCGACGTGGAGCAGGCGCTCGGGCGCACGAGGACGGCGCTTCGCGCGCGCGGCTTCACGCTCGCCGGCGATCCCGACATCGAGACGCTGTCCGACCGCGGCTCGGCGCGCACCGTCCTGCGCGTCGAGGCGGGGCGCTGCTACGTCATCGTCGCGCGCGGCGGGGAAGGGATCGAGGATCTCGATCTCTATCTCTTCGATGGGAGCGGGGCGGAGATCGGCCGCGATCTGAGCCACGGCGCGGAGGCGCTGCTCGAGCACTGCGCGAGCGAGTCGGCGGACTACGTCGTCGTCGCGCGCCCTTACAGAGGCAGCGGCGCGGTGGGGGTCGCGCTCTTCGCCGGGCCGAGGGGCCCGAGCCCTCCGTCGAGCGCCGAGAGCCGCGATCTCGACGAGGTCTTCGGCCCCGCGCATCGCGCCGACGCGCCCGATCTCCAGCTCGCGGTGGCGGTCGCGGACCTGGTCGAGCAGGGCTTCGACGAGCCCGTCTTCATCGTGCGTTCCGCGATCATCAGCCCGCGCGAGGTGCTCTCCCACGACGTCGTCGTCGGGCCGGGGTGCGCGCTCGTGACCGCCGTCGGCTCGGGTGAGGCGATGGACCTCGATCTCTACCTCGCCGATCCGAGCGGGCGCGAGCTCGACTCCGACACCGACACGCGCTCCTTCGCCACGGTCCGCGCCTGCGCGCCGAGCGCGACCGTCCTGCGCGTCGCGGTGAAGGTGTACGGGCGCGAGGGGACGTACACGCTCGCCTCGCTCCGCGCGCCGCGGGGGGTCGACGACGTCCTCAGCTTGCGGCTTTCGGAGCTCACCGCGGAGTCGAGGGCCCGGGGCTACGAGCTCAGCCAGACCGACTCGTTCGATCTCTCGGAGGGGGAGGTTCGGATCGGGGAGCTGCGCCTCGCGCCAGGGCGATGCGTGGTCGTCGCGCTGGCGGGGGAGAGCGAGCTGCGCGACGTCGACCTCGTCCTGCGCGGCGCCGACGAGCGCGTGCTCGCCGCCGATCGCGGGCCCGCCCCCCACGCCATCTCGGGCTACTGCGCCCCTCCGGAGCTCTCCGAGGCCGTCGTCGTCCGCTGGGAGGCGCACGCCTATCGCGGATCGGGGGGCGTGCGCGCGGAGGTGCTGCAAGGCGCCCCGTAGACGTGGCGTGCGAGCCGAGCGCGCGGTAGAGGGGCCCGCTCGTGCGCTCGGAGGCTCCGATCATCGACCGATATTTTGACGGCGCGGCTCGAAACCCTTTAACCCCGTGGAAGGTCGCCATCGACCACGCGGCTCGGGAGACACGAACGCGCGATCGATGAGGCGACGAGCGCGGCGAGCGTGGTGTCGAGCACGCTCTGGATCGGTTCTCGAGATGAGCCGCGCGATGGGTCGGAGCCTCGCGGAGGAATCATGAAAAAGCAGCCCCAGATGTCTTCTAGCGCAGAGAGCACGGGATCCGGCGGAGGGAAGCGGACGGTCGGCGTCCTCATGGGCGGCATCGGCCCCGAGCGCGAGATCTCCCTCAAGACCGGCGACGCCATCGCGACGGCCCTCGAGGGCGCCGGGCACGCGGTCGTGCGCATCGACGTCGACCGCTCGCTCGCCAAGGCGTTGATCGAGCGCCCGATCGACGTGGCCTTCCTCGCGCTGCACGGCAGCTACGGAGAGGATGGGTGCGTCCAGGGGCTGCTCGAGCTGATGGGGATCCCCTACACCGGCTCGGGCGTGCTCGCGAGCGCGCTCGCGATGGACAAGGTCAAGGCGAAGGAGCTCTTCCGCCTCTACAACGTGCCGACGCCGCCGTACTACGTGGTCGACGCGAGCGACCTCGGTCGCCTCGAGGAGCTCCACGGGAGCTTCGGCTTCCCCGTCTTCGTCAAGCCGCGCCGATCGGGCTCGAGCGTCGGCGCGGGGCGCGCGACGAGCTTCGCGGAGCTGCGAGCGCGCTGCGAGGCCGCGGCGGAGCACGACAGCTCGATCCTCGTCGAGCGCTTCGTCGTCGGTCGCGAGGTGACCGTCGCCGTCCTCGATGGGCGCGCGCTCGGAGCGCTCGAGATCGTGCCGCGCGGTGAATTCTACGACTACAAGTCGAAGTATCAGAAGGGGCAGAGCGACTACCACCTCCCGGCGCGGCTCCCCCCCACTCGCTACAAGGGGGTCCTGAACCTCGCGGAGCGGGCCCACAAGGCTCTCGGCTGCCGTGGGTTCACGCGCGTCGACCTCCTCGTGACGGAGGGAGAGAACGAGTACGTCCTCGAGGTCAACACCCTCCCTGGGATGACCCCACTCTCCCTCCTGCCGAAGATCGCGGAGGGCGCGGGCTACGACTTCACCGCGCTCTGCGAGGAGATCCTCGCCCGCGCCGCGCTGGCTCGCCCCGAGGCGACGGCCGCGGCGCGCGTCGTCCCTTCGCAGCCTCCCGAGTCGGCGAGGCGCCGCTCGGCACGCTCCGCGCTCGCTCCCCCCGCCGAGTGAGGGAGCGCCTCTGCTCGAGGGATCGCGTCGAGCGGGGCTCGCCGTCACTCGTCGACGAGCTGGAGCACGGGGTAGTCGAAGAAGCCACCCGCGCGCGAGACGACCGCGACGCGGATGACGTCACCGCGCCCGATGTGGAGCGCCGTGAGCGCCTGCGCCGGCATGAAGACGAGGTCCGCCCACTCCTCGCCTTGCGCGTGACGACAGCGCACGGTCATGCGGTTCTGGGCGCCCGCCGGGTAGGAGCGCGCGCGGGCTCGCGCCGCGTCGAGCATCTCGATGTCGCCCGCGTGCGAGATCACGCAGGTCTGGACGCTGCCGATGACGGCGGGATCGGTCTGGGTCCGCCGGAGATCGAAGCCCGCGGGGAGGGTTCGTGTCGCGGAGGGGGCCGCGCCCGCGCTCGCGCGGCGAGGATCCCGAGGAGCCTCCACCGCGACGAATTCGACGATCGGGTAGTCGAAGAAGCCGCCGTCGGCGCGCCGGATGCGCACGCGGATGCGCGCTCCGACGACGACCTCCGCCGCGTGGCTCGCGTTCGTCGCGCTGAACACGAGATCGGCCCAGCCTTCCCCGGTCGGCGCGACGCACCGGACCGACATCCGCTGCGTCGCGCGCTCGCCGTAGCGCTCGACGTCGGCCTCGGTGCTCGCCTCGATGCGGCCCGCGGCCGACACGTTGCAGATCTGCTCGGTGTCGAGGTGGATGCCTGGCTGGACGCGGACGAGCCGCATGTCGAAGCCCTCGAGCGCCGAGTCGTCGCCCGTCGCCTGGACCGCCGGCGCCTCCTCCTCGAGGAGCCCTCCGGTCTCGCGCGCCGGGGCTCCAGGCTCGTCGGGGCGCTGGTCGGTGTCGGTGCCGATGAACGGGTTCACGCAGCACCCGCTCGACCCCATCACGAGGGGGAGGACGAGGAGCGCGAGCGCCATCGGCGTGAGGCGTGAACGGAGCGAGTCGTCGTCGTGAGCCGTGTCCATGCGTTGCCAGGCGAGGGGGGCGATGATAGCGTGAGCGCCCGATCGTGCCGGTCGAGGACCTCATCACGATCCGAGAACCGGGGCGCCGCGCGCCTCAGATGCCTCCCGCATGACCTTCACAGAAGCTGCCGTGGAGATCCTCCGGCTCGCCGGACGACCGCTCCACTACAAGAAAATCACCGAACTGGCGATCGAGCGAAACCTCCTCTCCCACGTCGGCAAAGCGCCCGAGCTCACCATGAGCTCGAGGCTCGCGACGATGGTGAAGAAGGATCGCGGCGAGGAGCCGATCATCAAGGTCAAGCCGGGCATCTTCGCCTTGCGAGACTTCACGCCGGAGATGATGGCGCTCGCGGACGCGAGCGACGACGACGTCGATCTCTCGCAGGTCCCCGAGACGCCGCCGCCCGAGCCCAGCGCCGAAGCGCTCGAGGCGCGAGCGACGGAAGGGGCGACGACGCCGCGTCCCGCGCTGCCCGGCTCCGACGTGTTCCCCGCCGAGGAAGACGACGACAAGCCGATCCTCGCGGGCATCGACGACGACGACGACGACGACGACGGTGAGGGCGCCGCCGATCGGCGCGGGCGCCGAGGCCGCCGGCGTCGTCGCTCGCGCGCCGAGGGCGACGCCGAGAGCCCCGAGGCGGAGGCGGGCGAGGGGGGCGCGGACGCCGAGGAGCGCCCGCGTCAGGATCCCCGCGAGCGCGGCCGCGACCGGGATCGCGATCGGGATCGGGATCGGGATCGGGATCGGGATCGCAACCGAGATCGCGATCGGCACGAGCGATCGAAGCATCGCGACGCTCCGCGTCTGCCGAGCGCCGACCTCGCGCGCGAGCCTGGAGAGGACGAGCTCATCGGCCGCGACCTCGCCGACGCCGTCGTCGCGGTCCTCGTGAGCGAGGGGCGCACGATGACGTACGCCGCGATCGCGAGCGAGCTGGTGCGACGCGGGCGGCTCGCGGGCGATCCGGCGACGCTGATCCCGACGATCGCCGCGAGCGTTCGCGCCGACGTCGGGCGCTCGGAGACGCTCCGGGCGCACGCGCGCCTCCGCCACACGCCCGATGGCGTCGCGCTCTACGAGTGGTTTCTCCCGCGTGACGTGATGTTCCGCGAGCGCGACGCGGTGCGCGCGCTCGAGCACCACCAGGAGTCCGTGCGGCGCGCGTTCCTTCGCAAGCTCGCGGAGCTCCCGGCGGCGGGCTTCGCCGAGCTGGTCGCGAGCTGGCTCAACGCGGAGGGGGTCACCGGCCTGCGCGGCGTCCGTCGCCCGACGAGTTCGCCGCACGAGATGCACTTCGCCGGGACGCTGCGGCGTGGGTTCGAGGAGCTCCGCCTCGCGATCGTCGTCCTGCGCGGCGGACAGGAGATCACCCGGGAGCGGGTGATCGAGCTGCGAGGGTCGCTGCATCACTACGGCAACGCGACGCTCGGGTGGTTGGTGAGCACGGTGGGCGTGCCGCGCGCGACCCGAGAAGAGGCGACCGCGACGGGCGCGACCCCGATCGCCGTGTTCGACGGCCTCTCGCTGGCGGAGGCGATGGAGGCGCGAGGCGTCGGGATGCGTCGATCGACCATCCCGTTCGCGGTGATCGACCTCGACACGCTCGATGCGCTCCGCGGCTCGCCCGAGCCCCCGATGCGCGACGATCGGCGTGACGATCGCCGCGACGATCGCCGCGACGATCGCCGCGATCGCTCGCGCGATGGACGAGGCGAGCGCGAGCGTCGCGACGAGGGTGAGCGGCGCGATGACAGCGGCGCCGCCTCGGAGCCGCCGAGCGCCGCCTCGGAGGCCGGGGCCTCGGCGGATCCGACCGACGCGAACGTCGTCAGCGTCGAGGGCGCCCAGCCGAGCGAGGGCGCGGCCGAGCGAGCCTCCGACGGATCGTCCGAGGGGAGCCGCCGTCGTCGTCGCCGACGCCGTCGTCGCCCGCAGGTGCCGGGGGCTGGCGCGGAGGAAGGCGGCGTCGCGGACGCCGGCGACGAGGTGGGCGACGACGAAGAGGACGTCGAGAGCCACGACGGCGCGGAGCCGGTGCTCGCCGAGGGAGAAGACGCGTCCGTCGTCTCGGGCGCGGGCGAGCCGCGCGAAGGTGGCGACGAGGGGCCGAGCTCGGCGCGCTCGGCTACACCCGATCGCGAAGGGGGCCACGACGAGGACGCCGCGCCGCCGGACGATGAGGACGACACGGCCGCGGAACCCGAGCAAGCCGAGCCGCTCGCCTCGCCCGAGGCGTCGGACGACTCGAGCGACGTCGGCTCGGACGGCGAGCCCGAGGGCGAGCCAGGAGCGTGATCGCCATGCCCGGCGAGCCTGCCTGGAGCGCGGGTCGTCGGGAGGCGTCCATACCCCCGAGACACGGGGCCTCTGAGGGATGACGCGATGTACGATGCGTGGCGGAGCCAGGTCGAGCGCGACCTCGTCGGGGGTATCGACGCCCTCGTGACGAAGCTCCCGGGGGGCCTCCGGATCCAGCCGCTCTACGACGCCGTCGCCTCGGCGCGGCTTCGTGCGGGCTCGACGCTCGCCCTCGCGAGCGTGCGGCTCGCCGGCGTGCCGTCCGTGGCGCCCCTTGACGGTGAGCGGTCGTGGACGCTCGGCGCGAGCGACGCGGCGCAAGGAGACGTCGTCGAGGCGCTCGAGGGGGACGCGCTCGTCGTTCGATGCGACGGCGGGCTCGTCGCGCACGGCCTCGACGCGCACGACGGAGGCGGCGCGCGGCCGCTCGAGGTCGCGCTCGCCGTGGCTCGCTGGCTCGACGCGGCGAGGGTGGGCGAGGATCCGCCCGTCGCGGTCGCGGTGGGCGCGGAGCTCTTCGTCGAGGTGGCGAAGCTCCGCGCGCTGCGCTCTTTGCTCGAGCGCGTGAGAGTGGCGCTCGGGCGGGCCGGCTCGCCCCGCGTCCTCGCGCGGACGAGCCTCGTCGAATTCTCTCGGATCGAGCCCGAGACGAACGCGCTCCGCGCGACGCTCGCGACCACGGCGGCGCTCCTCGGCGGCGCCGATCTCGTGGCGTGCGCTCCCTACGATCTCCTCGCGCCCCTCGGGGGCGACGAGCGCGCGCGCGCCGCGCGCCTCGCGAGCACGACGGCGCGCATCGCCACCCTCGAGTCGCACCTCGAGGGTGTCGAGGATCCCCTCTACGGCGCGTCGCTCGTCGAGTCCCTCACGAGCGACATCGGGGGCGCCGCGTGGGCGATCGTCCGCGAGCTCGAGCGCGCGGGCGGCGCGGCGGCCGCGCAGGCGCTCTGGCGCGCGCGCCTCGAGGTGGACTCGGCGGAGCGCCGCCGGTGGGCCGCGACGGGGCGCTTGCCGCGCGTGGGCGCGACGAGGCTCGGGCGGGTCGATGCGCCGATGCTCGGCGCGGTGCACCCCCTCGTGCGCCACGTCGTTCGCGACGCGGAGCCCTTCGAGGCGCTCCGCGACGAGCGGATCGCGCGAGCGACCACGCTGATCGTCGTCGGGGACGCGAGGCGGCTCGCGCCGCGGGTCGGCTTCGTCGAGGAGGTGCTCGGGAGCTGGGGAGCCGCGTCTCGGCGCGTCGCGCTGGCGAGCCCCGACGCGCCCTTCGACGCGATCGCCTCCTCCCTGGCGGACGTCGTCGCGATCTGCGCGGAGGACGCGGACTTCGAGCGCCTCGAGCCGCTCGTCTCCGCGCTCGCCGCGCGCGCGAGCGTCCTCCTCGCGGGGCGGCCCGGCGCGCGTGAGGAGGCGCTCCTCGCCGCGGGGGTCCGCGCGTTCGTGTTCCTCGGCGCCGACCTCCCGCTCGTCGCGCGGACCCTCTACGCCGCACGCGGAGGTGGTCGATGACGCGCTTCTTCGACGTGCCCCTCGAGGAGCTCCCGCCGCGGGTCGCCGCTTCCGACGATGACGAGGTGATCCGCACGAGCGCCGAGGGGCTCTCGGTGCGTCGCGCGACGCCGCTCGATCCGACGCTCCCACACCTCGGCGGCGAGCCGGGCGTGACGCCCTTCGTCCGCGGCCCCTACGCGACGATGTACGTGAAGCGGCCCTGGACGATCCGGCAATACGCGGGGTTCTCGACCGCCGAGGAGAGCAACGCCTTCTACCGGCGCAACCTCGCGGCGGGGCAGATGGGCCTCTCGGTCGCCTTCGATCTCGCGACCCACCGCGGCTACGACTCAGACCACCCGCGCGTCTCGAGCGACGTCGGGATGGCGGGCGTCGCGATCGACTCGATCCTCGACATGAAGCTGCTCTTCGACGGCATCCCGCTCGATCGCATGAGCGTGTCCATGACGATGAACGGCGCCGTCCTGCCGATCATGGCGCTCTTCATCGTCGCCGCGGAGGAGCAGGGCGTTCGGCCCGAGCAGCTCACGGGGACGATCCAGAACGACATCCTCAAAGAGTTCATGGTGCGGAACACCTACATCTTTCCGCCCGCGCCCTCGATGCGGATCGTCGGCGACGTCTTCGCCTACACGGCGGAGCACATGCCGAAGTGGAATTCGATCTCGATCTCCGGCTACCACATGCAGGAGGCCGGGGCGTCGGCGGACCTCGAGCTCGCCTATACGCTCGCCGACGGGCTCGAGTACCTCCGGACGGGCCTCCGCGCGGGGATGGCGATCGACGACTTCGCGCCGCGCCTCTCGTTCTTCTTCGCGATCGGGATGGACGTCTTCGTCGAGATCGCCAAGCTCCGCGCCGCGCGCCTGCTCTGGAGCGAGATCGTCGCGCCGTTTTCGCCTCGCGATCCGCGCAGCGGCATGCTGAGGACGCACTGCCAGACGTCGGGCTGGAGCCTCACGGCCCAAGATCCGTGGAACAACGTGGTGCGGACCTGCCTCGAGGCCATGGCGGCGACGAGCGGCCAGACCCAGTCGCTCCACACCAATTCGCTCGACGAGGCCGTCGCGCTCCCCACGGACGCGAGCGCGCGCATCGCGCGCAACACGCAGCTCGTCCTCCAGCTCGAGAGCGGGACGACGCGCTCCATCGATCCCTGGGGAGGGAGCGCCCTCGTCGAGCGGCTCACCCACGAGCTCGCCCAGAAGGCGCGCGAGCACCTCGCCGAGATCGAGGCGCTCGGCGGGATGACGAAGGCGCTCGAGGCGGGGATCCCGAAGCTGCGCATCGAGGAGTCGGCGGCACGAACGCAAGCGCGCATCGATGGCGGCCGCCAGATCATCGTCGGTGTGAACCGCGACCGGCCGCGCGAGGAGGCGCCGCTCGAGGTGCGCAAGGTCGACAACCACGCGGTGCGGGCGGCGCAGGCCGCGCGCCTCGCGGAGCTGCGATCGTCGCGCGATCCCGCGAGGCTCGGCGCGGCGCTCGCGGCGCTGACCGAGGGCGCGCGATCGGGCGCGAACCTCCTCGCGCTGAGCGTCGAGGCGGCGCGCGCGCGAGCGAGCGTCGGCGAGATGACGAGCGCGCTCGAGGTGGTGTTCGGGCGCCACGAGGCCGAGGTCCGAATGGTCCGCGGCGTCTACCGGCGCGAGGTCACGATGAGCGAGGATGGGCGCGACGCGGTGGCGAGGGTGCGCGCGCGCACCGACGCGTTCCTCGAGGCGACGGGGCGAAGGCCGCGCGTGCTCGTCGCGAAGCTCGGCCAGGACGGCCACGATCGAGGCCAGAAGATCGTGGCGAGCGCGTTCGCCGACCTCGGCTTCGACGTCGACGTCGGGCCGCTCTTCCAGACACCCGAGGAGTCGGCGCGCCAGGCCGTCGAGAACGACGTCCACGCGATCGGGCTGAGCTCCCTCGCGGCGGGGCACCTCACGCTCGTCCCCGAGCTGCGCGCGGCCCTCGACGCGCTCGGCCGAGAGGACATCCGGATCGTCGTCGGTGGCGTCATCCCCCCGAGCGACTACGCGGCGCTCCGAGCCGCGGGCGCGTCGGCCATCTTCGGCCCGGGGACGATCATCGCCGACGCCGCGGGCGAGCTCCTGACGCTGCTCGAGCAGGACGCGGCGGAGCGCTGAGGCGTCATGGCGCGCGTGAGCATCGACGCGCTCGAGGCGGGCGTCGTCCGCGGCGACCGCGCCTCGCTCGGGCGCGCGATCACGCTCATCGAGAGCACGCGCGAGGCCGACGAGCGCCCCGCGCAGGAGCTCCTGGCGCGGCTGCTCCCGCGGACGGAAGGCGCGATCCGCGTGGGATTCACCGGGGTGCCGGGGGCGGGCAAGAGCACGCTCCTCGACGCGCTCGGCGTCGCGCTGCTCGAGCGCGGCCGCAGGGTGGCCGTCCTCGCGGTCGATCCGTCGAGCGTGACCAGCGGCGGGAGCGTCCTCGGCGACAAGACGCGGATGGTCCGGCTCGGGCGCGACCCGCGAGCGTTCATCCGGCCCTCACCCTCGAGCGGCGCGCTCGGCGGCGTCGCGCCGCGCACCCGCGACACGCTGCTCCTGCTCGAGGCGGCCGGCTTCGACACGATCTTCGTCGAGACCGTGGGCGTCGGCCAGTCGGAGACCGCCGTCCGCGCGATGGTCGACACGTTCGTGTGGATCACGATCCCGAACGCCGGCGACGAGCTCCAAGGGATCAAGCGCGGCGTGCTCGAGCTCGCGGAGGTCGTCGTCGTGAACAAGGCCGACGGTGAGCGCGCGCGAGCGGCGGAGCGCGCGAGGCGGGAGCTCTCGAGCGCCTTCCGCTATCTCCCCTCGACGGGCGCTGGCTGGTCGACGCCGGTCTTGCTCGCGAGCGCGCTCGAGGGAGTGGGCCTCGACGGGCTCTGGGATCAGATCGTGGCGCATCGAGCGGCGCTCGAGGCGAGCGCCACGCTCGGCGCGAGGCGGGCGGAGCAGCGTCGGCGCGCGATGTGGGACGAGCTCGAGGCGCGGCTCGTCCGCTCGGTCCGTGGCCACGCGGCGCTGCGTTCGCTGCTCGAGGAGCTCGAGCGGGGCGTCGTCGAGGGCACGACGACGAGCCGACAGGCCGTCTTCGAGGTGTTGGCGCGCCTCGCGATCGTCGTGCGCTGAGCGCGGGCCTCACTCGACGGCGTCCGCCCCGCGCAGGCGCGCCGCGCTCGGCGGGAGGGAGGAGCTGCGTCAGCCCCTCCGACGAGGAAAGAGCGGCACGAACGAGGGAAACGGACTCGTGCTGTGGGTCAGCGCGGCGGATCCTCGCGATGAGCGGGCGAGAGGGGCCCTCGAGGGATCAGACGACGACGCGGTTTCGACCGCCCCGCTTCGCCTCGTAGAGCTTCGCGTCCGCTCGCTTGATGATCTCCTCGGCGGTCTCGTTCACGCCCTGCCACTCCGCGATGCCCAGGCTGATCGTCACCTCGATGACCGTGCCCTCGAAGCGGAACGTCGCCGCCTCGACGGCGCGCCGCAGCTTGTCGGCCATCTGGGCGGCGCCGGGGGCCGGGACCTCGGGGAGGATGATCGCGAATTCCTCGCCCCCCGTCCGCGCGGCGGTGTCGGTGTGTCGCACCCGCGACTTCACCAGCGCTCCGAGCTGGCGCAGGACCGCGTCGCCAGCGAGGTGGCCGAACGTGTCGTTGATGCGCTTGAAGTGGTCGATGTCGAAGAGGACGAGGGAGAAGGAGCGCGCGTAGCGCTTGCAGCGCGAGAGCTCCTTCTCGAGCGCCTCGTTGAAGGCGCGCTTGTTGTGGAGGTCGGTGAGCCCATCGACCGTCATCAGGTGGTAGATCTCCTCGTAGTAGGCGGACTCGATGTTTCCGCTGACGAGGAATTTGAAGATGGTGCGGCCGATCTTGAGCTGATCGCCGTCGCGGAGCACGGCCTCCTCGACGAGGTCGTCGTTGACGTACGTCCCGTTCGTCGATCCGAGATCCCGCACGACGTAGCCCTGCGGGGCCGACGCGATCCGCGCGTGGTTGCGCGAGACGCTCTCTTGATCGATCTGGACGTCGCTCTTCGACGAGCGACCGATGATGCACGGCTCGGCGCGCAGGGGGATGCGGCGCCCGAGGTCGTCACCGTAGATCACGACCAGGCACGCATCGCGCGAATCCTCTTTCTTGGTCTCGCGCGCGATGACCGTGACGACCGTCTTGCTCGGATTGGTCGTCCGTTCGTCTTCCATGATCGGAGTCAGTATCGGTCAAGTCGGGGTCGCGGCCAAGGGACTCGTGCGCGAGCCGGTTTGTTGACGGGATCGAGGCTCGTTCGGACGATGTCGGGCATGGACGAGCTCGAGTCGCCCCGGCCGACCCCTCCTCGGAGACGCGCGCGGATCTCCCGCTGGCTCCTCGGCGCCGCGATCGCGCTCGTCTACCTCGGCGGGCCCCACCTCGGGGAGGCTGACGAGACGCGCCCCGAGCGCCCGGCCCGCTCCGCCGCGGCCCGGCCCGCGGTGAGCGCTCGGACGCAGGCTCAGCGCGCCGAGCGCGCGCGACGGCCGGCGTCGCTCGCGGGGATCGACCTCTCCGCGCGGCACCTGGAGGACGACGTCTACGTCGTCGACGGCGCGGACGGATCGACGGCGGTGCTCACCCTCGACGCGGGGCTCCAGGCGCACATGGAGGCCTACTTCGCGCGCTACGAGGTGCCGGAGGCTGGGCTCGTCGCGATCGATCCGTCGAGCGGGCGGGTGCTCGCCTACGTCAGCCATCGGGGACGCGAGGGCGCCGCCGCCGACATGGCGCGGGACGCGTCTTCGCCCGCGGCCTCGGTCTTCAAGATCGTCACGAGCGCGGCGCTCCTCGACGCGGGCGTCCGCTCGTCCGAGCGCGTCTGCTTCCACGGCGGCGAGAGCCGGCTCGCGCTCTCGCTCCTCGAGCCGAACCCGACGCTCGATCGCTCCTGCGCCACGCTGGCGGAGGCGCTCGGGGGCTCGCTCAACGTCGTCTTCGCGAGGCTCGCCGATCAGCGCCTCGAGCCCGCGACGCTCGAGCGATACGCGCACGCGTTCGCGTTCGGGCAGGGGCTCCCCTTCGATCTCCCGAGCACGCCGAGCGAGATCGAGGTGCCGAGCGAGCGCCTGGAATTCGCGCGGACGTCCGCGGGGTTCTGGCACTCCCACCTCTCCCCGCTCCACGGAGCGCTGATCGCGGCGACGGTGGCCAACGGTGGCGCCATGCCGCGCGCGGGCGTCGTCGACCACGTGCTCGATGGCGCGGGGCACGTCGAGCATCGGTTCACGCCGAGCACGTATCGACAGGTCGTGAGCCGCGAGACCGCGGACGAGCTGAACCGGATGATGCGACTGACCGTCTCGCGGGGGACGTCCCGGCGCACCTTCCACGACGCCGCGGGGCGCCCCTTCCTGCCGGGCGTCGTCGTCGCCGGCAAGACCGGCACCCTCTCCTCCGAGCGCCCCTACCGCGGCTACACCTGGTGGGTCGGCTTCGCGCCCGCGGATCACCCCACGATCGCGCTCGCGACCGTCGTCGTGAACACGCCCGAGTGGCGCATCAAGGCAGGACATGCCGCCGTCGAGGCGCTGCGCACCTACCTCGCCGCTCATCCGCCGCGCAGGCCCTGACGGCGCGCCTCGCTCGACGGGATCGGCCTCGCTCATGCGCGCTTCCTCGGCGGGGGCAGTGAGCGGACCCTCCGATGAGGAAGGAACCGCACGAACCGGGCGACGGGTTCGCGCCATGAGCGGGTGACACGATCGTCGCTCGGCGCGGCGCGGGCCGGATCGAGATCGCCGTCGGGGATCAGCTCGGGAGGGGCTCTTCGGCCTTGGCTTCCTTGGGCGCGATCTCGATCGTCTCGATCACGAAGCCGGCGTCCAGCCCGAGCGCTTCGCGCGCGACGAGCGTGTGGGACTTCACCTTCGCCGCGGCGAGCACGTCGCCGAGCGCCGGCTCGATGCGAGGCATGAGCGCCTCGTTCGCGGCGATCGTGGCGCTGGTGACCACGCGCCCGACCGAGGCGCCACTCTCCGTCTTCTTCTTGTTGAGCGCCGCGAAGAGCGCACAGCCGAGCGCGAAGGAGTCGGGCGAAGCCGGGCTCGGGATGGGGGCGAGCTCGGCGAGCGAGGGCCAGGGGGCGCGGTGGACGAAGGGCGTGCCCCGCTCCTCGGCGAAGCTCCAGCTCCAGATCTCCTCGGTGATGAACGGGACGAAGGGTGCGAAGAGGCGGATCAGCACGTCGAGCGCGAGCCGCAGCGCCGCGACGGCGCTCCTCCGCCCGTCCGGATCGCCCGCCTCGCCGCGCGCGCGCACCTTCACGAGCTCGAGGTAGTTGTCGGTGAGCCGTGACCAGAAGAACTGCTCGGTGAGCATGAGGGCCTGCGCGTACTCGAACTCCGCGAAGGCGGCGCTCGTCGCCTCGACGAGCCCTCGGAGCTCCCAGACGAAGGCGCGATCGATCTCGTGGGTGATCGCGTGGGGCGAGACGTCTCCCTCGGCGCTCTGCGAGAGGACGTACTTGCCCGCGTTGAAGAGCTTGGTGACGAGGCGCTTGCCGACCTTGAGCACCTTCTCGTCGAACGCCGTGTCGGTGCCGAGGCGGGCCGAGGCCGCCCAGTATCGGACGCCGTCGGCGCTGTACTCCTCGAGGAGCTTCATCGGCGTGACGACGTTGCCGACCGACTTGCTCATCTTCTTGCGATCGGGATCGAGGATCCAGCCGCTGATCACCACGTTGCGCCAGGGGACGCGGCCCTCGTGCAGCATCGCCTTCGCGATCGTGTAGAAGGCCCACGTTCGGATGATCTCGTGGCTCTGGGGGCGGATGTCCGCCGGGAAGAGCTTCGCGTGTCGCTCCGGATCGAGGCCCCAGTGCGAGCTGATCTGGGGCGTCAGCGAGCTCGTGAACCAGGTGTCGAAGACGTCGGGATCGCCGACGAAGCCGCCCGGCTCGCCGCGCATCTTCTCGTCGAAGCCCCGCGGCGCGTCGCTCATCGGGTCGACGGGGAGCTCCTCACGCGTGGGGTAGATCGGGTGATCGAAGTCGGTGACGCCGTGGGCGTCGATCGGGTACCAGACGGGGATCGGGACGCCGAAGTAGCGCTGGCGTGAGACGCACCAGTCGCTGTTCAACCCCGCCGTCCAGTTGTGGTAGCGCGTGTGCATGAACTCGGGCCACCACCGGATCTCGCGCCCCTTCTCGAGCAGGCGCGCCTGGTTGTCCTCGCCGCGGGCGGCGTCCGGGAGCAGGCGGACGAACCACTGACGCGTCGTCACGAGCTCGAGCGGGCGCTCGCCCTTCTCGTAGTGCTTGACGGGGTGCTGGATCGGCTTCGGATCGGCCATCAGGGGCGCGCGCTCGCCGCCCCGATGCTCCTCGCCGGTCGCGCCGCTCGCGGGATCGTGCAGGCGCTCGACGATGAGCTTGCGCGCCTGCGTCACGCCCTTGCCCACGAGCTCCGCGTACGCCTCGTTGGCGCGGCGCGGATCGAGCGATGGGAACTCGTCGCTGCCGAAGGTGACCGGGCGCAGCGTCCCGTCGCGTCGGATGATCGCGCGGAGCGGCAGCTTCTCGGAGCGCCACCACGACACGTCGGTCGCGTCGCCGAACGTGCAGACCATCAAGATGCCCGTCCCCTTCTTCGGGTCGGCGAGCTCGCTCGCGAAGATCCGCACGGGCGCGCGAAAGATCGGCGTCACCGCGCGCTTGCCGAAGTAGCTCTTGTAGCGATCGTCTTCGGGGTGAGCGCAGACGCCGACGCACGCGGGGAGCAGCTCGGGGCGGGTCGTGGCGATCACGAAGGAGCCGCCGCCCTCGACGGCGAATTCGATGTCGTGGAACGCGCCGGGCTTCTCGCGATCCTCCACCTCGGCCTGCGCGACGGCGGTCTGGAAGTCGACGTCCCACATGGTGGGCGCCTCGACGTTGTAGAGCTGACCCTTCTCGACGAGATCGAGGAAGCTCTGCTGCGCGATGTGGCGACAGCGATCGTCGATCGTCGCGTAGGTCTGGCGCCAGTCGACGGAGAGCCCGATGCGGCGAAAGAGGGCCTCGAACGCCTTCTCGTCTTCCCCCGTCACGCGGTGGCAGAGCTCGATGAAGTTCTTGCGGCTGACGACGCGTGGCCTCTCGCTCTTGCGCCGCTGCTCGTCGGCCGGCTCGATCGCCAGCTCTGGCTCGTAGGGGAGGGTGGGATCGCACTTGACGTGGAAGAAGTTCTGGACGCGCCGCTCGGTCGGCAGCCCGTTGTCGTCCCAGCCCATGGGATAGAAGACGTTCTGCCCGCGCATGCGCCGCTGTCGCGTGAGCACGTCGGTGTGGGTGTAGGAGAAGACGTGGCCCATGTGGAGCGAGCCGGACACCGTCGGCGGAGGCGTGTCGACGACGAAGGTCTCGTCGCGTCCGCGTCGATCGTCCCAGTGGTAGGCGCCGGCCTCGCTCCAACGCGCGTCCCACCGTCGCTCCGCGGAGGCGGCGTCGAAGTGGGCGGGGAGCGAGCTCGGATCGAACGGCTTGGTCATGGCCGCCGAGGCATAGCAGGATGCGAGGCCGTCTGCGCTCGATCGCGAGCGCCGCGAGCCGACACGCGAGGCCGACGCGTCGTTCCGGGTGGGCCGAGAGGGGAGCGCGTGGAGCGCGTGATCAGCGCGTGAGGCGCGCGATCTCCTCGCGGATCAGCGTCTCGGCGAGGTCGGGGACGACCTCCCACACGACCCGCTCGACCACCTCCCTCGTGAGGGCGAGCACGGCCTGGATCTGCTCCGGCGTGAGCCCCATGCCGTCGAGCTTCGCTCCCACGGCGGCGCTCGCCGCCCGCGCGGCGCTCGCCGCGGGTGTCGGTCGTGCGCCCGCCGCCGCGCTCGGCGTGGAGGAGAGCGTGCGCGCGCTCGGAGCGGCGGACGCGGAGCTCGCGGCCATCGTCCCCGGCGAGCTCGCGGGCTTGACGGCCGCGATCGGAGCGCCGAAGCCGACCGTGTGGCGGACGGTCGCGGGTCGGCTCGCGGGGCTCGCGGGGGTGCGTCCGCCGATCACGCCTGGGACGGGTGGACGCGCGGGGGCTGGAGCGGCCGCGGGCGCGTCGATGCTGACGAGCGGCTCGTCGTCGTCCGCGAGCTCGAGGGTCGGTCGCTTCGGCGTCGGGTCCAAAGGCGGCGTCCGGTACGTCGCGACGGGCCCGCTCGCGGCCTCGGCGCTCCGCTGCGCGAGCAGCCGCTTGACGCGCTCGATGAAGCCGTTGGTGTCGTAGGGCTTCGTCGCCGTGTCGTCGGCGCCGACGCTCTGCGCCTTCGCGGCGTCCACGGGGAGCTGCTTGCTGCCGAGCAAGAGGACGGGGATGCCCCGCGTCGTCGGCGTCGTCTTGAGCTGTCGACAGACCTCGTAGCCGTCGGGCGACATCGACGTGTCCGCGATCACGAGATCGGCGCCGCTCGACTGCGCGTGGGCGATCGCCGCTTGCGCGGAATCGAAGGTCGTGACGGCGAAGCCATCGAGCGCTTGGAACGTGAGCTCGATGACCTTGCGCATCGTGACGCTGTCGTCGACCGCGAGAATTTTCGGCACGGGGCCTCCAAGACGGATGGGCGCGTAGGGGACGTGCGCAAGAGCGCGCGTTCGTCTTGGTACCGGAAGGGGCGGGTCGGGGTCAAGATTGGCCACCCATGGACGCACCTCCGAAGCCTCCACCGAGCGCGGGACCGACCGAGGCGCGCCGCCGACAGATCCCCGTCCCCTATGGCGAGATGGCCCGCCACGCCCCGGACGGACCGCTCCACTTCGACGCGTTCTTCGAGGACGTGACGCCGGGCTCCGCGCGAGAGCTCGAGGTCGGCTTCGGTCGCGGGCGCTTCCTCCTCGAGCGGGCCAGCGCCGCGCGCGACGCGCGCCTGCTCGGGATCGAGATCAAGGCGAAGTGGGCTCACCTCGTCGAGGAGCGGCGCAAGCGTGAGCGCCTCTCCAACGTGGTCGCGCTCGCGGGGGACGCGCGCTCCATCCTCCCGCGCCTCGGCCCCGACGCGGGGCTCCTCCGCGTCTTCCTCCTCTTCCCCGATCCCTGGTGGAAGAAGCGCCATGGCAAGCGGCGCGTGCTCGACGAGGCGTTCCTGCGCGAGGTCGCGCGGCTGCTCGCGCCCGGCGGTGAGCTCTTCGTCCAGACCGACGTCGAGGAGCGCGCGCTCGACATGCGCGAGCAGATCGAGGCCTTCGAGCTCGAGGGGCGGCGCGTCTTCCGGCTCGAGGGAGGGCTCGATCAGCCCAATCCCTACCAGGCGCGCACGAACCGTGAGGTCCGCGCCGAGGAGGATCACCTCCCGGTGTACCGCCTGATCGCCGTCCGCGTGTGACACCGCGCCGCGCTCGACGTGACCCGTCGGGCGGAGGCGCGCTGGCTCGGCGGGAGGGAGGCTCACGCCGATTCACTCGGCGTGAGGGAGGGTCTCTAGGCAGCCCCTCCCCCAAGGAAGGAACAGCACGAACCAGGGCAACGGATTCGTGCTGTGAGCCGCGCCTGGGTCAGCCCAGGCTCGCCAGCGTCTCCTCGATCCGCTCGAGATCCTCGCCGCCGAGGCGCCGGATGATCGCGCGCGCCTCGCGCAGGCGCTCCTTCGCGCCCTCGACGTCTCCTCGCTCGACGAGGTGGCGGCCGAGATCCGCCATGACGCGCGCGGCCTCGAGCTCGTTGCCGAGCTCGCGGTAGAGATCGATCGCGGCGAGGAGCGCGTCCTCGGCGCGGCGATCGACGCCCCCGGCGGCGTCGAAGACCGTCCGCGCGTACCCGCGACCGACGGCGTGGTGCGCTCGCGCGATGGCCTCCTTGCCCCCGTACTCGGTCGCGAGCTGGAGCGCGCGCTCGAGGATCTCGGTGGTGTGGTCGTCGTCGACCGCGAGCGCGATGAGCCCGAGGTTTCGCTCGACCTCCGCGAGCACGCGCTTGTCGGCCAGCTCGCGCGCGACGCCTTGCGCCTCGAGCAGGAGGGCGCGCGCCTCCTCGGGCTTGTCCGCCCGAAAGAGCGACTCGCCGAGGTTGTTGAGGACGAACGCCTGCATGCGCCGATCGGCCATCTGGACGGCCTCTTGGAGGCAGGCGCGCCAGGCCGCCTCCGACGCGTCGCGATCGCCGCGCTCGAAGAGGATGATCCCCATGTGGTTGAGCGACTGCATCGTGCCCGCGCGATCACCGACGGATTCGCGGAGCTGGAGCGCGGCGCGGAAGGCTTCCTCGGCGGCGTCGAGGTTGCCCCGCGAGTGCTGGATGAGGCCGAGCGTCGAGAGCGACACCGCCTCGCCGCGAGCGTCCTGGGCCTGGCGTCGGATCGTGAGCGCCTCGGTGGCCGCGTCGAGCGCGCCGTCGAGGTCGCCTCGCAGGTGGTCGAGCTGCGCGAGATCGTCGAGGGAGCTCGCGACGCCGCGCAGATCGCTCGCGGCGCGAAAGAGCTGGAGCGCGCGGACGAGCGGCCCGCGCGCGGCCTCGAGATCGCCGCGGTTCGTGTAGACCCGCGCGATGCGGTTGAGCGCCGCGCCGCCCTTGCCGCGGGCGCCCACGCGCCAGCTGATCCGCAGCATCTCGGAGAAGGCGGCGATCGCCTCGTCGTAGCGCCCGAGCGTCGAGAGGAGCGAGCCGTGGATGTGGAGCGCCTCGACGCGGCGTGAGAGCTCCTCGTCGTCGAGCAGCTCGAGGGCGCGCTCGACCGAGCGGAGCGCGCCCTGCGTGTGCATCTTCGCGTGCTCGTGCCGCGCGGCCTCGAGGTGAGCGCGGCCCGCGCGTGAGAGGTGCCCCGCCTTCTCGAGATGCGGCGCCGCGAGGATCGCCAGGCTCTCGAGGCTCCGCTCGACCGCGTTCGTCACCCACTCGGCGACCGTCTGGTGGCGTCGCCGGCGGAGCGCCGGATCGATCTCTTTGTAGACGAAGTCTCGGCTCGGCCCGTGGATGAAGCGGTAGGCGCGCGCGAACGGCACGTCGGGGTCGTCGAAGCCCTCGAGGAAGCCCTTCTCGACGAGCCGCTCGAGCGCCCCGCCGAGCGCCTCCTCGTCCTCGTCGTCCGGCCAGAGCTGGGCGAGATCGTCCGTCGCGTCGGGGGCGTTGCGCTCGGTGCGCATCATCGCGAGGACGGCGCGATCCCAGACGACGGATCCCACGATCGCGGCGCGATCGAGGGTCCTGCGCTCGAGCTCGTCGAGGCGCTCGAGGCGCGCGCGGATCGCGTCCTCCATCGTGACGGGCAGGCTTCCGTCCTCGAGCTTCGCGAGGTTCGGGACGATCCCCTCGTCGCTCCGCGTGAAGAGCCCCGCCTCGACGAGCGCGAACACGAGCTCGCGCAGCGCGCCGGGGTTGCCCTTCGAGCGGTGGGTGAGCGCCGCGACGACGGGCTCGGGCGCCTCGGTCAGCGTCGGGAGCAGGATCTGGAGCATCGACGCGACCTCGGCCTCCCCGAGCGGAGCGATCGGCCCGATCGCCGTCCCGCCGGGGGCCTGGAGGGTGCTCGCGCGCTCGGCGATCGCGCTCCCGGCGACGACGAAGGCGATCCCGGCGTCCACGCCGAGGAGCGCCTCGAGGATGGTCCACGCCTCGTCGTCGGCGAGGTGCATGTTGTCGAGCAAGACGAGCGTCGGCCGCTGCGCGGCGTCCCCGGTGAAGAGCCGCCGGAGCGCCGCGAGCTCGCGCGCTCGCAGCTCCTCGGGGCGATCCTCGAGGCCCATGAGGAAGGGGCTGTCGGGGAACGGGATCCCCGCGAAGTGGCCGAGGAGGTGGGCCGTCTCGCCGATCTGGATCGCGTCGGAGCTCTGGATCGCCTCGCCGACCATCGCCGCGACGAGGCCGCGCACGGCGGCCGGGCTCGAGGCCGGCGTCACGCCGAAGCGCTCGAGGAGCATGCGCGCGAAGGGCGCGTTGCTGCCGTCGTCGGCGCGGCAGAGCGCGTGGAGGATGCGAACGCTCGGGAACAGGCGCGCGGCGAGCTCCGCCGCGTGGAAGAGCAGGCGCGAGCGGCCCGACCCCTCTTCGCCCTCGATGGCGACGAGCGTGGGCTTGTGCTCCACGAAGGCTCGATCGATGCCGGCGCGGATCGCCGCGGACACCTCCTCCTGACCGACGATCGGGGGCTCGTGATCCTCCGAGGCGGCGCCGTGGCCTGCGCGCTCGCCCGAGGGCTCGAGCTCGAGGTCGTCGGGCGTGAGGTCGCCCTCGGGCAGCTCGTCGCTCGCGCTCGTCGACGCCGGTCGGGGCGCGGCCGGTGCGGCGGAGACGATCGTGGACTCGACCGGCTGTCCGCCGATCAGCATACGGCCGCTCGCGCGCGTGCCCAGGCCGAGCATCGCGCCGCAGGCGGCGCACGCCTTGAACGCGCGTGGGTTCTCGAAGCCGCAGTTTTCACACGTCTGCATGACGGGGTTCATCGTCCTCAGTCCAGCGCAAGGGTCAGGATCTCTCAACACGCGGGGCGGGCGCCTCGCGCACCATCTCTCAGAGCACGTCGATCGGGCCGGCGCCTTCACGCACGACGCGGACCTCGTGCCCGGTCACGTCGAGCACCGTCGATGGGACGAGGCCGCCATAGCCCGCGTCCAAGATGAGATCGAGCGCGGGGAACGCCTCGTCGATGTCGGCGGGATCGTTGAGCGTCTCGCCGTCCTTGCTCGCGGTGCTCGACACGATCGGGTGTCCGAGCGCGCGGACGAGCGCGAGCGCGACCCCGTTGTTCGGGACCCGGATGCCCACGGTCTTGCGCTTCATCTGCAGGATGCGCGGCACCTCGCGGCTCGCCTCGAGGATGAAGCAGTAGGGGCCGGGCGTGAGCCGCCGCATGAGGCGGTAGGTGCGATCGTCGACGACGGCGTACTTCGCGAGGTCGGAGAGCCCCTCGCAGATGAACGCGAGGGGTTGATCCTCCTTCATCTGCTTGAGGGCGTAGACGCGATCGATGGCGCGCTTCTGGGTGATGTCGCAGCCGATGCCGTAGACGGTGTCGGTCGGATAGGCGATGACCTCGCCGGCGCGCAGGGCCTCGACGGCGCGCGCGATCTTGCGAGGCTCGGGGTGGTGGGCGTTGATCTCGATGCGCACGATGTCTCTCAGCCGGCGTGGATGAGGCGCCGGACGTTGCCGTCCTCGAAGAGCACGACCGCGAATTGGTCGGGGGTGATCTCCTCCACGCGTCCGACCCCGAACTTCACGTGGACGAAGAAGTCGCCGACTCGATAGCGCGTGTTCCGATCCCACGGGCGTGCGTTTGCTCGCGCGTAGGCGACCTCGCGTGGGTCGAGGCTCGGCTTGCGAGCCGCCGAGGGCCTCTTCGGCGCGGCGCCTGCGCTCGCGCGGCTCGGCCTGGAGGCGCTCTCGACGCGCGGCGCGCTCTCCTTGTCGGCCGCCTTCGCGACCGCTCGGGCGAGCTTGCGCGCCGCCGTCACCACGGACAGGCGCGGATCGCAGAGCAGCACCTCCTCGATCCAGTTCGCGCGACCCTCCTCGAGGCAGCGTTCGTAGTAGGCGCCGCAGGCGCTCGCGATGATCGCGAGGCGCTCGGCGTCGCCGATGGCCGAGGGGCCGGCCCCGAGCGCCGGGAACGCGACGCGCAGCACGTTGCGGGTCGCCACGAAGTCGAGCGCGTCGAGGACGGCGCGCGTGAGGATCGCCTCGCTCGGGGCGCTCGCCTGGATCCCCGCGTGCTCGGGCCCCCGCGTCGCGATCCAGAGCAAGAAGTCGCAGTGCAGCCGCCCGGGGTGGAGGCGCAGGACGGTCCCGACCGGGACGGCTCCGCCCGCGCGGCTCCGCTCGCCGTCGAGCAGCCGCGCGAGCTCCTGGGGGCCGTAGGCGTAGGCGAGCTCCTTGTCGGGGCCGGGGCCGGGCCAGACGCGGAGATCCGTGGTTCCGTCGTGTACGATCACGCCGACGCGGCGCGACGTCGGGAGCTCGTAGACCGAAGCTTGGAGGATCGAGATGTCCATGCGCGCGCGCCACCTAGCGCAAACTCGTGCGCGTTCAACGTCATCCTCGTTGCGTCCCGCGGCGTTCTAGGGCACCGTCCGAGCCCCGCTGAGCCCAAGAAGGCCCGATTCGCGGGGAAGAGAGCCATGTCCGACGACGCCGCGAGCACCGCCCAAGATCCGACAACCGCCACCACGCCCGCGCGCGAGGAGGTCGCCGAGAGCGCGCCCGAGCAGGGGACGACCGCTCCGCGCCCGTCCGAGAGTGGCGGCGAGCACGACGCGCGGGCCGAGCACGACGCGCGGGCCGAGCACGACGCGCGGGCCGAGCACGAGCCCGCGCTCCACGACGAGCCCGAGGCGCGTCCGGCGCGTGGCGAGGATCCGCGCCCGTACCTGGTCCTCACCGCGATCCACGACGCGAACGCGCGCGCCGCCGCGCTCACGTTGAGCCACGCCGACGCCTGGGAGCGGATCCAGAAGGCGATCTCGGACAAGGGGATCGCCGGGCTCGATCTCGTCGAGCTCTCCGTGCCGCCGCGCGCGTTCCACGCGCTCGCGGAGAAGCTCCAGCGTCCGGCCGACACCGTCGCCGTCTACGACGTCTTCCCGCTCGCCGCGCACCTCGGCCGCACGCAGCGCAAGGTGGCTGGACAATTCCTCGCGGCCGAGATCCTCTGGACGCTCGAGGAGCAGGGGACGCTCGCGGGCATCGTCCTCAACATCCGGCCCGACGTGCCGCGGAGCTGGGGGGATCGCTCTCCCGCCGCGGTCCGTCAGAAGCTGGTCGACGACGGCGCGCTCGATCTGAGCGAGGACGCCATCGCGGACTTCCACGCGATCAAGGCCGCCTGGGACGCCCTCGGCTGATCGTCTCGCTCGCGTCACGCGCGAGCGCGTGTCCCGCCTGCGCGGAGCGTCGGAGCCATCATGCGCGTCATCACCTGGAACGTGAATTCGATCCGCGCGCGGCACGATCGCCTGCTCGCGCTGCTCGAGCGCCACGCGCCCGACGTCGTCTGTCTCCAGGAGATCAAGGTCGAGCAGGCGCAGTTCCCGTTCGAGGCGCTCCGCGCGGTGGGATACGAGGCCGCGATCCACGGGCAGCGCACCTACAACGGCGTGGCCATCCTCGCGCGTGAGCCCATCGAGGACGTGCGCGTCGGGATGGGCGACGCCGCCGACGATCCGCAGGCGCGCCTCGTCTCGGGCACGGTTCGAGGCGTCCGCTTCCTCTCGGCCTACTTCCCGAACGGGAGCACGCCGGAGAGCGACAAGTATCGCTACAAGCTCGAGTGGATGGGCCGCCTGCGCGAGAAGCTCGATCGCGACGAGAGCGCGGCGAGGCCGCTCGTCCTCGCGGGCGACTTCAACGTCGCGCCGGAGGATCGCGACGCGAAGAACCCGGCGGCCTGGCGCGACAGCGTGCTCTGCCGCGACGAGGTGCGCGCGGCGCTCCGCGCGGTGCGCGCGTTCGGCCTCTTCGACTCGCTCCGCGTCGTCTCGGACGATCCGGACGTGTTCTCGTGGTGGGACTATCGGATGCTCGGCTTCCCGAAGAACGACGGGCTCCGCATCGACCACCTCGACGTCACGGCGCCGCTCCGCCATCGGGTCCGAGCGGTCTGGGTCGACCGCGAGGAGCGAAAAGGGGCGCAGCCCTCCGATCACGCGCCCGTCGTCCTCGACCTCGCGGACTGAGCGGTGCCGCGGGTGATCATGGACGCGCTCTATCCGTGGCCCCTCGAGGAGGTCGTGCTCCGGCTCCTCGCCGTCCTCGTCCTCGCCTTCGTCGTGCCCATCGCCACGGCGCGCGTGCTCGCCGCCGTGCTCGTCCCGAAGGGCGTCGAGCCCTCGCCCTCGGCCCAGGCGCGCGCGCTCGTCCCCGTGCGACGCGCGACGATGTTCGTCGGCGCCGTCCAGGTCGGGCTCGCGTACGTGATCGGCTTCGACGCCGCCGGCCCGGCGCTCCAGCGCGAGGGATCCGACCTCTCCTGGGGCGTCGCCGTCGGGGCGCTCACCGTGATGGTCGTCTTCGTGGCCGGCGGGATCGGCCGTCGAGACGAGCGGGCGCGGGTGGGCGCCGATCCCGGACGCGTGCTCGACGTCGCGCGCCTCCGGCTGCGCCTCTTTGCCTATTTCCTCGGCCCCTTCGCGATCGTGTACCTCCTCGCGCGCTTGCCGATCCTCGACGCGTCGCGCGCGCCGAGGTGGTGGATCGTCGCCCTCTGCGTCGCGCTCGTGGCCCTCGCCACCCCCACGGTCGGCCCCCTCGCCGTGCTCCTCTCGGGCGGGATGCGCCGCGCCTCCCCACGCCTGCTCCGGCTCGCCGAGCGGGCCGCGAGCGCCGGCGGCGTCGAGCTCCGGAGCGTCCGCTCCTTCCCCACGGGCACCGCGCCCTTCACGAACGCGTACGCGCTCCCCCTCTTGCGCGTCGTCGTCGTCACCTCACGCGCCGAGGCGCTCCTCGACGACGACGAGCTCGAGGCCCTGCTCGCGCACGAGTGCGCGCACCTCTCGGAGCCGACGTGGTTCAAGCTCGCGCGGACGGCGTCCCTGTTCTCCGTGCTCGCCATGGTGTTCTTCGTCTTGGCGGGCGCGGCCGCCGGCGACGAGCCCACATGGTGGCTCACGCTCGAGGCGCTCCTCGTGCTCATCCCGCTGCTCCTCGTGATCCGGATCCTGGTGCGCCGCGTGGCGCGGAGGATGGAGGAGCGGGCCGACGCGCGCGCGCGCGAACAGTCCTCCGGCGACGTGTTCGCCCGCGCGCTCCGCAAGATCCACGAGGACGCGCTCTTGCCCGACGTGAGCGGGGGCGCGGGGGTCCACCCGGATCTGACCGAGCGCCTCGCCCCCTCGGCCGAGGCGACGAGCGCGCCCTCCGCGCTCCCGAGCACCCGCTCCGCTCGCGCCATCGCGGCCCTCCTCGTGGTCGCGCTCTACGCCCTCTATTTCGTCCCTCGCGATCTCACGCGGATCCCCGCCGACGAGGTCGCGAGCGTCGATCCGGCCGCGACGTGGTGGCGTCTGCGCGTCGCCCCCTCGGATCCGCTCGCGACCCTCGCGCTCGGCTGGCAGGCGCGCCGCGTCGAGGATCTCGATCGCGCCGAGGCCTTCGCGCGAGAGGCCTGGGCGCTCGGCGCTCCAGCGCCCGAGTACCACGAGCTCCGCGCGGAGATCCTCGCGGCGCGAGGCGACTGCGCGGCGGCGCACGAGGCGTTCGCGCGAGCCCTCTCCGAGCGCGTGGTCGACCCGCTCGAGGAGCGCCTCGAGCTCGGCCACTTCCACCTGCCCCCGACCCTGATCACCGCGTGCGGCGACACGGACGGCGAGGACGATTGACGACGTTCCGGTCGAACGCCGAGCCGAGGTCCCGCATCGTAGGCTGCCATGCTCCCGGTATCTGAACGCCTCGTCACGCTCGTCCTCTCGTCCTCGATCGCGATCGCCCTCCTCGCGGGCTGCGGGCCCGAGGGCCCTCCCGGCGACGAGCCGAGCCTCGACGCGGCGAGCCTCCGCGACGACGCGGGGCCGCCTTGCGCGTGTGGGGATGGGGAATTCTGCTGCGTCGATCGCTGCCTCCCGTTCGGCAGCGTCTGCGGCTCGGGGCCGGACGGCGGGGTCGACGCGGCCGTCGATCCTTGTGCGTCCGGCGCGTTCGCCGTCTGCGATGGCCCGCATACGCTGCGCGCGTGCGCGGGTGGAGCCACGCCGTGCAACACCTCGTTTCCCGACTGCCACGCCTTCTTCGACCCCGAGCGCGGGCGTGAGAGCGCTGGGTGCTTCGCGACCGACGAGCTGCCCTGCGCAGCGAGCGATCCGCCCTCCTCGTGCGACGGCGCGACGCTCCTGCGCTGCTACGCGAACCCGACGCCGTCGCGCGGCGGCGCGTACCTCGCCCGCGTCGTCTCCTGCACGGCGCTCGACGGCCCCGACGCGACGTGCGTGGAGGCGGACGGCACCGCCTGGTGCGACATCCCCTCGGCTCCGCGCTGCGAGGTCGGCGCGCCGGTCGCGGAGCCTTGCAGCGCCGACGAGGGCGCGCGGCGCGTCTGCCGCGACGTCGGGAGCGGCGGGGCGGGACGCCTCGTGGAGGTGGCGTGCGAGCCCTCGCGACGCTGCCTCGACGGAGAGTGCATCCCCCGCGACGCGGTGCGGAGCGCAGGCGCCGCCACCGACGAGAAGGTCGCGCTCCGCTGCGACGGCGCGGGCGCGCTCCGGGTGGCGTGGCACGGCTGGGAGTGGACGGAGGCCTGCGAGCCGAGCCTCGTCATCGCCCCCGACGGCTCGTCGAGCAGCGTCGCGCAGGTCTGTTACGACGCGACCGGGCTCCCGCGCTGTGAGCCGCCTGGCACGGAGCACTGCAGCGAGGACCGCTTCGCTCCTTCTTGCGACGCGGACGGGAGGCTCCGGGTGTGTATCGGCGACACCGTCTCGACGCGCGAGTGCCCCGGCGCGCCCTTCGACGCGGTCTGCGACGCCGAGGTGGGGACGTGTGTCTCCGAGGGCACCTGCTCTGGGCCCTACTGTCTGGGGGATTTCCTCGCGACGTGCGGCGACGGCAGCGAGCCGACGCGGTTCACGCACTGCCCGCGCGGCTGCGCGGCGGACGGCGGCGGAGCCCGCTGCCTCTGACGGCGCGCCTCGCTCGACGAGCTGCGTCGAGCCGAGGCACGCTGGCTCGGCGTGAGGGAGGGGCTGGGTGTCTCCTCCGATCGTGAAGGAGCAGCAGGGATCACCTCGACCGGCTCATGCCGTGAGCCCCGGCTCCGCTCGCCCCGACGTCGTCGGGTTGAACGCGCCGGGCCCGGCTGTCACCTAATGGCTCCTCGATGCGATCGCCCCGGACCCTCGCGCTCATCTCGTCGCTCCTCTCGTTCGTCGCCCTGACGCTCGTCCTCGTCTCGACGTTGGGCTGTGGCCCGGCCGCGCCGCGCTATCGCTCGACGCCGGGTGAGGCGCAGGCGGAGGACACGGCGCTCGGCCCGGGCGACATCTTCCAGGTGCGGGTCTACAACGAGGCGGATCTCTCGGCGGACTACCGCGTCGAGCAAGACGGGACGATCGACTTCCCCTTGATCGGCCAGGTCGTCGTCGCCGGGCTCGATCCGAACGCGGTCGCCGAGCGGATCCGCGGCGCGCTGCGCGACGGCGGGTACCTCGTCGCGCCTCACGTCAGCGTGCGCGTGCAGGAGTACAATTCGCGACGCATCTCGGTCATCGGCGCCGTCCGCACCCCGGGGAGCTACCCGATCCGAAGCCGGATGGGGGTCGTCGAGGCGGTCTCGCTCGCCGGGGGCTTCACCGCGCTCGCCAACCGCGACGGCGCGCTCCTCACCCGCCGGGTCAACGGAGAGCTGCGGACGTTCAGCGTCCCCGTCGATCGGATCTCGAACGGGCAGGAGCCGGACGTCACGGTGCGCGCCGGCGACATCCTCCACATCCCCGAGCGGATCTTCTGAGCGGGCGCGCTCGGGCGGGCTCGCGGATCCGCGAGCGCGAAAGACGCTACGCACCGACGCGAATCGCGTTGCGCAACCTCACGAAAATCGGCTGGTCGGCCGGAATGAAGTGCTCGCGATTCGGCGGAAAGACGCAGATCCGAGCGTGGCACGGCTCCTGATATGGCTCGCGCCGGAGGAGTCTCATGAGCGAAGCATCGAACGTGACGGTTTCCAGGGAGCCAGGCGCTCCGCGAGCGCTGCGAATTCTTGCGAAGTCCACGTTTCGGGAGCTGAAGAGCTGCGGCTACAACCGCTCCGAGATCCTCGCGTTCGCGACCGAGATGCTCGCTCTCGTCTCGAGCGATCTGCGCGACGAGCAGAGCGTCGACGCGGCCGCCGAGGAGTGAGGCGGCGAGCGCGCGCCCGGTCGCGCGGGCGACACGCACGAGCGGAAGGCTCGGCCCTCGGGCCGGGCCTTCGTCGTCCGTCCGCGCGGCGACGCCGAGGGGGCTCCGACGCGTCTTCGAGGTGCGCTTGTGCCTCTGGGGCGAGGTGACTAGAGTCCACGCGCTCGTCGGTGAAACGCTCGGCGAGCAGACGAGGAGAACACGATGGCGAAGATTGCGATCAATGGCTTCGGCCGCATCGGACGCTGCGTGGCGCGCGTGATCCACGAGGCCAAGAACGCGGATCTCGAGATCGTCGCCATCAACGATCTCACCGACGCTCCGACGCTCGCGCACCTCTTGAAGTACGACTCGGTGCACCGCGAGGCCGGGTTCGACGTCGAGGCGACGGATGGAGCGATCGTCATCGCCGGCAAGCGCATCCCGATCTTCGCGCAGAAGGATCCGGCGGCGCTCCCGTGGAAGGAGCTCGGCGTCGACGTCGTGCTCGAGTGCACCGGGCGCTTCCGCAACAAGGCGGGGGGCGAGCTGCACCGAACGGCGGGGGCCAAGCGCGTCATCGTCAGCGCGCCGGGTGAGAAGGACATCGACGGGACGTTCTGCGTCGGCATCAACCACACGAGCTACGACCCGAAGAAGGACTTCATCATCTCGAACGCGTCGTGTACGACGAACTGCCTCGCGCCGATCGCGAAGGTCGTGAACGACCACTTCGGGATCGTGAAGGGGCACATGGTCACCGTGCACTCGTACACGAACGACCAGAACATCCTCGATCTCCCACACAAGGATCTGCGCCGCGCGCGCGCGGCCGCGCTGTCGATGATCCCGTCGACGACGGGCGCCGCGAAGGCGATCGGCCTCGTGCTCCCCGAGCTCAAGGGGAAGCTGGACGGCACGTCCATCCGCGTGCCGACGGCCGACGTGTCGCTCACCTGCATGACGGTCGTCGTCTCGAAGAAGACGAGCGTCGACGAGGTCAACGCCGCCCTCGAGGCGGCCTCCAAGAGCGGTCCGATGAAGGGGATCCTCGGCTTCGAGAGGGCGCCGCTCGTCTCGTCCGACTACATCGGCGATCCGCGCAGCTCGATCGTGGACGCGGCGCAGACGGCCGTGATCGGCGACGATCTCGTCGAGGTGCAGAGCTGGTACGACAACGAGTGGGGCTTCTCGAATCGCATGGTGGATCTCGCGACGTACGTCGCTCGCGCGGAGAAGTGAGCCTTGCTCGAGGGGATCAAGAGCGTCCGTGAGCTCGACGTGGCCGGCCGGCGCGTGTTCGTACGCGTCGACTTCAACGTCCCGCTCGCAGGCAAGACGGTCACCGACGACACGCGGATCCGCGCGGCGCTGCCGACCTTGCGGCTGCTCGTCGACGGCGGCGCGCGCCTCGTGCTCGCGTCGCACCTCGGCAGGCCGAAGGGAGGGCCGGATCCGAAGTACTCGCTCGAGCCCGCGGCGCACCGGCTCGCCGAGCTGATCGGCCTCGACGTGATCTTGGCCGACGACTGCATCGGCGACGGCGCGAAGAAGGTCGTCGCCGATCTGCGCGACGGTCAGATCGTCTGCCTCGAGAACCTCCGCTTCCATCCGGAGGAGGAGAAGAACGACGAGGGCTTCGCGCGCGAGCTCGCGAAGCTCTCGGACGTGTACGTCGACGACGCCTTCGGGGCGGCGCATCGCGCGCACGCGTCGGTGGCCGCGCTCGCGCGGCTTCATCGGGAGCGGGCGGCGGGCCTCTTGCTCGAGGCGGAGCTCAGCGCGCTCGGTCGGCTCCGCGGAGAGCCGGATCGTCCGTTCGTCGCCGTGCTCGGCGGGGCCAAGGTGTCGGACAAGATCGCGGTGCTCGAGGCGCTCCTCGCGAAGGTGGACGCGCTCATCATCGGCGGCGCGATGGCCAACACGTTCCTCGCCGCCCAAGGCCGAGCGATGGGCCGGAGCCTCGTCGAGGAGGACAAGCTCGCCTTGGCCCGCACGATCATGGCGCGCGCGGACGAGAAGCACGTCCGCCTGCTCCTCCCGATCGACGTGGTCGTCGCCGAGGGGCTCGAGAGCGCGAGCGGGCGCGTCGCGGGCCTCGACGCGATCCTCCCGAACGAGATGGCGCTCGACGTCGGCCCCGCCACGATCGAGGCGGCGAAGGCGCTGATGAGCGACGCGAAGACGATCTTCTGGAACGGCCCGATGGGGCTCTTCGAGAAGGCGCCCTTCGCCGCGGGGACGCGCGGGATCGCGCTCGCCATGGCGGAGCGCTCCGGGGACGCGTTCACGGTGGTCGGCGGCGGTGACAGCGTCGCGGCCGTCCACGAGGCCGGCCTCGCCGAGCGCTTCTCGCACGTCTCGACGGGAGGAGGCGCGTCGCTCGAGCTCATCGAGGGGCGCAAGCTCCCCGGGGTCGAGGCGCTCCGCGGGTGAGCCGCGGGCAGTCCGTGCGCGGCTCGCGTCGGGCCGCGCGGAAGCACGCATCGGAGGGAACATGTCGCGCCGCCCCGTCATCGTGGGCAACTGGAAGCTCCATCGCGGCCTCGAGGCGTCGGCGACGCTCGCGCGCGCCGTGCTCTCGGGCGTCCCCGCCACGACCCGCGCGGAGGTGGTGATCGCGCCCGTCTTCACGGCGCTCTCGACCGTGGCCCAGGTGCTGCGCGGCTCGCAGGTCGCGCTCGCCGCGCAGGACGTGTGGAGCGAGGACGAGGGCGCGTTCACCGGTGAGGTGAGCGCGCCGCTCCTCGTCGACGCCGGGTGCACGCAGGTCATCGTCGGTCACTCGGAGCGTCGCCAGCTCTTCGGGGAGACGAACGCCAGCGTCCGCCGCAAGGTCGAGGCCGCGCTCCGCGCGGGGCTCGTCCCGATCGCCTGCGTCGGCGAGACGCTCGAGGAGCGAGAGGCTGGGCGCACCCTCGACGTGGTGCTGGGCCAGCTCGACGCCATCGTGGCCGGCCTCTCGGGGCTCGAGCGGCTGCGCGTCGCGTACGAGCCGGTCTGGGCGATCGGGACGGGGAAGGTGGCGAGCCCGAGCGACGCCCAGGACGTGCACCGCGCGATCCGAGGGCGGGTCGCCTCGCGCGCGAGCGAGGCCATCGCCGACGCGATGCCGATCCTCTACGGCGGGAGCGTGAAGGCGAGCAACGCGGCCGGGCTCCTCGCAGAGCCCGACATCGACGGCGCGCTCGTCGGCGGCGCCTCGCTCGACGCCGATCAATTCCTCGGAATCATCGGGGCCGCCTGAACGCTGCACGTCGGCTTGGCGTTCGCGCCGCGCCGTACTAGCCTCCGCGCCCCTTCAAGGAAGTCCCGTCATGTCGGATTCGAACTGGATCTATTGGCCTCTCGCGGCGTTCTACGTCGTCGTCTGCCTCTTCCTCATCCTCGTCGTGCTCGTTCAGGAGGGGAAGGGCGGCATGGGGAGCGCGTTCGGTGGGAGCAGCCAGACCGTCTTCGGCGGAGCGGGAGCAGGCAACGTCCTCACGCGCGCGACGTCGGTGGCCGCCGCGCTCTTCATGATCCTGTCGGCGACCCTCGCGTACCTCTCGAGCAGGCCCGACGCCGTGCTCGAGGAGCGCGCCCGTCAGCACGAGGTCGAGGAGGCCAACCGGAGGGAGCTGCGCGAGAGCGCCGACCGGGCGTCCTCGGCGCCATCGAGCGGTGAGGCGAGCGACGAGGGTGGCGCGAGCGCGCTCACGCTCGACCTCGGCGGCGATCCCTCGGGGGAGGACGAGGAGCCGGCCGCCCCGCCCGAGGCCGAGCCGTCGCAGGATGAGGGCGCGCCGTCGCCCGGCGAGGAGCCGGCGCCCTCACCCGTGGAGGAGCGTGGTGCCGCGGAGCAGCCGACGGCCGCGCCGAGCGCGCCGCCGAGCGAGGCCCCGAGCGCCGAGCCCACGGCCCCCTGACAGCGCGCCTCGCGCGGGCCCTCGAGGCTCGCGTCAGCCGATCAGGGGGATCGCCTCGCCTCGCTCGAGCGCCGCGAGCGACTCGTGGATCTGCTCGGCGTAGGGGCCGTAGCCGAAGTCGACGGCGAGCCGCAGCGCCTCGCGCAGGCCCTCCCGCGCCTGCTCGAGCGCGCCCCAGGCGTGGTCGATGCTCGCGAGCATGACGCGCCCTTGCAGGCTCTCCCAGACGGCGTGCCGGCGATCCGCGTACGCGATCGCGTCCACGACGTGCTGTCTCCCTTCGTCGGAGGCGAAGCGGATCGCGTCGATGTACCCGAGCACGCGCAGGTTGGCGTACTGGACGTGCTCGATCCCGTTCTCGCGGGCGACGTCGTAGCTGTAGCGGAGCGACGAGAACGCGCGCTTGAAGTCGCCGACCCGGGTGTAGGAGTCGCCGATGTTGTGGGCGCTGACGGCGGCGTGGTAGGGGAGCTGGAATTCCTTGGCCAGCTCGAGCGCGCGCGTCGCCGCGACGATGCCCCGGTCATAGTCCTTGGAGAAGAAGCAGACGAGCGACTCGAGGGTGTGGAGCTCGGCCTCGATCGACTTGTTCGGCATCGTCGCGAGGATCGTTCGAGCCTCGGTGATCCGCGCGAGGCCCGCGCGCTGATCGCCCTCGGTCGCGTGAGCGAGCGCGAGCGAGGTGAGGCAGCGCAGCTCTCGGTTGCGATCGTGGGTCGCGATCGAGAGCGCCAGCGCGCGATCGAAGAGCTGGATGGCCGTGGTGCGATCGCCGCGGCGCCCCTCCGCCTCGGCGCGCGCGAGGATCGCGTCGCGCTCGATGCTCTGATCCGAGATCGCGCGGGCGACGTCCTCGGCGCGCGCGACCCACTGCAGGCCCTCCTCCACCTCGTAGGCCTGGACGAGGATGCGGCCTCGCGAGAGGGCGAGCCGGGCGAGGTCCGCGTCGCGGCCGAGCGACTCCGCGAGATCGATCCCGGTCTTGAGCCGCGCGGCGCCCTCGACGAGGAAGCGGCCGTTCAGCGCGACGACGCCGTAGCGCTCGTACATGTCGAGGAGGCGATCGACGTCGCGTC
Organism: Sandaracinaceae bacterium; assembly: GCA_039809495.1. GTDB lineage: Bacteria > Myxococcota_A > Polyangia > Polyangiales > Sandaracinaceae > JAFLCL01. The sequence goes on from JBDHVC010000010.1 coordinate 47,231, forward strand.
GAGCCGCCGTCGCCTCGAGCTCGATCGCTTGCTCGAGGTGGCCGAGGGCGGCGCGGGGGTGCTCTCCGGCGGCGCGATCGGCGGCGCGGATCAGCAGCTCGACCGCCCGCCCACGATCGCCCGCCTCGCGATGATGGAACGCGAGCCGATCGGCGATCTCGTCGATCCGCTGGGGATAGAGCGCCTCGAGCGCGCCGGCGATCCCCGCGTGGATCTCGCGCCGCAGCTCGAGCGTCAGGCCCTCGCGGAGCACCTCGGCGACGAGCTCGTGCGCGATGACGAGCTCCGAGGGGGTCGGGCGCGCGAGCAGTTCCTCGCGCTCGAGCCTCGCGACCGCGCTCGCGACGTCGGCCACGGGCTCGCCGAGCACGCGCGCGAGCAGCTCGATCGTGAAGCGACCGGCCGAGACGGCGCCGATCCGCAAGAGGTGGCGATCGGCGGCGGAGAGGCGCGCCAAGCGTGAAGCCACGAGCCCGCGGAGCGAGCGCGGGACCCCGCTCCGCGCGATCTCGGCGTGGACGAACACGTGGCCCTCGCGGACCTCGATCGCGCCCGAGTCGCCGAGGGCCTTCAGGTACTCCTCGACGTAGAGGGGGTTACCGCCGCTCTTCGCGGTCACCTCGCCGAGGAGCTCGACGGGCACCTCCTCCGCCGCGAGCCGGGTGGCGACCAGGCGAGCGACGTCGTCGTCCGAGAGGGGGTCGATGGTGATCGGCGTGGATCGGCTGTCTCCTCGCCACGGAGGCTCGAGCTCGGGGCGGTGCGCGAGGAGCAGGACGAGCCGGGCGCCACGGCTCTCGCGCACGAGGGTGTCGAGGATCGCGACGGACTCGGCGTCCATCGCCTCCGCGTTGTCGAAGCAGAAGGCGACGAGCCGCTCGCTCGCGAGCTTGAGCGCGACGCGGACGACCGCTGGGCGAATGAGGCGCCCGAGCGCCTCGGTCTCGTTGGCCGCGTCGGTGGCCCCGAGGAGCACGCCGAGCGCGCCGACCTCGGGCATCGTGAGGCCGAGCTCGCGGGCGCGGAGGACCTTGTCGCGGACCTCCTCGGGCGGATCGAGCTCCTCGATCCCGAGGATCGTGCGGAGCAGATCGCTGATCGCGGAGAGGTCGACCGCCTTCCCGTGGCGTTGACACGTCACGACGTAGAAGGCGACGTCGTGGCCGCCGGCGCGGAGACGTCGTCGCGTCTCGGAGAGGAGGCGCGTCTTCCCGCTCCCAGGCTCGCCCGAGAGCGCGAGCACCTGGAGCTTGCCGCGGTTGGCGAGCGCGAAGACCTCGCCGATCCGTCGGAGCGCGTCGCGGCGACCCACGAATTTCCCCGCGGCGTCGAGCGGGTTGAGCTCCGCCTCGAGCAGGTGAGGGCCCTCGGGATCGTCCGAGAGGGGGAGGGTCGAGAAGCGGCTCTGGAGGGCCCTGCGGACCGTGGCCGTGACGCAGATCTGCCCGGGCTCGGCGCGCCGCGCGAGCTCGAGCGCGCCCTCGAGGAGCGAGGCGAAGCCGTCGTCGCGGACGGGCGCGCCGTCGGTGCTCACCAGGATCCGGCGGGCGTCGATCCCGGCGGTGGGTTGGCCATACGCGACGGAGGCTTCCGCGAGCCGGAGCATGAGCCGCAGCGCGCACCGCGCGGCGGCCTCGGCGTCGCGCCCGTCGGGCTCTCCGAGCCCGAAGACGAGCGCGATCTCGTTGACGCGATCGAGGCGATCGTCCTCGACGAGGCGGCCATCGAAGCGCTGGAGGAGGGCTCGCGTCTCGGGCTTCTTCGCGAGCCCGCTCGCCCCCGCGGCGCGAACGACGACGAGCGTTCCGTCGACGAGCTCGTGAGCGGGGCGCAGGACCCCCGTGCGATGGCGGCCGCTCCTTCGGCCAGCGGGGACGTCGGCGGGGGTCGGCGCGCGCGCGCGGCTCCCCTCGTCGAAGGCCGCGCGGAGCTCGTCCGCCTCGCGATCGCCGAGGTTCGACTCGCTCGCTCGGCGCACCTCGGCGACGTGCCGCGCGAGGTCGTGACCGCTGACGCGCCTGCCCGACGAGTAGAGGAATTGGACGAGATCCTCGTAGAGCCCGCCCGCGTTCGGGTAGCGCTCGCCGCGGCTCGGGTGCATCGCGCGCGCGACGATCCGCGCGAGGTCCTCGGGGACGTCGGGAGCGACGAGCTGGAGCGGTTGGTGCGCGCCGGAGCGGACGCGCGCGAGGGTGTCGTAGGTCGAGGGGGCGTCGAACGGGTTGACGCCGGAGAGGCTCTCGTAGAGGACGACGCCGAGGGCGTAGAGGTCGGTCGTGGCGTCGACGTCGGGCGCGCCCACCGCCTGCTCGGGGCTCATGTAGGCGTACTTGCCCTTGAGGACCCCGGCCTCGGTGTCGTCGGTCATGAACGTCTTGGCCTTGGCGACCCCGAAGTCCGTGAGCTTGACCTCGCCCTCGACGCTGACGAGGACGTTCTGCGGCGAGACGTCCCGATGCACGATGTGGAGCGGGCGCATGCTCGCGTCGCGCCTGCGGTGGGCGTAGTCGAGCCCCTTCGCGATCTCGCTCACGATGAAGACGGCGAGCTCTTGGGGGAGCGGCATCCCCAGCCCGCGGCTCCGGCGCAGGAGGGTCGCGAGGTCATAGCCGGCCACCCACTCCATCGCGATGAAGTAGGTGTCGTCCGCGCGCCCGAGGTCGAAGACCTGCACGATGTTCGCGTGCGAGAGCGTCACCGCGATCTTCGCCTCGTTCACGAACATCTCGACGAAGCTCGGGTTCTGGCTGAATTCAGGGAGAATTCGCTTGATGACGAGCGTCTTCTCGAAGCCCTCGACCCCGTGGGACTTCGCCTTGAACACCTCGGCCATCCCGCCACGAGCCAGGAGCTGGACGAGCTGGTACTTGCCGTAGAGCGTCGGAGCGGGCGAGGTCATCGGGCGATCGACGTCGGCTGGCCGAGCGCCCCGCGTCGATCCCTCCATCGTAACCGGAACGCCCCGGAGGAGCGCTGGAAATCGGCGCTCCGCGCCGCGCGATCCGCGCCCCGCGAGGCGGCCCGTCAGGCGGGCTCGAGCAGCTCGATCTGCTCGATGATCTCGAGGCCGAAGCCGTCGAGCCCCGCGAGCCGTCGGGGGCGGTTGACGAGCAGGCGCAGCTTCGAGAGCCCGACGCCGCGGAGGATCTGCGCGCCCACGCCGTACTCGCGCAGCACCTCGCCCGCCTCTGGGGGCTTCGAGGCGATCTCGAGGCCGAGGTGCATGGCGAGATCCTCGTGGAGCGAGGTCGCGCGCGGGAAGAGGACGACGACGCCGCGGCCCTCGGCCTCGATGCGCGCGATGGCGTCGTCGAGGAGCCCGCGCCGCCCCACCCGAACGCCGAGCACGTCCCCGATCACGCTCCCCGTGTGCATCCGGACGAGTGGCGGGGTCGGGCCCGACGACGGCGAGACGTCGCCGAGGATGCACGCGAGATACTCGCGCTCGCCCGCCGCGAAGACCTTGAGCGTCCAGCGCGCGCCGCTCGGGAAGACGATCGGGCCCCCCGCGCGCTCGACGACGAGGTTCTCGTGCTCGAGCCGGTACTGGATCAGGTCCGCGATCGAGAGGATGCGCAGCCCATGGCGCGCTCCGAACGCGACGAGCTCGGGCATCCGCGCCATCGTCCCGTCGTCGTTCATGATCTCGCAGATGAGGCCCGCTGGGGTGAGCCCCGCGAGGCGCGCGAGGTCGACGGAGCCCTCGGTGTGGCCGCTCCTCTGGAGGACGCCGCCCGGCCGCGCTCGCAAGGGGAAGATGTGGCCCGGGCTGACGATGTCCTCGGCCCTCGTCTCGGGCGCCACCGCGACGCGCACCGTGTGCGCCCGATCCTGCGCGGAGATCCCCGTCGAGACGCCGTGCCTCGCCTCGATCGAGACCGTGAACGCCGTCGAGCGCGTCGAGCGGTTCTCGTCGACCATCATCGGCAGATCGAGCTCGCGGACGCGCTCCTCCGTGAGGCTCAGGCACACGAGGCCGCGCGCGTGCCGCACCATGAAGTTCACGGCCTCGGCGCTCGCCTTCTCGGCGGCCATGACGAGGTCGCCCTCGTTCTCGCGGTCCTCGTCGTCGACGAGGATCACCATCTTCCCCGCGCGGATGTCCTCGAACGCGCGCAGCACGTTCTCGATGACCTTGGCGCGATGGCCCGCGGCGTCGCGCGCCTCGTGCGCTCGATCGCTCGCTCTCTCGTTGACCTCGTTCGACATGCTCTCTCTCGGCGTGCGCCGTCGTGATGGGATCGGTGTTCGCTAAGGCTCCACGAGCCTCACGTGAAGCCGGCGCGCTCGAGCAGATCGAGGGTCGTGCCCCGGCCCGGCTCCGCGCTCGGGAGGACGCCGTCGACGCCGGGGCGACCGAGCAGGCGGGCCACGTACTTCGCGAGGAGGTCCACCTCGAGGTTCACCTCCGCGCCCGGCGCGCGCTCCTCGAGGAGCGTCTCCTTCCGCGTGACCGGGACGAGCACGACGTCGAAGCGCGTCCCGCTCGCGCCGTTCACGGTGAGGCTCGTTCCATCGACGGTGATCGATCCCTTCGGCGCGAGGAAGGGCGCGAGGTGGCTCGGCGCCTCGAAGACCACCGCGAGCGCGTCGCCGAGCGGCGTCGCCTCGACGACGCGCCCGATCCCGTCGACGTGCCCGCTCACGAGGTGGCCACCGACGCGCGCGCCGAGGGCGAGGGCGCGCTCGAGGTGGACGCGCGCTCCGATCGAGAGCCTCCCGAGCGTCGTCCTCGAGAGCGTCTCGTGGCTCGCGTCGACCTCGAACGATCGGCTCGTGTGCCTCGTGAGCGAGAGGCACACCCCGTTCACCGCGATCGACTCCCCGAGCTGGTAGTCGCGGAGCTCGCACGCGATCTCGAGCTTCGCGTCGAGCCCGCGGCGCTCGAGGCGCGTGACCGTGCCGATCCCTTCGACGAGTCCCGTGAACATCTGCGCTCCGTCAGCTCGCGGGCGCGCGGACGCGCCCGCGCACGAGCATGTCCGGTCCGTGCCGAGACGCCACCGGTCGTTCGAGGCGGATCGCGTGGGCGAGCGCGAGCGGCGGGTGCGCGCGGCTCGCGAGGCCCGGCGCCTGGGCGTCGCCGAGGATGACGGGCGCGACGAAGATCGCCGCGCGATCGACGAGGCCCGCGTCGAGGAGCGCGCCCGCGAGCCGCGCTCCGCCCTCGACGAGGAGGCGGGCGACCCCGCGCGCGGCGAGCGTCGCGAGCAGGGCGGCGAGCGCGACGCCGCCCGCCTCGTCGCGCGGCACCTCGATCAAGCTCACCCCGGCCGAGCGGAGCGCGTGGACGCGCTCGGGGGCCGCGCCAGGGCCGTGCGCGATCCACGTCGGCCGCGAGCGCGCCGTGCGGACGAGGTGCGCCTCGAGCGGGAGGCGGAGCGTTGTGTCCACGACGATACGTATCGGGACCTGCGATCGCAGGGCCTCGGGCGCGAGGCGCGTGTCGAGCCGGGGATCATCGGTGATCACCGTCCCGACGCCGACGAGGACCGCGTCCGCGTACGCGCGCAGGCGGTGGGCCTCGATCCGGGCCGTCTCGCTCGTGATCCACTTCGAGTCGCCGGTGCGGGTCGCGATGCGCCCATCGAGCGTGACGGCGCTCTTCAGCTCGACGAGCGGCCGACCCAGCGCGGCCACGGTGGCCTGGTCGGCGAGGAGCTCGCTCGCCTCGTCCGCGAGCAGCGCCGGCTCGAACGCGATCCCATGCGCTCGCGCGAGCGCCGCGAGCGGATCATCCTCGAGCCCGATCCGCGGACACCCGCGGACGATCCGCGCGGGCGCGGCCTCGACGAGCGCGGCGAACGCCTCCGGCGCCGGATCACCCGTGAGGTAGAGGGTCGCCCCTCTCGAGTCGCCCGCGATACGCAGCGCCTCGACGGCGCCCGAGCGCGAGGCGTCGTCCGAGGCCTCGCCGAGGACGCGGTCCTCACGCACGACGAGCATCGCCCCATACGCCCTCGCGATCGGCGCGGGGCGCGGGCCGTCGTGAGGGGCCGCCAGCTCGAGCGCGCGGCGCATGAAGCGCTCGTCGCGCTCGCTCGTCATCCCGGATCCTCGAGGAGCAGCGTGCTCGCGCGCTCTTCGGTGGGCTCGTCGCGCCCGCCGGGCTCGTCGTCGGTGAGCAGGAGCTCGTCGGAGGAGCGGTGGGCGAGCGCCGCGCGCGCGGAGCGGAGCGCGCTCGCGCCCGCCGCGTCTCGTGGCAGCAGGTGGGAGAGCTCGGCGAGGAATTCGTTCGTGTCCTCGAACTGGCGGTAGACGCTCGCGAACCGGACGTAGGCGACGTGATCGAGGGCGCGCAGCGCCTCCATCACCCGCTCGCCGACGATGGCCGAGCTGACCTCCTTGTCGCCGGTCTCGACGAGGACGCGCTCGAGCTCGTCCACGAGGCGCTCGAGCGCCTCCGCCGAGACGGGCCGCTTGACGCACGCGTGATGCAGGCCGCTCAGCACCTTGGCGCGATCGAAGGGCTCCCTTCGACCGTCTCGCTTCACGACCAGCGGCAGCACCTGCTCGACGCGCTCGTAGGTCGTGTACCTTCGCTGACACCGCTCACACTCGCGACGTCGGCGCGTGACCTCGCCCCCTTGCGAGAGGCGCGAGTCGATGACCTTGTTGTCGAGGGTGCCGCAGAAAGGGCACTTCATGAAGATCCCAAGCTACCCGACGGGCGGCGCCGCGCAAGCGCTCACAGCGCGAATCACAGCACGAATTCGTTGACCTGATTCGCGCTGTGAGGCGCGTTGTCAGCGCGCCTCACGGCGGAGGAAGCGCGCGACGAGCTCCACGTGGAGGGTGTCGGGGAAGAGATCCACGATGGTGAGGTGATCGAGCTCGAAGCGGGCGGCGAGCTTCCCGGCGTCACGCGCGAAGCTCTCGAGGCCGCAGGAGACGTAGACGATCCGCTCGGGGCCGAGCTCGACGAGGAGCGGCGCGAGCTCGGCGGCGCCCGAGCGCGGGGGATCGAGCACGACGAGGGAAGGGCGGGACCGACGGCGGCGCGCGACGTCGGCGGTGAGGGCGCCGAGCGCCTCGCTCGCGCTCGTGCATCGGACATCCGCGCCGAGCGCGTGCGCCTCGAGGTTGATCCGGAGCGCTCGCGCGGCGTCCGGGTCGAGCTCGACGGCGACGAGGTCGCGCGCGCGCGCCGCCAGGCTGAGCGTGAAGTGTCCGTGCCCTGCGTGGAGCTCGATCGCGTCGACGCCCTCCGGCGCGCCCAAGGCGAGGACGCGACGCCCGAGCGCGTCGGTGGCGCTCGCGTGGCCTTGGCGGAAGCTCCCGATCGTCGCCTCGAGCGCCCTCCCATCGACGTCGCGCGAGCGCTCGACGGCGTCGCCGAGCCGGGTGGCGACGCTGGCGCCGCCGACGCGGACGCTCGCTCCACGCAAGGCTCCGTCGGCGATGAGCCGCTCGAGCACGTCGTGGAGGGCGCGGGGCTGCGGGGCCTCGGAGTCGAGCGCGACGACGACGCGCTCGAGGTCGGGCTCGAGGCCCACTCGGAGCTCGCCCGTCCCCTCGAGGAGCGGCGCGAGCGCGGCGCTCACGACGCCTCGCGCGCGCTCGAGCGGCGGCGCGAGCACCTCGCAGCGCTCGGGGGGCACGATCGCGTGGGAGCTCGCGGCGCGGTAGCCGATCGCGGCCGCGCTCGCGCCCTCGCGCCGCTCCCAGGCGAGCCGCGCCCGCACGCGGTACGCGCTCGAAGGCGCGGGAGCCACGCGCTCGATGGGCGGCGCGGAGACGTGGCAGCGCGCGAGCGCGTCGCGCAGCCATCCCTCCTTGATCGCGAGCTGCGCGTCGCGCGTGAGGTGCGCCATCGGGCAGCCGCCGCAGCGCTCGACGACCGTGCACGCTGGGGCGCGTCGGTCCGCGCTCGGCGCGAGGACCTCGAGGAGCGGCGCGGTGAGCGTGCCGCGGCGTCGGGTGCTCGGCCCGACCCGGATGCGCTCCCCAGGGAGCGCGCCGCGGACCCGGATCGGCGCGCCCTCGCCTTCGGCGACGCCCTCACCCGTCGACGCGAGGCGCGTGACGGCGAGCTCGCGAGGGCTACGAGGGGGCTTCGGCTCGCTCATCGGGATCTCGACGCTCCGAGCGTGACCCCGGGATCAGGGGAAGTCCTGAGCGGGGGCGCCGCGCTGGTAGAAGAAGCGGAAGAAGCCGGAGAGCCGCGCGCGGCGCGTCGAGGGAGCGTCCGTGGAGGCGAATTCGACGTCGAGCAATTCGGCGGAGATCTCGGTGTTCTCGCGATCGAGATCGGGGGCGTAGAGGGCGTGGAACAGGATCGCGCCGCGCTCGGCGTGGAGGATGCCTGGGAGCCGCCAGAACTCGGCTGGGTATCCGGCGTCACAGCTCTCGCCCGCGTAGAAGGTCACGTCGACGAGCGGCCGCTCGCGGTGTCGATCGATCTGGGTGAGCGGGATGGGCTCCTCGAGGTGCGAGCGCACGAGCTCGTTCACGTCGTTGACGGTGACGAGGATCCCGTCGCTGAAGCTCTCGCGATAGGATCCGCGCTGGACACGGATCGTGGCGATCGGCGCGTTCTCGCCGTCGACCGCGCCCAGCGTCCGCACGTAGGACGCGACGAAGAAGCTCGGGCGCAGGTCGTAGTCGGTGACCTCGACGCCGCAGTCGTGGAGCGAGAGCGAGCCCGTGATCGAGCCCGAGCCGGTGCCCACCGAGCACGAGCCGACGAGCGCGAGGCTCGCGCCGAGGGCGAGCATCGATCCGATCCATCGTGGCGAGGCGGGCGGCTCCGGCGCGGGCGGCATCGGCCCATCCTACCAGGACGCGGAGAGACGCCCATCGCGGAGCGCGCTCGCGCGGGGGCTCGATCCACCGGCGCCCGCGACCCGCTCGAGTCGGCGTCGCCTCTCAGCGTCCTCGCCTCGCCGATCAGGGGCTTGGTGAGACGCGATCGTCCGTCGGAGCGCCGGGCGTGACGCGGCTGATGACGCCGCCGCAGAGGACGCGATCGTCGTCGTAGACGACGGCCGCCTGGCCGGCGGCGACGGCGCGCTCGGGCTCGTGGAAGCGGGCCACGAAGCCGCGCCCTCGGGGCGTGACGAGGGCTCGCGCGGGGCGGTGGTGGTGGCGAACCTGGAGGAGCGCCTCGAAGGGCTCGCGTCGCTCGCGCACGATCCACGACGCCTCCTCGACCTCGAGCCCCTCGGCGCCGAGCGCCTGCGCCGGCCCGACGATCACGTCCGCCGTCTCGGGGACGATGCGGAGCACGTAGCGGGGAGGGCCTCCGCCCAGGCCGAGGCCTCTGCGCTGGCCGATGGTGTAGTGGTGGACGCCTGGGTGCGCGGCGATCAGCGCGCCGCTCGGATCGCGCATCGTGCCGCGGGGGATCGGCGCCTCTCCGCGCGCTCTGAGCTCGCGATCCACGAAGCCCGCGACGTCGCCGTCGGGAACGAAGCAGAGCTCTTGGGAGTCCTTCTTCGCGAAGTTCGGCACGCCGAGGCGCGCGCCCTCGCGGCGCGTCTCGCGCTTCTCGAGCTCGCCGAGCGGCAAGAGCATGCGAGCGAGGATCGAGGGGGGGACGCCGTGGAGGAAGTAGCTCTGATCTTTCGCGTGATCGCGACCTCGGCGGAGCGAGGGCGTGCCGTCGCGGTCGAAGCCGAGGCGCGCGTAGTGGCCCGTCGCGATGGCGTCGCAGCCGAACGAGTCCGCGAGCGCGGCGAGCCGACCGAGCTTGACGTGCTGGTTGCACGCGGTGCAGGGGCTCGGCGTCCGCCCGTCGCGGTACGCCGCGACGAAGGGGTCGACCACCGTCTCGCGAAACGCGGCGCGCTCGTCGATGACGAAGTGGGGAAAGCCGAGCGCGTCGGCGGTTCGGCGCGCGTCCTCGCGGTCCTCGGGCGCGCAGCAGCGCCCGACCTTCGCGTCCCCCTCGGCGTCCCAGAGGTGGAGCGTGACGCCGACGAGCGTGTGGCCACGCTCGAGCAGGAGCGCGGCCGCGACGGACGAGTCGACCCCGCCGCTCAGCGCGACGAGCACCCGCCGGTTCGACGCGTCGCTCATGAGGCGAGGAGGTGCCACGCGCGGGCGCGCGCGTCCATCGACCTCCTCGGAGGGCGGGCGAGGCGGCTAGCTCGGCCTGCGGGCGAGCACGCGGCGGGCAGCGCCGATCGCGCGATCGACGTCGTCGTCGCTCGTCTCGAGGCCGAGCGAGAAGCGCACGCAGCTCTCGGCGCGCCAGGGCTCGCTCGGGTGCAGGGCGCGCACGACGTGCGAGGGCTCGTCGATCCCGCTCGAGCACGCGGCGCCCGCCGAGACGGCGATCCCCTCGAGATCGAGCGCGGCGACGAGCGTCGCCTTGCGCCAGCCCGCGAAGGAGAGGTTGGTGACGCTCGCGACGCGCTCGATCCCCACGCCGTTGACGACGCCTCCGAGCGAGACGAGGGCCGCCTCGAGCCGATCGCGGAGCGCCGCGACGCGCGGCATCGCCTCGAGGCGCTCGGGGAGCGCGTCGAGCGCCGCGCCGAGCCCGGCCAGCGCCGCGACGTCCGGCGTGCCGGCGCGACGGCCCCGCTCCTGCTGGCCGCCGAGGAGCCGCGGCGCGAGCGTCGCGCAGCGCGGCGCGACGAGCGCGCCCGTCCCCGCGCTCGCCCCGATCTTCGCGCCGCCGATCGCGACCGCCGCGTTCGCGATGACGAAGCGATCGGCCGGCAGCTTGCCGACGGCCTGGCACGCGTCGAGGACGACGAGCGCGTCGGGCGAGACGGCGTCGAGGGTCGCGCGGACGTCGAGCACCGTCCCCACCTCGTGCGAGACGACCTGCATCGCGACGAGGACGCGCCCGCCCTCGGCGGCGGCTCGAGCCGCGACCGCGCGGGCCTGCTCGACGCCTTGTGGCTCGTGCAGCGCGAGCGCGTGGACGCGCGCGCCTCGTAGCGCGATCGCGTCGATCGCTCGCGCGATCGCGGGGTGCTCGATCGTCGAGGTGATGACGGCGAGGCGCTCGAGCGACGCGAGCGCGTGATCGGTCGAGCCCGGTCGCGCGCCGAGCCCCTCGGCGAGGCCGAGGACGCCGAGGTTACACGCCTCGGTCCCGCCGCCCGTGAGGACGACGTCCGCCGCGCGGACGCCGAGCGCGCCCGCGACGCTCGCTCGCGTCAGCTCGAGCCGAGCCCTCGCGGCGCGCCCCTCGGCGTGCGGGCTCGCCGCGTTCGCCCAGGCGCCCTCGTGCGCCTCGAGCATGGCCGCGCGTGCGCTCGGGAGCAGCGGGGTCGCCGCGTGGTGATCGAGGTAGACCCGGTTCATCGCTATCGTCCGAGCGGGCTCAGGGCGCGGGCGGGTCCGCGGGGAGCAGGGGATGGCTCGCGATCTCGAGGCGCACGAGCGTGCCCTCGATGCGCTGGTCCGTGACCCACGCGGAGCGCGGCGGGCTCTCGACGACGATGCTACCGCCGTGCGCCTCGGCGACGCGACGAGCGAACGCGAGGCCGAGGCCGACCCCGCCGAACTCACGCGTCACGCTGCCGTCGACCTGGTAGAAGACCTCGAGGATGCGATCGAAGCTGTGAGGCGGGATGCCGGGGCCGGTGTCGGCGACCTCGAACGCGAGGCGCTCCTCGGCGAGGGCCTGCGTGCGGACGGCGACGGTGCCGCCCTTGGGCGTGAACTTGATGGCGTTGTCGAGCAGGTGCGCGAGCGCGCGGCGGAGCTTGTCCGGATCGCCGTGCGCGGGGAGCGGCCGGTCGGCGGCCTGGACCCGCAGCGTGATCTGCTTGTCGGCGGCGCGAGGGCGGACCTGATCGATCGCGCGCTTGGCGAGCTTCGCGAGGTCGTAGTCGCGGCCGAAGAAGTGCAGCCGCCCCGTCTCGAGCGCGGAGACGTCGAGGAGGGTGTCGATGAGCCCGCGGAACCGGGAGACCCCGGCGTCGACGGCGAGCAGCGCCGTCCTCTGCGTCGGCGTCAGCGGGCCGAGCTCCTCGCCGAGGAGCAGCTTCAGGTAGCCGACGGCGGGCGTCATCGGCGTGGAGAGCTCGTGGCTCAGGTTGCGGAGGAACTCGCGGCGCAGGCGCGCGAGCTCCTCGAGCCGATCGTTGGCCTCGATCAGCTCGGAGAGCTTCGCCTCGAGCCGCTCGACGATCCGCTGCGAGGCGACCCGGAGCTGGCGCTCGGCGGCCTGCGGGCGCGCGTCGCGGTGGCCCTCGAGGAAGCGCGCGAGCTCCGCGGCGAAGGCGCGGACGTCGATCGGCTTCTCGATGTACCCGTCGCAGCCGACCGCGAGGCTCGTCTCCCGGTCTCCCTCGGCGGTGATCGCGACGATGGGGACCTCCGCGATCGCGTCGATGCCTCGCAGCCGGAGGGCGACCTCGTAGCCGTCGAGGTCGGGGATGTTGATGTCGAGCAGGATCAGATCGGGCGCCTCCCGCGCCGCGATCCGGACGCCCTCGAGGCCGCTCGTCGCGTCGATGACCTCGTGCCCCGCGGCGGTGAGAACCTTGCGAACGAGGAGGCGGCTGCCAGCATCGTCCTCGATCTGGAGGATCCTCGACACGAGGGAGCCTTAGCCCGCCGAGGGTGCCTTGTCTCGTGCGCCGATCTCGCGGCGATCGCGCGGGGTCGACGAGGGCGCGTCCTTCCTCTAAGCCCTCCGCATGTCCGACCGTGAGCCTCCCCGAGAGCGGCGCCCGGCGCCTGCCCCTCCGACTCGTCCGGCGATCGACGCGCAGGCGGGCGCGACGCTCCCCCACCTCGTCGCGATCATGCAGCGCCTGCTCGCGCCCGACGGTTGCCCCTGGGATCGAGAGCAGACGCTCGCGTCGCTGCGGCCCTTCGTCATCGAGGAGGCGCACGAGGTCGTCGACGCGATCGATCGCGGTGATCACGCCGATCTGCGCGAAGAGCTCGGCGACCTGCTGCTCCAGATCGTCTTTCAGAGCGAGCTCGGCCGTCGCGCAGGGACGTTCGCGATCGACGACGTCGTGCTCGCGATCAGCCAGAAGATGGTGGAGCGGCACCCCCACGTCTTCGCGCGAGCGACGGCGCGGACGGCGGACGACGTGCTCGACGGCTGGGAGAAGCAGAAGGCTCGAGAGCGCGAGGCCAAGGCGAGCTCGGAGCCGCCGAAGGGGGCGCTCGATGGGGTCCCGGTCGCGATGCCGGCGCTCCTGCGGGCGGTGCGGATCGGCGAGAAGGCGGGCCGCGTCGGCTACGACTGGCCGAGCGCCGAGGGCGCCCGCGCGAAGGTGGACGAGGAGCTCGCGGAGCTCGACGAGGCCATCCGCGCGGGAGCGCGCGAGCGGATGTCGGAGGAGCTCGGCGATCTGCTCTTCGCGATCGCGAGCTGGGCTCGGCTCGCGGCGATCGATCCCGAGGCGAGCCTGCGTGAGACGCTCGATCGGTTCACGACGCGCTTTCGCGCCGCCGAGGCGCTCGCGCGCGAGCGGGGCGGCTCGCTCGATCGGCTCACGCCGCGCGAGCGGGACGCGCTCTGGGACGAGGTGAAGCGGGCCTCGCGCTGACGCTCGGGGCGAGGCGCGCGCGAGGGACCAGGGCGCGCTCTCGCTCGAGGTGGGCTCGCTCGAGGTGGGCTCACTCGAGCTGGGTGGACGGCGTCGCGGGCGCCTCGACGGAGCGGGCTCGGGGGTCGTGCTCGCGCTTGTCGGACTCGCCCTCCGCGTCGGTCGTGGTGGCCTCGTCCGAGGGCGGCTCGGGCGGCTCGGCGTGGGCGAAGTCGGTCGCGACGAGGCGCGCCTCGATGTAGCGGCGCATGTAGGGGAGCGCCTGGCTGTAGCGGCCCTCCGCGTCGAGGGCGCGCGAGAGGAAGTAGTACGCCTCCGGGTGACGCTCGACGTAGTCCTCGTCCGTGCGGACGAGATCCTCGAGCGTCTCGGCCGCCGCCCGGTTCTGCGAGGGCGAGCCGCGGCCGGCCTTGTAGAGGAGGAAGCCGTAGAGCAGCCGCATCGAGGGGCCGCTGTGCATGCGGAGCGGGGAGGGGATGTCCTCCATCGCCATGAGCGCGGCCCCGTAGTTGCCTTGGTCGATCGAGGCCCGGACGCGATCGAAGCCGCCCGTGAGCCGCTCGGCGCTCGCGCGATCGAGCTCGGGCCCGGGGATCGGCGGCTCGACGCGGAGCGAGGGCTCGTGCTCGCTCGAGAGCAGGTGCGTGAGCACCTCGAGCGCGACGGCCGTCTCCCGCGCGCGCCCCGCCTGCTGCGACTGCTCGATGAACTCCGCCGCCTGATCGTAGCGACCATGCGCGACGAGCGACATGGAGAGCTCGGCGAGGTTGCGCGCGCGCTCGTCGCCCGATCCGAAGCCGGCGAGGACGGGCTCGAGGCGCGCGAACGGCCACTGGTGCGAGTAGACCGTCGAGAGGTACCCCTCGTAGCGAGCGAAGCCGATGAGGTCGCGCGGCGCCGCGAATTCGATCACGGCGTTGTCGTCGGTGTTGATCTCGACGGGCCTGCGGACGCAGTCGGGCGCGTCGCAGCTCGTCACGTTGGTCGAGCTCCAGATCGTCTCCCACGTGGCGTCGCGGCCGGTCCCCCTCCGTCGCTCCTCGATCTGGGTGTAGGTCATCACCTCGTCGCGCGTCGCGAGCAGCGTGCGGGCGAAGATGTCGAACGGCGCGTGGATGTCGGCGCGCTCGAGCTGCGCCGCGACGCTCATCCGACCGGGGACGGAGAGCCCCCAGCCCCGGCGCAGGCGCTCGAGGTCGAGCGGGAGCGGCGCGTCCGAGCCGAGCACGACCGTGTCGGAGGAGTGGTCGTCGGCCGCGAAGACGATGACGTTGCGGTAGACCTGCGCGAAGGTCCGGAAGATGACCTTGATGTTCTCGGGGCTCATCTCGTAGAGCTGGACCCACTGGCAGTAGATGCCGCCGGGGCGCAGCCTCCGCTTCGCGATGCGGAAGTGATCGAGCGTGAAGAGATCGGAGACGCCGGTGATCCACGGGTTCGACGGCTCGCTGATGATCACGTCGTAGGAGCGGTCGGTCGACGCGAGGTAATTGCGGCCGTCGTCGTTGATGATCGAGAGGCGATCCATCTCGACGTAGGGGAAGTGATCGAGGCGGTAGTCGAGGAGGTTGACGTCCTCGAAGAAGCGCGCGGCCTCGGGGATGGCGCGCTCGAGCTCGAGCACGTCCACCGAGCGGACGGGGAACGAGAGCGTCGTGCCGACGCTGACGCCCGAGCCGAACCCGACGATCGCGACGTCGAGATCGGTCGGACCGTCCTGGTGAAAGAGCAGGGGGAGCGCGGCGACCGAGATCTGGGTCGGCATGTCGTCGCCGTTCGAGGCGTCGACCTTCCCGTTGTTCTTCAGGGCGAAGTGGTGGCCCCACCGCTCGACCGTGACCGTCGTCGAGAGGCCGTCGTGGTAGTAGACGAGATCGGGCTGACCCCAGCTCCCGGGATCGAGCATGCCGGCCGCGAGCGAGACGCGAAAGACGCCGAGCGTCATCTGCGTCTGGTTCCACCGGATGTCGGGTCGCGCGGACCCGAGCCAGAGCAGCGCGAGCATCGCGGGGATCGCGGGCGCGAGGACGTAGACCGTGGCCGCGTGCCACATCGGGAGATCCCGCCCACGCTCGCCCGCCTCGCCCTCGCGAGCGTCCTTCGAGCCCTCCGTCGAGGCGCCCTCGGGCTCCGTGGCGCCGGCGATGAGCATCGCGAGCGCGAGGAGCATGTTGAGCACGATGCCGACGTGGAGCGTGCGCTCCATGCCGATGAGGGGCATGAGCACGAACCCGGGCAGCCACGAGCCGACGATCGAGCCGACGGTGTTGCCGGAGTAGACGACCGCGACGTCCTCCGCGATCGCGTCGCCGCCCTCGGTCCAGACGCGCAACGCCAGCGGGTACATCGCGCCCATCCCGAGCGTCGCCGGCAGCGTGCAGAGCATCGCCGTGAGGAACATGAAGAATTGGACGAGCCCGACGTTCGAGGGGAGGTCGGAGACGGACACGACGAGCTGCGCGAACGCGTAGGGGATCTCGTCCTGCCAGAAGTACGAGACGACCGTCGCGAGCCCGATGAAGAGCTGAACCACGGCGAGCAGGAGGACCGGGGTGCGCCGCAGGGCGAGCGTCACCGCGAGGAAGACGGAGACCGCGACGACGACCGACGCGATGATCTTGGGGAGGTAGCCGGTCGAGAAGTAGGTGACGTTGAGGAGCGCGACGACCGCGGGGACGAGCGTCATCACGAGGCCGGGGACGGTCGACTCGTCCGCCGAGCCCCCGAGCACGGCGTTCATCTGCGTGCGTCGCCGCGCGTAGAGCCCGAGCGCGACGAGGAGCACGATGGGGAGCAGGCTCACGCCGAGGAAGGTCGCGATCGAGCCGTGGTGTTGCTGGCTGTCGATGCGGATCTCGAGCGCCCAGGGCGCGTTGGCGAGGAGCGAGAGGAGGGCGGTCGTGGCGCCGATGCCGACGAGCGGTCGGCTCTTCGTGCCGAGGAGCGAGCTCATCGCGGCGCTCCCGATCGCGATGCCGACGAGGAAGGTCTCGAGGATGAGCGCGAACGAGTAGACGGAGCTCCCGATCGTCATCGCGAGCGCGCGCGACCAGACGACCTCGTAGCAGAGGGCCGCCGTGCCCGAGAGGGCGAAGCAGTAGAACGCGGCCTTGCGCGCGATCGGGGGGATCGGGCTCTCGCTCGCGCGGGGAGATCCGTTCGCGCTCGCGGCGCGCTCCCGCTCGGCCTCGTCTCGCCTCGCCGGCCCGCTCGCCTCGGCCGCGCCCGTCGCGCGCTCGCTCGCCCCGCGCGCTTGGGAAGCGCGCCCCTTCTTCCCGCGCTTCTCGCGGGGGAGCGGCTCCTCGCTGACGACCTCGACGGGTGCCGACGACGACGCGGGGGGCTCGACGTCGGCGGCCGAGGCCGCCGCGGGCGAGGTCGCGAGGCGCGCCCTCGGCGCCCCGACGCTGGTCGCGCGGACCATGCCGAAGAGCACGAGCGCGAAGCCCGCGAGGCCGACGACGCGGAGCGCCCAGGCGGAGCTCGACGCCTCTTCGGGGACCGCGATCGACGCGAGCAGGCACGCGATGCCGACGATCGCCCCGAGGACGAGGAGCGACGTGGTCGCGCGCGAGATGGGCTCCACCACGTCGTCGGCGCGCCGCGGTCGAGGCCAGACCGAGAGCTTCACCCCGCTCCCCCAGCGGCTCCCGATGAGCGGCTCGCGCAGGAGGGCGATGAGGAGCGCGAGGCCGAGGTTCATCGCGCACGCGACGACGTTCGTCACCATGAGGCCGACCGTCGGCATCAGGACGAACGCGGAGAGGAGCGGGCCGAGCGCGGCGCCGAAGGTGTTGACGGCGTAGAGGGTGCCCACCTTGCTCGAGGCGGTCGCGGGATCGTCGCTCGTCGAGACGAAGTGCCGGACGAGGAGCGGGGTCGAGGCGCCCATCAGCGTCGTCGGGACGATGAGGATCGGCACGACGCAGAGGAAGCGCGCGACGAGGAAGATGCCCGACTCGGAGCCGAAGGACTGCCGCAGCGTCGCGTTCACCGTCGCGAGCCAGCCGTCGGAGGCGACGAGGAAGGGGATGAGCAGCGACCAGACGGCGACGCCGAGCTCGGCGAAGGCGTAGGTGAAGATCGGGTGCTCGATGCGGTTCGCGTAGCGCCCGGAGATCCAGTTCCCGAGGCCGAGGCCCGCCATGAACACCGTGAGCACGGTGCTGATCGCGACCGACGTGGCTCCGAAGACGTGGTGGAGGTGTCGCGTCCAGATCGTCTGGAAGATCAGCGACGAGGCGCCCGAGAGGAAGAAGGCGGCGTAGGGGGCGAAGCGCATCCACTTGCGCACGGTGAGCTCCAGGGCGGGAAGAAGGTGCGGACTATAGACCAGCCGCGCGCGCGCGCTCCCCGCCAGGTGCGTTCAACTCGAGCCAGGTGCGTTCAACTCGAGCCCCGACGAGGAGCGCGGGCTCGGGAGGCCGCGCCCCGATCCGTCGCCTGGCGGTGGCCGTACGGATCGCCCCGAGCGGCGCTCAGTACGGCGCGCCCGCGTAGCTCGGTAGCGCCTCGGCCGTGAAGGAGCCGCCGACGGAGGCCGTGCCCTCGAGCCGATCGAGCGCGTCGGGGCGCAGCGTCGCCTCGAGCGTGGTCGTGCGCCCGTTGAGGTACATGCGCAGCGTCCCGCCCACCTGCTCCCAGGTGTCGTCGCCGGCCGTCGTGTCGTTGGGGTCGTCGCTCGTCAGCGCGCCGTTGCTCGCGAGCTCGACGACGAACGAGCGGCCGCCGAGGTGCATCTGCCACCGCGAGCCGGCGGCGGAGTAGCAGACGGGCTCGTCCCCGCCGCGGACGACCAGCTCGTTGCCCTGGCACGCGTGCGGGACGCGCATCCGGTCCGCGCGGAACTCCCACGCGTCGCCGCGCACGTTGCTCGCCGAGCCGACGATGACGCTGCCGTTCGTGAACCGACCGCGGTACTCGACGTAGCGGTTGGCGAGGAAGAGGCGGAGCTGGTCGTCCTCGATGATCCACTCGTCGGTCCCGGGCCCCGCGGCTGGGTGATCGTTCGCGCGAAGCCGGCCGCTCGCCATCAGCTCGACGTCGAATTCGTAGCGACCGCCGGGCGCGTTCGCGACGACGTGCCAGCGCGTGCCCACCGGATCGAAGCAGAGGCCGGGCGCGAAGCGCACCTCGGAGGGCCGCTCGCACGGGACGTAGCTGCTCGCGCGCGCCACCGTGCCCTGGGTCGAGCTGCTCTGGGTCGCGCCGCCGCAGCCAGCGAGCGCGCTCGCGCCGCCGAGGGCGAGACCACCGAGGGCGAGGAGGGTCAGGGGGCCGACGTGTCGCGAGGGCATCGTCGGAGACTCTACACCGACGTGAGCGGCAGCGCTCGCTTGGTGTGCGTCGGGCTCGTGCCCGTGACGGGGACGGGGTAGTCCCCGCTGAAGCAGGCGTCGCAGAAGCCGTTGCGCTCGCCCCGCGGGGGCCGATCGCCGAGCACCGCGCGGTGCAGGCCCTCGATCGAGAGGTAGCCGAGCGAGTCGCACGTGACGTACTTCGCCACCTCGGCGGGGCTGTGCGACGCGGCGACGAGCTCGCTGCGCGAGGGCGTGTCGATGCCGTAGAAGCAGGGCCAGCGCGTCGGCGGCGAGCTGATCCGCAGGTGGACCTCGCGCGCCCCCGCGTCGCGGAGCATCTTCACGATCTTCCGGCTCGTCGTCCCGCGCACGATCGAGTCGTCGACGACGGCGACGCGCTTGCCCTCGAGGACCTTGCGGACGGGCGAGAGCTTCAGCTTCACGCCGAAGTGGCGGATCGACTGCGAGGGCTCGATGAACGTCCGGCCGACGTAGTGGCTGCGGAGCAGGCCGAGATCGTAGGGCGCCCCGAGCCGCGCCGCGAAGCCCATCGCCGACGCGACGCCGCTGTCCGGGACGGCGATGACCACGTCGACGTCGCACGGCTGCTCCTCGGCGAGGATGGTGCCGAGCCGCTTGCGCGCCTCGTAGACGCTGATGCCGCCGAGCGTCGAGTCGGGGCGGGCGAAGTACACGTACTCGAAGATGCAGCTCCGCTGGGGCCTAGCCGGGAAGGGGTGGCTGCTCTCGAGGCCCGCGCGATCGATGACGATCATCTCACCCGGCTCGACGTCGCGGACGTACTCGGCGCCGATGAGATCGAAGGCGACCGGCTCGCTCGCGACGACGTGGCCGAGGCTCCCCAGGCGCCCCAGCGCGAGGGGGCGAAACCCGTACGGATCGCGGACCGCGACGAGCTCGTCGGCGGTGAGGAACACCATCGAGTAGGCGCCCTCCACCTGGGAGAGCGCGTCGACGATGCGGCTCGCCGTGGTCGTGCTCCGGCTCCGCGCGACCAGGTGGATCACCACCTCCGTGTCGCTCGAGGACTGGAAGATCGAGCCCTGCTCCTCGAGCCGAGCCTTCACCTCCTCGTAATTCGTGAGGTTCCCGTTGTGCGCGACGGCGATCGAGCCCGCGGCGAAGTCGACCGCGATGGGCTGCGCGTTCTTGATGCCGCCTCCGCCCGCCGTCGCGTAGCGGACGTGCCCGATCGCGCGATCCCCGGGCAGGCTCGAGAGGACGTGCTCATCGAAGCACTCGCCGACGAGGCCGAGCCCGCGATGCGCGAAGAGGCGGCCGCCGTCGCTCGAGACGATGCCGGCGGCCTCTTGGCCGCGGTGCTGGAGCGCGTGGAGGCCGAGGTAGGCGAGGTTCGAGGCCTCCCTCGCGCCCCAGATGCCGAAGACGCCACACTCGTCGTGGAAGTGGTCGTCGAGGTCCAGCGCGTCGCTCTCGCGTTCTTCGTCCACGGCAATTCTCCTCGTCGACTGGGCGCCCTTCTACCTTCCGCGTCTCGGGGCGTCTAGACCACGAACGAGGGAGGCTGCTCGTCAGGCGAGGCCGAAGGCGCGCTCGATCATCCACGCGCTCGCCACGAGGCCGATGACGATCGAGCCGCCGCGCACGACGTAGGTGCGATAGCCCGGCTTCCTCGCGAGCCAGGTCAAGGGGCCGATCGCGAGGAGCACGCCCGCGAGCTGCGCGAGCTCGATGCCGACGTTGAAGGAGAGCAGGGAGAGGACGCGCGCGCGCGCCGGCAGGCCCAGCTCGGCGAGCACGCTCGAGAAGCCGAAGCCGTGGATGAGGCCGAAGGCGAGGGCGATCCAGGGCATCTCGCGGCGCTCTTCGGGCTTCGCGACGTTCAAGATCGCGACGAGGAGGATCGAGGCGGCGATCGCGGTCTCGACGAGCCGCGAGGGGAGCACGACCCAGCCGAGGGCTGCGGCGATGAGCGTGACGCTGTGCCCGAGCGTGAACGCGCTGACGACGAGCCCCACGTCCCTCACCTCCTTGCGCCAGCCGTCCTTGGCGGCGCGCTCGCCCGACGAGAGGAGGAGCGAGAGGAGAAAGAGCAGGTGATCGTAGCCCGTGACGAGGTGGAGCACGCCCTCCTCGAGGAACGTGAGGAGCAGCGCGGGGACCGACGCGGGCGCGCCGAGCTCGACCCGCTGTCGCCCGCGCCGGAGCACGCTCGTCTCGATGCCTTCGGAGAAGCGTAGGCGCACGTAGGCCTCGTGCTGCGGATCGCTCTCGAAGATCGTGTCGTCGATGAGCGTGAGCGGTCGCGCGTCGTCACAACTCGCCTCGAGCTCGACGGCGACGCGAGCCGCGTCCTCGTCGTCGAGGCGCTCGATGGGGGCGCGCATGGCGCTCATCCGACAGGGCCCTCGCGCGCTCTCGACCCGGATCCCCGAGGCGAGCCACGCGCGGAGCCGCTCGTCGTGCGCGAGCACGTCCTCTTCGCTCGCGTCCTCCCCGAGGCCGAGCTCGACCGCGGCGTCGACCACCTCGATCTCGACGCGGAGGTTCGCGCCGACGCTCGTCGGCTCGATGATGATGTGCTTCGCGCTGCCGCGGTGGGCGAGCGCCGCCCCGGGCACGCCCAGGCACAGGGCGAGGATGGCCGACGCGGCGAGGAGGCGCCTCGCGAGCGGCGCGCTCACCGCCGGCCCTTGAACCCCATCATGCCCTGCACGACGCTCTCCGAGGCCTCGGCGATCTCGCCCTCTTCGCGGAGCCGATCCGCGCAGTCCTCGCAGACCTTGCGGCTCTTGCCGCCGACCTTCACCGGCACGAGCGAGTCGACCTCGTCTCCGCACTCCTTGCACGTCGCCATCGCGTCCTCCGGGCTCTTCGGCGCGCGAACGCTAGCGTGCCGCGCCGGGCGCGCCAAGGTGGACCGGCGCGCGGTCAGCGCGAGAGGCTCGCGCGGGCCTCTCGCTCGATCATCGCGACGTCGATCGGCAGAAGGCCCACGCCGCGAGCCAAGGTGAGCAGATCGTCGGGGAGGGGCGCCACGAACGAGAGCGGCTCGCCCGCGCTCCCCGGGAGCACGACGACGAGGCAGTGCAAGGCGACGCGCGGGCAGGCGATCACGCTTCCGTCCGGCGCGACGAGCCGCCTGGGGCCTCCGTAGGCGACGTCGCCGAGGAGCGGCGTCCCGGCACGCGCGGCGTGCACGCGGAGCTGGTGCGTGCGCCCGGTGATCGGCTCGAGCAGGAGCGCGGACGCCGAGGCGGAGCGGGAGAGGACCCACGCGCGCGTGCGCGCCGCCTGGACGCGGAGCGCGTTGGGATCGCTCCCGGGCTCGAGCGCGCGGCGCCTCCGCGGGTCACGCGGGTCGATGGCGATGTCCCACGTGTAGAGCGCGGGAGCGTCGCTCCCGATCTCGGGGCTCGGATCGGCGGGAGCTCGCGCGAGCGCGACGTAGCGGCGCGCGTACCGGCCCTCCTCGCGCGCGCGCAGGACGCGCGCGATCCCGCGATCCGTCCGCGCGAAGACGACGACCCCGGTGACGTCGGTGTCGAGGCGCGAGCTCGGGTGATGGCGGGGCGCGTGGCGATCGAGCGCCTCGACGCGGCGCGCGAGGCTGTCTCGCCGGTCGGGCGCCGTCGTCGCGATCCCGCTCGGCTTCGCGACGACGAGGAGATCGTCGTCGCGGTGCAGGAGGGTGAGCTTCACGGGATCACCGCCGCGCGGGGGCTCGTCATCGTCTCGTCCTCGACGTCAGGCGCGCTCGAGCAGCCGGACGGTGCCGCGCGTGCCGTCGATCTCGACGCGATCGCCCGTCCGGAGCACCTCGGTCGCGTTCGCGACGTCCACCACCGCTGGGACCCCGAATTCCCGCGCGACGATCGACGCGTGCGAGAGCGGCCCTCCGAGCTCCGTGACGACGCCCGAGGCCGCGAGGAAGAGGGGCGACCAGCCGACGTCGGTCTGTCGCGCGAGCAGGATCTCGCCGGGCCGGAAGGCGCTCGCGTCCTTCGGCTCCCGCAGCCAGCGCACGAGCCCCGTCGCGCGGCCGGCGGACGCCCCGATGCCGACGAGCTCGCGGACGCTCGGGTCCGGCGGCGAGACGACGGGAGGGAACCCGACGAAGGTCGCGGGGGGCGCGGGGAGCGCCGCGTCACGCGCGAGCTGGAGGCGACGCACGCGGACGAGGTCGCCGACGCCGACGACGTCGCCGCGGAGCACCCCGTGGAGCTCCTCGAGCGAGAGATAGAAGGCGCCGTCGTCCCCGACGCCCGGCTCCATCGCGCGCATGCGGCGGGACGCGTCGAGCGCGACGACGCGAAAGAAGCCGAGCACGGTGACGACGCGGGAGCGCAGGCGCTCGCGCGTGCGGAGCAGCGCGCGGACCCCATCGAGCCCGCGGCGCAGGAGGGGTCGAAGGACACGTGGGACGCGCGTCGCGAACGCCTCCTCGAACCGGGCGACGACCGCGCGACGCCGATGCTCCGCGCTCGAGACGGCGCTCGCTTCCCGCTGGAGGTGCAGGCGCAGCGTCGCGAACGGCAGCGTTGGGTCCTCGCGCCAGCGAGGCTCCGAGAGCTCGGCCTCGCGCGTGCCGCGATCGCCGTAGCGGCGGAGGAAGTCCTCGAGCAGCCGTCGCGTCGGCCCGTCGGGCAGCGCCTCGACGCGCGCGTGCTCGGGCTCGGTCGCCTCGATGTAGCCGCGCGCGGCGGCGTCGCGTCGCGCGCTCTCGGCGATGCGCGCGAGCTCGAGGCCCGGCTCGGCGCTGTCGACGTCGGCGAGCCCGCTCAAGAGATCGCGCAGGAGCGCGTCGTCGTGCGCGGCGCCGCGGGTGCTGACCAGCGCGCGGAGCGCGATCGTGCTCGCGAGCAGGTTGCCGTACACGTTGAGGAGCACCTGGCCGCTCTGATCCAAGAGGCGCTCTACCTCGAGGAGGACGCGGTGGACGGCGGTCGAGGAGAGCAGGCGCAGGTCGAGGGCCTCGAGGCGCGCGCGCTCCTCCTCGAAGCGCTCCTCGAAGCGCGCGACGCGGCGGCTCGAGCCGAGGTTCTCGCGCGTGAAGCGCGCCGCGGTGAGGGGGAGCCGCGCGAGCCACGCGGCCGAGGAGCGCCCCGTCGGCTCGCGCCCGAGCGACGCCGAGGCGAGCGCGTCGATGCCGCCGCCTCCGAGCGCCAGGATCGTGTCGGGGGCGAGCCCCGGCACCTCCGACGCGATCGCGAAGAAGTCGGAGAGGTTCAGGTAGATGCGCCCGCGGAAGTTCCCGACGAGCTCCGCGTCGGGCGGTACGCGACAGCCGATCGCCCCGAAGGCACGGCGAAACCCGACGTCGCTGAACCCGCTCAGGACGGACCAGGTCAGGGGTGTCGCGACGCCGGGCAGCGCCTCGCCGACGTTGATGGTGGACCACACGATGCGGGCGCGATCGCGGGGTCGACGCACGACCGGCGCGCGCGCCGCGAGCGCGGTCACGGGGCGGGCCTGGAGCGTATAGAGCGTGCCCTCGGCGATGGCCCACTCGACGTCGCGCGCGTCGCCGAACGTCCGCTCGATGCGTCGCGCGAGCTCCGTGAGCGAGCGGACCTCGTCCGGCTCGAGCGCGGATCGTCGGCGCATCGGCTCCGGGACGCGCTCGTCGACGAGCCCGCGCTCGCGGACGAAGCGCGCTCGCGCCTTCTCTCCGACGACGTGATCGCGCAGAAAGCCCGAGCCCTTGTCGATGCGGTAGGTGTCGGGGGTGACGCTCCCGTCGACGACGAGCTCTCCGAGGCCGAAGGAGGCGTTGACGACGATCTCCTGCGGATCGCCGGAGAGCGGGTTCACCGTGAAGAGGACGCCCGAGACGTCGGCCGAAAGGAGCGCCTGGACGACGACGCCGATCCCGACCTGAGCTCGGCTCGGATCGCCGCCGACGCTCCTCAGGTACGTGATCACCCGCGACGAGAACGCGCTCGCCCAGACGGCGCGGATCGCCTCGAGGACCGCCTCCTCGCCGACGACGTCGAGGCGCGTCGCGTAGAGGCCGGCGCTCGAGCGCGTGGCGTGGTCCTCCGAGAGCGCGGAGCTCCGCACGGCGACGCGCGGCGCACCCTCTCGCGCGAGGAGCGTGTACGCCTCGCGGATCGCGCGCTCCGCGGGCTCGGGGATGGCGATCGTGCGGACGGCCTCCGCGATCGCGTGGAGCCGCGTCTCGCCGAGGGCTCGCGCCGGCGCGACGAGCAGCGCCTCGAGCCGGTCCTCCTGCGGGAGCGCCGCCGCCATCGCTCGCTCGGCGACGCTCGCGGAGATGGCGAAGCCGGCCGGCACCACGAAGCCCGCCCGCACGAGCTCGGCGAGCGAGCGCGCCTTGCCCCCGAACGCCGTCGCTCTCCGCGGAACGAGGGACTCGATCGGTCGGACGTCGGGGTGCACGCCGGGAGGATACCCGCTCGCGCCTGGCTCCGCCCCGCGCTCAGCGCGGCGGGTCCGAGCGATCGGGATCGGCCGCGCTCGCGTCCTCGTCCGCGTCCTCGCCCACGAGATCGGGGAAGGTGTGCCGCAGCTCGTCGATGATGGCGTGAGCGACGAGCTCGCGTGGCTCGCCGCCGCCGAGGCGCTCGACGTTGCGTCGATACACGAAGACGCGGCTCGCGCGCGGCGGCTCGCTCTCGCTCGAGAGGCCGTCGAGGAGCACGGGGATCCGCGGATCGACCCCGTCGGCCACCACCTCGGCGCCCGGCACGTCGCCGACGATGACGAACGCGCCGTCGATCGTCGAAGCGAGCGTGCGAGGCAGGCCGCGAATCGCGTCACGCACCTGATCCTCGAATTCCCTCGCGTCGAGGGGGCCCGCGGGCGGCGCTCGGCGGAGCTCCGCGTCGCGCGCGCGCAGGAACGCCATCGTCATCCCCGGGAGGTCGTCGCGCTGCTCACGGCAGAGGCCGAGGTAGTAGTGGGCGTCGGCGAGGTCCGCGTCGAGCTCGAGCGCGCGGCGCAGGTGCGGCTCGGCTCGCTCCGCGTCGCCGACGTCGAACCAGGCGCGCCCGATCGCGATCTCGACGCCCGCGTTGTCGAAGGGGCCCTGCGGGGTGCGCCGGAGCACCTCGAGCGCCTGGTCGCGGTCGCCCTTGCCCAGGTGGGCGTCGACCTCGAGCAAGAGCGCGTCCGCGAGCTCGACGTCCTCCTCGATCCAGTCGAGCGCTTGCTCGACGAGGGCGATCGCGCCGTCGAACTCCTGGAGCGGGAAGATCAGCACCTCGGCCGCGTTGAGCATGGCCTCGACGAAGCTCTCGTCGAGCTCGATCGCCTGGCGGTAGTGCTCGATCGCCTCCTCCGCGCGTCCTTCGGCCGCGAGGATGTAGCCGAGGAGGTTCTGGACCTCGGGCGACTCGTGGTCGAGCTCGGCCGCCTTCTCCGCCGAGCGGAGCGCGCCCGCGGTGTCGCCCTTCATGACGCGATCCCACGCGCGATCGACGTGGGCGCTGAGCTGATCCATGGGGCTCGAGGTGCGGGTGGCCATGAGGAGACGTCGTGACGCGCCCGAGAGGTTCGACGCGCGGGGCCGCGAGCCTAGCGTCGCGCGGGGGCGTCGCAACCCCCCCACGCGGACGAGCCACGCGCGCGCCGATCCGCGGATGGTAGAACCCGGCGCGTGACTCGGTGCTTCGCCTCGAGGGCCGCGCTCTCGCTCGCCGCGCTCGGGCTCTCGGGCTGCCTCATGCTGCGGCCGGGCGCGCTCGGCGAGGAGAGCGCGTCGCTCGGGACGACCTCGTCCGGTTGGTTGCTCCTCGGCACCGCGCTCCCCGATCGGGGCCTCGGCTTCGAGCGCGCGCGCCCGGGCGAGAGCACACGCGTCGGCACGACGCGGCTCGTTCGCGCGCTCGAGCGAGCGGCGCTCGAGGTCGAGCGCGCCTTCCCGGGAGGCCGCCCCATCCGCGTCGGCGACCTCGGCGCGCCGCTGGGTGGGCGCCACCCACGCCACCGGAGCCACCGCGCCGGGCGCGACGTGGACATCCTCTTTCAGCTCACGGACGCGAGCGGGGCGCCGGTCGCGCCCCGCGGCCGCGTCGCGCTCTCGCGCTTCGGGATCGCGCTCGACCCGGAGGAGGACGCGATCGTGCTCTTCGACGACGCGCGCAACTGGCACCTCGTGCGCACGCTGCTCTCCGACCCCTCGATCGCGGTGCAGTGGATCTTCTGTAGCCATGGGATCGAGGCGCGCCTCTTGCGGCACGCGCTCGCCGTGGAGCCCGATCGCGCGCTCCTCGTGCGCGCGGCGCAGGTGCTCCAGGAGCCCTCCAACGCGCCGCCGCACGACGATCACTTCCACGTGCGCGTCTTCTGCTCCCGCGAAGAGCGCGCGCTCGGCTGCCGCGACACGGGCCCGATCTGGCCGTGGCTGCGCGCCGATCACGATCCGATCGAGCGAGGCGAGCTTCGCGACGACGCGCGGCTCATCGAGCTCCTCGACGCGCCCTTCGAGGAGGTCACGGGCAGCTGACGAGCTCGAGCAATTCGGATCCGCGCCCGTAGGCCGTGCCGCCTGGGTAGCCGTCCTGGAGGATGGAGTAGAGCTGGCCGCGCACGCTCTCGTAGGTCTCGCCGCTGCGAGCGGACGCCCCCGGCGTGTTCGCGACACAGAGGAATTTCGGCGCGCCGCAGGCGTCGAAGCTCTCGCAGTCGCCGTTCACGGCCGTCGTCGCCTCGAGCGCGTCGTCGCCGTAGTAGCCGAGCCCGTCGATGAGGACGAGCCGCACGTCGGCCGCGCGGCTGTCGAGGACGGCGCGGTAGGGGTCGCTCGAGACGCGGCCGAAGACGACGAGGTCGGCGCGCTTGCCGACCTCGATCGTGCCGATGTCACGATCGAGATCGACCGCGCGCGCGCCGTCGCGCGTCGCCATGAGCCAGAGGCGCTCGGGGGTGAGCGAGGCGATGCCCTCCATCTGTCCCCAGCGCTCCCCGAAGCGCAGCTCGGCGAGCACGTCGTCCTCGCCCGAGACCGTCCAGTCGGGGCCGATCCCGACCACGGCGCCGATCTCGACGAGGTAGCCGATGTCGGCCGTGCCGCCGTAGAGGACGACGTTGCTCGACGGAGACCAGATGAAGTAGGCGCCAGCGTCGTTCGCGTCGTCGAGCTGCGCGCGGGTGAGCGCCGTGGCGTGGATGAAGTACGCGGTGCCGTAGGGCGTGCCCGTTCCGTCGCGGAGCAGGTCGATCGTGTGGACCGCGTCACCCCCGGCTCGGCCTCGGTAGCAGTCGTACTCGCGCAGGACGTTGGTCTGGGTCATCCCCATCCCCGTGACGCCCTCCGCCATGTGGACGGCGAGGCGCGTCGTGCGGCCGGCGACCCAGTCGTCGACCCGCGCGCGTCGCCAGAGGTCGTTCATCGCGGTCGAGCTCGTTCCTCCGCCCTCGCAGGGACCGGCGATCGAGGTGCCGAACGAGGTGTTCGAGCGCGAGGGGAGCCCGTGGTAGTGGTCGGCGTTGCGGGCGAGGCGATCGACGCACGCCTGGCGCGGCGACTGCCCTTGGATCGTCGTCGTCCCGTGCACGATGGAGCGGAGCTCGGCCCACTTCGTCGCGGGGCAGATCAGGTTGCCGCTCGAGCCGCCATCCGACTCGGGGCGGATGTGCTCGCTGTACAGCCGATCGCCGCGCCACTGGTAGCGGCTGTCGAAGAGCCGCGGGGCGACCCACTCGGGGAGGAAGTCGTAGGTGGCGTGGTTGTGCCCGTCGATGAGCCCGGGCGAGATCGTCGCGTGCGTGTCGATGATCGTCGCGTCCGCCGCCATTGGGTGCGCGGCGCAGCTCGTGGCGACGCACTGGATCGTGTTGCCGACGACGAGCACCTCGCCGGGGCTGAGCGGCCCGCTCGGCGTGAGGACCGTCCCCCTGAGGATCAGGCCGTCGGAGCCCGCGCGAACGATGGTGCTCGGGGGAGCGGGCGTCGAGCCCATGGGACCGATCGTGCCCGCGTCGGAGGCCTCGCCGCCGTCGACGCCAGCGTCTCGACCGGCGTCCACGCCCTCGGGGACCCACGCATCGTCCTCGATCGTCCCGGCGTCCTCGCCTCCGGGGATCCAGCGATCGGCCCAGCGGACGTCCGCGTCCGCGTCGTTCGTCGTGGTCGGCCCGGGGCAGCCGACGAGGCCGAGGGTGAGGAGGGATGCCATACCGAGCGAGCGCGCGCGCATCCGACGATGATAAGCGGGCTCCGTCGAGCGCTGCGCGCAAAAGGAAGAGGCGACCGCAGACGCGGCCGCCTCTCCACCAGCCCCCCCCCGCTCGCGCTCGAGCGCGCCGAGGGGTGCGCGACGTCAGAGCACGAGGTCCTTGAGCGCCTTCACGGGCGTCGCGCGGAGCTTGCGGCTCTTCTGGACGTCGCGGACCATGACCTCGCCGGTGGCGGGGTTACGGAACTTGACGCCCTTGCGCGCCTCCTGCTCCCGGATCTTGAGGCGCACGATGCCGGGCACCTCGAACTGACCCACGCCGCGCTTGCCGAGCTCGCGCTTGAGCGTGTCGCGGAGCGCGTCGAACACCTCGCCGATCTGCTTCTTGCTGAGGCCGGTCTTGGTCGCGAGCTCCGCGACGGTCTGGGCCTTGGTCATCTTCTTCTTCGCCGGTGCGTCCTTCGCCATGGTTCCCTCTCCATCTCGCTTGACCCTCGGCGCTCCCGCGCCTCGGGGGTTACCAACGGTTCACTCCGCCTCTGCACCACTCGCCGCGAGCTCGGAGATCCTCGCTCTGGCGAGCCAGCCCTCTCTCCGCTGACCGGCGCGTGTCCCCGAGGTGAGTGATGCGGCCTCGAGGAGCACCCTCCGGTGAGGGCTGCCTCTGCCCGACCCGAAGGCCCGCTTTTGAGGGACTTCAGGTATGGCGAGCCCTCGATGCCATCGCTTTTTCGCGGTTGCAAGAGGTTTTCGCGAAATAGGCGCTCGGGAGGCGGAATTTCGACGCTCAGGGGGGGCTGGGACGCGATCTTCGACGATTCCCGCGCGATCTCGGAGATCGCCGAGGCGAGGCCGCGGTGGACCGGAGCGCGTCGGTCATCGCCGTCATGCGCCGCTCCTCGCGCCGATCGCGATGATCGTAGCCGAGCAGGTGCAAGAGGCCGTGCGCGAGGAGCATCGCGACCTCGTCGTCGAGGCTGCGAGCGGCGTCGTGCGCTTGTCGTCTCGC
Organism: Sandaracinaceae bacterium; assembly: GCA_039809495.1. Lineage (GTDB taxonomy): Bacteria > Myxococcota_A > Polyangia > Polyangiales > Sandaracinaceae > JAFLCL01. Next base: position 77,136 of record JBDHVC010000010.1, read on the forward strand.
CTGCGGGATCGAGATCACGACGTCGCCGAGCACGCCCTCGGGGATCGCCCCCTCGGGCACGTCGGCCGAGAGCGCCTCGCGCACCGCGAACGCGAGGACGTCGGTCGGTCGGTCGATCGATCGATACGTGCGGTTGAGCGCGTGGATCGTCGCGTCGTCCGTGAGCACGACGGAGAGCTCCGCGTCGGGCATGGCGAGCGCCGCGAGCATGCGCTCGGCCCAGCGCCGTACGCGCGGTGCGAGGGGGGCGTGCTCGCGAGGGAGCTGGATTCGACGGACGATGGCTGCCACTTGGCTCTCGTAGGCTATCCTCGCGGGATGTTCGAGCGGATCTTGATCGCGAACCGAGGAGAGATCGCGGCGCGCCTCGCGCGCACGCTGCGGCGGCTCGGCGCCGACACCGTCGCCGTCGCGGTCCAAGGAGAGGAGTCCTCGATCCACGTCCAGGCGTGCGACGCGCACGTCGTGCTCGACTCGACGCGCCCCGATCCTTACCTCGACGTCGCCGCGATCGTGCGCGCCGCGAAGGAGGCGGGGTGCCAGGCGGTCCACCCTGGCTACGGGCTCTTCGACGCGAGCCCCGAGCTCGCCAGGGCGGTCGTCCGCGCGGGGCTCGCGTTCATCGGCCCCGCGCCCGAGCTCGTCGTCCTGCTCCGCGATCGCGCGGCGCTCCGCGAGGCCGCGCGCGCCGCGGGGCTCCGCGTGCTCGCCGCGTCGCCCGAGCCCTCTCCCCGCGCGAGCGACGGGGGCTGGCGCGACGCGCTCGCGAGCGAGCTCGCCTCCCTCGGGACGCCGCTCGTCGTCAAGCCGGCGTACGGCGTGGGCGATCCGGCCTCGCTCGTCGTGCTCGCCGACGAGGCGGAGGCGAAGGCGTGGATCGCGAGCCGCGAGCTGGACGCGGAGCCGGTCGTCCTCGAGCGCTGGATCGAGCGCCCGCGTCACGTCGAGGTCTACCTCGTGGGCGATGGCAACGACGTCGTCGTGCTCGGTGACGTGGAGTCGAGCGCGCGCCGGGAGCACCGCCGCGTCATCGCCGAGTCCCCCGCTCCCGCCATCGACGCGCTCCATCGAGGCGCGGCGGTCCGATCGGCCGTGTGGGCCGGGGCGCTCGACCTCGCGCGCGAGCTCCGCCTCGCGGGCGTCGGGATCGCGCATTTCCTCTTCGACGCCGGCGGCAGCTTCCACTTCGTCGGGATGCGGGCGGGCCTCGCGCCCGAGCACGCGCTGGTCGAGCTCTGCACGAACCTCGATCTCGTCGAGGTCGAGGTCGCGGTCGCGCTCGGCGCGCCTCTCCCGAAGCAGGCCTCGCAGGCGGAGCCGACGGGTCACGCCGTCCAGGCGCGCGTCGAGGCGGCGCTCGATCCGCGCGATCAGCGTCCCTTCCCGGGGCGCGTCGACGACGTGCGGTGGCCGCCCGCGCCGACCGGACGCGTGCGCATCGAGGCGAGCGTCCAGCCGGGCTCGCGCCTCGCGTCGCACCACGATCCGATGGTCGCGAGCGTCTCGACCTACGCGCCGACGCGACACGAGGCGGTGCTCACGCTCGATCGCGTCGTCGCCGAGACGCGGATCGCGCCCCTGACGACGAACCTCCGCCTCTTGCGTCGTGCCTTGAACCACGAGTCCTTTCGCGCGTCCGCGCTCGACGAGGGGCTGCTCGATCGCATCTGAGCTATCCTCGAGACGCGATGGAGCAGCGCGAGCTACGGCTGATCCGAGACGCGCTCGAGGCGGTGCTCGCGCCCGAGCTGGCGCGCGAGGTGATCGAGGCCGCGCGAAGGCAGATGCCCGACGCGCTCGACGCGCCCGAGAACGTGGTGCGTTTCGTCGATGGGCCCATCCGCCGCGCGATCACGCGGGTCCACGGCGCGGCCGGGGACGACATCGTCGATGATCTGCTCGGGATGCTCGTCCCCGAGGAGCGCCATCGTCGCCCCTCCGAGGAGGTCACCCGGGAGGTTCGGCTCGATGCCCAGCTCCTCGTCATCGTGCTCTCCTCGAGCGAGGAGCTCGCGCGAGCGCTCGACGCGCGCTTCGAGCCGGGAGCGGTGACGGTCGTCGCCTACGACGATGTCGAGGGGCCGAGGCGCGCGGCGAAGCTGCGCGCGGCCGCGATGGTCCTCATCGACGGCGCGAGCTTCCCGCGGATCGAGCTCGCGGACATCCCCGACGCGCTCGCGCTCTTCGCGCCCGAGACGCTCCGCGCCGTCTGGGCGACGGACGCCCCCTACGGAGCGTCCGTCGTCTCCATCCTCGCGGCGCGTCACGTCTCGTTCACGCCGCTCGATCGGCGCGAGGGGATCACGCCGATCGTCGATCTGGTGAGAGCGCGTCGGATGCGCTGACAGCGCGAGTCCGTCGCCCTGATCCGCGCCGTCCCTTCCTCGCCTGAGGGGCTGCCCAGCGCCCCCCCCTCCCGCCGAGCCAGCGCGCCCGTGCGGGGCGGATCACGCCGAGCGAGGCGCGCCGTCAGCTCGCGCGGAGCGTCGCGCGCCCCGCGTAGCGCGCGCCCGCGCCGAGGGCCTCCTCGATGCGCAGGAGCTGGTTGTACTTGGCGATGCGATCGGAGCGCGAGAGCGAGCCCGTCTTGATCTGTCCGGCCCCCGTCGCGACCGCGAGATCGGCGATGAAGGTGTCCTCGGTCTCGCCGCTCCGATGCGAGATGATCGACGAGTAGCCGTTCTGCGACGCGAGGCGGATCGCGGCGAGCGTCTCGGTGACGGATCCGATCTGGTTCACCTTGATCAGGATCGAGTTCGCGATGTTCGCCTCGATGCCGCGGGTGAGGCGCTCGACGTTGGTGACGAAGAGATCGTCCCCGACGAGCTGGATCGTCTGGCCGAGGCGCCCCGTGAGCGCCCGCCAACCCTCCCAGTCGTCCTCCGCGCAGCCGTCCTCGATCGAGACGATCGGGTACCGCTCGGCCCAGCTCGCGTACACGTCGACGAGCGCGCCCGCGTCGAGGGACTTCCGGTCGAAGGCGTAGCGCTTCGTCTTCGCGTCGAAGAACTCGCTCGCGGCGCAGTCGAGGCCGAGCGAGACGTCGCGGCCCGCCGCGTAGCCCGCCTTCTCGATCGCCTCGAGCACGACCTTGAGCGCCTCCTCGTTCTCGCCGAGGTGCGGCGCGAAGCCCCCCTCGTCCCCGACCGACACCGTGAGGCCGCGCTTCTTCAGGATCGCCTTCAGGTGGTGGAAGATCTCCGCGCCCATCCGCAGCGCCTCGCGGAAGCTCGGCGCGCCGTGCGGGATCACCATGAATTCCTGGATGTCGAGCCCGCTGTCCGCGTGCGCGCCGCCGTTCACGATGTTCATCATCGGCGTCGGCAAGACGCACGCTTGGGCCCCGCCCAGGTAGCGGTAGAGCGGCATGCCCATCGCTTCGGCGGCCGCGCGCGTCACCGCCATCGAGACGCCGAGGATCGCGTTCGCGCCGAGCTGGCGCTTCGTCGGCGTGCCATCGAGCGCGATCATCGCGCGATCGATCGCGGCGAGATCGAGCGCGTCGCGTCCGAGCACGATCGGCGCGATCGCGTCGACGACGTTGTGGACCGCCTTCTCGACCCCCTTGCCGAGGTATCGGTGCGCGTCTCCGTCGCGCAATTCGAGCGCCTCGTGCTCGCCCGTCGAGGCGCCCGAGGGGACGGCGGCGCGCCCGACGAACGCCTCGTCGACCTCCACCTCGACCTCGACGGTCGGGTTCCCACGGGAATCCAGGATCTCGCGCGCGACGACTCCGGTGATCTCGAGCATGACGTCCCTCCTTGTGGATCGAGGAACGTCCCCAGAGGGATTCGAACCCTCGTAGCCACCGTGAAAGGGTGGAGTCCTGGGCCTCTAGACGATGGGGACGGGAGAAGGAAGGGGACCGGTCGGACCGATGAGCCGTGAGGGACTCGAACCCTCGGCCGACGGGTTAAAAGCCCGCTGCTCTACCGACTGAGCTAACGGCTCGCTGGGCGGCGCGTCTAGCAAATGTGCGGGGGGCGTCAAGGAACTCGGCCCGGCGCGAAGATGGCGTCGCGCGGCGAAGGAGGGTAGGAGCCGGCCATGATCCCGGACGACGTGCGCGCGCTCATCTTCGACTGCGATGGGACGCTCGTCGACACGATGCCGGCGCACTTCGCGTCGTGGCGCGAGGTGCTCGGCGCGCACGGGCTCGTGCTCGAGGAGGAGCGCTTCTACGCGCTGGCCGGCGCGCCCGCGGTCGAGATCATCGCGGAGCTCGCGAAGGAGCAAGGGGTCCTCGTCGACCCTCGCGCCCTCACGCGCGAGAAGAACGAGCGCTACCTCGCGCGCCCCGTGCTCGGGCCCCCCATCGCGCCGATCGTCGCCATCGCCCGCGGCGAGCTCGGCCGCCGCGGGCTCGCGGTCGCGAGCGGGAATTTCACCGAGGTGGTTCGGCGCACGCTGCGCGGAGCGGCCATCGAGGACCTCTTCGGGATCGTCGTCGGCGCCGATCAGGTCGAGCGCGGCAAGCCCGCGCCGGACGTGTTCCTTCGCGCCGCGAGCCTGCTCGATATCCCGCCCTCCGCCTGCCTCGTCTACGAGGACGGGGAGCTCGGCCTCGAGGCCGCGCGCGCCGCGGGGATGCGCTCGGTCGACGTGCGCCCGCTCATCCAGGCGGCTCGCCTCGGGTGAGCGAGCGGCGCGTGCGCTAGAACGCGGAGATGTCGTTCCGCATCGAGGTCGCGCGCCGCTCCATCCACGTCCACGAGGAGGGGGCCTCCTCGGATCCCGTCCTGCTCATCCACTCGAGCGGGCTCGGCGCGCGGCAGTGGCGGCGCGTCGCGGAGGTGCTCGGTGCGCGCCATCGCCTCTTGCTCCCGGATCTCATCGGCTACGGCGAGAGCAGCCCGGTCACGCTCGGCGAGCGGATCCACTTCGTGATGGATCTGCTCGCGCTCGAGCGCCTCGTCGATCGCGTCGCGTCGCCGCTCCACGTCGTCGGGCACTCGTACGGGGGCTTCCTCGCGCTGCTCCTCACGCTCCATCGCCCCGATCGGGTGCGCTCGCTCTCGGTGTACGAGCCGGTCGCATTCGGGGTGCTCCGCTCCGAGCACGATCAGGCGGCGCTCGCGACGCTCCCCTCGACGCGCGTCCCTTGGCCGAGCACGCCGACCGACGTCGAGGCCTGGCTCGAGGGCTTCATCGGCTACTGGAACGGGGAGGGGGCCTGGCACACGCTCGCGGAGTCCATGCGGGAGAGCTTCCGCGCGAGCGCGCCGAAGGTGATCGGCGAGGTGCTCACGCTCGGGGCCGATCCGACGCCGCTCGAGGCGTACACGTCGATCGCGGCGCCGACCCTCCTCTTGAGCGGCGTCGAGCCCCCCATCGCACCCGATCACGTGCTCGCGCTGCTCGAGCGCACGATCGCGAAGAGCGCGCGTAAGCGGATCCAGGGCGCCGGGCACATGGGGCCCATCACGCACGCCGGCGAGGTCGCGGAGGCGCTCCTTCGGCACGTCGAGGCGAGCTGACGGCGCGCTCCGCTCGAGCGGGCGAATTCGTGTCGTCGGCCGTCCTTAGTCTCCGAGGAAGATCGTCTCGATGTACCAGTCGACGATGCGCTGACCGAAGAAGAGGAATTCGAGGGCCGCGAGCGCGAGGAAGGGCCCGAAGCGGATGTGGGGCGCGTCGGGCGCGCCCACGTCCGGCCGGTACTCGAGCTCGAGCGAGATCCCGGGTGCGTCGCCCGCCGCGCTCGCCCGCGCGACGACCTTGCCAGGGAGATCGACCTCGAGCTCCGCGACGAGCGGCCCCTCGCCCGACGCCTCGACGCGATCGACGTCGTCCTCGTCGCGCGGCGGGGCGCCCGATCCCGCCCTGGCCGGGCGCTCCGCCGCTCGGCTCGGCTCGAGTGAGGCGGGCTCCTCCGCGTCGTCGGGCGCTCGGGGCGACGCCACGCTCGCGGTCTCGGCGCGCGGGGCGGGCTCGCCGCGCCGCGCGGTCCACGCGAGCTGGAGGAAGTACGCGAGCGTGCCCTGAAGGCTCGCCGCCGCGATGACGAAGAGCACGCCCTGCCAGCCGAGGAAGGCGCCGATGCACATGAGGAGCTTCGCGTCCCCTTCGCCCATCCCCCGCTGTCCGCTCACGCGCTCCCACGCCCAGACGGGCACGAGCATCGAGAAGAGGTAGGCCGCGCCGGCGCCGATCGCCATCGACGCGACGTCGACGTCCTCGCGGAGGGTGACGCTCGCGAGCCCGAGCGCCGCGCCGCCGAGGGAGACCTCGTCGGGGATCTGCATGTGCTCGAGATCGACGAACGTCGCGATCACGAGCCCGCCGACGAAGGCGAAGTAGACGAGGGCCTCGAGCGAGGCCTCGAGGAGCGATCGATCACCGGGGGAGCCGAGGACGAAGCGCTCCGCGACGGCGAGCGCGAGGAGCGCCGAGAGCACCTCGACGACGAGGTAGCGCGGCGTGAGCTTGGCGCCGCAGCACGCGGCGCGACCCCGTTGCAAGACGTAGGCGAGGATCGGGACGTTGCGCCAGCCGGGGATGGCCGCGCCGCAGGAGGGGCAGTGGCTCGGCGGGCTCACCACCGACATGTCGCGAGGCCAGCGATGGATCGCCACGTTGAAGAAGCTCCCCCAGAGAGCGCCCCAGACGAACCAGGCGAGCCGCAGCGACCAAGGGGGGAGATCTTCGACCAGCACTGGGCCTCGATGGTAGTAGATCGACCCGACGACGCACGAGGATGCGCGCGTCATTCCCTCCGACGAGCGAGCCGAGGTCCTTGTGAGCGATGTGAGCGATTCGAGCCAGCCCAAGAGCGAGACGATCGACCCCACCGAGCCGAGGAGCGGGGCGGAGCGGCCCTCGATCGGGCGGGAGCCTCCGCGGGCGCTCGCGCGCTCGAGCACCTCGGGCGCCGTGGTCTACGCCGCGGCCGCCGGCGCCCTCTCCGCCGTTCCCGTGCCGCTCGTCGACGGATTCCTCGGCAGCATGGCGCGCGGCTCCGCGATGCGGCGCGTGGCCTCACGCCGCGGGGTTCATCTCTCGCGCCAGGCGCGCAAGACGCTGAGCCAGGTGAGCCTCTCGCGTCCCACGGGGCGCGGCCCCGGACGCTTCATCCGCGCGGCGCTCTCTCGCGCGCTCGCCCCGATCCGTATCGCCTCGCGGCTCGAGGAGGCCGCCGCGACGTTCCTCGCGGCGCTCGTCTTCGACCACTACCTCGCGACGTCCTCTCGGCGGCTCGGCTCCCCGGTGGGCGGCGCCGAGGCGCTCCAGGTCCGCGCGGCGATGGAGCAGGCGTTCGTCGACGGCGGCCTCGAGGCCCTGCGCGCCATCCCGATGGGCGCGCTCGAGGTGCTCTACCACGCCGGCCGCGACAGCCTGCGCCCGGACCTCGAGGATCGGGGGCTCGTCGAGCGCTTCATCGACAACGTCCTCGATGGCGCCGCCGACGCGCCGAGCGACGTCTTCGAGCGCGTCTGCTACCTCTTCGACGCGGCGATGCTCCAGCGGGGCGAGGCCGGATGAGCGATCAGGCCCGCGGCGCCCCCGACGGTCGCCGGATCGTCGTGAAGATCGGCTCCCGCTCCCTCGTCGCGGCGGCCGACCGGTTTCGCGCGATCGCGGCTCAGATCGCCGCGCTCCGGTCCGAGAAGCGGGCCCTGGTCGTCGTCTCCTCGGGCGCGATCGCGCTCGGTCGCCAGCAGCTCGGCTTCGCGTCGCGACCGCGCGACATGGCGCAGCTCCAGGCCTGCGCCGCCGTCGGCCAGGCGCTCCTCATGCGCGCGTGGGAGCAGGCGTTCGCGCCGCACGCGGCGCCGGTCGCGCAGCTCCTCTTGACGCACGCGGACCTCGCCGATCGCGAGCGCTACCTCAACGCCCGCGGCGCGCTCGACGCGCTCCTCGAGCTCGGCGCGATCCCGATCATCAACGAGAACGACACGGTCTCGGTCGAGGAGATCCAGTTCGGCGACAACGATCAGCTCGCGGCGATGGTCGCGACGCTGAGCGGCGCGGATCTCCTCGTCTTGCTCACCGACGTCGAGGGGCTGCTCGACGCGAGCGGCGCGCGCGTCTCGGTGGTCGACGATCTCGGAGCGGCGCTCGCGCTCGTCGGCGCGAGCCGCACCGATCTCGGCACGGGCGGGATGGGCAGCAAGCTCGAGGCGGCGCGCAAGGCCACGCTGCGCGGGATCCCGTCGATCATCGCCGACGCGCGCGATCCGCGGGTGCTCGAGCGCATCGTGCGCGGCGAGGACGTCGGCACGTTGGTCATGCCGAGCGGCGCGAAGCTCGCCTCGCGCAAGCACTGGATCGCCTACACCCTGCGGCCGCGCGGCACGCTCTTCGTCGACGAGGGGGCGAAGAAGGCGCTGCTCGGCGGCGGGAGGAGCCTGCTCCCGGCGGGCGTGATCGGCGTGCGCGGCGACTTCTCCCCTGGCGACTCGGTCGTCATCGCGGACGCGACGGGGCGCGAGCTGGCGCGCGGGCTCGTCCGCTACGGGACGCGGGACGCCGCGCGGCTCGCGGGCGTCGCGACGAAGGACATCGCCTCCGTGCTCGGCTTCCACGGCACGGACGAGCTCGTGCATCGCGACGACCTCGTCCTCGTGTGATGGCGCGCTCGACGCGACGAGGGGCGCGTCAGCGCTCGCCCTCGCACGCGCGCGCGAGGCCGCCGAGCACGTCGTCGCGCGCGAGCAGCGCGGCGAAGGCGCGATCGGCCTCCGCGCTCACGCCGGAGAGGCGGGCGAGCGTCCGCACGATCGCGGCGTGCTCGGCGCCGCGGGGGCGCTCGAGGAGCTTCACGACGTCGCGTCCATACTCGGCGAGCCGCAGCTCGCCGATGATCTCCACGCAGAAGGTGCGCGCGTCGCCTCTTCGCGCGTCGAAGACCGCCCGCAGGCGCTCCCGGCCGCGCGGATCGCCGACGCGGATGAGGGCGGCCGCGGCGGCGGCCTTGACGAGGAGCGGCTTGAGGAGCGCGCTCGCGATCCGATCGAGCGCGTCGGCGGCCTCGGAGGCCCGCAGATCGCCGAGCGCCGACATGGCCTCAAAGCCACGCGGCCCCGCGATCAGCGAGACGAGCCGGGGCGTGGCGCGCCGATCGCCGAGCTGTCCGAGCGCGATCGCCGCCTCGTCGGCGACGCGCGGATCGGGATCGCGCAAGGCGCGGGCGATGCGCGTGCACGCGTCGGCGCTCGGACCGAGGGTCGAGAGCGACTCGATCGCGCTCACGCGCACGAGCGGATCGGGATCGCCCAAGGCGACCGAGATCGCGGCCCGCGCGTCCTCGCCCGCGACCGCCGCGTACGCCGCGAGCGCCTGGAAGCGGACGTCGGGGCGCTCGTCGCGTAGCGCCCGCGCGAGCGCCTCGCGCGCCTCGTCCCCGCCGATCTCGCCCGCCGCCATCACGGCCGCCTCGCGCACGGAGCCCTCGGCGTCCGAGAAGCGCGCGAGGACGATCGGGAGCGCGCGGGGATCGGCGAGCCGCCCGATCGAGACGAGCGCCAAGACGCGCACGCGCTCGTTCTCGTCGTCCGCGAGCTGGACGAGCCCCAGGACGGCGCGCTCGCGCCGCGTCTCGTCTGAGGCGTCGCTCGGAGAGCCGAGGCGCGCCGCGGCGAGCGCGCGCATCTTCGCGTCCTTCGCGTGGACGTCGCGGAGCGCGGCCTCGTAGGTCGGCGGGAGCGGCGTGAAGAAGAGCGACACCGATCAGCTCACGCGAACGCCGGGCGCGATGTCCTTGTCGGGCGAGAGCACGCTCAACCCGCTCGGATCCTTCACGGCGAGCACCATCCCGTGCGACGTCTTGCCGAAGCGCGAGAACGTGCGCGGCGCGAGGTTCGCCACGACGACGATGCGTCGACCGAGGAGCGCCTCGGGCGCGTAGTGCTCGGCGATGCCCGCGAGGATGGTGCGCGGCGCCGGCTCGCCGATCTCGACCTGGAGCTCGAGCAGCTTGTCCGAGCCGTCGACCGGCTTCGCGTCGCGGACGAGGCCGAGGCGCATGTCGACCAGGCCGAGCTGATCGATCGTGACGAGGCCCGCGCCGCTCTCGCCGCCGCTCGGCGACGCCGCGCTCGGCGCGCTCTTGGGCGCCGCGCTCGCCGCGCCGCCTGCCTTCTTCGCGTCCTTCTTCGGCTCCTTCTTGGCGTCCTGCTTCGTGTCCTTCTTCGCGAGCGCCTCGGGCATCGGCGCGTCGAGGCGCAGGTAGAACCCGCGCTGCTGGTCCTCGTCGAGCCGGGGAAAGAGCGGCGCGCCCGGCCTCGTCTGGGTGCCGGGGACGAGCCCGCCCCACGCGCTCGGCCAACGATCGAGCCCCTCGGTCGGCGCGACCGGCGGCAGGCCGAGCTGCGCGCGGAGCTCGTCGCTCTTCTCCGGCATCACCGGCCAGAGCAGGAGCGAGAGGAAGCGGAGCGCCTCGAGCACCGTGTACGCGACGACCTCGAGCCGATCGCGCTCGCCCTTCTTCGCGAGCGCCCAGGGCTCGGTCTGGTCGACGTACTTGTTCGTGGCGCCGACCAGCTCCCAGATCGCCTCGAGCGCGCGGTGCGGCGCGATGTCCGCGAAGTGCTTGGCGGCGTTCGTCGACGCGCGAAGCGCGGTCTCGATCACGCTCTGCTCGAGCGGGCCCAGGCGCTCGGGCGCGACGGAGGGCACGCGTCCGTCGAGCGAGGCCTTCACGATGCTCGAGACCATGCGGTTCAAGAGGTTCCCGAGGCCGTTCCCGAGATCGCCGTGGTAGCGGGCGAGCAGGCTCGCGTGGCTGAAGTCCGAGTCCGAGCCGAGCGCGACGTCGCGCATGAGGTAGTAGCGCAGGGCGTCCTTGCCGATCGCCTCGGCGATGGGCAGCGGCGGCAGGAAGTTCCCCGCGCTCTTGCTCATCTTCGCGCCGTTCACGGTCATCCAGCCGTGGGCGAAGACCTGGCTCGGGGGCGGGAGCCCGGCGCTCATGAGGAACGCCGGCCAGTAGACCGCGTGGAAGCGGAGGATCTCCTTCCCGATGAGGTGGAGCGCCTCGCCGTTGGGCTCCCAGAACCGCTCGTAGAGCCTGGGCGGCGCGCTCGCGGGCGCCCCGCCGAGCCCCGCAGAGCCCGGGCCGCCGAGCGCGCTCAGGTAGTTGGTGAGGGCGTCGAACCAGACGTAGACGACGTGGTCCGGCGCGCCGGGCACGGGCAGGCCCCAACGAAACGTCGTCCGCGAGATGGAGAGATCCTCGAGGCCCGCCTTCACGAACGATCTTACCTCGTTGAAGCGCCCCTCCGGGCGGACGAAGTCGGGGTGCGCCTCGTAGAACGCGAGCAGGGGCTCCGTGTACTTCGAGAGGCGGAAGAAGTAGCTCGGCTCCTTCACCCACTCGACGCTCGCGCCCGTCTCCTTGACCTTGCCGTCCTCGATGTCCTTCTCCGTGAAGAACGCCTCGTCGGTGACGGAGTACCAGCCCTCGTAGTGGCCGAGATAGATGTCGCCGCGCGCCTCGCAGCGCCGCCAGAGCTCGTCGACGACGAGCTCGTGCCGTCGCTCCGTCGTGCGGATGAGATCGTCGGGCTCGCAGCCGAGGCCGCTCCACGCCTCCCGAAAGCTCGGGATGAGCCGATCGACGAAGGCCTTGGGATCGAGCCCGGCCTCCTTCGCCTTGCGCTCGATCTTCTGCCCGTGCTCGTCCGTCCCGGTGAGAAAGCGCGTGGGCCGCCCACGCATGCGATGGAAACGCGAGAGGAGATCGGCCGCGATCGTCGTGTAGGCGTGGCCGATGTGCGGCTCGCCATTCACGTAGTAGGCGGGGGTCATGATGTTGAAGGGCCGCATGGTGCGCGGAGGTTAGACCGCGCGCGTGGCGCGTGCTCGTCCCTTCCCGGCGCCGCGGTTTCCGGTATACCGAGCGGGCGAAGAGGAGCGCCCACGACATGACCCAGCCCGCACTGAACGACGTCGACCCCGAGATCGCGACGCTGATCCAGAAGGAGGAGCGCCGTCAGCTCGACGCGATTCGCCTCATCGCGAGCGAGAATTACGTCTCGCACGCCGTCCAGGAGGCGTCCGCGAGCGTCCTCGGGAACAAGTACTCCGAGGGCTATCCCGGCAAGCGCTACTACCAGGGCCAGGTGAACATCGACGCCATCGAGGCGCTCTGCCAGGAGCGCCTGAAGCGGCTCTTCGGCGTCGAGCACGCGAACGTGCAGCCCTACTCGGGATCGCCGGCGAACCTCGCCGTCCACTACGCGTTCCTGCGCCCGGGCGATCGGACGGTGGGGCTCGGGCTGCCCTCGGGCGGGCACCTGACGCACGGGTGGAAGGTGTCGATCACCGGCGACTTCTTCGAGGCGCATCAGTACGGCGTGCGCGAGAGCGATCACCGCATCGACCTCGATCAGGTCGCGGCGCTCGCCAAGGAGTTCAGGCCGAAGCTCATCTGGTGCGGCACGACGGCCTACCCACGCACGATCGACTTCGCGGCGTTCGCCCAGATCGCGCGGGACGTGGGCGCCGTGCTCGCGGCGGACATCGCGCACATCTCGGGGCTCGTCGCGGGCGGCGCGCACCCGAGCCCGGTCGGCTACGCGGACGTCATCACCTCGACGACCCACAAGACGCTGCGCGGCCCTCGGGGCGGCATGATCCTCACGACCGCGAAGCACGCGGCGGCGATCGACAAGGCGGTCTTCCCCGGCCTCCAGGGCGGTCCGCACAACAGCTCGATCGCGGCGCTCGCCGTCGCGGCCCTCGAGGCCTCACAGCCGAGCTTCAAGGCCTACGCGGCGCAGATCGTGGCGAACGCGAGGGCGCTCGCCGAGGCGCTCCTCTCCCGCGGCGTGACGCTCGTGACCGGCGGGACCGACAACCACCTCATCCTCTGCGATCTGACGAGCAAGAACGTGAGCGGGAAGAAGGCGGCCATCGCGCTCGAGGCGGCGGGGATCGTCTGCAACTACAACTCCGTGCCCTTCGACAAGCGCAAGCCCTTCGACCCGAGCGGCGTTCGTCTCGGGACGCCCGCGACCACGAGCCGCGGCATGAAGGAGGCGGAGATGCGCGCCATCGGCGGCTGGATCGCGGACGTCATCGAGGCCCCCGAGGACGCGCGCGTGATCGAGCGCGTGCGCGGCGAGATCCTCGCGATGACGAGCCAGTTCCCGGCGCCGGGGATCGAGCGACGCGCCTGACGGCGCGCGGGCACGGATCACGGGCTGGCGTCGGGATCGTCCGCGGGCGTGAACGCGTCGGGCGTGGGCGTGAAAGCGTCGGGCGTGGGCGAGAACGCGTCGGGCGTGGGCGAGAACGCGTCGGGCGTGGGCGTGAACGCGTCGGGCGCGGGCGAGAACGCGTCGGGCGTGGGCGAGAACGCGTCGGGCGTGAAGGCGTCCGTCCCGGGCGGGGCGTACGCGTCGATGGGCTCGACGAAGGCGTCGGTCCCTTCGGCGAAGGCGTCGGTCGCGGGGCCCGCGTCCATCGGGCGCGTCGGGACGGTGCCGATCCCATAGCCGGTGCGATCCGTCGTGCAGATCCCGCCGTTGCAGAGCAGGCCCGGTCCGCACTCGACCGTTCGGGTGCAGCGGGCTCCGTCAGCGAGCCTCGTCGGCTCGGCGCAGCCGAGGAGCGCGAGCCCCATCGCGACGGGCATCGCGGCGAGGAGCGCTGTTCGGGGGCGGCGTGGGCGCGTGTCCGGCAGCATCGCTCGAGGCTAAACCAAAAACGAACCTCCACCCAAGGATGGTCGGAGGGTGGACGTCCGAGCAGGGTCGGCGCACAAGGTGCTTGGCGTTGACACTCTCGAAATCGGGCTGTTAGCCTTACGCCGGTTCGGGAGCTGCCTGCTTTATGGCCGCAACCCGAGTGGAGTCGAGTCACGATGGCTGCAGAGCAAAAAGAATCGTCCGTCCTCTTCAACCTCCGCGAGCTCATGAACCTCGAGGAGGATCGCGTCAAAGAGGAGGCGGACAAGAAGCGTAAGGCCGAGGAGGACGCGCGCGCCGCGAAGCAGGCCGCCGAGCGAGCGCAGCGCGACGCCGAAGAGGCGCGACTTCGTGCCGAGGACGAGGCTCGCAAGGCCGAGGAGAAGCGCCTGCGTGACGACGAGGCCGCGCGCGTCGCCGCGAAGGAAGCCGAGGCGCTCCGCGTCCGGCTCGAGGCGGAGGCGAAGGCTCGCGCGGCGGAGCAGGAGCGCATCCTCGCGCACGAGCAGGAGGTCAAGCGCATCGAGGCGACTCGACGCAAGGGCATCCACCCTGGCGTCTTCGTCGGCGCGGCGGTGGTCCTCCTCAGCGGCGTCGCGGGGGTCTACTTCGGCGTGGTCAAGCCGAGGCAGGAGGCCGCGGAGCACGCCGCGCTGCTCGAGCGGCAGGCGCGCGAGCGCCAGGAGGCGGAGGCGGCCGCGGAGGCCGAGCGCGTCCGCGCCGAGACCGCCGCCCAGCAGGCGCAGCTGCAGGCGCAGATCGACGCGCTCGAGCGTCGCGCGACCGAGCTCGCCGCGTCGGGCGACGCCGCTGGCGCGGCGGAGGCGCGCGCGCAGATCCAGCAGACGCGTGAGCGCGGGGCGGCGCGCGGTGGTGGTCGGGCTCGCCCGACTGGAGGCGGGCAGAGCGGCGCAGGATCGAGCAGTGGTGGCGGTCGCGGCGGTCGCGACGACGATCCGTTGGGCGGCCTGGACGGGCTCTGACAGCGCGCCTTGCTCGACGTGATCCGCCCCGCGCGGGCTCGCTGGCTCGGCGGGAGGGAGGCTCACGATCCAGCCCACGCGAGCGCTCATCCGGCCACCGGGTGGGCGCTCCGTCGTCTTGCGGCTCGGCGTGCGGCTCGCACAATCGCGCGATGACGAACGCTGGTCGTGATCGCTTGATCTTCCCGCTCGACGTCACGAGCCTCGCCGAGGCCCGTGGCTGGATCGAGCGGCTCGCGAGCGAGGTCGGGGTCTTCAAGGTCGGGCTCGAGCTCTTCCTCGCCGCTGGCCCCGACGCGATCGCGCTCGTCCACGACGCCGGCGCGAGGTGCTTCCTCGACCTCAAGCTCCACGACATCCCGCAGACGATGGCTCGCGCCGCCGAGCGCGCCGTGGCGCGCGACGTCGCGTTTCTCACGGTGCATGCGTCGGCCGGGCCGCGCGCGCTCCGCGACGTGCATGCGGTCGCTCACGCGAGCCGCACGCGGCTCTTGGCGGTCACCGTGCTCACGTCCTTCGACGCGACCGAGCTCGCCGCGATCGGGCTCGGCGCGCCCGCCATCGCCGCCGAGCGCCTGGCGCTCGTCGCGATCGAGGCGGGGATCACCGGGCTCGTCTGCTCTCCGGAGGAGGTCACCCGCCTCGACCCCCTCGTCGGCGGCGAGGGCCTCCTCGTCGTGCCGGGGATCCGGCCAGCCGGCGCGGAGCGCGGGGATCAGCGCCGGATCGCGACGCCAGCTCGCGCCATCGAGGGCGGCGCCGACTTCCTCGTCGTCGGCCGTCCCATCCGCAACGCGAGCGATCCCGTCCTCGCGGCGCGCGCGATCGCGCAGGAGATCACCGCGGCGCTCGAGGCGCGGCCGTGAAGCGGCTCCTGCTCGGTCCGCACGCGGTCCTCGAGGCGGCGCGCGGAGGCGCGGGGCGCATCGCGCTCGCCCTCGTCGCGACGAACGCCGAGCGTGGGCACGAGGCGATCCTCGGCGAGCTGCGCACGCGAGGCGTGCGGGTCGATGCGAGGCCCGCCGCCGAGCTCGACGCGCTGGCGGGTGGCCATCGCCATCAAGGCCTCGTCGCGCTGGCGGGCGACTACCCGTACCTCGGCTGGGACGCGATCGAGGCGCTCGGCGACCACGCGCTCGTCGTCGCCCTCGACGAGCTCACGGATCCGCACAATTTCGGCGCGATCGTGCGATCCGCCGTCGCGTTCGGCGTCGACGCGATCCTCACGCTCAAGGACCGCGCCGCGCCCGTGACGCCCGTCGTCGTCCGCGCCTCGGCGGGCGCGACCGAGCACGCGCGGATCGTCCGGGTCACGAACCTCTCGCGCGCTCTCTCGGCGCTGCGCGAGCGCGGGCGACAGGTCATCGGCCTCGACGCCGCGGGCGAGCTCGACGTCGACGGGCTCCCGCCGACCACGAGCGGGCGCGTGCTCGTGATCGGATCAGAGGGCTCGGGGCTCCGGCCGGGGGTTCGCAAGCAGTGCGATGGGCTCGCGCGCATCGCGATGGGGAGCACCATCGGCTCGCTCAACGCATCCGTCGCCGCGGGCATCGCGATCCGGGCGGCGGCGCGCCAGCGCGGCTCAGCGTAGCGAGAGCGCCGTGGCGAGCGCGCGCATCGTCGGCGCGAGCTCGGCGCGCAGCGCGAGCGACACGTCGCGGTCGAGGTGCGTCGGATCGCGGTTCACGATCGCGACGGGGATCGTCCGCTCGAGGGCGTAGGGGACCAGCTCGGAGATCGGCGCGACGGTGAGCGAGCTCCCGAGCACCAGCACGAGATCGGAGCGCGCGACGGCCTCGAGGGCGTCCTCGTACGCTCCTCCGAGGGGCTCGCCGAAGAGGACGACGTCTGGCCTCAAGAGGCCCTCGCAGACGCGGCAGCGAGGGGCGCGCCCGCGCATCGCGAAGGCGCGCTTGGAGGGCTCGCGCACGCCGCACTCGACGCAGCGCACGGTGCGGAGGGTCCCGTGCGCCTCGAGCACGTTCCTCGAGCCAGCGCGCTGGTGCAGGCCGTCGATGTTCTGCGTGATCACCTCCCGGGCGGGGCCCGAGCGCTCGAGCTTCGCGATCACCTCGTGTGAGACGTTCGGCGTCGCGCTCTCGAGGAAGCCGAGCTGTCCACGCCAGAAGTCGTAGAAGCCGACCGGATCGGCGAAGAGACCGTCGCGCGTCGCGAAGCGTGTGGGGTCGAACTCGCGCCAGATGCCGTTCCTCGAGCGAAAATCGGGGATCCCCGAGTCGGTCGAGACCCCCGCCCCCGTCAGGATCGCGGCGCGTCGGCTCGCGCGCACGAGGTCGGCGAGGGCGTCGATCGGGATCGTCATCGTCGTTCGGGCTCCGGCGCGGCGCGACGCGCGGTGGTGGAGGAGGGGCGTCCGTCGGCGCTCATCGGGGCTCTGCGGAGGGTGGGTCGCGCTCGAGCCCGCGGCGCACGAAGTCGACGACCTCGCCCGCGAGCGCGGGGTTCAGCGCCAAGAGGCCGACGCCGTGGCCCTCGCCCTCGACGATCTCGGCGCGGCCGTCCGTGATGCGGGCGAGCGCCTCGGCCGTCTCGGTCGAGTCGAGCTCACTCCTCGCGGCGAGCGCGAGCAGGTGCCTCGAGCGCATCGGCGTCGCGACGAGGATGCTGTCGACGCCTCGGTAGGCGCGCCCCGGAGAGAGCAGGACGATGACGTCGATCGAGGGATCCTCCGCGGCGGCGCGGACGACGGCCGTCGCCCCGATGCTCGCGCCGACGAGCGCGATGCGGCGCGGCTGGACCGGGGCCGCCGCGCTCCGCAGGAACGCGACGGCGGCGTCGACGTCCTTCGAGGTGCGCTCCCACGTCGCCGTGTCGAAGCTGGCGTGGTCGAGCGGGCTCCCGTCCTCGGCTGCCGTGCTCGCCCCGTGCCCGCGGAGATCGATGGCGAGGACGGCGAGCGAGCCGGGGGGCTCGCGGAACGCGTCGATCCAGGGGCTCCACTCGCGGTGGTCGGCCCCGAGCGTGTGGACGAGCACGACCGCGTCCGCGCGCGGATCGAGGCCGGGATAGAGGACGCCGTGGATCGGGACGCCGTCGAGCGTCGAGAAGCGCACCTCGATCGGCTCGGGCAGCGTGACGGCGGCCGTCGACGGGGATGGAGCCTCCGGGGATGTCGCGGCGGGGGCCGAGGTCCGAGGCGAGGTCGTCGAGGCCCGCGGGCGCGTCGCGCAGTCGCACGAGGAGAGAATGAAGACGCACGAGGAGAGAACGAAGAGGAGCGCGAGCACGAGCAGGCGAGGGCGCATCACGCGAGCCTACAAGGCCCGGAGCCATCGAGCATGTCGACGCGTGGGGCGGGTGCGGTCTCCTCGATCGTCCTCGGGGAGCGAGCCGCGGACCCGAGCGCCGCGGCTCGCTCGGGCGCCGTCGCGCGATGGGCGTTTCTCGGCGCCCTGCTAGAGTCGGGCATGGCGCGCAGCGCGGCGGCCCTCGTCATCGGCAACGAGCTCCTCACGGGGAAGGTCGCGGAGGCGAACATCCCGGGGCTCGCGCGGATGCTCTTCTCGCTCGGCGTTCGGCTCGAGCGCGTCGTCGTCTGTCGAGACGACGTCGCGATCATCGCGACCGAGGTCGGCGCGCTCCGGCGCGCGTACGACGTCGTGTTCACGAGCGGGGGCGTCGGTCCGACGCACGACGACGTGACGATCCCCGCGGTCGCTCGCGCGCTCGGCGTCTCCATCGTTCGTCACGACGAGCTCGCGCGCCGAATTCGGGAGCACTTCGGCGCTGGGACGACCGAAGGGCACCTGCGCATGGCGGATCTCCCGGTCGGGACGCGGCTGCTCTCGCGAGCGGCGGCGGAGTGGCCGGTGATCGTCGTCGAGAACGTGTTCGTCCTCCCCGGCATCCCGGAGATCTTCGCGCGCAAGCTGGACGTCGTGCGGGAAGAGCTCGGCGTCGACACGCCCTTCCTCAGCGCGGCGATCTTCACGCGGTGCGACGAGGGGGCGATCGCCGAGCTCCTGCTCCGGATCGAGCGCGAGCACGGGGTCACCGTGGGCAGCTACCCGACGATCGGGGGCGATCACTCGGTGAAGATCACCTTCGACGGCATCGACGCGGGCGCGCTCGACGCCGCGCTCGATGCGTGCCTCGAGGGCCTCGACCGCGCGCTCGTGGTCCGCGTCGAGCGGCCGCGCTGATCCCGGAGCTTTTCTTGCCGAGCGGGGCGCGCCTCGGGCATACGCGAGACATGGTCGCCTCGGCTTCGGGCTCGCTCGCGTGGGTTCGCTCCCTCCTGCTCCTCGAGCGCGCGGAGGCGTCGGGGGCGCTCGAGCTCCGCGCGCACGGGCGGACGGCTCGGATCCAGCTCGAGCGCGGTCGGGTCACGGTGTTCGAGGGCGAGCTCGGCCCTCGCTTGGGAGGGCTGATCGGCGTGACGGATGGCCCCGTGGAGCGCTCGAGCGCGCTCTGGGGCGCGTCCGCGCTCGCGGAAGGGCGGGTGAGCCGCGGCGATCTCGCGTGGGCGCTACGGCGTCAGCTCCGGCTCCGGGCGCGGGAGCTCGCGCGCTGGGGAGACGTCGAGATCGCATGGGAAGAGGGCCTGAGCAGCCCGCGGCCCTTCACCGATCCGATGACGCTGGCGGACTTCATCGCCGAGGTGCTCCGAGCGTACGCCGAGCGCGCTCCGACGCGGGAGAGCGCGAAGGCGGTCGCCGTGACGAGCGCGATCGGGCGCTCCTGGGCGGCTCGGGCCGCGCTCTACCCGCACGAGATCGCCGCCGCTCGAGGGATCATCGCGGCTCCGGACGCGGCTCGGTTCAACGCGACGCTTCGCGCGGCGGGGTTGGCGGACGCGCCGGTCGAGGTGGAGGTCCGGGCCCTCGCGCGGCTCCACGCGCAATTTCGAAGGCGCGGCGCCGGATCGATCCTCGGGGAGCGGAGCGACGCGCAGGCACGTCGTCGCGCGCTACGCCGTGTCGCGGGCGTGATCCACCCAGATCGGTTCACGAGCGATCCGCAGCTCGGTAAGGCCTCCGAGGAGCTCCTCGTCGCGCTCTCGCGGGCCTAGCAGGCTCGCTCGTGGGCCTCGCCCCACCTCGTGCGCCCTCGCGCGCGGGCTCGCGACGCGCTCCGAAGGCGTGCACCGTGGGCGTGCACCGTGGGCGTGCACCGTGGGCCGGCGCGGCGCCCGAGGTTCGCGGTCCGACCGGCCCGAGCTCAGCCGCCTTCGGCGGGCGCCCACCAGGGCGTCTCCGGCTGCGCGGGAGGGGCGGGCTGCGCCGGGGGCGACGGCTGCGCGGGAGGTGCCGTGGGCTGGATCTGCGAGGGCAGGCCCGGCCGCGTCGGCGGCGTGGGCGGCGTCGTGCGGCCACGACGGCCTCTTGGTTGGGCTGGCTCGGCCGGGGCGGGCTCGGGCGCTGGCGCGGGTGGGGGCGCCTCCTCGCTCGCGTCTCCCTCCGGGCTCTCCCCAGCGCCCACCCACCAAGGGCTCCCGCCGCTCGCGCTCGAGCCGCCCTGGCCGCTCGCGCTGCCACCCCCCGCCGCGGGCGGGAGGGTGGTCGCGTCCGTCCCCTCGGGCACCGCCGGCGTGGGCATCGCCGTCGCGGTCGGGCGCTCGGGGGCGGGCCGGGCGGTCCACCACGCGAGCGACACGTCCTCTGCCGCGTCGAGCGTCGTTCGAGCGCCCGCCTCCGCGCGCCGATCCCACCACGTCCACCAGGGCGCGCTCGGGGCGAGCGCCTGATCGAGGACGCCCTCGGAGCTCGTCGCCGTGGGCTGCCCTCCGCGGAGCGCGATCGTGAAGGCCGCCCGCTGTCGCCGCTGCCGAAATTGCGGAAATTCGAAGGCCGCGACCCGCTCGGTCATGCAGCGCGTGAGCTCGTCCGACGACGGCGCGACGCCGATCTCGCTCGCTCGTCCGTCGTTCGTGAGGATGAAGACCACGCGCACCTGGCCGAGGAGCGGGTTGCGCTGCACCTCGCCCGCGACGCAGTCGCGCAGCGTCTCCGCGTGCTCCGCGAAGACCTGGTTGATCTGCTCCTGGCTGAGCGCCGTGGGCAGGGCCGCGCGAGCCTCTCGGGCGGCCTCGTCCGCGGCGCGCGCGGCGTCGGCCTCCTCGCGCGCCGCGAGCTCTCTCGCTTGGCGCTCCTCCGCCTCGTAGAGCCCGCCGATCGCCTGCGTGACGAGCGGGAGCGTGCGCGGCTCGCCCGCGAGCGCGGTGAGGAGCTCGCGCCCCTCCGGTCCGCCGAGCTGGAAGATCCCTCGCGCGGCCTCGACGAGCGGCTCGGCGTGCTCGGAGAACGTCGAGTCGGCGCGGTAGAGGATGAGGAAGGCTCGCAGCGCGGGGACGACCGACGCGTCTCCGAGCTCGGCGATCGCTTGGACGACGATCGGGAGCGCGGCCGCGGAGGTCTCGTGGTCGTTCATCTGCTGCACGAGCCCCGGCACGGCGTCGGTCGCGTGCATCTGGATCAGGGACGGCACGATCAGCTCGAGCGGCGGCCCGCTCGTCTCCTCGATGAAGTCGTAGCGCGTCGAGAGCGCGGCCACGAGGAACTCGCTGCCGGACGTGCGCGTGCGGAGCGTCGCCGCGATCGCGTCGCGGAGCGCGCGCGGCATCGAGCGCTGCTGGTAGAGATCGAGCAGGTCGCGGGTGATCTCCGGCTCGGGGAGCGCGCCGAGCAGCCTCACGGCGTACGCGCGCGCCGCGACGAGACGGTTGTCGGGGTCGAGCGCGATCTCGTTCAGCACCTCGCGCACGGGTCGAGGGGCGGCCGCGCTCGGCGTGATCGGCAGGCCAGCGACGTCGATCGCGACGGACGAGAGCTGCATCGCGCTCCCGCCGCTCCACGCGTCTTGCCCGTTCACGCGGTCGAGCACCCGGAGCTGGCCCTGCTCGCCGACCGTGAAGAGCCCTCCCTCGAGGACCTGCGCGCCGATGACGTCCTGCTCGAGGATGCGCGCCCAGCGGAGCGATCCGTCGACGTTCATCGCGAAGACGTAGCGGTAGTAGACGAAGTAGTAGGTGTCGTCGAGGACGGCGACGGGCTCATCCGTCGTGGCGAGGCGAGGGCTGGCGTAGAGGTGGATGCGGCCTCGCGCGCTCCGGGTGCCGGGCTTGGGGAGGAAGCCGTCGTCCTCGAGGTCGACGGGCCGCTCCTGCTCGCCCTCGTGCAGAGGGGGGATGCTCGGGATCGGCGGCTCGATCCGGGTGGCCGCGGCCCGCGTGCCGGCGGCGGAGCCGCTCGTGAGCCGATAGAGGCCACGGTGCCCGTAGTAGATCCCGCTCGGATCCGCCCGGACCCAGGCGATGACGTCGTCGGTCGATCGGACGCGCGCGATCTCGTCGCCGGTGAGCGCGTCGAGCATCGAGATGCTCTGGCGCTCGTAAGGCACGAACACGACGCCGCCCTCGGCGGCCGGCTGGCCGAGCACGCCGGTGATGCGGTGCCGCCAACGCTCGCTGCCGGTCGCCGCGTCGACGGCGACGAGGTCGCCGTCGCGGCGGGCGCCGCCGAGCGCGCCCACCGTGAACGCGAGGAAGACCGTGCCGCCGTCGCGCGCCGCGCCGACGTAGGCGAGATCCGGGAGCGCTCGCTGCCACCTCAGCCGACCGCTCGCAGCGTCGAGCGCGACGAGGCGCGCTCGATCGGAGCAGAGGACGAGATCGCCGAGGATCTCGGGGCGCGTCTGCGCATCGAGCGCGTAGCTCCAGCGCACCTCCGCCGTGCTCGGATCGATCGCCTCGAGCTGCCGCGGGGCGTCGTGGGTGGTGGCGACGAGCAGCGGCGCGCCCGTGGCGTTCGTCGGGCGGCTGGCTTGCGAGGGCGCCGGCAGCCGCGCGAGCACGCCCTCGAGCGAGCTCGCCTGGTTGTCGGCGAACTGGTAGCTGAAGGCCTCGAGGTGGGCCGCGCCGCAGCCCGCGAGGCTCGCGCCGAGGGCGAGGATCGCCAGGGCGCGGATCGAACGAAGATCGCGGCTCATCGCGCACCCCCTTCCGCCGCCGCCGCGGCGGGCGTGTCGAGGCTCCGGCACCGGGTGGTGCCCCAGGCGATCTGATCGAGCGCTTGGGTCAGCGCTCGCCGCAGCTCGTTCGGCTGCTGCCGTCCGAGCGGCGGGAGGGTGTCGCGGTAGGTGAGCAGCGACTGGCAGACCATGCGGCCCGACACCTCGCGGAGCCGGTTGATGATGTCGATCTTCACGCTCTCCGAGATGTCGCGGCGCTGGAGGAATTGGTCGTAGCCACCGAGCATGACGGAGATGGGCATGCGGCCGAGGAACGCGTGGAAGCGCGCGACCTCGCGGTCCGTGCCGAGCCGCCCGATCGCCTCGCTCGCGCCGAGCACCCCGCGCTCGAACGCGCGAAAGAGGATCTCGAGCGAGCCCCGCGCGCCGATGCGTCCGAGCGCGCCGGCCGCGTCCTCGCGGATCGTGCGATCGCTGTCGCGCAGGCCTTGCTCGAGCAGGCTCGGGACGCGGCGGTCGTTCCGGATGGCCGCGATCGCCGCATACGCCCTTCGCCGGGCGCCGACGCGGCGGTGGTGCGTGAATTCCGATAAGACGTCGATGCCGCTCGGCATCGCGAGCCGCGCGAGCGCCTCGAGCGCGGCGTCCGTGATGCTGTCCGGCTGTCCGGAGCGCAGGAGCTCGGCGAGCGGCGTGACCCCACGTTCGTCGTTCAGGATCGTGAGCAGCGTGATCGCCTCGCGGACCTCGTCCGCGTTGGCGCTCCTCAGACGCGCGATGATCGCGGGGAGCTCCTCGATCGAGGGCGCGGGGCCTTCTCCATCGGAGGCCGCGGGCGTGGCGGGGGCGCGTCGGCCAGCGCCGCGCGCGCGCTGCGCGGCGACGTCGTTCGGCGTGAGCGCGAGCGAGAGCCCGATGAAGAGGAGGAGGAGCGGTAGCGGTCGCATGCGTCCGAGCCCTTGCCTGCGGAGAGGCCTTGAGACGAGTGAGCCACGTTGCCTCGCCGAGCGAGCAGCGTTTCGCGCGACGATAGCGAGCGGGCGCGACTTTGGCGAACGGGCGCGGCTCGGGCAAGCGCCGCGCGAGCCAAACTTCGTCGCGCGGATCGCCCCGTGCTAGCGCTCGCGCCATGCGAGCCCCCGTCGAGAGCCCAGGCGTATCGCGCGCTTCCCCGCCCGAGGGGTCGTCCGCTTCGCGGGGCGGCGGCTGGCTGCGCTCGCGGAAACGGCTCTTCGTCGCGCTCGCCTCGGCCCTCGCGCTCCTGCTCGCCCTCCACGTCGCGCGCGACGGGGCAGCGTCCGGCTCCTACGAAGCCTCGCTCGCGACCGTGATGGCGCGCTCGGGCGTGCGCGTCGATCCGACCTCGGTCGTGTGGGTCGACGACCACGCCCACCTCCACGCGGAGTCGGCGTTCTTCCTCGCGGACGAGGGCGGCGGGGCGACGGACGTGTACGCCGCCGCCGTTCGGCGCGGCGCGGACGGCGCGGTGCTCGACGTGAGCGACGTCGCGAACCTCACCCGGAGCAGCGGGGCGGCCGAGGAGCAGCTCGCGCGTCATGGCGATCACGTCGTCTTCACGACCCGATCGGCCGCCGGGGTCGAGGCGTTCACGCTCGTCGACACCCGCGGCGAGCCGGCGGAGGCGACCTCGGGGTGGTCGTGGCTCGCGCGGCTCCAGAACACGATCACCAATTGGCAGGAGACGGGACGCGTGGGTGGGCTCGGCGTGACGCGCTTCCAGCTGCTCGAGCCGGTCCCGTCGCTCCCCCTCCGAGGCGACGAGCGCGAGGTCCGCGCGGGCGAAGGCGAGGCCGAGATCGTCGTGTCGCTCGACACGCTCGAGGTCACGCGGCTCGCCGAGCGGGTCGAGGCTCACCCCGACGAGAGGGGCGTCCCGGGGGGGATCACCTGGGTGGTCGACACGGTGCGCGGCCTCTCCTTCGTCGGGCCGGAGCCGATCGAGTGGCTCGAGAGCCGCGTGTTCGCGATCCAGGACTGGTGGGATCGGACCCGCTACGCGCACCTCGGCGGGACGAGCGAGGCAGAGGCCGCGGCGACGGCGGCCGCGGAGATGTCGTCGACGCTCGAGACCGACCACGTGAGCGAGGAGCAGCGGCAGCTCTTCGACGCCGCCGCGGCGGAGATCGGGTTCCCACCGCCGCCCATCGCGAGCGTGTTCGAGACGCCGATCGAGGGGGAGGGGCAGTGGGTCCCGATCATCGACGATCCCTTCGTCAACGCCTACCCGAACGCGCCCGCGGCGTTCGCGCAGACCTTCGTCCGCGCCGACCGCGAGCGCCCCTACGTCAACGTCTTCATCACCCTCTGGGATCCGCGCCAGGTCCAGCTCCGCATCATGCCCGGCACGCGCGAGCCCGAGAGCGCGACCGGGCAGCGCGGCAGCGGCTACATCCCTCGCGACGAGCGCACGACGCGCATGCTCGTCGGTGCGTTCGACGGCGGGTTCCAGGCGCTCCACGGCGAATTCGGGATGATGTCCGATGGCCGCGTCTATCTGCCGCCCAAGCCCTGGGCCGCGACGATCGCCGTGATGGCGGATGGACGCGTCGGGATGGGGAGCTGGCCGGCGCCGAACTGGCGGGGCTCGTTCTACGACGAGAACCTCGCGAACCGACAGATCCCGGAGGGGATGGTCGACATGCGGCAGAACCTCACCTCCGTCGTCGAGGACGGCCGCTACAACCCCTGGGAGCGCTGGTGGTGGGGGGCCGCGCCGCCGGGCGCGACGGAGCAGACGTTCACGCACCGGAGCGGCGTCTGCCTGACCGAGGAGGGCTTCATGGCCTTCTTCTGGGGCGGCTCCCTCGGGCCCGAGGCGCTCGGTCAGGCGATGATCGCGGCGCGCTGCGTGCGCGCGATGCACCTCGACATGAACAGCGGCCACTGCGGCTTCGAGTTCTTCCGGCCCTACGCGACGAGCGCGGATCCGCGCGACCTCGCTCTCCCCGAGGTCCCACGGATCGACGCCGACGCCGAGTACGACGGCGCGTTCCCCGGCGCCCACGGCCTGCGCCTGCGCGCGCGCAAGGCCGTGCGATCGATGCAGATGCGCTTCCCGCGCTACACGGCGCGCGATCCGCGCGACTTCTTCTATCTGACCCTGCGCCCCACGCTCCCAGGCCCGGCGCTCGCGGGTGGGCTCGCGCTCTCGACGGAGGGTCTCCCCCACGCCGGCTGGCCGTACGCCTTCGCTCGCGCCTCGCGGGGCGCGAACTGGCTCGTCCGCGTCGATCCGAGCCGGGCGATCCCGAGCGCGCTCGCGGGAGCGCGTCACACCCGCGTCCTCGCGCGCCTCGCGGGGATGAGCGGCGGGACGCACGCGATCGTCGCGCGCCGGGAGGCCGTCGGCGTCTCGTTCGTCCTCGAGCCGCGAGGCGGCGACGGGATCGAGATCGTCCGTGGCCCCCTCGCGGACGAGCGCGCCAGCGCCGCGATCGGCGTCGACCGCGACGGGTTCTTCGTCTACGCGGAGGGGCCCGAGGCGACGGCGCTCCTGCGCGACGCGGGCGTCTCCTCCGCGATCGCGCTCGGCGCGGCGTCGCTCGCCTTCGAGACCGGGGAGGGCGGCGCGGGGCCCGACGGGCATCGCCGGAGCGTCGAGGGCGGCGTCACGCTGCTCGCCGAGGAGGCGGCCGCGACCGAGATCCTCTTCCCGGACGTCACGCCGATGCCCTACTCGCGCTGGAGCTACCTCCAAGGGCAGCGCGTGCGCTACTTCCCGAGCCAGCCGCCCCGCTTCGTCCGCCCCACGGAGTGAGCGAGGCCAAGGATCGCGGCGATCGGGCCCTCGAACTCGCCATGACGCGCGCTCCGTGGCTGTCTCGCGCGGCGCGCGACACCGTTGTTGACCGGTTTCGGCCGCTCCCTCTAGACTCGCCACCCGCCGAGAGCGTGCGCCGCCACCCACAGCGCGGGTCACCGCTCGCGCCTCGTCGACGCGGTCGAGCCCACGCGAACCTCCTCCCTCGGCCTCTCGCCACCTTGCCCACCACGCCTCTCAAGACTCGCCAGGAATTCGCAGTGCTTCGACGCTCCTGCTGGTCCGTCCGCGAGCTTCGCGAGCGAGGACGAACGTGAAGAAGCCGATCCAGTTCGGAAAGTACCTCCTCCTCGAGAGGGTCAACGTCGGAGGCATGGCCGAGGTCTTCAAGGCGAAGGTCTATGGTGTCGAGGGCTTCGAGCGCCTGGTCGCGGTGAAGCGCATCCTGCCGTCGATCGCGGAGGACAAGGAATTCATCACGATGTTCGTCGACGAGGCGAAGATCGCGGTGCAGCTGACGCACGCGAACATCGCGCAGATCTTCGACCTCGGCCGCGTGGGCGAGTCGTATTTCATCGCGATGGAGTACGTCCACGGCAAGGATCTGCGCGCGATCTTCGACCGTGCCCGCAAGCGCACCGAGACGGTGCCCGTCCCGATGGCCTGCTACGTCGCGATGAAGGTCTGCGAGGGCCTCGACTACGCGCACAACAAGAAGGACGCGGCCGGGGGTGATCTGCGCCTGGTCCACCGCGACGTGAGCCCACAGAACGTCCTCATCTCGTACGACGGCGAGGTCAAGGTCATCGACTTCGGGATCGCGAAGGCCGCGGGCAAGGCCAACAAGACGCAGGCCGGCATCCTCAAGGGCAAGTTCGGCTACATGTCGCCCGAGCAGGTCCGCGGCCTCCCGCTCGATCGGCGCAGCGACATCTTCGCGGTCGGCATCGTCCTCTACGAGCTGCTCACGGGCGAGCGCCTCTTCGTCGGCGAGAGCGACTTCTCGACGCTCGAGAAGGTGAAGAACGTCGAGATCATGCCGCCGTCGACCTACAACCGGCGGATCCCCGAAGAGCTCGAGCAGATCGTGCTCAAGGCGCTCGCGAAGGACGTCGAGGATCGCTACCAGACGGCGATGGACCTGCACGACGATCTGCAGTCCTTCATGTACACGAGCGGGAACTTCTTCTCGCGCAAGGACCTCTCGGCGTACCAGCGCAAGGCGTTCGCCGAGGAGATCGCGAAGGAGTCGGCCCGCGAAGAGGAGTATCGGCGCATGGAGGCCGATCTCCAGCGCCCCGATCCCTCGGGCGGGCTCGCGCAGTTCGACGACATCCAGCCGACCGACCCGCCTCCACGCCCAGCCCCCGCGCGCGTGACGGCCGCGCCGCCCGTCGCGCCGCCCGCGTCGCGCGGCAAGAAGCCCACGCTGATGGGCGCCGCCGTCCCTCCCCCGCCGCCGCGGAGCAGCCTCGC
>JBDHVC010000011.1:0-96091 GCA_039809495.1 Sandaracinaceae bacterium
GAGCCGCATCGCGGCCTCACGCCACTCCCTCATCTCGCGCGGCGCGCCGAGCGGGGTGAGGGCCTCCACCCACTCGGCCGCCCACGCGCGCTCGAGCTCACCCCGCTCGTCCGCGTGCTCGCGCGCGCTCGCCGCGAGCGCCTCCATCCGCCGGCGCGCGCCCTCGAGCCGGACGCCGAGCGCGCTGCGCTCCTCGACCCGCGCCGCGTCGCGCGCGAGCGCGTCGCTCAGCTGATCCGCGCGGGCGACCGCCTCACCGTACTCGACGACGCGTCGGCTCCTCCCCGCGAGCGGCTCGGCTCGGAGGGCGCCCTCGTCTCCGAGGAGCCAGTCGCGGAGCTCGATCCACCTCGCCTCGCGATCGGCGCGCGCGCGCTCGAGCGCCGCGAAGGACGGGATCTCCCCCGACTCGAGCAGCGCCTCGAGGCGCCGCTCGTCGTCGGCGCGTCCTCGCTCGAGCTCCCGAGCCTCGCGCCGCAGCCCCTCCTCGCGGTCGGCGAGGGCGTCGAAGCGAGCGGCGAACCGATCGATCGCCGCGAGCTCAGGGAGACGCAGCGCGACGAGCGCGTCGAGGCTCCCCGTGAAGCGCCCCAGGCGCGCCCGCTCCGCCTCGAGGCGACGGCGATCGTGCTCGAGCGCCACGCGCTCATCGTCGATCGCACGATCGATCGCCCCCTCCGCGCGCGCCGCCGCGAGCGCGCGCCCGAGCGCGTCGAGCTCGGGCGGCGCCCCACCCTCGTCCCCGAGCGAGCGCGCGAGCGCGTCGCGCTCGTCGGCCTGCTTGCGCTCGCGCTCGTCGAGCTTCGCGAGCCGGTCGTCGAGGACGAGCCCGCGCTGCGCCAGCTCCTCGATCAGCCCGCTCCGGCCGATCACCGCGCGCAGCGTGTCGACCTCCTCGATCGCGAGATCGGGGCGAAGCTCGCGCAGGAGCTCGGACACCCGCGCCGTGTGCGTCTGGAGCGCCTTGAGCTGCCGCGGCTGATCCAGGCGAGCCTTCTCCGCCGCGCCGAGCGCCCGCTCGAGCGCCTGGATGACGCCCGCGTTCTCGAGGAGATCCGCGCGCACCTCGAGCGCGGCGAGCTCGGCGCGGATCTCGTCGATCGCCCGCGTCGCGCCCTCCTCGCGCAGCCCGAGCGCCTCACGTCGGCTCCGCGCCCCGGCGACGAGCGCGTCGAAGTCCCGACGCAGGAGCCTCACCTCGCCCTCGCGCGCCCGCTCGTCGAGCAGGGCCTCTCGCTCCAAGAGCGCCCTCGCGACGCGCTCGACGCGGGTGAGACGCCCAAGACGCGCGCTCGCCTCTCGCGTCTCCGCCTCGACGCGCGACAGCGCTCGCTCGGCGTCGGCGAGCTCCGCGCGGCAGGCGGAGAGCTGCCCGACGGAGTGCGTCGCGTCGCGCTCGCGCTTGCGGACGCGCTCGAGCTCGAGGAGCGAGGCCGCGATCGAGGTCTTCGGCGCGTGGGCGCGAAAGCGCTGATCCGCCTCGGCGGAGAGCGCCTCGACGAGGCGGAGCTGGCGCGGCGATCCGACGGCCGCGCCGAAGAGCAGCCTGCCTGTCTCGCCCTTCGCGTCGAGCAGGGTCTTGGCGCCGGTGACGAGCGTCTCGTGGTCGATCGCGTAGAGGCTGCGGTAGAGCGCCTCGTCGACGCCGCCGAAGCAGCGGCTCCACGCCTCCGCGTCGATGGGCGCGCCCGTCACCGCGTCGAGCAGCGTGTTCTTGTTCCCCTTGCGCCGACGGGTGCGGAGCTCCTCGCCGCTCGCGAGCCGCAGCGTCCCGCCGACCGCGAGCCGATCGTAGGCGTGGAGGAATTTGTCGGGCGTCTCGTGATCGAACCCGAAGAACCACGCGGCGATCGCGCGGAGCGTCGAGCTCTTGCCCGCCTCGTTCGGGCCGAAGAGGACGTGGACGCCCTCGGCCCCCGCGCCGAGCTCGAGCGAGACGTCGGTGAAGGGGCCGAAGGCCGTCAGATCGAGCCGGGTGATCTTCACGGCTCGCCCTCGGGATCGACGAGCCGATCGAGCAGGAGCTCGCGCGCGGCGAGGAGCGCGCGCTCGAGCGTCTCCGGGCTCCTCGGATCGATCAGCTCGAGCCCTCCCGCGGACTTCGCGAGCTGCTTGGCGAGCGGCGCGAGCCACTCGTCGAAGGGGCCGATGCGCGCGCGCGCCTCGTCGAGCGAGGTGATCGCGCCGATCGAGCGGAGCAGCTCGGGGAGCGGGCCTTCACCCGCGAGGAGGCTCGCGCGATCGACCCAGGGCTCGGTCGCGAGCTCGACCTTCTCGACCCACGCGCGATCGGGGAAGCGCGCCGCGACGTCGTCGAGGATCCGCGCGCGGAGCCGCAGGGGATCGGCGCGCAGCGCCGCGTCGAGCTTCGTGCGCCCCACGAAGCGCAGACGGCCGGCGAGCAGCTCCGGCCGGCCCGCGTCGCGCGCTTCCTCGACCGCGCGCGCGATCGCCTCGAGCCCGGCGGAGATCACGTCGCCGAGATCCTCGAGCCCGCCGACGTCGACGTCGCAGCGCGCCCACCGGACGACGTCGAGCACGCGCTCCTCGACGCGCTCCACGCGGCCGTGCTCGACCGTGACGAGGGTCGCTCCCTTGGGACCCACCTCGCGGGCGTGTCGCCCTTGGAGGCAGCCCGGAAAGACGACCCAGGGATCGCCAGCCCGCACGATCTCTCGGCCGTGGACGTGCCCGAGGGCCCAGTAGTCGTAGCCGCGCGCCTCGAGATCCGCGAGGGTGCACGGGGCGTAGGGCTGATGCCCGGGCCGACCGTCGAGGCTCGTGTGGAGCAGCCCCACGTTGAGCATCCCCTCGACGCGCGCGGGGTAGCCCGCGGCGAGGTTCTCCATAACCTCGCGCGCGCCAAAGCTCTGGCCGTGGAGCGCGACGCCCAGCGCCTCGAGGCGCTCGGTGCGAGGCGCGTCCGAAGGGAAGACGGTGAGGTTCGAGCGCCGCTCGATCGCGTCGAGGAGGCGGCTCTCCGCGTCGTGGTTGCCGAGCACCGCGAAGACGCGGATCCCCGCGCGCTCGAGCTCGCCCAGCTTCTTCGCGAGGAAGCTCGCCGAGCCGACGTCGCGCCAGGTGCCGTCGTAGAGATCGCCGGCGACGAGGACGAAGGACACCTGCTCGTCGATCGCGAGCCGCACGAGCGCGTCGAACGCGCGGCGGCTCGCGCCTCGGATCGCGTCGTTCGGCGTGTCGTCGCCGTGACGCTCGAGCCCTCTTAGGGGGCTGTCGAGGTGGAGATCGGCGGCGTGGAGGAATTTCATGTCGAGGATGCGGGTCGAGCTCGAGCGACGCCGTGGAGCTCGAAGGTATCGCATCGAGGCGCGATCGCGCCTCGACATCACGGCGCACGGGGCGTCCGGAAAGGGGTCGTCGGCGGAGCTCTTGGGACACCGCGCGGAGGGGCGACGAGGTGTTCGCGCATCGAGGCGTCTCGCTCCGAGCCGAGCAGGCTCGGGGCGAGAGACGCGGGCCACCCTCGGAGCCGACGCCTCGGGAAAGGACGAGCCCCCAACCTCCTGCGAGGAGATCGGGGGCCGTCGAGTCATGCCCGCGCGTCGCGCGGAGCTGTGGAGCGAGCCTCGAGGGTCCGCTCCCTTTCGTGGGTCAGCCCGGAGCGGCCACGCCCGTCGCGCTCAGCGCGATCGAGACCTGCTTCTCCGCCGTACCGTCCGTGACGGTCAGCGTCGCGGTGCGCGCACCGAGCGCCGGCGGGACGAACCGCACGGTGATCGAGCACGTGCCGCCAGCCGCCAACGACACGCCGAGGCAAGTGTTCGCCTCGATGTCGAAGTCCGCGGCGTTCGTGCCCGAGATGGCCGCGGTCAGGACGCCCGTCGCCACCGTCGAGGCGCTCTGGTTGGTGATGGTGATCGTCTGGAACGAGCTACCGTCGATCGGCGCCGTCCAGCCGGTGGGGGCAGCCGACGAGGTGAGCGCCGAGATGCCCGCCGACGAGATCGTGCCGGTGACCGACGCGATACCCGTGGCGCCGACCGTCAGCGTGCCAGAGTCGGCACCGACGGTCTGCGGGGTGTGGAGGACAGCGACGGTGCAGGTGCCGCTCGGCGCCAAGCTGCCACCCACCGTGCACGTCGACGAGCCAAACGCGAAGTCACCCGTGAGCGCGAGGCTCAGGTTGGTCGCGTCCGATCCGCCGTTGTTCGAGACGGTGTAGGACGTGCACGCGAAGCTGCCGCCGGCGTAGTGATCCGCGCAGGTCTGCGGCGCGCTCGGGCTGATGCCGAGGAGCGCGGCCGCGAGGCCTCGACCGCTCAGGGTGGCGGTCTGCGAGAGCGAGCCGGCGGTCACGGTGAAGGTCGCCGCGCGATTTCCAGCCGCCGTCGGCCGGAAGGTCACCTCGAAGGTGCACGACGCTCCGCCCGCGAGCGCCCCGGAGCAGGTGCTCGCGCCGATCGCGAACTGACCCGGATCCGCGCCGCCCAGCGCCGCCGTCGGCGTGGCCGTGGTGGGCACGCCGCCCGTGTTCGTGATCGTGAACACGAACGGGGTGGACGTCGTGCCGACCACCTGGTCACCGAAGGCGTGGATGCCCGTCGAGAGCGCGAGCGCCGCCGCGGTCAGGCCGATCCCCGACACCGGGACGGTGCCAGAGCCCGACCACCCGAGGCTCCCCTGCCGAAGCCCAGTGGCGTCGGGGTTGAAGGTCGCGCTGAAGGTGCAGTTCGCCCCCGCGGCGAGCGATCCCGTGCAGGTGCCCGCGGAGATGGTGAACGACCCGCAAGCACCGCCGGCGCAGGACGGTGCCGTCCCGAGCGCGACGGCCGAGGCGCTCGTGTTCGTCACGGTGAAGGTCTGCGCCGGCCGCGCGGTGCCGACCGGGCTCTCACCGAAGTAGTAGG
Source organism: Sandaracinaceae bacterium (assembly GCA_039809495.1). Lineage (GTDB taxonomy): Bacteria > Myxococcota_A > Polyangia > Polyangiales > Sandaracinaceae > JAFLCL01. Next base: position 4,869 of record JBDHVC010000011.1, read on the forward strand.
GAGACGGGCTGATCGAGAGGGCCTGCGCCGACGAGAGCCCCGTCCCGATGACGGGGTGCGAGGCGCTGAGGACGGTGCCCTGCCTGAGCGTCAGCGAACCGCTCTGCGACCCGGACGCGCTCGGGCTGAACCGAAGCGTCACGGTGCACGACGCGCCCGCGGCGAGCGTCCCGCTGCAGCCATTGGTGCCGACCGCGAAGTGCGCAGGCACCGTCAGCGAGAGCGTGCCCGTCGCGAAGTCGCCGGGGTTGCGGAACGTGAAAGAGGCGAGCCCGGAATTGCTGCCGACCAGCACCGATCCGAAGTCGAACGGCGAGCCGGAGGTGGTGTAGGGCAGCGTCGCCTCGAGGTTCGCGGGTCGGCGCGACTGGCCCGTGAGCGCCGCGCTGGCGTAGCCGGCCTGGCCGCTCCCGATCCCGCCCTCGCTGACCGCGAGGGTCGCGGCGTGGTTCGACCCACCAGAGCTCGAGGAAGGCCGGTAGTCGACGGTGACCGTGCACGTGCCGTCCGCCGGGAGCGTCGTGCAGGCGTGCGAGGAGGTGAACGTCGCGGGATCAGCCCCGCCCAGCGAGACGGCGATCGCCGCGGTCGCGGTCGAGCCGTTGTTCCGGACGGTGAACGTCTGAGCCGCGCTCGTCGTCCCCGCGCCGGTGGCGAAGCTCCCGGTCGCGGGCGTCACCGCGAGGTGCGCGCCGACTCGAGCCGTCAAGGCGGTGTTCGCGGACGGCGATCCCGCGCTCACCGCGAGGGTTCCGTCGTAGGAGAAGCCCGTCAGGACGTTGTACGCCGGCAGGGCATCGAAGCGCACGACGATCGTGCAGCTCGCGCCCGCCGCGAGCGGCGCGCTCGTCACGCACGTCCCGCCGCCCGTGCCGGTCACGATGGTGTAGCCGGTGGGGGCGCCCGGGAGCGAGAACGCGAGGTTGCTCGAGGTCGGCACCGCGCCGGGGTTCGTCACGGTGAAGGTGCGCGTCTGCGAGGTGCGCCCGAGGACCGTCCCGAAGTCGCCGCTGCCGGTGACCACGAGGGAGGCGCCCGGGATGCCCGTCCCGGTGATCTCCGCGGAGGCCGAGTTCGACCCGTAGGAGATCGTCACCGTGCCGCTCGCCGCCGCGGCCGTCCGCGGGTAGAAGCGGACGGTGATGGTGCAAGTGCGGCCGGGCCCAGACCCCGTCAGCGTCCGCCCGGTGCAGCCGTCCGCCTGGATGCTCATGTCGCCCGAGAACGAGGCGCTGGTCGAGATCCGGGGGCTGGGGGTCGAGTTATCATTCCTGACCGTCAGCACCACGTCCGTGTAGCCGCCGATCGTCCGGTTCCCGAACGCGGCGGGGAACGTCGTCGAGGACGGGCCCGTCCCGATCTGCCACTGCGTGAAGCGCACCGCGCCGACCGCGTTGCCCATGAGGGTCTGGGTCTCGCTCGAGCCGCCCGAGCCCGTCGCCGAGAGCGCGACCGAGCGCGGACCCGCCGAGCCCGTCGGAGAGAAGGTGACGCGGACCCAACAGCTCGCGCCCGCCGCCAAGCTCGCACCGCAGGCGGTGAAGAGTGGCCGATTCGCGCGGACGAACTCGGACGTCGTCGGCGCCGCCGACGGCGACGTGATGGCGAACGAGGTGAGCTCGCGGCTCGTTCGGTTCGTGATCCGGTAGTCCATGGACGCGCTGTCGCCGACGCGGACATCGCCGAAGTCGAACGAGTCGCCGGTCGCCGGGGTGATCTCGATATCCGGGGTGCCGGTGCCGTCGAGCGCGGCGGTCACCGTCCCGCCGGGAGAGCCCGAGACGGTGAGGGTCGCCGCGCGCAGGCCCTGCGTCGAGGGGGCGAAGCGCACGTCGATCTGGCAGCTCGCGCTCGACGTGAGGGTCGTGCAGGTGTTCGCGACGATCGTGAAGTCCGAGGCGGCGGCGCCCGAGATGCCCGCGGTGAGCGTGCCCGTCGTGTCGGCTCCGCTGTTGGAGAGGGTGAACGTGCGCGTCGCCGACTCCGTCTCGACCACGTTCCCGAACGACGACGTCGTCGGGTTGATCGACAGCGCGGCGGGGGTGATGCCGGTGCCGGAGATGTCGGCCGAGCCGCTGCCCCCCGTCGTGGCGCTCACGTTGAGCGTCGCCGTCTTGAGGCCGAGCGAGGTCGGGCTGAAGCGGACGGTGACGGTGCAGTCCGTGCCGCCCGCGAGGGCGCTCGTGCAGCCGTTGCTCACGATGGAGAACTGCGTGGCCTGGACGCCGCGGAGCTCGACCGTGGGCACGGAGGTCGAGGCCGTGCCGGCGTTGCTGATGGTGAAGGAGCGATCCGAGCTGCTCCGGCCCGTCGCGACGGAGCCGAAGTCGACGGAGGTCGGCGCGACGCGGATGGCCGCCGCGGCCTCGCCGGTGCCCGAGAGCGCCGCGGTGACCGAGCCGCCCGGGGTGCCCTGCACGCGCAGCGTGGCCCCGCGGGGTCCCGCCGCGCTCGGCTGGAACTGGACGGCGACGGTGCACGTCGCGCCCGCCGCGAGCGTCGAGCCCGAGCAGCCGTCACCCGAGCCGACGAAGGGGAAGTCGGCCGGGTTCGCGCCAGCGACGGCGGCCGTGAGGACGCCGGTCGGGGTCGAGCCCGAGTTGCGGATCGTGAAGGTGGTCGCGCCGATCGCGGTGCCGACCGCCGAGGTGCCGAAGTCGCGGGTCGTCGGATCGATCGTGATGTTGCCGGGCGCGAGCCCCTCGCCGTCGAGCGCGGCCGAGGCGGTCAGCGTCCCGTCCGTGAGCTCGAGCGAGGCGGCCTTCGTGCCGGCGGAGCTCGGCGAGAAGCGGACGACCACCGTGCAGGTGTCGCCCCCGTCGAGCGGCGCGCCCGCGCACGTGCTCGTCACGACGCGGAACTCGGACGCGTTCGCGCCGGTCAGCGACTGCGAGATCGTGCCCGTCGCGATGCCGCCCGCGTTGCGCAGGGTGAACGTCACGTCGGCGCTCGAGCTGCCCGTCACGACCGAGCCGAAGCTCTGCGACGTCGGCGTGAGGCGCAGGCTCGCCGGCGCGACGGCCGCGCCCTGGAGGGCCGCCGTCACCGTGCCGCCCGGGCTCGAGGTGACGCTGAGGCTGCCGCTGTGCGTGCCCGCCGCGCTCGGCGCGTAGCGGACCTCGACGGTGCAGCTCGCGCCCGCCGCGAGCGTCTCGCCCGCGCAGTCGTCGGCGCCGATCACGAACTGCGTGGCGTCGAGGCCCGTGATCGACGTGAGGAGCTCACCGCTCGGCGAATCGCCCGTGTTCTGGACGGTGAAGGTGTGCGTGGCGCCGGCGGCACCGAGCGTCACCGAGCCGAAGTTGTACGGCGTCGGGGAGATCGAGAGACCGGCGTCGGTGAGGCCGTTGCCCTCGAGGGTGCCAATGACCGTGTGCGAGCCGTCGGTGACCGTGACGCTCGCGGAGGCGCTCCCCTCGGCGGAGGGCCGGAAGGTGATCGAGAACGTGCACGTGTCGCCCGCGTCGAGGCGAGCCCCCGCGCAGGAGTTCGCGCCGATCGAGAAGGAGGTCGCGGACGCGCCGCTCAAGGACACGTTCAGCGCGGTGCTCGGGCCGGTGCCGCTGTTGCGGACGGTGAACTCCTGCGCGGCGCTCGAGGAGCCAATGACCACGTCGCCGAAGCTGCCGAGCAGCGGCGTGAACGCGAGGTCGGCCTCCGGCCTCGGGCCCGCGTCGGTCACCGTCGCGTCCGGCAAGTTGACGAAGGCATCGGCCTCTTCCGGACTCGGACCGGGGCAACCACCCAGTGACACCGCGAGCGCGGCGCCGACGAGCGGCAGCGTTGCACGACCGTACCGTCTATTCATTCTCGTACCCCTTTCGATGAAACAGCCCATCACCGAGCGAGGTGAGCGCCCTCCATCGAAGGCTGTGCCACCGCGCCGATGGTCTCGGGGGTACTGAAGCGTTCTCCGCTTGTCAATCCGGTTCCGATCCAGGGCCGCCGCTACCGAGAGAATTCACACTCTCCGGCAAGGAAGGTCCTTCGCGCTTCACGTGCAGGAGGCCGCAGAGGCTCTGGCGGCCTCGCGCGAACGAGGACGCGCGCCGATCGCGGCGTCCTCGCGAGCGATCGTCGAAGGAGCCGCCGCGTGACCCGCGCCGTCAGCCGCCGCAGCCCACCGTGCATGTGAGAGTGTCGTAGTCGCAGTCGAGGTCCGGGGCGCGACAGGGCGGGTTCGACCCGCCGCAGCTCGAGCCGGGGCCGCCCTCCAGCCGGCACTGCCAGGTGCCGGGCGAGATCTCCGCGCACGACGAGAGGGAGCCGCAAGGATCGAAGAAGTCGAAGACGAAGCGCGACGGCGCGCACGTCGCGCCCGCCTCGAGGTTCTCGCAGCGGCCGCTCGCGCAGCGGCCGCGCAGGCAGCCGATCGCCGCGTCGCAGGCGTCGCCGACGTCGGGGAGCGGACGACACGAGGAGCCGATGCAGCCCTGACCGTGGGGGCAGGGCAGGCTCGCGTCACAGAGATCGCCAGTGTGGAGGACCGCTCGGCAGAAGCCCGCTTGGCAGCGCGCGCCGAAGGGACACTCGCTCGAGGAGGCGCAGCCGGCCCCGAGCGCCTTCGGGCGCCGGCAGACGTCGGCCGCGCATCGGAGCCCGTCCGCGCAGCGCGGCGAGCTGTAGTCTGGGCGGCACGCCTCGCCCTCGGTGGGGAGGCCTCGGCAGACGGACGCCACGCACTCGAGGCCGACGGTGCAGGGGATCGCGTAGCTGCAGGCCTCGCCCTCGCCGCGCCTCGGGCGGCAGACGCGGGACGTGTCGCAGTAGAGCCCCTCGGCGCACACGACCCCATCGCCTGCGCAGCTCGCCCCCTCGGCGCGCGGCGCCTCGCAGTGGCCACCCGCGCAGACGAGCCCCTCGGCGCACGCGTCTGGGTCCGCGCACGCCCCGCCGGCCGCGACCCTCGGCGCGCACACGCCGGAGCAGGCGCTCGACATCGCGCAGTAGCCGCTCACGCAGGTCTCGGAGAAGGGACAGCTCGCGCCGTCCGCGAGCGTCCCTCGCCAGGCGACGGCGCAAGGCGAGTCGCCCAGCAGGGCGCTGGCGACGTCGCGCTCGCTGCAGCCCGACGCGCGGTCCCTGTCCACGGTGACCTCGCCGCGCCGAAGTACGCCGACCATGCGGCCGAAGATCGACACCGACTCGAACCGACCGCCACAGAAGAGCGCCTCGAAGCTGTCGCCGATATCGGAACCCTCTTCATGCTCCGCGCCGTGCTGGCAATTCAGCTCGATGAACCAGCGCGCGAACTCGTCGGGGGAGCAGTCCGTCTCGAGGCACCCGCGGCAGCTCCCGCCGTCGCACGCGGGCCGATCCGCCGAGCAGTCGCTCGCGTCGCGGCACGCGACACAAAGGTGCCCGTCGGTGCAGAACGGCGTACCCGCGCCACAGTCCGCGCCGCTCAGGCACGCGACGCACGCGCCGGTCGTCGTGTCGCAGACGGGCGTCGAGGGCTCGGCGCAGCCGGTGGTCCGACAGTCGGCGAGCGACGCGTCGCTCGTCGTGTCCGCGCCGTCGGGGAGCGGCCCGGCGTCGAGGCCCGCGGCGTCGCGCGAGGCGGCGACGCAGCGCCCCTCGGAGGCGACCGTGCCCTCCGGGCAGTCGGGCCCTCCGCAGCCGAGGGTCAGCAGGCCCGCGAACAGAACCGTACCCAAGCGAATCGAGCGCATCTCTTCTCTCTCCCCACGCGAACGAGCCTTCGGCCTCGAGCGACGAGGGCGACTCTCTCCCAGCCCTCGGGCGACGCGTCAACGCGGAGCGCGCTCGGGACCTCCGTCGCGCCGGTGTCGATCACCACGCCGACCCGGCGCGTCGGGGTGACGCCTGGGCGCGCGTGGGCCACGCTCGCGCGCCATGAGCGAGCAGCGCCTCTTGATGATCCCCGGCCCCATCGGGCTCGAGCCGCCCGTCCTCGCGAGGCTGAGCGAGCCGAGCCGGAGCCACGTCGCGCCCGACTTCCTCGACGCGATGGGGCGCGCGCTCGTCGCGCTGCGCGCGGCGCTCTCGGCCGAGCGGGCCCAGCCCTTCATCCTCGCCGGGAGCGGCACGCTCGCGATGGAGGTGGCCGTCGTGAACCTCGTCGATCCGGGCGACGCGGCGCTCGTCGTCGACACGGGCTTCTTCGGCGCGCGCATGGCCCGGATCCTCGAGCGGCTCGGCGCGGCCGTCACGCGCGTGAGCGCCGCGCCGGGCGAGGCGCCGAGCCTCGAGGCGATCGAGCGCGCGCTCGAGGCGGCGAGGCCGCGCGTCGTCACGATCACCCACGTCGACACCTCGACGGGCGTCCGCGTCGATCCCGAGCCCATCGCGAGGGTCGCGAAGGCGCACGGCGCGCTCGTCGTCCTCGACGCCGTCTGCAGCGCGGCGGGCGAGGACGTGCGGCAGGACGCCTGGGGCCTCGACGTGGTGCTCACCGCGAGCCAGAAGGCCATCGGCGCGCCCGCGGGCCTCGCGCTCCTCACGGCCTCGGAGGCGGCGCTCGAGCGCCGACGCGCGAAGAGGCTCGCGCCCGCCTCGCTCTACCTCGACTGGCTCGAGTGGCTGCCGATCATGCAGGCGTACGAGGCGCGCAAGCCCTCCTACTTCGCGACGCCCGCGGTGCCGCTCGTCACCGCCCTCGACGCGAGCCTCGCGGCGATCCTGCGCGAGGGGATGGAGGCCCGCGTCGCGCGGCACGCCCGGCTCGCGCGCGCCTTTCGCGCGGGGCTCGGGGCGCTCGCCCTCGCGCTCGTCCCGACGCGCGAGGAGCTGGCCGCCTCGACCCTCTCCGCCGTGTACTACCCGAGGGGCGTGGACGCCTCGCTCGTCGGCGCGGTGGGTGAAGAGGGCGTCACCATCGCGACCGGCCTCCACCCAGACTTCCGCGCGAGCTACTTCCGCGTGGGCCACATGGGCGCGCATGGCAACGCCGAGATCCTCGCGACCCTGGCGGCGATCGAGCGCGCGCTCGGTCGCGTCGGGCACCGCGTGGAGCCCGGGATCGCGGTGAGCGCCGCGCTCCGCGCGCTCGGCTGACAGCGCGGGGTCGAGGGAGGCGAGGTCGAATGACGGGTGGCGTCCCCACCGAGGCTCGACGCCGGCTCGAGCGCGCACCGCTCTGGGGTGACGCGCTCCTCGTCGCCGTGGTCGCCGCGCTGCTCTTCGCGGGCGTCACCCTCGCGATGCGGAGCCCCCTCGACGTGAGCGCCGAGCGCATCGAGCTCGCGCCCGCCGCGCTCTTCCCCTACGCCCTCCGCTCGCTCGGGCGGATGAGCGCCGCGTACGTCCTCTCGCTCGGCTTCACGCTGATCTACGGGCTGCTCGCGGCGAGGAGCGCGCTCGCCGAGCGCGTCCTCATGCCGCTCCTCGACGTCCTCCAGAGCGTGCCGATCCTCTCCTTCCTCCCCGTCGTCCTGCTCGCGCTCGTCGCGGTCTTTCCCGAGCGGATCGGCGCCGAGCTCGCGGCGATCGTGCTCCTCTTCACGAGCCAGGCCTGGAACATGACGTTCGCGTGGTTCCAGGCGCTGAAGACGGAGCCCACGGAGCTCCACGAGGCGACGCGCACGTTCCGGTTCGGGGGGTGGCTGCGCTTTCGCACCCTCGAGCTGCCCCACGCCGCGATCGCCCTCGTGTGGAACAGCATGATGAGCTGGGCGGGGGGCTGGTTCTTCCTGATGGCTGCCGAGAGCTTCACCGTCGGCGAGCGCGACTTCCGGCTCCCTGGGCTCGGCTCCTACCTGCACGCGGCCGCCGAGCGGGGCGACGTCCGCGCGGTGGCGCTCGGCGTCCTCGCGCTCGTCCTCGTGGTCGTCCTGCTCGATCAGCTCGTCTGGCGGCCGCTCCTCGCGTGGGCCGATCGCTTCAAGCTCACGATGGTCGCGAGCGACGCGGCCCCGACGTCGTGGTTCCTCTCGACCTTGCGCGCCTCGCGCCTCGCCGCGCGGATCTTCGCCCTGGGCCGGGCGGCGCTCGACCGCGTCGGTGACGCGATCGCGCGCGGCCCCGCGCCCTCGGAGGGGGCCCGCTCGCGCGGCCGACACGGCGCGCGCACGATCGCCCTCGGGGCAGCCGGCGCCCTCGGCGCGGTCGCGCTCGCCGTCGGCGTGATCGGCGCGACGCGCCTGCTGCTCGAGCTCTCGGGCGACGCGTGGCTCGAGGTCGGCGTCGGTCTCTTGGCGACGAGCCTCCGCGTCTTCGCGACGCTCGCCCTGGCGTGCCTGCTCGCGGTGCCGCTCGGCGTCGCCATCGGCACGCACCGACGCCTCGCGGCGGTGCTCCAGCCGATCGTGCAGATCGTCGCGTCGGTCCCCGCGACGGCGCTCTTCCCCATCCTCCTCGCGACGATGCTGACGTGGCCCCTCGGCCTCGAGCTCGCGGCGATCCTGCTCATGCTGATGGGCACGATCTGGTACATCCTCTTCAACGTGATCGGCGGCGCCGCGGCGATCCCCGAGGACCTGCGCTACACCTCGACGATGATCGGCCTGCGGGGGCTCGCGCGTTTTCGCACGCTGACCCTCCCCGCGATCTTCCCGTTCCTCGTCACGGGCGCGATCACCGCGTCCGGAGGCGCGTGGAACGCGAGCATCGTCGCGGAGTACCTCCAATTCGACGGCGAGACGCGCTCGAGCGTCGGGCTCGGCGCGGTGATCGCGCGCGCGGCGGCCGAGGGGAACTACCCGCTCCTGCTCGCGGGGACCCTCGCGATGATCGCGGCCGTCACCTCGATCAACCGGCTGCTCTGGCGACCGCTCTACCGGCTCGCGGAGCGCCGCTACCGCATGGAATGATCGCGCGCCGTCGGAGCCGCCATGACCGCACCCGAGACCCTCCTCGAGCTTCGGCACGTCACCCAGGAATATGGACCGAGGGAGCGCCCCTTCGTCGCGCTCGAGGACATCTCGCTGAGCCTCCGCGACGGCGAGCTCCTCGCGCTGCTCGGCCCCTCGGGCTGCGGCAAGAGCACGCTCCTGCGCATCGCGACGGGGCTCCAGCGCCCGACGCGCGGCGAGGTCTGGTATCGAGGCGCGCGCACGCTCGGCGTGAACCCGAAGGCGTCGATCGTCTTTCAGACCTTCGCCCTCTTCCCGTGGCTCACGGTGCAGCGGAACGTCGAGGTCGCGCTCGAGGCGCTGCGCCTGCCCGCGAAGGAGCGGACGCGGCGCGCGCTCGCCGCGCTCGATCGGGTCGGCCTCGACGGCTTCGAGTCGGCGTACCCGCGCGAGCTCTCGGGCGGGATGCGGCAGAAGGCGGGCTTCGCGCGGGCGCTCGCGGTGGAGCCCGAGATGCTCTGCCTCGACGAGTCGTTCTCCGCGCTCGACGTCCTGAGCAGCGAGACGCTGCGCAACGAGCTGCTCGAGCTCTGGAGCGCGCGCGCGACGAGCACGCGCGCCATCCTCATGGTCACGCACAACATCGAGGAGGCGGTGCTGATGGCCGATCGCATCGTCGTGATGCAGAAGCGGCCGGGGCGCCTCATCGCCTCGCTCGACGTCGCGCTCCCGCGGCCGCGCGCGCGCCGCGATCCGAGCTTCTCCGCGCTCGTCGATCGCGTCTACGCCCTGCTCGCGGGCCAGACGCAGCCCGAGCACGTCGAGCTCGGCGCCGCGCCGGGCGAGCCCGGGCGGCTGCGCGCCCTGCCGACGGTCAGCCTCGCCGCCCTCCTGGGGCTCCTCGAGCACCTCGCGGCCCAGGCGAAGGGCGACGAGGATCTCTTCCGCCTCGCCGCCGACCTCCGGCTCGACTCCGATCACCTCCTCGATCTCACGGACGCCGGTGAATTGCTGGGGTTCCTACACGTCCAGGAGGGCGACGTCCGCCTCGAGGCGCTCGGCGCGCGCTTCGCCCACGCTGACATCCTCGAGCGCAAGACGCTGTTTCGCTCGCGCGTCGAGCGGCTCCCCATCGCGCGGTGGCTGCTCGGGCTGCTCGAGGCCTCGGAGACGCGATCGGTCGAGCGGCACGTCGCGGAGGCGGCGATCCAGCTCGACTTCTCGCCCACCGAGGCCGAGAGGCAGCTCGACACGCTCATCCGGTGGGGGCGCTACGCCGAGCTCTTCGAGTACGACGCCCCGACCCGGACCCTCCGGCTCGAGCCCGCGGCGCCCGCGAGCCGAGCCCCGTGAGCCGTCACGCCCGGGCGCGCAGGTGATGCGCGCGCGCCGCCTCGATGCTACGCGCGCCTCGGCGCGAGCCCAGGATAGGCTCGCCACCGGACCGAGCCGACGATGATCCCGATCCCGACAACGCTGCGGCGCGATCCCTCGAGCTGGCTCGCGCGCGTCGTCTCGGTGGTCGTCTCGTCGTGGATCACGCTCCCCATCTGGAGCGGCGGCTGGCTCGTGCACGGGGATCACGCGCCGCACATCCAAGAGGCGCTCGATCTCGCCGCCCACACGAGCGGCTGGAGCGACGTCGCGTTCGCCGGCTTCCCGCTCGGATCGCTGCACTCGCCGCTCTTCTACGGCCTGCTCGCGCTCGTCGTGCGGCTCGGCGCGCCGGCGTGGATCGCCTACACGAGCTTCGTCACCGCGAGCGAGATCGTCCTCGGGCTCGTCGCCCTCGAGGTGGCGCGTCGGCGGGTCGCGCCGCCCTTCGCGCTCGGCGTCGCGGTCCTCGTCCAGACCCAGAGCCTGCTCGTCTCGGGGCCGAGCGGCGTGCTCTCGGGGATGTGGACCTTCGGCCTCGCGGTGGCGTTCTTCCTCCTGCTCGCCGATCGGCTCCACGAGCCCCTCGACGCGCGGATCGGCGCGCAGATCGCCGCGCTCGTCGCGCTGATCGGGCTCACCCACACGTTCGCGATCCACGCGGTCGTCGCGCTCGTGCTCGTGCGCACGGCGAGCCTCGTCGCGCTCGGGCGCGAGGAGCGCCGCGCGGCGCTCGGCGTCGCGATCGCGTGCGCGCTCGGCGCGATCGCCAGCGCGGCCTACTGGCTCCAGGCGATGCTCACGATCGGCACGAGCGACATCGAGCCCGTCGTCCAGAGCGGCTGGCCCAACTTCCAAATCTTCTTCCGCCCCTTCCTCGAGGCGTCGATCGACCCGATCTCCGTCGTCCGCGCGGGGCGCGCGGAGCTCCCGGACCTGATCCTCCTCGTCCTCGCCGCGCTCTCGTTCTTGCGCCTCTCGCGCCTCGAGCCGCGAGCGCGCGCGCTCCTCGCGACCTCGGTCGGGACGATGCTCCTCGTCCTCCTCGTCGTCTCGCGCGTCGCCACGATGGAGCACCGCGAGGTCTTCGGGCCGATCCCCTGGCGGATCATGGTCGTCGTCCGCGCGCTCCTGCTCTTCCCCGCGGTGGATCTCTTCGCGCAGCTCCGCCTCGAGCCCAAGCGCGCCCTCGCAGCGACGCTCGCCGTCGGGGCGCTCTGCCTCGGGTGGGCCTATCAGCGGAGCCACCTGCTCCAGCTCACCATCCCGCCGAGGGCGCACGTCGGCTACGCGGAGATCGACGCCGTCTACCGCGAGGTCGCGGCGCTCGCGCCGAGCCTCGAGGGCCGCGTCTACGTCCAGAACACGCAGGGCACGGCGCCCCCGCCGCTCAACAACGGCCACCCGCTCGCGCTGCTCCCTTCGCGGGCCGGGGTGCGCGCCGTCGGCAGCTACTACTCCCTCGTCCCCTTCCCGACGGATCGCTGGCTCACGAATTTCGCGGGCCCGCTCGTCGGCGAGCGCGTGAGCGACGCCACCCGCGCGATCATCGATCGGCGCCTGAACGACCTCGGCGCGGAGCTCGTCGTCCTCACCGAGCCGCGCGCGGCGGAGGTGATGCGGCGCTGGACCCCGTCGTACCGAGAGCTCGCGCGGATCGGGTCCTTCACGATCCTGCGGCGCCCCAACCCCGGGATGATCCGCACCGCGTCGCCGGGCGCGCGCCTCTCGAATTTCGTCTACGACGATGGGCGGATCGAATTCGACGTGGCGCGGGCGCGGGAGCCGGTCACGGTCGAGCTCGCCGTCTCCTACGCGAGCGGCTGGAGGCTCGAGCCGCCCCTCGCCGACGCCTCCCCGCGGCCGCGGGACAACGGCCTCATGAGCCTGCCCTTGCCGCCGGGGGATCGCCACGTCGCGCTCGTCTATCGCGCGCCCCGCTGGCCGCTCGCGCTCAGCGTCGCCGGCTGGCTCGCCATCCTCGGCGGGGCGCTCGCGGCGCGGCGGCGACGATCCGCGGCGCGCGGGGCCGCGGGCGCGGACACCTCGCCGAGCGTGGGGCACGCGCTTGCTCGCCACGAGGGCCGCCACTAGAGTCGATTTCCCTGGCAATCATGGCGTCTCGCGCGCTACACGCGCCCAGGGCGTGCGCGAGGCGAGCCCCGCGTGCGAGCATGACCCGCCCAGCCGACGGGCCCCGAGAGGCGGGCCGAGGACGACATGGCCGACGAAGACGACAAGCCCACCGAAGTCATCGATCAGGACCTCACCTTCGGGGACGAGCTCCCGGTCCTGCCGATCCGCAACGCCGTGCTCTTTCCGGGGGCGGTCGCGCCCTTCGACGTCGGCCGCGAGAAGTCCGTCGCGCTCGTCGAGGATATCGACAACCTCGACTCGCCGGTGATCGCGATCTTCTCGCAGCGCGATCCCAACGTCGACGATCCGAGCGGGGCCGATCTCTTCCCCGTCGGCGTCGCCGCGCGCGTCCTCAAGGCGCTCAAGCACTCGAGCGGCAACTACTCGCTCATCCTCCAGGGCCTCGTGCGCGTGCGGCTCGAGGGCGTGACGAGCAACGACGCCTACCTGAAGGCGCGCGTCTCGCGGCTCGACGTCCCGAGGTCCGAGGACGTCGAGACCGAGGCGCTCGCGATGAGCCTGCGCGACATCGCGAAGCAGGTCATCCAGATGATGCCCGAACTCCCGCGCGAGGCGGGCTCGCTCGTCGACTCGATGCAGGAGCCCGGCGCGCTCGCGGATCTCGTCGCCGCGAACCTCGACGCCCCCGTCGACGAGAAGGCGCAGCTCCTCGAGACGCTCGACGTGAAGGAGCGCATCCGCAAGGTCCTCCGGCTGCTCACGCGGCAGCTCGAGATCCTGAAGATGCGCGAGCGCATCAACTCCCAGATCAAGGAGGAGATGGGCAAGAACCAGCGCGAGTACGTGCTCCGGCAGCAGCTCAAGGCCATCAAGGAGGAGCTCGGCGAGGAGGAGGGCGATCAGGGCGATCTCGACGTCCTCGACGAGCGCATCACGAAGGCGAGCCTGCCGAACGAGGCCGAGCAGGTCGCGCGCAAGCAGCTCAAGCGGCTCCGATCGATGCAGGTCGGCTCGGCCGAGTACACCGTCGTCCGCACCTACATCGACTGGATCCTCGACGTGCCGTGGTCGAAGGAGACCACGGACAACATGGACATCGCCGAGGTCCGCAGGGTGCTCGAGGAGGACCACTCGGGCCTCGACAAGGTGAAGAAGCGCATCGTCGAGTACCTCGCCGTCCGCAAGCTCAAGCGCGACAAGAAGGGCCCGATCCTCTGCCTGCTCGGCCCCCCCGGCGTCGGCAAGACCTCCCTCGGGCGCTCGATCGCGCGCGCGCTCGGCCGCAAATTCGTGCGCGTCTCGCTCGGCGGCGTCCACGACGAGGCGGCGATCCGCGGCCACCGACGCACCTACGTCGGCGCGCTCCCCGGCCAGGTGATCCAGGGGATGAAGAAGGGCGGCACGATCAACCCGGTCTTCATGCTCGACGAGATCGACAAGGTCGGGCACGACTTCCGCGGCGATCCCGCGGCGGCCCTCCTCGAGGTGCTCGATCCCGAGCAGAACGACACCTTCGCCGATCACTACATCGAGATCCCCTACGATCTCTCGAAGGTGATGTTCGTCGCCACGGCGAACGTCGGCGACACGATCCCCGCGCCGCTCCGCGATCGCATGGAGATCATCGAGATCCCCGGCTACACGCGCAAGGAGAAGCTCGACATCGCGCGGAGCCACCTCCTGCCGAAGCAGCTCGAGGAGCACGGGATCAAGAAGGAGCAGCTCGACTTCACGACGAAGGCGCTCGAGGACGTCATCGACCACCACACGCGCGAGGCGGGCGTGCGCAACCTCGAGCGTCAGATCGCGACCGTCATCCGCGGCTTCGCGGTGAAGGTGGCGGAGGGCGATCCGGGGCCCTTCAAGGTCGACAACGCGGACGATCTGCGCCCCTTCCTCGGCCCGCCGCGCTTCGTGAGCGACGTCGCCGAGCGCACCGCCGAGACGGGCGTCGCCACCGGCCTCGCGTGGACGAGCGTCGGCGGCGAGATCCTCTTCATCGAGGCGACGCGCATGCACGGCTCGGGCAAGCTCCAGCTCACGGGCCAGCTCGGCGACGTGATGAAGGAGTCGGCGCAGGCGGCGATGAGCTTCGTGCGCACGCGCGCGAACCAGCTCGAGATCCCCGAGGACTTCCTCGACAAGCACGACATCCACATCCACATCCCCGCGGGCGCCATGCCCAAGGACGGGCCGAGCGCGGGCGTGACGATGATGACGGCGCTCGTCTCGCTCCTCACGGGCCTGCGCGTGCGCGCGGACGTCGCGATGACGGGCGAGATCACGCTGCGCGGGCGGGTGCTGCCGGTCGGCGGCATCAAGGAGAAGGTGCTCGCGGCGCACCGCGCGGGGATCAAGCGCGTCATCCTCCCCGAGCGCAACGTCGCCGATCTCGAGGAGGTCCCCGCCGAGGTGCAGCAGGAGCTCGAGTTCATCGGCGTGAGCCGCATGGACGAGGTGCTCCGCGCGGCCCTCGAGGATGGCTCGAAGATCAGCCTCGATCTCTCGCTCCCCGACGCGCCCAAGCCCGCGGAAGCGACGCCGGCGAGCTGATGGCGCGCGCGCTCCGTCCGTCTCGCCGCGCGTCGTCGAGCCGCCGAGCAGCGCCCCTCGCGGGGGCCTGCGCGGCGGTGGCGCTCGCGCTCTCGGGCTGCTCTGCCCCCGCGGAGCCCGGCGCGCCGCCGCCGACCCCCGAGCGGCCCCTCGACGACGCCTCCGTCTCGCGCGGGCACGAGGCCTATGGGCGCTACTGCGCGCTCTGCCACGGCGCCGACGCCGAGGGCTACGCCGCCGACAACGCCCCCGCGCTCGGCAACCCCGACTTCCTCCGCGTGGCGAGCGACGGGTTCCTCCGCACGGCGATCGAGGAGGGACACGCCGGGACGCCCATGTCGGCGTGGCACCGTCGACACGGCGGGCCGCTCGACGACCGCACGATCGACGAGATCATCGCGTTTCTTCGCTCGCACGCCGAGGGCCCCTTCGTCGACACCGAGGGCTCGAGCGTGAGCGGCGATCGCGCGCACGGCGGAGCGCTCTTCGCCGAGCACTGCGCCGCGTGCCACGGCGAAAGCGGCGAGGGCGTGACGGCGACGAGCCTCGACTCCGAGGTCTTCCTCCGCACGGCGAGCGACGGCTTCGTGCGCGAGACGATCGCGCGCGGGCGCGCGGGCACGCCGATGCGGGGCTGGGACGATCGGCTCTCCTCGGTCGACGTCGACGATCTGACCGTCTTCGTGCGCAGGCTCGAGCCCCGCACGCTCCCACCACCCGCGCCGATGGGCCCGCCACCGCCCGATCTCGAGCACCTCGTCCTCAACCCCGAGGCGCCGCGCGCGGAGTTCGTCGCGCGCGACGATCGCTTCGTCCCCGGGATCGACGTGCTGCACGCGCTCGAGAACCACGAGCGCTTCATCCTGCTCGACGCGCGCGCGACCTCGGACTGGGCCGCCGCGCACATCCCGGGCGCCGCGCCCTTCCCCTTCTACGCCGCCGAGGAGCTCGTCGGGCACATCACGGATCCGAGCACCTGGGTCATCGCGTACTGCGCGTGTCCGCACGGCGCCTCGGGGCACGTCGTCGATCAGCTCCGCGCCGCCGGCCACACGCGCTCGGCGATCCTCGACGAGGGGATCGGCTGGTGGATCGAGCAGGGCTACCCCACCCAGCGAGGCGCGCTGCCGTGAGCGCCCCGGCGAGCCGCACCCCGCCGCTCGCCGACGCCGCGCCCGCGTCTCTCGCCGGGGATGACGAGCGCGCGCTCCTCGAGCGAGCGGGCGTCCTGCTCGGGCGCTCGGTCCGCGAGGTCGCCTCCCTGCTCCACTTCCCGCTGCCGAGCGCGCCCTCGCGCCACAAGGGCGTGATCGGGCACCTCGTCGAGCGCGCGCTCGGGGCCGAGGGTGGATCCCGCCCCGGGCCCGACTTCGCCTGCGGCGTCGAGCTCAAGACGCTCCCGATCGACGAGCGCGGGCGACCCCTCGAGAGCACCTTCGTCACCGTCGTCGGGCCGAGCGAGCTCGCGCTCGCCTGGGAGCGCTCCCACGCCCGCGCGAAGCTCGCCCACGTCCTCTTCCTCCCGGTCGAGGGGCGCGGCGTGCGCCCCTTCCTCGAGCGACGCTTCGGGCACGCGTTCGCGTGGCGGCCGAGCGCCGCGCAGGCGGAGCTCCTCGCGCGCGACTACGAGCTCTTGCGCGAGCAGGTGCTCCTCTACGGGGGCGTGAGCGCCCACGAGGGCGAGGCGCTCCAGATCCGCCCCAAGGGCCGCAACGCGCGCGACGAGGCGCGCGGCCTCGACGTCGACGGCGCGCCGAGCCTCCACGCGAAGCGCGCCTTCTACCTGCGCGCGAGCTTCACCGAGCAGATCGTCAGGAGCGCGGGCCTCTCCCGCCGTCCCTGACAGCGCGCCGCACTTGACGTGATCCGCCCCGCCGAGGCGCGCTGGCTCAGCGGGAGGGAGGCTCACGCCGATTCACTCGGCGTGAGGGAGGGTCTGGGACAGACCCTCCGCCAAGGAAGGAACAGCACGAATCAGGGCAACTGATTCGTGCTGTGAGCCGTCAGGCCGGTCGGGGGCGTGAGCTCTCGGGCCAGGCCGAGCTCGAGAGCGTGCGCCGCGCTGCCTCGCCCGACACGGCGACGAGCGCGCGTCAGCCTCGGCGTGTGTCCGTGGGGGTCGAGGCGACGAGCGGATCGGCCCCGCCCGCGAGGAGCGGGGCGAGCCGCGCGACGACGCGCTCGAGCCCCTCGCGATCGACCTCGTCGAAGGCCGCGAGCGTGTTCGAGTCGACGTCGAGCACGGCGACGAGGCGCGCGCCGGCGAGGACCGGCACGACGATCTCCGAGCGGCTGCTCGCGCTGCAGGCGATGTGATCGTCGACGGCGCTCACGTCGGGGACGAGCTGCGTCGTCCGGCTCCGCGCCGCGCGCCCACAGACGCCGCTCGAGAACGGGATCCGCAAGCAGCCGTGCGTTCCCTGGTAGGGGCCGATGACGAGCCACTGATCCGCGACGTGCCGGTAGAAGCCGGTCCAGTCGAAGGACTCGAAGCCGTGGTGGAGCTCGCACACGACGGTCGCCATCGCGGCGATCGGATCGTCCTCGCCCTCGAGCAGCCGCTCGAGGCTCTCGAGCACGCGGGCGTACGCGGCGCGCTTCTCCTCGGCGGACGCCGAGCGCGGGGTGGGCGGGTGAAGCGCGCTCTCCATCTGGCGAACGGTAGCAGGGGCGCGCGGCGCCGCGCCCCCTGTCGATCGCGCCTCGCTCGCCCCATGCTCGGCGTGACGCGCGCGTCACCGAGGAGCCCCAGGATGAACTCGAAGAGCCTGCTCGAGGCCGAGCACCATGTGATCGATGGCGGCATCGCGACGTTTCGCGCCTCGCTCGCGGGCGAGGAGCCGAAGGTGAGCGCGATGCGCGAGGCGAGCGCGCTCCTCCGGCGCCACATCTACGCGGAGGAGGAGCTCGTCTTTCCAAAGCTCCGCGCGGGCAACCTCGCGATGGCCGTCTTCGTGATGCTGCGCGACCACGGCGCGCTCTGGGAGGCGCTCGACGCCATCGACGCGAAGCTCGACGCGGGCTCGCGCGCGGGCCTCGACGAGGCGCTCGACGCGCTCGTCGCCCTGCTCCAGAAGCACAACGGGAAGGAGGAGATCGTCCTCTACGCGGAGCTCGAGCGGGCGCTCGACCCCGCGACGGCGGAGCGGCTCGCGAGCTTTCTCCGCGACGGCGCGCTGCCCGAGGGGTGGGTCGCGGCGAAGGCGCCGGGCGGCGCCGGCACCGACGGGATGTTCGGCGGAGGCTTCAGGCCGCCCTTCGGGCGCGGCTGATCCGGTGGTCCCTCAGGCCTCGCCCGAGTGGGCTCCCGCGAGCACGACGCCGCCGTCGACGAGCAGCTCGTGGCCCGTCACGAACTCGGCGCGGGCGAGGTAGACGACCGCCTCGGCGACGTCGTCGGCGCTCCCGACGCGCCCGAGGAGCGTGCGCGCCGCGAGCGCGTCGATCGCCGCCTGATCCATCGACTCGGGCGCGAGCACCGTGCCGGGCGCGACCGCGTTCACGCGGATCTCGGGCGCGAGCTCGATCGCGAGCGTGCGCATGAGCTGCCGCGTCGCGCCCTTGCCGACGACGTAGGGGAGGTAGTTGCGGTACGGGAGGGACGCGCTCGTGCAGGTGATGAGCACGACCGAGCCGCGGCGCGCGCGCAGGCTCTCGCGCGCCCTCGCGACGAGCGAGAACGACGCGCGGACGTTGAGCGCGAAGGCGCGATCGATCGCGGCCTCGTCGACGTCCTCGAAGCGCACGCGATCGAAGCGCGCGGCGCTCGAGACGAGCAGATCGATCCCGCCGAGGCGCTCGATCGCCGCGTCGACGACCGCGTGGCACGCCTCGGGCGAGGAGAGATCGCCGCCGATCGCGAGCGCGTCGCGGCCGCGGGCGCGCACCTCGGCGGCCAGCGCCTCGGCGGGCTCGCGGCTCGCGTGGTAGTGGAGCGCGAGGTTCATGCCCTCACGGGCGAGCGCGCGGGCGATGGCGGCTCCGACGCGACGTCCCGACCCGGTGACGAGGGCCGTGCGACCTTCGAGCGAACGCGACATGTTCTCCTCTCCGAGGCTCGAGGCTCGCGCGACACGCGCGGCCTCCCTCACGATCCAGGCGGGTCGCGCGCTGGCGACCCACGAGGCTGCCCTCTATACTCGAACCCGTTCGCGAGCGAGGCCGTCTCGCCGCGCCCCGAGGATTGGCATGACCACGACGACCGAGCCCGCCACCACGACGCAGGGCGCCACCGCGGCGCAGGGCGCCACCGAATCGTCCACGGCTCGAACCGGGATCCACCTCACCGAGGCCGCCGCGGCGAAGGTCCGCGAGATCCGCGAGACGGAAGGGCTCGGCGATCAAGGGCTGCGCGTCCGCGTGATCGGCGGTGGCTGCTCGGGCTTCAGCTACGACCTCTTCTTCGAGGACGAGGTCTCGGACCTGGATCAGAGGTTCGAGTCGCGCGGCATCACCATGTACGTCGACATGATGAGCTGCCAGTACCTCGAGGGCGTCGAGATCGACTACGTCGAGAGCCTCCACGGCGCGGGCTTCAAGTTCAACAACCCCACCGCCAAGAGCACCTGCGGCTGCGGCTCGAGCTTCTCCTTCTGAGGCCCGAGCGCCCGTGATCCACGAGGAGCCCGCCGCGCGCGGGCTCTTCGTCGTTTCGCCGCCTCGCTCCCGCCGCCCGCCGCGCGCTCGCCCCACGAGCCGAGCGAGCCGATTTCGATTGCAGCCAAATCTTCCGTAACGTAACGTTCGGTTCGTTCGATGGAGGCGGCGATGTCTTTTGGTCCCAACGACGTGGAGCTCACCCGATACATCGAGGAGGTTCGGCGAATCCCCTTGCTCGACCGCGATGAGGAGCACCGGCTCGCCGTCGCGGCGGCCGCGGGAGACGGCGAGGCGCGCGCGGCGCTCATCCGCGCCAACGTGCGCTTCGTCATCGCCGTGGCGCTCAAGTACCGGAGGTACGCGATCCGGCTCGGGGATCTCATCGCCGAGGGGAACCTCGGGCTCATGATCGCCGCCGAGAAATTCGATCCGCACCGGGGCACGCGCTTCGTGACCTACGCGAGCTACTGGATCCGCGCGATGATCCTCGATCTCGTCGTTCGCAGCGCGAGCCTCGTCGGCGGAGGGAGCGGCCCGCTCCGCTCGAAGCTCTACTTCCGCCTGCGGCGCGAGCGGGCCCGCTACGAGGGCATGTCCCTCGATGCCGAGACGCGCACCGCCCTGCTCGCGCGGCACTTCGAGACGACGAGCGAGAAGATCGACGAGATGCTCCAGCGCCTCGACGCGAAGGACGTCTCCCTCGATCAGGCCGCGCGCGCCGACGCGGCGACCACGCTGCTCGACTCGATCCCGAGCGACGAGCCGAGCGTGGAGGCTCGGCTCGTCGAGCGAGAGACGATGGACACCGCGCACCGCCGGCTCCACGCCGCCTTGAACGAGCTCGACGCTCGCGAGCGCTACATCGTCGAGCAGCGGTTCATGCGAGAGGAGGAGGCCTCGCTCGCGTCGATCGGCCGCACGCTCGGCGTCTCGCGCGAGCGCGCGCGCCAGCTCGAGGCGCGCGCGAAGCAGAAGCTCCGCAGCCAGCTCCAGGATCTCGCGCTCGACCTCGTGGCCTGACGGCGCGCCTCCTACGGCGTGCTCCGCCGAGCCGAGGCGCGCTGGCTCGTCGGGACGGAGCCCCACGCCAATCCACTCGGCGTGAGGGAGGAGCCCTGGGCGGCGCTCCGACGAATCAGGGACGGCACGGATCCGCTCGACGGCCTCACGCCGTGAGCGCCGATGTCGGACGCGCGCGCGGCTCGTGGGCGCGTCCATGGTGGCGGAGAAGGGACGAGAACAGGCATCATCGCGGCGATGAGCTCCGAACGGCGCGAACCGACCTTGGAGGTCCAACTCGACGACGTCGAGGAGTCGACGACGAGCGCCCCCGAGCCCGCGCTCGACGAGGCGCTCGACGCCCTGCTCGAGGAGCAGGCGGCGCTGCCACCCGCCGCGCCGACACGCGCTGGGAGCAGCGTGCGTCCGCCGGCGCCCGAGCGCCCCTCGGCGCTCCCACCGCGCCGAGGGGCGACGGCGCGAGCGAACGGGCCAGCGCTCGGCTCGGTCGCCTCCCCCCCCCCCGTCCGCCCGGCGAGCCTCCCGCCCCCGAGGCCGAGCCCGCGACGTCAGCCGGTCGACGGATCGAGCGCGGCGCGTCCGTCGCGATCGAAGGCGTCGGCGCCGAGCGCGACCGAGGCGCCGAGCGGGCGCGCTCCCGGCGAGGCGAGCCCCGCCCGCGACGAGCGCTCCGCCGCGCTCGAGGAGGCGCTCGATCGCGCGGCGCGCGCGAGCACTCCGGGCCGGCGCGCGCGCGCGTACTTCGACGCCGCCGTCCTCGCCGAGGACGACCTCTCGGACCGCGCCCGCGCGATCGATCTCCACCGCCGAGCGCTCGCCTCGACGGCGAGCTTCCTCCCGTCGATCCGAGCGCTCCGGCGGCTCTTGCTCGCGGAGCGGGCGTTCGAGGACGCGCTCCCGCTCTTCGACGCGGAGGCTCGGCTCGTCGCCGAGCCGAGCGCGCGCGCGGCGATCTGGATCGCGAAGGGAGCGCTGCTCGAGGATCGGCTCGATCGACGCGCCGAGGCGCGCGCCGCCTTCCTCCAGGCGCACGAGCTCGATCGCGGCAACGTGGTCGCGCTCAAGGAGCTGCTGCGCGCCGACTGGGAGGGATCGAGCGACCTCGAGCTCGCCCGCTGGCTCGAGGCGCTCGAGGACGCGGTCGGGGATGATCCGCGGCTCCGCGCGGAGCTGCGGACGCGTCGAGCTCGCGCGCTCGAGCACGCGAGCCGCGCCGACGCGGCGATCGAGGCCTACCAGATGGCGCTCGAGACGGATCCGCGCGCGGCCGGGGCGCTCGACGCGCTCAAGCGCCTGCTCGCGCGCCCCTCGACGGAGGGCCGCGCGACGGCCGCGGACGGCTCGCTCGCGGCGCCGCCCTCGAGCACGAGCGCGCGCTCGAGGGCGACCCCCTCGTCGTCGGGCGCGCTCCCGCGGCCGAGCGCGACGCTCTCGAGCCCCGGGACGCTCGCCGCGAAGACCGCGACGACGCGGAGCACGCAGCGGCTGCGCGAGGTGCTCGAGGCCGAGCTCGCGCTCGAGGACGACGCGCGTCGTCGCACCCGGCTGCGCGAGCGGATCGCCGATCTCCTGGCGCGCGAGCTGGCGCAGCCCGAGGACGCGATCGCGCTGCTCCGGCTCGCGGAGCGCGAGGCGCCGCACGAGCTCGTCCCCGAGGTCCTGGCGCGGCTGGCCGATCTCCTCGAGACGCACGGCGAGAGGCGCGTTCTCGCCGAGGTGCTCGAGCGCGCCGTGGAGCACACGAGCGCGCCCGGCGCTCGCATCGCCCTCTTGAGCCGCCTCGCTGGCGTCTACGACGGCGCGAGCGACGAAGGGGGCGCGTCGGCGATCCGCGCGCTCGAGCGCGCGCTCGAGCTCGACCCCACCTACGTGCCGACCCTCCAGGCGCTCGGGCGGCTCTACGCGAGCCGTGAGCGCTGGGACGATCTCGCTCGAATGCACCTCTCGGAGGCCAACGCGACCCGCGAGCCGCGGCGTCGAGCGGTCGCCTACGCCCGCATCGCGGAGCTCTATGAGCGGCGGCTCGGCTCGATCGAGGGCGCGATCACGAACCACCAGCGGGCGCTCACCGCCCTGCCGACCCACCTCCCCTCGTTCCATGCGCTCTCGCGGCTCTATCGCCGCGCGGGTCGACATCGCGAGCTCTTGGAGCTGCACCACCGGATGCTCGAGCTCGCGCCGAGCCAGGCGCACCGCGTCGCGCTCTGGCTCGCCATCGCCGCCGTCCACGAGGACCTCCTCGACGAGCCAGAGCGCGCCATCGTCGCCTACGAGACGGTGCTCACGCTCGATCGCGACAACCGGGTGGCGATCGCGGCGCTCGAGCGGGTCGGCGAGCGCGCCGAGCGCGCGGACGTCGTCGCGCGCGCCCTCGAGCTCGAGGCCTCCCTCGAGACCGACGTCGCGCGGCGGGTCGCGCTCCTCTCGCGCGCGGGCGAGCTGCTCGCGCCCCGTGATCCGGAGGCCGCGGCGGCGCGGTTCCGCCAAGCCCTCGAGCTCGCACCGAACGACGGCC
Organism: Sandaracinaceae bacterium; assembly: GCA_039809495.1. Taxonomy (GTDB): domain Bacteria; phylum Myxococcota_A; class Polyangia; order Polyangiales; family Sandaracinaceae; genus JAFLCL01. The sequence goes on from JBDHVC010000011.1 coordinate 27,780, forward strand.
CCGCCCTCGCGAGCCTCGGCCGCCTCCACCACGACCTCGGCCACTGGGACGACCTCGTCGAGGTCCGCCGCCGCGAGCTCGAGAACGCGAGCGACCCGACGACGCGATCGCTGCTCGCGTCCTCGCTCGCCGAGCTCGCGGACGAGAAGCTCGGCCGCGCCGACGAGGCGCTCGCGTGGGCTCGGCGCGCCTTCGAGCTCGACCCGACGAACGACACCGTCGCGCGCGCGCTCGAGCGCAGGCTCCGAGCGCGAGGCGCGCTCGCGGACGTTCGACGGCTCTACGACGCGGAGCTCGACGCGATCGGCCGCGCCCAGGCGAGCGGGACGCGGGAGGGAGCGAGCGAGCCCGCGCGTGAGGCGCGCATCGCGCTCTCGCTCGGTCGGCTCATCGAGGAGCTGCGCGGGAGCCCGAAGGACGCGCTCGACGCGTACGAGCGCGCCGCCGCGAGCGACCAGCTCCGCCCCGACGCGCTCGACGCGCGGATCCGCCTGCTCTCGGAGCTCGGGAGCGACGAGGCGCTCGCGGAGCTCTTCGAGCGCGAGGCGGCGCGCCGCAGCGGTCCGCAGGCCGTGGCGGCGCTCGTCGAGGCGTCGCGGATCGCGAGCGAGCGCCTGGGTGATCGGGACCGGGCCGCGCGCCTGCTCGAGCAGGCAATCGACACCGATCCGACCGCGCTCTCGCCTTGGCTCGGCCTCGAGGATCTCCACCGCGCCGCGCCGCCGACCGAAGCGAGCCGCGCGAAGCTCGCTCGCGCGCTCGCGGGACAGGCTCGCGTCTTCGGCGAGCCGCGCGCGCGCGCGGCCGCGCTCTACGCGCTCGCGCGGCTCGAGGGTCGGGGGCCCGACGCTGGCGCGCTGCGGGACACGCTCGAGGCCATGGCCGCGCTCGTGCCCGATGATCGCCTCGTGCTCGACGCGCTCGACGCGCTCGGGACGGCGCTCGAGGACGACGCGCTCCGCGTTCGCGTCGCCGAGGCGCTCTCGACCCAGGACGGCGACCCGATCCTCCGCGCCTCGCTCCTCGGGTGGCTGGGGGGGCGAGCCGAGGATCCCAGGCGAGCGCACGCGCGCTACAGCGAGGCGGCGCGCCTCGATGGCGAGTCGATCTCGATCGCGCGCGGGCGCGTGAAGAGCGCCGAGGGCGAGCCCGAGGAGCGGCTCGCCGAGGCGCTCCGAGCGGCCGCGGCGCTCGAGCCGGACCACGCGGCGCGAGCCGAGCTGCTCTTTCGAGCCGCCGACGCGATCGAGGCGAGCGATCCGGAGGAGGCGGCCTCGCACCTCGAGCAGGCGCTCGTGCTCGCGCCCGCGCGTCGCGACGTCGCCGAGGCGCTCGTGCGCCGGCTGGTCGAGGCCGAGCAGCCAGGCCGCGCGCTCGACGCGCTCCGACGCGCCGCCGAGGCGAGCCCGAGCCTCGACGCGTACGCTCGGATCGCGTGGATCCAAGCGGAGGTCCTGAAGGACGTGTCCGGCGCGACCGCGACCCTCGCCCGCGCCGAGCAGAAGCTCGGCGAGAGCGTCGACGTGGTGACCCTCCAGGCGAGCTACGCGGAGCGCGATGGCCAGTGGGCGACGGCCCTCGATCGGCTCGAGCGCCTCGCCGAGCTCGAGGAGGATCCGGCGCGCCGCCTCGACGCGCGGCTGCGCGCCGGCCTGCTCGCGATCGACTCGCTCCGCGATCCCGATCGCGCAGAGCGCCACCTGCTCGAGGTGCTCGGGGTGCGCGAGGAGCCCCGCGCGCTCGCAGCGCTCGCGGACGCCCACGCGCAGCGAGGCCGCTTCGACGACGCGCGCGACGTCGCGCTGCGCTGGGCCGAGCGCGCTCGGGATCAGCCCGACGAGGCCGCCGCGTGGGCGCTCGTGATGCGCGCCTCGGAGCGGCTCGGCGATCGGGATCTCACCCTCCGCGCCGCCGTCCGCGCGGTCGCCATCGAGGGCTCCGGCGGCCCCGCTCGCGAGGCGTTCGGGCGGCTGCTCGGCGCGTCGAGCCCCGAGGACAAGCCCGCGCGCACCCACGCGCTCGTGCAGGCGCTCCGCGAGCACCTGCGCAACCGCCGCGGCAGCGTCGCGACGCACCTCGATCTCGCGCGGATCCTCCACGGCGAGCTCGGGCGCGCCGACGACGCGGCGACGGCGCTCTACGAGGGCTACCAGCGCCACCCGAACGACGCCGAGCTCCGACGCACGCTCTTGAGGAGGCTCGTCGACGCGGGGCGCGATCATGAGGCCGTGAACCTCGCGGAGCGGCGCGTCGCGGAGGGCCCCACCTCGCTCGACGCGTGGTCCGAGCTCGCGCTCGCGCTCTCGCGCTCGGAGCGGCAGCCCTACACCAGCGCGCCGCTCCGGCTGCTCGGCGCCGAGGCGCGGCAGGCGGCGCCGCGCACGCGCATGGGCCCGATCCCCCTCGAGGCATTCCTCGCGCTCGCTGATCTCACGCCCGACGCGCCCATCGTCGGGATCCTCGGCGCGCTCGGCGAGGCGCTGCCGCGCCTCTACCCAGCCGATCTCGACGCCTACGGGACGAGCCTGCGCGAGCGGATCCCCGCGCGGAGCGGCCACCCGCTCCGCACCGTGTTCGAGGCCGTCGGCGCGCTCTTCGGTTCCCCGCCCTTCGAGCTCTTCCTCCACCGCGTCCGCGGGCGGGGGCTCGCCGTCGAGCTGGCGGAGCCGACGTACGTGCTCGCCCCCGCGTGGCTCGCCGAGCGCTCGGAGGCGCGCCAAGCCTTCGTCGCCGCGCGCGTCGAGGCGCTCATGAGCGCGCAGCTCGCCGCGATCCACAAGCTGACGCCCCGTGAGCTCGAGATCCTCGTCGCCTCGGCCGTTCGGGCGAGCATCCCCGGCTTCGGCGCGGGCCTCACGTCCGAGGACGTCCTCGACGACCAGGCGCGCCGCATCACGAAGCAGCTCTCCTGGCGGACCCGACGCGTCCTCGGCGAGCTCGCGATCCGCTACGCGGAGCGCCCGATCACCGACTACGCGACCCTCTCGACGCGCATCCAGAGCGCCGCGAACCGGGTGGCGCTCCTCGTCGCGGACGATCTCGAGCAGTCGCTCGACGTGATGCGCCAGCTCGAGCGCGACGACCTCGATCTCCCGAGCTACCTCGCGAGCTCGAGCCTCGCGCAGGATCTGCTCCGGTTCCACGCCTCGAGCCTCGCGCTCGAGCTCCGTAAGCGCTTGGGTTCCACCCTGTGAGAGGAGAGACGATCGCGATGTCACGCATCCGGACGCTGTTCGACGAAAACCAGGTCGGGGCGAGGGTACGAGAGCTGGGCGCGAGCATCACGGAGGCCCACCGCGGGCACGATCTCGTGATCGTGCCCGTGCTGAAGGGGAGCTTCGTGTTCGCCTCCGACCTCGTGCGCGCGATCGATCTGCCGCTCTCGGTCGATTTCTTCGGGTGTCGCAGCTACGGCGCGGGCACCGAGACGAGCGGCGTCGTCCAGATCACCCACGACCTGACGAAGCCGATCGACGGCAAGCACGTGATCGTCGTCGAGGACATCGTCGACACCGGCCTCACGCTGAAGTACCTCCTCGAGAACCTGAGCACGCGCAGGCCCGCGTCCCTGGGGATCTGCGCGCTCCTCCACAAGCCCGCGCGCACCCGCGTGCCGGTGCGGATCGATCACCTCGGGTTCACGATCGACGACGTCTTCGTGATCGGCTACGGCCTCGACTTCGACGAGAAGTACCGCAACCTCCCGTACATCGGGGTCCTGGAGCCGGCATGACCAAGCGCCTCGAGACGCTCGAGTTCCTCCTGGCGAAGGGCTCGGCCGATCCCTTCCACCACTACGCCTACGCGATGGAGCTGCGATCGCTCGGGCGCAACGACGAGGCGATCGCGGCCTTCGACGCGGTGATCGACCGCTACGCCGAGTACGTCCCGAGCTACCTGATGGCGGCGCAGCTCGCCTCGGAGATGGGCAAGAAGCCCGAGGCGCGCGCCTACTGCACCCGCGGCATCGAGGTGACGGCGCGGGCGAAGGACGGACACTCTCTCTCGGAGCTCCAGAGCTTCCTCTCGACCCTCGGGTGAGCCATGCATCGCACGCTCTCGCCATTCGTCACCGGTCTCCGCCTCCGCGAGCCCGCGCTCGCCGTCACGCTCGCGCTCCTCGTCGGGGCCTGCCCGGCCGAGCCCCCGCGCGAGGACGACGCGGCGCTGGGCGGCGACGCCGCGATCGCCGACGCCTTCGTCGCGCCGTCCGACGCCGGCCGCGACGCCGCGCCCCTCGACGGCGGGCCGCTCGACGAGATCCCGTTCGGAGCGATGGGGCCCCTCGTGGGCGAGGCGGGGCGAGGCGGCTTCCGCTTCGGCGCGGCGACGGCGGCCACGCAGATCGAAGAGACGAACGAGCGCACCGACTGGTGGGCGTGGACCGCCCCCACGTCCGAGGGCGGGCTCGGCCGCGGGGAGTACGTCGGCGACGCCGTCCGAGGCTATACGAAGGCGATCGAGGACGTCGCCCTCCTTCGGGCGATGCACCTCGACGCCTACCGGTTCTCGATCGAGTGGGCGCGGATCGAGCCCGAGCGGGACGTGATCGACATGGACGCCGTCGCGCACTACCGCGCGCTGCTCGAGGCGCTGCGCGACGCCGGGATCCGCCCGATGGTGACGATCCACCACTTCTCGAACCCGCTCTGGGCCGACGATCCGCGGATCGATCCGAGCACGTGCGTCGAGAGCGCGGCGCAGCTCTGCGGCTTCGGACACTCGGGCCCAGCGCTCGTCGAGGAGCTGCGCGAGCACGCGGCGTTCCTCGCGGAGCAATTCGGGGATCTCGTCGACGAGTGGGGCTCGATCAACGAGCCGGTCAATTACATCTTCGCCGCCTACGGCGCGGGGCAATTCCCGCCGGGCCGGACGTGGGCGCTCACGAACCAGGCGCTCTTTCTCCAGGTGGTCGAGACCTTCGTCGACGCGCACGTCGCGATGTATCGCGCGATCCACGCCCACGACACGCTCGACGCGGACGGCGACGGCGTGAGCGCGGCGGTCGGGATCCCGCTCAACGTCGCGAACTGGGTCCCGACGCGCAACGGCCAACCGAGCGAGCGCCCCGACGACGTCGCCGCCGCCGAGCGGCTGATCTTCGCCTACCACTACATGCTCCCCGACGCGCTCCTCGACGGCACGTGGGATCCCGATCTGGATCCGGCGACGACGGAGAAGGAGCCGCGCCCCGACTGGGCCGGCACGCTCGACTGGCTCGGCCTCCAGTACTACTTCCGCGCGGGCGTGACGGCGCGGCCCGCGATCCTCGCCCTCCTGCGCGCGACGCCCTGCGTCTCGCCCCTCGACTCGGGCGCGTGCCTCGACGAGCCCGCCGATCCGAGCTTCATGGTCGAGACGATGGGCTACGAGTCGTACGCGCCCGGGCTCTACGACGTGGTCATGGGCTTCCACGAGCGCTACGGGAGCCGCCACCTGCCGCTCCTCATCACGGAGGCGGGGATCGCGACCGCCGTCGGCGCGCGGCGAGCGGAGAACGTCGTCCGCATCCTCGAGCAGGTCGGGCGCCTGCGCGCGGCGGGCGTCGACCTCCGCGGCTACTACCACTGGAGCCTCGTCGACAATTTCGAGTGGGCGCTCGGCTACACGCCGCGCTTCGGGCTCTACCAGGTCGATCGCGCGAGCGCCGACTACGCGCGGACGGCGACGGAGGGCGCCGCCGTGCTCGGCGCGATCGCGGAGCTTCGCGCGCTCACCGTCGAGCAGCGCGGCCGCTACGGGGGCCTCGGGCCGATGACGCGGGAGGAGTGACAGCGCGCGTCGCTTCGACGGATCACGTCGAGTGACGCGCGCTCTCACAGCGCGAATCAGTTGAGCTGATTCGCGCTGTTCCTTCCTTGGCGGAGGGTCTGCCCCCAGACCCTCCCTCACGCCGAGTGAATCGGCGTGAGCCTCCCTCCCGCCGACCCAGCGCGCCTCGACTCGACGGATCACGTCGAGTGACGCGCGCTGTCAATCGTCGACGAAGATCTCGACGACGGCACCCTCCTCCTCGGGAGACACGTCGAGCTCCTCCGAGGGTGGCGCCGAGAACGCGCCTCTGGGCGCGACCACGTCGGGGCGCGACTGCGAGGGAGACGAGCGCCGCGCGCTCGGGGCCGAGCGCTTCACGCTCGGCGAAGCGGGCGGGGGCGCCTCGTCGCGAGGAGCGGAGCGCCTCGGGATCGGCTGCGTGACGACCAGGTCGCGAGAGGGCATGGCGGTGAGCGTCGACGCCGTCTCCACCTGCGCTCGCGGAGCGCCATGCTCGCTGGGAGGCCTCTTGGCGCTCGCGATCCCGTGCTCCTCGAGGAGCCGGTTCGCCCGCTCGAGCGCCTCTCCGAGCGAGGCCGCGCGCTCGCTCGCGGCCTTCACCCGCTCGCGCTCGACGGAGAGGGCGCGGTCCAGCTCGCCGATCCGCATGGCGAACGCCCGCTGCGCCTCGGTGTTCGTCGCCTCGACGCGTGCCCGATCGTCGCGAAGCTGAACGAGCGCCTTCTTCGCGCTCTCCGCGCGGGCCCAAGCCTCGTTCGCGCTCTGCTCGAGATCCTGGCGGCTCGTCTCGCTCTTCGAGAGCGATCGGCGCGCCGCCTCGAGCTCGAGCTCGAGCGACGAGACGCGCCGCTCGAGCTCGACGACTCGCGCGCTGGCGTGAGGGGGCTCGCCCTCTCCGCGGGCCTGCGCGCGTCGCTCGGCCTCGAGGCTCGCGACCCGCTGCGCCAGCCCCTCCGCGAGCGCCTCCGCGCGGCGGCGCTTGAGGTCGAGCTCGGCGTACCGGACGCTGAGCTCGTCGATGCTCTGGGGTGACGGCGGCGCAGGCGTGGACGCCGAGACCGCGCCAGGGGCCGAGCGCCGCGCGCTCGCGCGCGGACCGCGCGCGCGGAGATCGTCGACCGGAGGCGGCTGGTCCCCGTCCGCGCGAGGATCCGAACGAGGCGGTCGCGGAGACGTCATGGCCGCTCGATTATGGGATCAGCGGCGCGAACGCGGAAGGGGGATGCGCGCTCGGGCTGGCGAATCCTCCTCCGCGAGGCTACTTCCTCGAGGTGAGCGATCGAAGCGACTGGCTCCGCAGCCTCGTCCGACGCGCCCGAGACGGGATCGTCGACGGCGTGCGCGAGCACCCGGCGCTCACCCGCGTGCGCGCCGTCGCGCGCGACCTGAAGAACCACACGGCGGCGATCCCCGAGCGCGAGGTGGCGCGCGTCGCCCTCGCTCGAGAGGGCCTCGCCGCGAGCAGCGTGCGCGCGCGCGATGGGGCGATCCTCTTCGACGCGGAGGTCGAGGGGGGGCGCATCGCCCACGCCCGGATCGTCCCCGAGCCGCCGCGCTTCGCGACGCGCGGCGCGAAGGAGCTGGTGTTTCGCGTCGAGCCGCCCGACGCGGCGGGTGACAAGGCCGTCCGAGACTTCGTCGGCGCGCTCGCGGCGCTCGTCGCGCGCACCGCGTGGAGCGCCGCGTTGAAGCCGCGGAGCGACGCGAGCGAGGGCGCGTTCGTCGAGCGAGAGGGCGACGTGCTCCACGTCGATCTGCGGACCGTGCCATCCGTCCGAGCGGCGCTCTCGAGCCCCGCGGGCGCCGTCGTCGAGGCGATCTCGCTCGAGCGGATCGAGGCGCATGACGGCGCCGTGCGGATCGTCTTCGGCCTGCCCCGCCTGGGCTGACGGCGCGCGCCGTCAGGTGAAGGGGAGCTCTTGCTGCGGCAGCGCGCGGGCGATGCGCTCGACGACGCGATCGAGATCCGCCTCGCTCCGATCGAACGCGTACTCGCTCGCGTCGATGACGAGCTTGCGCGAGCGCGCGTAGCCCTCGAAGAAGCGCTCGTAGCGGGCGTGCAGATCCGCGAGGTAGTCGCGCGGGATCGACTCCTCGTAGGCGCGCGCGCGACGCGCGATGTTCGCGAGACAGCCCTCGACGTCCCGGCGCAGGTAGACGAGCAGATCCGGCGCGGTCGCGCCGTCGAGGAGCCGCGCCGCGAGGAGCCGATACGTCTCGAAGTCGCGATCGTCCATCGCGCCGCGCGCGTGGAGGTTGGCCGCGAAGATCTCGGCGTCTTCGTAGGCGGTGCGGTCCTGGACGGCGCTCCGCCCGAGCTCGAGCGTCTCGCTGAGCTGCCCGACCCGCACGGCGAGGAAGCGGAGCTGCGTCGGGAGCGCCCAGCGCCGCATGTCGTCGTAGAAGTCGGCGAGGTAGGGGTTCTCCTCCGTGCTCTCGAAGAGCCCGACGTAGCCGAGCCGCGCGACGAGTCGCCGCGTCAGCGTCGTCTTGCCGGAGCCGATGTTGCCAGCGATCGCGAGGAAGACCCGGGCGCTCACGGGGCACCGATCGCGAGGGGCGAGCGCGGCGCTCGCGCGGCACGGCCCGGGGCGGCGCGGATCGATGCGCGAGGAGGCGGCTGGACGCAGGCGGTGAGGTGCGATGAGCGCGGCATGGCTCGAGCGACCTCGCCCGCGCGCGGGGAGGTGCGATGTCTCGTCAGAGGCACACGCGGTTTCGGCCGGTGCGCTTGGCCTCGTAGAGCTTCTCGTCGGCCGCCTTGATGAAGGCCGTCGCGTCCTGCCCGGGCGAGAGCTCCGCCGCGCCGACGGAGATGGTGACGACGATGCGCTCTCCCTCGAACACGAAGGGGTTCTCCTCGACGCGGCGGCGGAGATCGGCGGCGATGGCGCCCGCGCCGACGAGCGGCGTCTCGGGCAGGACCGCGCAGAATTCCTCGCCGCCGTAGCGGCCGAGGATGTCGTCCGGGCGCAGGCGCTGTCTCACGAGCGACGCGAGCTCCTTGAGCACGTAGTCGCCCGCGAGGTGGCCGAACGTGTCGTTGATCTTCTTGAAGAAGTCGATGTCGAAGAGGATGAGCGAGAGGGGCCGCTGGTGACGGGCGGCGCGCGGGATCTCCCGCTCGAGCGACTCCATCAGGTACCGCTTGTTGTGGATGTTCGTGAGCCCGTCCTTGATCGCGAGCTCGTGGATCGTCTCGTGGTACTGGGCCTCGACGTCCGAGCCGCTCAGGTACTTGACGATCGTGTCCCCGATCTTGATCTGATCGCCTCGCGCGAGGAGGCGATCGCGCACGAGATCGCCGTTCACGTAGGTGCCGTTCGTCGAGTTGCTGTCGACGACGGCCCACCCTGCGCCCCGCGAGACGATCTCGCAGTGGCGCCGCGAGACGCTGTCGTTGTCGAGGACGATGTTCGCGTCGTTCCCGCGGCCGATCGTGACCTTCTCCCGAAGGACGTAGCGCTTACCGAACTGGCGTGGGTCGGCGGAGTAGATCACGACGACGCAGTCGTTCCCCGCCGGCCGAGCTTGATGGAGCTCCGCGAGGCTCGTCACGCGGGTCTTGATGTCGGCGCTGTCGTCGTCCACGAGCCCCCTCAATCTACGAGCGTCGCGGCGTCGGCGTCAACGATTCCGGGCGGACGCGTCGTCGGCATCGACGCGACGTCCGGGCGGCGTAGAGTGGCCACATGCATCGAGGGGTTCGCGAGCTGATTCGCTGGGCAGAAGAGAACGTGGGAGCGGGCGTCGTGAAGCTCGAGCCACCGGCCACGGTGGGCGATCTCTCGACGCTCGAGCAGGAGATCGGGGCGCCGCTCCCCTCCGATCTGCGCGACGTGCTCGGGCGCTTCAACGGCGCGGTCCTCCCGACGGCCGTGCTCTTGACGGCCGCCCAAGGGCCAGGGACGACGATCGACGCGGCGCTCCGCGAGGTCGCCGCGCTGCGCGAGGCCTCGTTCCTCGATCCGGAGCTCCTGCTCCCCTTCGCGCGGACGGACCAGGGCTCGGTCCTCGCCTTCGATCGCTCCGCCGCGCCGATCAGCGACACCTGGCCGATCGTCGACTTCGACCTCGAGAGCGGCGACGTCCGGCTCGTGCATCGAACCTTCGACGCTTGGTGTCGGATCCAGGTCGGAGAGTGGACCTCGCCCGACTTCGAGGGCGAATTCACGCTCGATCGCTACCTCGAGGTCGGCCGACGCCACGCGGGGATCGAGCCGGACGTGAGCGTCGCCCACGTCACGGTCGGCCACGCCGAGCGGCGCGCGGGGCATCCAGAGCGAGCCCTCGCGGCGTACCTGCGCGGCGCGCGCTGCGTCCCGCCGGAGCCGTGGTGCGACTTCGAGGCGCTCAAGCTCGCCGTGGTCCTCGGCGACACGGCGAGCGCGTTCGAGGCGGGCGCGCGCCTCGGCAAGCGAGCTCCGACGAGCGTCTGGGCCGCGCGCCGCACGACCCCCTCGCGCGTCGCTCACCTGGTCGCCCGAGCCCTCCGCGCGAGCGGCGCGAGCGACGAGGCGCCCTGGCTCCGCGTCCTCGATCACCTCACGCTCCAGGCCCTCGACGACGACGATCGCGCGGCGTGCGTCGCGCTGCGCGAGGCGGCCGAGCGCCGCGCGCCCCTCCCGCCGCCGTCCCCGCCGCACCCGACCCGCTTCCCCATGGCCGAGCCGAGCGCCGGGTGGTGGGCCTCGCTCGAGCAGGCCTACCTCGAGGGCCAGCTCCGCGACGAGGATCTCGCGTTCGACGCGATCTACGACTCGCTCCCCGATCATCGCGCGGCGGACCTGCTCCGAATTCGGCGAGACTTCTGAGCCGCGCCGCGACGCGGCGGGCGAGGGCCGCTTTGCGAAGCGACGGATCCTCGGGGACTATCGAGGGCCCTCTCGCGCGTTGCACGTCCCCGATGCCCAGCCACCCGCAGCCGCTCGTCCGGATCTCGGCGCGAAGACGCCGCGATGGGGCGCGCCGCGATGGGGCGCGCGGCGACGGAACGCGGCCTCGCTCGATGCGAGAGCGGGGCGTCGCGCTCGTCATGGCGATGGTGGCGCTCGCGATCCTCGCGGTGATGCTCGCCGACATGCAGCAGAGCACGGCCGCGGCGTTCCTGGTGGCGACGAGCGAGCGGGACCAGCTGCGCGCCGAGTACATGGCGCGCAGCGGCATCAACCTGACGCGCCTCATCATCGCCGAGGAGCCGCTCATCCGCGCGACCGTGGCGCCGATGTACCAGATGCTCGTCGGGAGGCCGCCGCCCCAGCTCCCCGTCTGGACGTTCGCGAACGATCTCCTCCAGCCCTTCTGCAACTACCAGGGCGCGCAGGGCATGGCTGGCTCGACGGGGCTCGACTTCACGGGCGCCGAGGGGATCGGCGACACCCACGCGAGCTGCCAGATCGTCGCCTACGCGGAGAACAGCCGCATCAACCTGAACGATCCGCTCTTCTTCGACGGAGATCGCGCGCGCACGAGCGTCGCGATGCAGTTCTTCGCGCTGATGGGCGGCTACCAGTCCCCCTCGCCCTTCGATCCGCTCTTCGAGCAGAGCGACGCGGACGGGCAGATCTCGACGCGGCAGGACATCGTCAGCGCGCTCATCGACTGGTGGGACTACGACACGGATCGCACCAACTTCGATCCGGGCGCCGCGAGCGTGACGGTCGGCGGGATGGAGGACGACGTCTACGAGCGCTACGACGACCCCTACCGCGCGAAGAACGCCCCGTTCGACTCGCTCGAGGAGATCCGCCTCGTACGCGGCGTCGGCGACGACTTCTGGTCGACCTTCATCGAGGCCGATCCGGCCCACCCCGAGGAGCGGCTCGTCACGATCTACGGCTCGGGCTCCGTCAACCCGAACGAGGCGCCGCCCCAGGTGCTGCTCGCGCGGGTCTGCTCCGTGCTGACGGATCAGCCCCTCTGCACCGATCCCGTCGAGGCCTCGAAATTCATCCAGCTCGTCCAGACCGTCCGCTCGATCGCCCCGATCCCGTTCTTCTCGACGGGCGCGGACTTCATGACCTTCCTCGAGGGCCGGGGCGGGCCCCAAGAGCTCTACCCGATGCTCGCGAGCTTCCTCGGCGCCGACAGCCCTCTCTTGTTTCGGCCCGTCTCGATCCGCCCCGATCAGCGGTCGGTGCTCGAGCCGCTGCTCGTGACCGGCGCGCGCATCCTCAGCATCAACGCGACGGGCGAGTCGGGCCGCGCGGCCGTGACGATCCGGACGGTGATGAACTTCCACGAGCGCTGGACGCCGCCGCCGCCGAACGCGGGCACCATGCCGAGCCTCGGCATCTTCTACTACTACCGCGTGGAGTGAGGGGGGCGGCTTCGCCCGACGGAGGGCGCCGAGCGACGCGCGCCGTCAGTCGCGCTCGGCCCGCAGCCGCCGCGTCATCAGCGCGCCGACGGCCTCGAGCGGCGACCAGTCCTCGTAGAGCACGCGGTACATCGCGTGGACGATCGGCATCTCGACGCCCTCGCGGACGCTCAGCTCGTAGGCGCTCTTCGCGGTGCGGACGCCCTCGGCGACCTGTGACATCGTGGCGAGGATCTCCGGGAGCTTCTTCCCCGCGCCGAGCTCGAGCCCGACCTTGCGGTTGCGCGAGAGATCCCCGGTGCACGTGAGGACGAGATCCCCCATGCCGCCCAGGCCCGCCATCGTCAGCGCGTTCGCCCCGAGCGTGATCGCGAGCCGGCTCATCTCGGCGAGCCCTCGCGTGATGATCGCGGCGCGCGTGTTGTGGCCGAACCCGAGGCCGTCGCCGACCCCAGCCGCGATCGCCATGACGTTCTTGAGCGCTCCGCCGAGCTCGATGCCGACGACGTCGTCGGTCGTGTAGACGCGCAGCCGATCGGAGCCGAGCGTCGCCTGGATCCGCGCGCCGACGTCCGCGTCGCTCGCGGCGACGACGACGGCCGTCGGCATCCCGAGCGCGACCTCCTTCGCGAACGAGGGGCCGCCCAGGTAGCCGAGCAGGTGATGACGCTCCGAGGGGACGTGATCCTCGAAGATGCCGCTCATCAGCTTGAGCGTGCCGATCTCGATGCCCTTGGTCGCGCTCAGGATGGGCGCATCGGGCGGGAAGAAGCCGATCGCGTGGTCGAGCGTCTCGCGCAGCCCGTGGGTTGGCACGACGGAGAGGACGAGCTCGGCGCCCGCGAGCGTGCGCTCGAGATCGGCGCTCGCGTGGAGCGTCGGACCGAGGGCGATCCCTGGAAGATAGCGTGCGTTCTCCCGGCTCGCCTCGATCGCGTCCGCGAGCTCCGCTCGCCGAGCCCAGAGCCGAACGTCGTGCCCCTGATCCGAGAGGCTCTTGGCGAGAGCCGTTCCCCAGGAACCGGCCCCGAGGACGGCGACGTGAGCGACCATGCCGCTGACGATACCAGAGCGCTCGCGCCCCATCGCGCTATGATCGCGCGATGCGTCTCGCCGCCTTCCGGCCCTGGGTGTTGAGCGTGACCCTCGCGATCGGCGGCTGCTACGAGGCTCATGGCCTGGACGAGGTCGCGCCGAGCGATGGAGCGACGAGGGACGCGAGCGCCCTCGACGCTCGGATCGCGGACGGAGCGATCGACGCGCCCGGCCTCGACGCGACCCTCTCCGACGCCGCCCTCCCCGACGCCTTCTTCGCCCGGCCCGACGCCGCCCTCCCCGACGCCTTCTTCGCCCGGCCCGACGCCGCCCTCCCCGACGCCTTCTTCGCTCGGCCCGACGCCGCCCTCCCCGACGCGGCCCTGCCCCCGACCTCGAGGGCCCTCCGGTTCACCGCCGAGCAGGTGATGACCGTGCCGGATCGCCCCGCGCTCTCGATCGGCCCCGACCTCACCCTCGAGCTCTGGGCACGGCTGCGCTCGCCGGGCGTCATCGTGATCAAGGGCGATCCGCGCGTCGCCTACCACCTCTACCTCGAGCTCCTGCCGAGCCCCGACGGCGCGCTCCGCACGTTTCGCTTCGGCTTCGCCGGCGAGGGGCGGGCCCCCTTCGAGATCGATCGCCCGATCGCCCGCGACACCTGGACGCACTTCGCGCTCGTCCAGCGCGCTCGACCCCGAGGACGGCTCGAGGTCGAGCTCTTCATCGACGGCGAGAGCGCGTCGGGAGGCCCGCTGGTGTACGCGACGGTTGACGACTACCTCACCACCTTCAACACGCAGCCGCTGCTCTTTGGCCGCATGGACATGGACCTCGACGAGGTGCGGCTCTGGCGCGTGCCGCGCACGCTCGCGACCCTCCGCGCCTTCATGCGCAGGGAGCTGCCGCCGAGGGCGAGCGGCCTCGCCGCCTACTGGCCGCTCGGCGGCGTGGGGCAGGTGGTCCTCGACCGATCGCTCGGAGGCAACGACGGCTTCCGCGGCACCATGACGGACGAGGACCGGGCGGATCCGACCTGGATCCCGGACGGCGCCTTCTGAGCCGATCCTCGCCCGCGATCGCGCGCTCCGCGAGACGAATTGACTGACGTTTTCGTTGCCCGTGACTGTTCCGTGACGATTTTCACTAGACTGACATGTCAGTGCAGTCGTAGAGACGTCGGATGCAAATCGGAGGATCGCCCTTCGACGCCGCGCCGCGCGCCCCCTCGACCCGCCCCGCCGCGTTCTTTCGGCTCGAGGGCGTGATGCACCCGGCCGGCGCGTGGGAAGCCGCCGCCTACGTGGCCGCCAACGCGGCCTCGATGCGACGGCGCCTGCTCGGCATGGGCGGCGCCGTCGTCTCGGGGGCGCTGCGCGGCGTGAGCCTCGCGGGAGCCGGGCTCGTCGGCGCGCGCTCGACCCGGCTCGCCTACTCGGTCCTCGCCGGCTTCTCGCGCGATCGCCTCGAGGTGCTCGGCGAGGACTACGCCCGCGACGTCCTCGTCCGCGGCGCGCGGCCCTCCGCGCTTCGGCTCGTCGAGGGCGCGCGCCGCGACGGCTTCACGACCGTGCTCATCGCCGAGGCGAGCGCCGAGGTCGCCGACGCCTTCGCGCGAGCGCTCGCGAAGGATGGACCGAGCTTCGATCTCGTCCTCGCGAACCACCTCGAGCTCGACGATCGAGGCCGCGCGACGGGCGCGCTCGTCGATCCCGTCATCGCCCCCGAGGTCGATCCTCGCAGGCTCCGCGCGATCGCGGCCGAGCACGGCTTCGACCTCGAGGCGAGCCGCGCCTACGGCCACGCCCACGCCGATCTCGTCCTCCTCGGCCTCGTCGGTCACCCCTGCGCGATCGAGCCCGATCGCGAGCTCGCGCGGGTCGCGCGCGATCTCGACTGGCCGATCGTCCGCGCGGAGGCCCCCTTCGATCCCCCCACCCCCTCGACGCGTCGCACGCACGACGAAGGAGCGCCGGCTTGACCCACGGAGACGCCTTCGCCGGCCCGAGCGCGCGCGCGCGCTCGCCCCTCTCGGTGCGCGAGACGCTCCGCGGGCGGCACATCCTCGTGACGGGCTTCACGGGCTTCCTCGGGAAGGTGCTCGTCGCCATGCTCCTCGAGCGCGCCCCGGACATCGGGCGCATCACGCTCCTCGCGCGCGGCAAGAAGAAGGAGTCGGCGGCGACGCGCGTCCGCCAGCTCTTCGAGCGGAGCCCGGGCCTGCGCAACCTCCGGGAGCTCCACGGCGAGCGGCTCTCGAGCTTCCTCGCCGAGCGCGTCGACGTCGTCGCGGGCGACGTCCGCGACCCGAACTTCGGCATCGATCCGCGCGTCGTCGAGCACCTCGCCTCGAGCGTCGACTGCGTCGTCCACGTCGCGGGCCTGACGGACTTCGAGCCCGATCCGATCGAGGGCGTCGCGGTCAACGTGCGCGGCGCGATGCACGCGGCCGACCTCGCGGCGCGCACGCGAGGGCGACGCCTGCTCCACGTCTCGACCAGCTTCGTCGCGGGCGCCGTCTCCGGCCCGGTGCCCGAGCGCCTCGAGCCGGGCCTCTCGGCGAACGGCACGCGCTTCTCGCCTCGCGACGAGCTCGCGTCGATGGAGTCGCTCGTCCTCGCGACATCACGCCGCTTCCCCGATCCGGTCGAGGCGAAGAGGGCGCGCATCGAGCGAGGCACGCTGCGCGCGCTCGCGCTCGGGTGGCCCAACCTCTACACCTACAGCAAGGCCCTCGCCGAGCACCTCGTCGCGAGCCGCGGGGACATCGAGGTGACCTTCGTCCGCCCGTCGATCGTCGAGAGCGCGCGCGAGCTCCCGTTCAGCGGCTGGAACGAGGGCGTGAACACCTCGGGGCCGCTCGTGTGGCTCGTCGGGACCGTCCACCGCCGCATGCCCTTCGCCGAGGACCACTGCTTCGACGTCGTGCCGGTCGACTCGGTCGCGCGCGGGACGGTCCTCGCGCTCGCGGAGCTCCTCCGGGGCGAGCACGCACGCATCTACCAGCTCGCGTCGGGCGACACCAACCCGTTCACGTTCGGGCGCGCGGTCGATCTCACCTCGCTCGTACGGCGCCGCGAGTACGGTCGCTCGAGCGATCCGTTCGAGCGCGTCGTCCTCAAGAACCTCGACAGCGTCGTCCACGATCGCGCCGCGGACGAGGATCCGTGGCTGCCCTTCGCGCGCAAGCTGACCCGCACCGTGCGCGACGCGTTCTCGAGCTTCCGCGCGGAGCACCACCTCCCCGAGCTCGTGCGCGAGCGCTGGGGCGACGAGCTGACGAAGCTCGCGGCGCGCCAGGCGAAGAGCTGGGGGCGCGCGTCGCGCACGATCGGCCAGGTCATCGAGATGCTGCGCGTCTATCAGCCCTTCGTCTTCGACAACGACCTCCGGCTCGAGACGAAGGCGGTGCGCGAGGCGACGCTCCGCCTCGGCGCCGAGGAGCGCGCGCTCTTCGGCTGGGACCTCGCCTCGCTCGACTGGCGCGACTACTGGATGAACGTCCACGTGCCGGGCCTCGACCGGTGGTCTCTGCCGCTCCTGCGCGGCGAGCGGATCCCCGACGATCCGCCGCTCGCCCTCGAGCGCGAGCTGGACGAGTGGACGCCCTCGCTCGTCAGGGACCCCCCCCGCGAGGGCGCGACGCTCTCGCTCTCGACCCAGGCGCTCGGATCCGAGAGCGCCCCGACGGAAGCCGAATAAGGAGGCGTCGTGTCGCTCGTCTTCGTCACCGGTGGCACGGGCTACCTCGGCTCGTACGCGGTCAGCCGCCTCGTCTCGCGTCACGACGCGAAGCTCGCGCTCCTCGTGCGCGCCAAGACGCGCCGCGAGGCCGTCGAGAAGCTCTGGCGTGGGCTCCAGCTGCACGTCGATCCCGCCGGGTTCGAGCGGATCCTGGCGAACGTCACGTTCGTCTCGGGCGATCTCACCGCCCCGTCGCTCGGCATCGACCCGAAGATCCGCGCCGAGCTCGCCGAGCGCACCGGCTCGATCCTCCACATCGCCGCCTCGCTCAACCGCCGCTCGGAGAAGGCGTGCCTCAACGCGAACCTGCGCGGCACGCTCAGCGTGGTCGGCTTCGCGAACGAGGTCCTCGGACGACGGGGCGCGCTCACGCGCTTCACCGACGTCTCGACCGTCGCCGTCGCCGGGCGGAGATCGGGCGAGCTCGTCGAGGAGGATCGCGCGATCGACTGGGCGCGCTCCGACTACGACCCCTACGCGCGCACCAAGAAATTCGCGGAGCACATGGTGGAGGAGCTGCTCCCCGAGGTGGATCGGCTCGTCGTGCGGCCCTCGATCGTGATGGGCGACTCGCGCTTCCCCCAGACGACGCAATTCGACATGGTGCGCGCGTTCTGCGCGCTCGCCGACATGCCCGTCCTCCCGATGGACGGCGCGAGCCGCCTCGACATCGTGAACGCGGACTTCGTCGGTCACGCGATCGCGGACCTCCACCTGAAGCGCGACACGAAGCACCGCATCTACCACCTCTCGAGCGGCCTCGAGAGCAAGACGGCGCGCGAGATCGGCATGGCCCTGCTCTCGGCCTTCCCCCACCGGCGGCCGCCGCGCTTTCTCCCGCGCGCGAGCCGGAGCTTCGAGAACCTCGTGAACCGCATGGCGAACGCCCCGCGCGGCTCCGCGCCCTTCGACACGATCGCGCTCTACGGCGCGCTCCTCAAGGTCTTCTGGCCCTACATCGTCTTCGACACGGTCTTCGACAACCGCCGCGTCGTCGAGGAGCTGGGCCACGCGCCCGTCCCCTTCACCGCGTACGCCGGCGAGCTCTACCGCTGGTCGCGCGAGGTGCGCTTCGAGTACCCCTACCGGCCGCTGCCGCGAGCGCTCGACCCCGGCGACGACGGCGCGAGCGAGGTGACGCGATGGGTCTGACGAGCATCCTCCTCGGCCGCGCGGCGCGGCACGCGCTCGAGGTCGCCAAGGACACCCTGGACGCCGATCGCGCGCTCCAGCGGGCGATGAGCGCGCTCATCGACGCGCGGCGCGCCGAGCACGAGCGGCGCCCCGCGCCAAGCTGGCGCCCCGGCGAGCCGCTCGAGCTCCTGCTCGCCGGCTACGTCGGCACGCGCAACACGGGCGCCGACGTCCGCACCGAGGAGATGATCCGGCAGTTCCGCCACCTCCTCGGCGACGACGATCTGAGCCTCTCGATCCTCACCATCGATCCCCACCGCACGCACGGCTACTTCAAGACCGTGCACCAGCTCGAGGTGCCGCAGGTCTTCCCGCCCTTCCTCTACGAGCACGTCCACCGCTACCACGGCGTCGTCGCGTGCGAGGGCTCGATGTTCAAGAGCAAGTTCGCCTCGGCGCTCACGACGATGATGGTGGGCGCGCTCGGCCTCGCCCGCGCCGAGGGCAAGCTCGCGATCGGCTACGGCGGCGAGGCGGGCAAGATGGACGAGAGCCTCGAGGCGATGATCGAGCGCTACGTCGAGGGGAGCCTCATCATCACGCGCAACCCCGAGTCGAGCGCGATCCTCGAGCGCCTCGGCGTCGAGACGCGGGTCGGCACCGACACGGCGTGGACCTTCGGCGGCGACGCGATCGACGCCGCGGACGGGATCGGCGCGAACCTCCTCCGGCGCGCGGGCTGGGACGGCGTGACCCCCGTCGTCGTCGTCTGCCCGATCCACCCGTTCTGGTGGCCGGTCAAGCCCGATCCGTGGAGGGCGCTCGTCCACGGCGTCACCGGCGCCCACGAGGACACGCACTACCGCTCGATCTACTTCCACCACGACGCGCCCGACGTGGAGAAGCGGCTCGTCGACTACCTCGGGAGGCTCGCCGGCGGGCTCGTCGATCTGACGAAGAGCCGGGACGTCTTCCCCGTGATCGTCGCGATGGAGGCGCTCGATCGCCGCGCCGCCGAGCGCTTCTCCGAGCGCGTCGAGCAGACGAGCCGCGAGCGCTGGCCGCTCTTCGTCAGCGACGAGCACGACATGTACGAGATCGTGTCGATCCTGCGCCGCGCCTCGCTCGTCGTGAGCTCGCGCTACCACGCGCTCGTCTGCTCGATGCCGGGCGCCGTCCCCTCGATCGGCGTGACGATGGACGAGCGGATCCGCAACCTCATGAAGGATCGCGGGACGCCCGAGCTCTCCCTCGAGGTCGACGATCCCGAGCTCGACGCGAAGCTCCGCGAGCGGGGCCTGCGGCTGCTCGAGGACCGCGAGGCGGGCGCCGCGCCGATCGAGCGCTCGGTCGCGCGCAACCTGCGCGTGATGGGCGAGATGGGCGCGATGTTCGTCGATCACGTCCGGCGCGCGCACCCGCGCTACCCGCTCCGCGCGGGCCTCGGTGAGGCCGGCGATCCCCTCGCGCACCTCCCGCCGCTCCCCTCGCTCCAGCGTCGGATCCTCGAGAGGCACGGCTGACCATGCACTTCGTCGACACGATCCTCGCGCACCTCGTCGCCTGGCCCGATCGCGCGTTCGCGGTGGAGGTCCACGGCAAGCGCCTCGTCACGACGGAGGGGCGCGCGCTCCGCTCGCTCGTCGAGCTCGCGCGCCTCGCGCTCCGTGAGCGCGGCGTCGGGCCGGGCGATCGCGTCGTGCTCGTCGCGCCCAACTCGACGCGCTGGATCGCGACCGATCTCGCGATCCTCGCCGAGGGCGCGACGGTGGTCCCGCTCTACGCGCGACAGGACCCGAGGGAGCTCGCGGCCATGATCCGCGACGCCGATCCGAGGCTCGTGGTGACGCTCGACGAGGCGCTCCGCGACGCGATCGTGGCGCACCTCGACGCGCCCCCGAAGCTCGCGCTCCTGCCCGAGCTCTTCCTCGGCGCGGCCCCCTCGAGCTTCGAGCCCGCGCGCGCGCTCGCGCCCGAGCACCCCGCGACGATCGTCTACACGTCGGGCAGCTCGGGCGAGCCCAAGGGCGTGATCACGACGGTGGCGAACGTCGACTTCATGCTGCCCATCCTCGACGTGAAGCTCGTCGAGCTCGCGGGCGCGCCGGGCGGCGCCGATCGCGTCTTCCACTACCTCCCGTTCTGCTTCTCGGGATCGCGCATGGTGCTCTGGGGCTGCCTCTTCCGCGCGAACGGCATCATGATGTCGACCTCCCTCGAGAACCTCGTCGAGGAGCTCGCCACCGCGCGCCCCGCGTACTTCCTCAACGTGCCCGCGCTCCTCGAGCGCATCAAGGGCGGGATCGAGAAGAAGCTCGCCGCGCGCCCGCTCCCGATCCGCGTGGGCTACGCGCGCGCGGTCGACGCGTGGCGCCGCCTCACGCTCGCCGCCCAGGGCAAGGGCGCGAGCCGCGCGGGCGACGAGCTCGTGGTCGCGCTCGCCAAGCGCGTGATCTTCCGCGCGATCCGCGCGCAGCTGGGTCCTCAGATCAAGGGCCTCATCTGCGGCTCGGCGCCGCTCCCCGAGGAGGTGCAGCGCTGGTTCGTCGAGCTGCTCGAGATCCCCGTCTTCCAGGTCTACGGGCTCACGGAGACGACGGCGATCGTCACGATCGATCGCAAGGACGCCGTCACCCCCGGGCGCGTCGGCCACGCGATCCGCGGCGTCTCGATGAAGCTCGGCGACGACGGCGAGCTGCTCGTGAAGGGCCCGAACATCTTCCCCGGCTACTTCCGCCGTGAGGAGGCGTCGCGGGCGGCGTTCACCGAGGACGGCTGGTTCCGTACGGGCGACCAGTGCACGATCGACGAGCGCGGGAACCTCGCCGTCGTCGGGCGCGTGAAGAACCTCCTCGTCCCGACCTCCGGGCACAACGTCGCGCCCGAGCCGCTCGAGGAGCTGGTCCTCCACCACGTCGAGGGCGTCGAGCAGGCCGTCGTCGTCGGGCACGCCCGCCCCTTCCTCTCGGTGATCGTGACCGGGGACGTCGCGCACGAGGCGGTGATGGCCGGCCTCGAGGCGGTCAACGCCGAGCTCCCGCACTACCGCCGCATCCGCAAGGCGTTCGTCTCGAGGGAGAGGCTCACGCCGGAGAACGGCCTGCTCACCGCGAACCAGAAGCTCCGGCGCGGCGCCATCGATCGCCACTTCCAGAAGGAGATCGACGCGCTCTATGCGTGAGCTCCTCGACGACGCCCAGCTCACCGCGCGGCTCGAGGGGCACACGCTCCTCGTCACGCTCCACCGCGAGCCCGCCAACGAGATCGGGTCGTCGATGCTCGCGTCGCTCGAGGCGCTCGTCCCGATCCTGAGGAGCGGCTACGTCGACGGGACACAGGTCCGCGCCATGCTCACGGCCTCGAGCGTGCGGCGCGGCTTCTCGGCCGGCGCGGATCTCCGCGAGTTGCACCGCGAGAACCAGGCCGCGATCGAGCGAGGCGAGAGCGACGCGGAGCGGACGCGCGCCGTGCGAACGTTCCTCGATCGGGTCCACGCCGTCATGGACGCGCTCGACGACGCGCCCTTCCCGACGGTCGCCGCGGTCCACGGCGTCGTGTTCGGCGGCGGTCTCGAGCTGATGCTGACCCACGACGTCGTCATCGCCGACCGCACCGCGCGCTTCGCGTTCCCCGAGCTGCGCCTCGGGCTCATCCCGGGCTTCGGCGGGATCCCGCGCCTGCGGCGGGAGCTCGGCAACGCGATCGTCCGCGATCTCTTGCTCACGGGGCGCTCGCTCGGCGCCGAGCGCGCCTACCACGTCGGCCTCGTCGCGCAGCTCGTCGCGAGCGGCCAGGCTCCCGCCGTCGCGCGCCGGACCGCCGAGCAATTCGAGCGCTTCGACGGGGCCACCGCGCGCGTCGCGAAGCGCTTCATGAAGCCCATCCCGAAGGACGAATTGGCCAAGGAGAAGGGCCTCTTCTGCCACCTCTTCACCTCGGCCACGGTGACCAACGCCCTCGCGCGCTTCGATCGCTCGACCGAGGCGATGCCGTACCTGCCGGCCCGACCCGGCCCGGAGGAGTGACGATGACCCGCGAAGCCCTGATCACGCGCCTCCTCGACCTCGCCGCGACCCAATTCGCGCGGCCACGCGAGGCGCTCTTCGCCGAGCAGGATCTCTTCGACGCGCTCGAGATCGACAGCGTCGACGCGATGACCCTCCTCACCGCGCTCGAGAGCGAGTTCCACGTCGAGATCCCCGACTACGAGGTCCAAGACGTCCGCACGTTCGCGGCGCTCGCGGACGTCATCGCGAAGAGGGTCTGAGGTGCTGGCCGCCGACACCTACGGATCGCTCGGGGCCTTGATCTCCGACGGGCTCGTCCAATTCAAGAGCGAGCTCGCGCTGATCGAGGTCGACCGCAAGACCGTGAAGCGCGAGCTCTCCTACCGGGACGTCCGTCGCGAGGTCGCGAAGGTGGCGGCGTGGATGGCCGCGCGCGCGCCCGCCCGCGTCGCCATCGTCCTCTCCAACCAGAGCCGCTGGCTCATCTCGGCGGCGGCCATCTTCCGCGTCGGCGCCGTGCTCGTCCCGATCGACTACAAGCTCTCCGCGAGAGAGCAGCGCGATCTGCTCCTCCACGCGCGCGCCGAGCTCCTCGTCACCGAGGCGCCGCTCCTGCGACGCTTCGAGGAGCGCCCCCCGTGCCCCGTCCTGCTCGTCGACGACGGCGCGAGCGACGAGGGCGACTCGGTCACGCGCTGGGACGCGCTCGAGGAGGCGGCGATGCCCCCCCTCGCCGAGCGCGGCCGCGCGGACATCGCGTCGATCGTCTACTCGTCGGGCACGAGCGGCCGACCCAAGGGCTGCATGCTCTCGCACGGCGCCTACCTCGCGCAGCTCGACGCGCTGATGGCGCTCTACCCGATGCGGCCGGGGCACCGCACGTTCTCGGTCCTGCCGACGAACCACGCGATCGACTTCATGGTCGGCTTCCTCGGCCCCTTCTCGTGCGGCGCGGCGGTCGTCCATCAGCGCACCCTCCGCCCGGAATTCCTCGTCTCGACGATGAGGGAGCACGCGATCACCCACATGGCGCTCGTCCCCGTGCTGCTCGAGGCCTTCGAGCGCGCGATCGACGAGCGGCTCGACGCCCGGCCGGCGTGGCAGCGGCGCGCGGTCGGGCTGCTCGAGGACGTGAACCAGCTCCTCACGCTCGACGCCCAGCGCCCTCGGCTCTCGAGGCGGCTGCTCGGCGCCGTCCACGAGGCCTTCGGCGGTCACCTCGAGGTCATGTTCGCGGGCGGCGCCTTCGTGGAGCAGCGCCGCGCGGAGCGCTTCCACGCGCTCGGGCTCCCCGTCGCCATCGGCTACGGGCTCACGGAGTGCTGCACGGTCGCGACCGTGCAGGATCTCCGCCCGTTTCGCGCCGATTCCGTCGGCAGGCCCGTGCGCGGGGTCGAGGTGCGCGTCGTCCCGCTCGAGGGCGTCCCGGCGCGCGACGGAGTCGGCGAGGTGTGGATCCGCGGCGCGACGCTGATGTCGGGCTACCTCGACGACCCCGAGCTCACGAGCGAGACGATCACGAGCGACGGCTGGCTCAAGACGGGCGATCTCGGCTGGCTCGACGCGAGCCGACACCTCCACCTCGTCGGGCGCGTGAAGAACATGATCGTCACGGCCGGCGGCAAGAACGTCTATCCCGAGGACGTCGAGGCGGCGTTCGACGATCTGGAGGGCGTCGACGAGCTCGCGGTCTTCGCCTCCGGCTACGTCTGGCCGCGCCACGAGCGCCTCACGGACGAGGGCCTCTTCGTCGCGGTCCGCGCGAAGCTCGACCCGCCCGCGATCGCGAAGGCGCTCACGCAGCGCAACCGCAAGCTCCCCGAGCACAAGCGCGTCGGCGCCTTCGTCCTCGTGGGCGATCCCTTCCCGCGCACGGCGTCGATGAAGCTCAAGCGTGAGGAGCTCGCGGCGCGGCTGCGCGTCGCGACGAGCCCGGGGGGCGCCTCGTTCCACGCGCTCGCGCGCTCGAGCGGCGCGACGGGCGCGACGGTGATGCTGTGAGCGAGCCGTGGTGCGCCATCGTCAACCCCGCGGCGGGCGGCGGACGCGCGGGCAAGCGCGCGCCGAGCACGCTCGCGCGGCTCCGCGACGCCGGGCTCGATCTCGCGGTGCGCTACACGACGGGGCCAGGCGACGCGACGAAGATCGCGCGTGACGAGCTCGAGCGGGGCATGCGTCGCTTCCTCACGGTGGGCGGCGACGGGACGACGCACGAGGCTTTGAACGGCGTCCTCTCGGCCGATCCGCGGGAGGCGAGGCCGAACGCCCGGGTGACGTTCGCGATGCTGCCGCTCGGCACGGGCAACTCGTTCCTGCGCGACTTCGGCATCACGAACGCGACCGAGGCCGAGCGGCGCATCCTGCGCGGCCGCACGCGCGCGGTCGACGCGCTCGCGATCCGCCACCGGGGCGGCGTCGTCTACGCGTTCAACCTCGTCGGCCTCGGCTTCGCGTCGCGCGCGGGGACGCTGACGAACGAGAAGTACAAGGCGCTCGGCGCGGCGGGCTACGTCGCCGCCGTCATCGAGGCCACCGTCGAGCGCTCGGTCTACGTCTACCCGTTCACGACCGATCGCGCGGCGAGGGACGAGCGGCCGGCGCTCCTCCTCTGTTTCTCGAACAGCCGCGCGACGGGCGGCGGGATGCAGATGGCGCCCCGCGCCGAGACGGACGACGGCGAGCTCGACGTCATCCGGATCGGGACGATGTCGAGGCTCGAATTCCTCCGACAGTTCCCGCGGATCTATACGGGCACGCACGTGCTCCACCCGCGCGTCGAGGCCTCGCGCGCGACCTGGGTCGACCTCGATCTCGGCGGCGCGGTGGTCCCCTGCATGATCGACGGCGAGATCGTCCCGCTCGCGCTCGAGCGGATCGAGGTCGTCCCGAGCGCGTTCGACGTGGTGGCGTGACGTGAGGAGCGACGCGATGCCGAGCAAGCCCCAGCCGCTGAACCCCGACCGACTCCCCGCGGCCTCCTTCGAGCCGCCGACGCTCCGCGATCGGCTCGTCTCGACGGCGCTCTGGGGCGTCGGAGCGAGCTACCTCGCGGGGGCGATGCCCACGATGGCCGTGCTCTCGGCGCTGCGGGGGGCCGATCGGATCGAGTGGCTGAACCGTTGGTACTGCCGGACGCAGATCCGGCTCACGGGCTCGTCCTGGCGCGCCGTCGTCGACCCCGCCGTCGATCCGCGGGCGCCCTACATGTTCATGCAGAACCACACGAACCTGCTCGACCACGTGTGGATCTACGAGGCGACGCCGCACTTCAAGCAGGGCCTCGAGCTCGAGGCGCACTTCAAGATCCCGCTCTACGGGTGGTTCATGCGGGTGCGCGGCACCATCCCGGTGCGCTCGGGCAAGGATGGCCAGACGGCCGAGGTCCTCGCGCGCATGCGCGCCGAGATCGATCGCGGCCACTCGATCCTCGCGTTCCCCGAGGGGCACCGGACGACCACGGGGCGTCTACTCCCCTTCCGACGCGGGGTCTTCTTCATCGCGCGCGATCTCGGGCTCCCCATCGTGCCGACGAGCGTCACCGGCGCCTTCGACGTGCAGCGCAAGGGATCGCTCCTCATCCGACCTCGTCGCGAGGTCACCGTCTACTGTGACGCCCCCGTCCCGACGCGAGGGCTCCCCGATCGCGCGATCCCCGAGCTCGCCGAGCACGTCCACGCCGTGATGGCGCGGCGGATCGACGCCTACTGGCAGGACCGGGGCTGGCGCCCGCCGGAGGCCGAGGCCGAGCCCGAGTCCGGACCCGAGGACGCGAGCACGCCACGAGACGAGGCGCGATGAGCACCGCGACGAGCGCAGAGCACGACCCGAAGATCCCCGCGCGGAGCGAGGGCGCGACGCGAGAGCCGGCCCCGGCGGATCCACCGCTCGGCGCGGACGCCGCGGGGCCTCGCCCGCGCGATCGCCGATCGTCACGCGCCGAGCGGCAGCGCGAGCAGCGCCGGCGGGAGCTGCTCGACGTCGCGCTCCGGATCTTCGCCGAGCGCGGCTACCACCACACGCGCATCACCGACATCATCGACGCGGCGGGCGTCGCGCGCGGCACCTTCTACCTCTACTTCGACGGCAAGAACGCGATCTTCCACGCGCTGCTCGACGACCTGCTCGCGAAGGTCCGCGCGAGCGTCGTCGGCGTGTCGATGGCGGGCAACGCGCCGCCGGTCCACGAGCAGCTCCGGCGGAGCGTCGAGCGCATCCTCGACGCGTTCGTCGCGAACCCGGACCTCACGCGCGTCGTCTTGCGCGAGGCCGTCGGCCTCGACTCGGAGGTCGATCGCAAGCTGACCTCGTTCTACGGGCGCCTCCACCGCTGGCTCGCGGACGCGCTCGCCAACGGGACGAGGCTCGGTCTCCTGCGCGTCGCCGACGGCGAGCTCGCCGCGTGGGCCGTGCTCGGCACGGTCAAGCAGATGGTGCAGCTCCTCGTCGACGGGAGCGAGAACGCGAGCGAGCCTCGGCCGACGATCAGCTCGGCCGCGGACGCGATCCTCGACTACAGCCTCTTCGGCCTCGCCGCGCGCTGACAGCGCGCCGGCGCGAGCCGCGACGCGGCGGACCGCTAGGGCGCCTCGATCGGCGCGAACGACGTCACGACGCGGGCGTAGCGGGCGCCAGGCCGAGGCGCCTCGCCCGCCGGCTCGAGCGCGGGATCCGGGGCGCCGACGATCGGGACGTCGGTGTGCGTCGCGTCCGCGAAGCGCTCCACGCGCGGCGGCTCCGCGGCGCGGCCGATCAAGAGGGCGAGCTGCCGCGGCGGGACGACGCGATCTCGCTCACCGTGCAAGAGGAGCGTGGGGATCCCGCGGAGCTCGGCGATGCGCGCGCAGCTGTCGAAGCGGAGGTGGGTCGCGAGCTCGCTCGGGAGATCGAGGAACGCGCCGTCTCGAACCATCTCGGCGATGGAGCACCACGCGCCCTCGGTGACGAGCGCCAGCGGGCGCACCTCGAGCGGTCCCTCGCCTCGCTCGGCGAGGACCTCGCCGCGGCTCGCGCGGACCGCGGCGTCGAAGCTCGGCGCCGCCCCGAGCGACTGCCCATAGAGGACGATCCGCGCGGGATCGACGTCACCGCGGCTCGCGAGCGCGGCGAGGATCGCGCGCGCGGCCGCGTGGATCCCAGGCTCGCTCGGGCGGCCGTCCGAGCGGCCGAAGCCGGGATAGTCGTAGACGAGGACCTGGTAGCCGAGCCGCCAGAGCACCTCGACGCGATCCCAGAAGCGCCCCAGGTTCGGGCCGTTCCCGTGGCTGAAGAGGATCGTGGTGCGGCGCGGCCCCGCCTCCTGGCGCGCGAAGACCCAGTGGAGCCGCGCGCCCTCGGACGCGACGAACCCCTCCTCGCGGAGCGCCGCGGGGACGATCGAGGGGTGAGGCGAGGAGAGGTCGCCGTCGAGGGCGGGATCGCGCTCGTCGAAGCGGTAGCCCTCGGCCGGCCGCGCCGCGAAGAAGAAGTCCTCGATCGACACGCAGGAGGCGAGGAGCGCCAGCGCGGCGAGCCACGCGAGCGTGCCCCGAGCGCGCGGCGCGCGGCGCGGTGCGGGCGACCGCGTCACGGCGTGACCCCGCCGAAGCGATGGCGCAGCGCCATGACGAGGCTGAGCGCGCCCGCGCCATCGGGGACGTAGCGGAGGAAGCTGACGCGGCTCTCCCACGGGTTGATCCACGCGAGCTGGATCGAGAGATCCGTGCGATCCGTCGTCACCTCGTCGCGACGCGACGAGGCGAGCTCGAGCTCGAGCCCGACGTAGGGCGCCACGAAGAGGAAGGGCCGATCGCGGGGCGCCTCGAGCTGCGCGAGGCCGCTCGCGCCGAAGAAGAGCGTCGCCCACGGGGCGAGCGGCTGCTCGAGGTGCAGCCCCACCTCGGGGAAGAGGCGCGGCGCGACGGCGTCGTCGAGATCGGCGACGACGTGGAGCCGCGTCGAGAGCGCCATCGCGAAGCCGCGCGGCGCACGCACCATCTGCTCGACGGAGCCCACGTCGATCGCGAGCGCGCCCGAGCCGAGCGCGTCGAGCGAGACGTGACCGACGACGTCGACGTCCTCGCTCACGCCGTAGCGTCCGCCCAGCGTGACGGCGGGGATGGGCGCGACGAACGACGCGAGCTCGACGATCGGGCCGCCGACGCTCGCGTGGATCTCCGCGCGTCCGGCGCCGAGCGTGCGCGCGAGGTTCAACGTCCCGCAGCCCGCGGCGAGGATCCCCACGGCGCCCGAGGCGAGCGCGACGAGCACGCTGGGACGGCGCGCGCGCACCGGGCGCCTCAACGCACCTTCGGCTTGAGCCCGACCCGGCCGCCCGCGACGACCACGTCGAAGTCGATCTCCTTGCCCGTGTGCTTGGCGCGCAGCTTGGGGAGCATCTCCTCGACGTTTCGCTTCAGCGTCTCGAAGCGCAGGTTGTCGACGCGCTCGTTGTTCTTTCGGCGCGCGTCGACGTAGCGATCGAAGAGCGCGTGGAGGTCGATGCCGGATCCCGACGAGGCGCTCACCGCGGGGGGCCTGTTGGGTGGGGCTGGCGGGCGCGGCGGCGGGGGGCGCGGCGGGGACGGCGCGACCGGGCTCGCCGTCCGCTGCGGCGCGCCACCCACCGCCCGCGGCACGCCGGGGGGCGAAGGCGGCGGCGCGACCGCGACGGGGGCCGCCGGGCTCGCGTCCCCCTCGCTGGATCCCGAGGGCGCGAGCGCGCCGAGGATCGTGTCGATGTCCGACTCGTCGAAGCCGGCGCCCACCTCCTCGATCTCGTCGAGCTCGACGTCGATCTCGTAGCTCGCCTCCCGCGCCCCCTCGCTGACGCGCTGGACCCGAGCGCGCGCCCGCGCGAGGTCGCGCGGGAGCGTCCCCTCCTCGATCCGCCGCGCGGTCCGGCTCCAGTGGATCCCGTAGGTGCCGTAGCGCGCGACGAGCTGCTGGAAGCGGAAGCGCAGGGCCGTGTTTCGCGGCTGATCCCTGCGCAGCGCGTCGAGCGCGCGATCGAGCTCCTTGCGCGCGATCAGCGGCTCGGCGCGCTCGAAGCCCTGAAACCACTGCTCGTAGAGTGACTTCAGCCGGGCGAGCCGGACCTCGGCGTCGTGCAGCCGTTGCTCGAACTCCGCAGCTTCCATCGGCTCGCCGACACGGTAGCACGAGCGCGTCCGCGGCGAGGTGGTCGTCCGGGGCGCGACGGCCATGCGCGGCGAGGCGGCTGTCACCCCGAGGCCTGGTTCGCTTAGGATGCGACGGTGCCCGCCGCGCCGCCTCTCCACGCCCTCGTCGCCGCTCGCGCGGCTCGTGGGGGGCGCGCGTGAGCGCCGTCCTCGTGACGGGGGGCGCGGGGTTCCTCGGAGCGCACCTCGCGCGCGCCCTCGTCGAGCGAGGGCACGCCGTCACCGTGCTCGACGACCTCTCGGGCGGCCTCGCCGAGCAGGTCCCGGAGGGCGCGCGCTTCGTCCAGGGGAGCGTGGTCGACGACGCGCTCGTCGAGCGCCTCTTCCGCGCCGAGCGCTTCGAGGTCGTCTACCACCTCGCCGCCTACGCCGCGGAGGGGCTGAGCCCCTTCATCCGGCGCTTCAACTACGAGAACAACCTCATCGGATCGATGACGGTGCTGAACGCGGCGATCCGCGCCGGGAGCCGGCGCTTCGTCTTCACGTCGTCGATCGCGGTCTACGGGACGGGAGCGCTGCCGCTCCGCGAGACGACGACGCCGCACCCCGAGGATCCCTATGGGATCGCGAAGTACGCGGTGGAGCTCGATCTCGCCGCCGCGAGCCGTCAGTTCGGCATCGAGCACACGATCTTCCGACCGCACAACGTGTACGGCGAGCTCCAGAGCATGCGCGATCGCTATCGCAACGTCGTCGGGATCTTCTTGAACCAGATCCTGCGGGGCGAGCCGCTCTCGATCTTCGGCGACGGCCGACAGACGCGCGCCTTCACCTACGTCGGTGACATCGTCCCGACGATCGCGGACGGCGGCTTCGCGATCGCCGCGAAGGACCGGGTGTTCAACGCCGGCGCCGACCGTCCCTGCTCCGTGATCGAGCTCGCCGAGACGCTGCTCGAGGTCACCGGCGCGAGGGTGCCCATCCGTCACCTCCCCGAGCGCCACGAGGTGCTCCACGCGTGGGCCGATCACACGCTCGTGAGCACCGAGCTCGGCGCCAAGCTCGACGCGACGCCGCTCCGAGAGGGGCTCGCGCGCACGTGGGCGTGGGCGCGCGCGCTCGGCCCGCAGGAGACCCCGCCGTTCGCGGCGATCGAGCTCTCGCGAGGCCTCCCGCCCTCGTGGACGAAGCCGGAGCGATGAGCCGTGTCACGAGGGCGCGTCGAGCCTGAGCCTCGGGGGCGAGCGCTCGCGAAGAGGCTCGCGCTCACGCTCGGGGCGCTCGTGATCGCGCTCCTCGGCGCGGAGCTCTTGGTGCGCGCGCTCGGGCTCGAGCCGAGCCGCTTCGCCGAGACGCGACACCTCGAGAGCCTCGACAAACGGATCGGCCTCGATCTCTACCCGAGCGATCCGGATCGGCGCTTCCCGCTCGATCTCGACGATCCCGCCACGCGCGCGACGTGGACGGCGCGCGTCCCCGAGCTCGACGCCTGGGCGCGGCGCGCGCCGCACGGCGTGGGTGGCTTCTACTCGAGCGAGCTCTGCCGCGTGGCGCGCGAGGGCGAGGAGCTGCCACCGGCGAGGGCCGCGAGAGGCCGCGTCGTCCTCGTCGGCGACTCCTTCATCGAGGGGCAGGGGGTCCCCTTCGAGCGCACGGTCGCCGTCCAGCTCGGCGCGGCCCTCGAGGGCGTCGACGTCCTCGCGTGCGGCCGGCGGGGCTACGACTTCACGATGGCGCCGGAGGATCCGCGCGGGCTCGGCGCGTGGATCGGGCGGCACGTCCTCGACGCCGACGTCGTCCTCTACGCGCTGACGCTGAACGATCCGGCGCGCTCCGAGCGCTTCGCCGCCGAGCAGCGCTACGTCGACGACTGGATCGTCGATCGGCGGCGCATGCTCTCCCACGACGCAGCCGCGCCGCCGCTCGCCTCGCCCCGCCTGCTCGAGCTCGTCCGCGATCGCCTCGACGCGCTCCGCATCGGGGCCGAGACGACGCGCTGGTACCGGGACATGGTCCGCGCTCCGAACGCGGAGGGCTGGTCGAGCACGCTCGCGCAGCTCGCGGCGCTCCAGGCTCGGCTCGCGGACGAGGGGCGCACGCTCGTCGTCGCGATCTGGCCGATCCTCGCCGCTCTCGGGAGCCGCGCGAGCTATCCGTTCACGCAGACGCACCAGACGATCGTGGCCGCGCTGACGGCGCGCGGGATCCAGGTCGTCGACACGCTCGACGCGTTCGTCGGCGCGAGCGCCGAGCGGCTCTGGGTCCACCCGGTCGATCACCACCCGAACGAGGAGGCGCAGCGACGCTTCACCGCGGCCGTCCTCCCCGCGCTCCGAGCGGCGCTCGCGCGAGGCGCCCCCTGACCCGGGCGCTCGACGACGCTGGAACCCCGCGCCCATCGCTGCGAGAGTGGCCGCGATGAGCACGCGCGCGAGCGACCCCTCCCCGCGATCCCACGACGCCGCGGCGCGCGCCGTCTGGCGTCCGAGCGGCCCCGTTCCGCTCCGCGCGCCCACGCCCGCGTGGCGCCGAGCCGCGCGCGGGGCGCTCGTCGGTGCGTGCGCGGCGCTCGTCCTCGCGCTCCTCGGGCGCCTCGTCGCGGCCGGCGTGGTCGCGCTCGTCGCCTCGACGTCGCTCCTCTTGGCCGCCGCGGCGCCCCTCTGGTTCGCGCGGCTCGAGCGCACGCTCCTCCGCGCGAGCGCCGTCGTCGGCCGCGTGCTCGCCTACGCGGTCCTCGCGCCCGTCTTCTTCCTCGTCATGACGCCGCTCCGCTTCATCCTCGGGCGCGGCGCGCTCGCGGCGTCGAGCCGGAGACGGCGGGACCGACGCGAGAGCACCTGGAGGCCGCGCCCGCGCGAGGACGCGCGGCTCGATCGCCCGTATTGAAGCGCGGGGCGAACCCACGCCGGAGCCACCGCGGGCTGGGCTACGATGCGTCGCCTGCCCCGACCGATGCCCCGCCCGATCCGCACCCTCGGCGTCTCTTGCCACTACCACGACGCGGCGGCGTGCCTCGTCGAGGACGGCGTGATCGTCGCGGCTGCGCAGGAGGAGCGCTTCACGCGCAAGCGCCACGACGAGGCGATGCCGCTCCACGCGATGCGCTACTGCCTCGCGGAGGCGAGCGGCCTCGAGCTCGACGCGGTGGCGTTCTACGAGAAGCCGCTCCGCAAGCTCCACCGGATCCTCGAGACGTCGCTCGCCACGGCCCCGAGGGGCCTCGTCCCCTTCGTGCACGCCGTGCCCGCGATGCTCGGGAAGAAGCTCTTCGTCGAGGGCGAGATCGCGGCCGCGCTCGAGACGCTCGGCGTCCCCGGCGAGCCGCCCATCCTCTTCCCAGAGCATCACCTCTCGCACGCCGCGAGCGCGTTCTTCCCCTCGCCCTTCGACGAGGCGGCCGTCCTCACGCTCGACGGGGTCGGTGAGTGGGCGACCTCGACGTGGGGTCAAGGCCGCGGCGCGGCCCTCGAGCTGGCCGCCGAGCTCACCTTCCCGCACTCGATCGGCCTGCTCTACTCCGCCTTCACGTACTTCTGCGGGTTCAAGGTCAACAGCGGCGAGTACAAGCTCATGGGGCTCGCGCCCTACGGAGAGCCCCGCTACGTCGAGGTGATCCGCGAGCACCTCCTCGACGTCCACGAGGACGGATCGATCGAGCTGGCGCTCGAGCACTTCGGCTTCCTCGACGGCCTCGTGATGACGAACGCCCGCTTCGCGAGCCTCTTCGGCGGGCCGCCGCGCCGCCCCGAGGATCGCATCACGCGCCGCGAGCGGGATCTGGCGCGCTCGATCCAAGAGGTGACGACCGACGTCGTCCTGCGGATCGCGCGTCACGTCCGCCGCGCGACGGGACGATCGAAGCTCGCGCTCGCGGGCGGCGTCGCGCTCAACTGCGTCGCGAACGGCGCGCTCCAGCGCGCCGGGATCTTCGACGAGCTCTGGATCCAGCCGGCCGCCGGCGACGCGGGCGGCGCGATCGGCGCGGCGCTCGCGGCCTATCACCTCGGCCCGAGCCGCCTCGGGCTCGGCGCCCCGCGCGAGGTCGCGACGCGCGCGGACGGCCGCCCCGTCGACGGAATGCAGGGCGCCTGCCTCGGTCCCGCGTTCCCCGACGAGGACATCCGCGCCTTCCTCGAGGCCCACGCGCTCGTGTTCGAGCGCTGCGAGGACGACGACGCGTGGGCGAGCCGGCTCGCCGAGCTCCTCGCGAAGGAGGCGGTCGTCGGCCTCTTCCACGGCCGCATGGAGGTCGGCCCGCGCGCGCTCGGCCACCGCTCGATCGTCGGCGATCCGCGCTCGCCGCGCATGCAGACGACGATGAACCTCAAGATCAAGCAGCGCGAGAGCTTCCGGCCCTTCGCGCCCGCGGTGCTCGCCGAGCGCGCGAGCGAGTACTTCGAGCTCGACGTGCCCTCCCCCTACATGCTGCTCGTCGCGCCCGTGCGCGAGTCGAAGCGGCGTGGATCGAGCGACGAGCCCACCGAGACAGACGATCTCCTCGCGCGCGTGAACCGCGTGCGCTCGGAGATCCCCGCCGTCACGCACCTCGACTTCTCCGCCCGCGTGCAGACGGTCGACGCCGAGACGAGCCCGCGCTTTCATCGCCTGCTCCGCGCCTTCTTCGAGCGCACGGGCTGCCCCGTCCTCGTCAACACGAGCTTCAACGTGCGAGGCGAGCCGATCGTCTGCACGCCCGAGGACGCCTTCCGCTGCTTCATGAGCACGGAGATGGACTACCTCGCGCTCGGCGCGTTCGTGCTCGAGCGAAAGCGGCAGCCCGGCTGGGACGATCACGCGCGCTGGAGGCGGAGCTTCGCCGCCGACTGACGGCGCGCGGCGCCGTCGTCGTTTGCCCTCGAGCCACGCGAGGACGTACAAGTCGATCATGCGGCTGCGCCACGTCACCAAGGTCCTCCGAGACCTCGTCCGCTTCGCCGCCGAGAACAAGCTCTGGTGGATCGTCCCGCTCGTGATCGTGCTCGGGCTGCTGGCGCTCGTGATCTTCACGGGCCAGGCGGTGACGCCCTTCGTCTACACGCTCTTCTGACGGCGGCGGGCGCGTGAGCCGAGCCCTTGACCGCGCGCCGCCGCGCTGACGACGATCCCGCGATGGCGATCGTCATCCAGCGCCGCTACGAGCTCGTCCGAGAGATCGCCTCGGGTGCGATGGGCGCCGTGTACGAGGCCGTCGATCGGGAGCGAGGCGACCGGGTCGCCGTGAAGCTCCTGCGCGCGGACCTGCGCTCGGACACGGGCCTCGCGCGGCGCCTGCGCCGCGAGGCGTCGATCCTGCGGCTCGTCGAGCACCCGGCCATCGTGCGGATCCTCGACGCCGGGGAGGACGCGAGCAGCGCGTTCGTGGTGATGGAGCTGATCTCCGGCGAGACGCTCGAGGCTCGGCTCGCGCGCCGCGGCGCGCTCTCGCTCGAGCAGGCGGCGCCGCTCCTCGTCGAGCTGGCGCGAGCGCTCGAGGCCGCGCATCGCCACGGGATCGTGCACGGCGACGTGAAGCCCGCGAACATCTTCCTCACGTCGATCGCGCCCTACGTGAAGCTCGTCGACTTCGGGCTCTCGAAGGTCGAGGGCCTCGATCGGCTGACGCGGACGGGCGAGATCGCGGGCACGCCGATCTACATGGCGCCCGAGCTCTTCGACGGAAGCGCCATCGACGCGCGCCTCGATCTCTACGCGCTCGGCGTCGTCGCGTACCAGGCGCTCGCTGGCGCGCCCCCCTTCGACGCGCGCAAGCATCCGGGCCAGCTCCTCTCCGACATCGCGATGGGGAGGTTCGCTCCCCTCGGCGAGCGCGCGCCGCGGATCCCGATCGAGGTCCAGCGCGCGATCGAGCACGCGATGGCCGCCGATCGCGAGCGACGCCCCGCCGACGCCGCCGCGCTCGCCTCGACGTGGGAGCGCGCGCTCGCCCCCGCGCGCTGATCGCGCTCGGGCGCCCGCCGGACGAGGAGCGAGCACCGAGCGGGGCGCCGCTCGAAGCGCGCGCGCCCTTCGCGTCGAGCGCGTCACGCGTCGCGCTCCGAGGTGTGGAAGTCGTGGGCAACGCTCGCGCCGTCGGCTATGCTCGCGCCCCGACGAGACCCCCGAATGGCCAAGCCCTCTTCATCGAAGAAGCCCGCGTCGAAGGTGAGCTCGAAGGCTCCCGCGCGCACCCGAGCGAAGCCGGCGACGAGCACGCGCCGCCCCCACGAGGGCCCGGCACGCGCGCGGGTGGTCGCTGGCGCGCGCGGAGCCTCCGCGCCGAAGGTCGCGAGCCCGACGCCGACGAGCGCGAGCGCGAGCGCGAGCGCGAGCACGAGCGCGCCCCTCGACGTCGTGAGCGCCGCGCCGAGCGACGCGAGCCCGCCGAGCGCCCTCGACGGCGCGGGCACCGAGAGCAGCGCGGGCGACGCTCGCGCGGCGCAGCGCCCCTCCCGCTCGCCCCAGCCGATCACCGGGACGGCCGCGATGAAGAACCTCGCGCAGCGCAACGCCGCCGCGCTCCGCGCGACGACCGACGTCTCCGAGCTGTCGAGCGAGGCGCAGCGGATCATCGCGGCGGGCGATCTCGCCGCGATCGCCGCGCTCGGAGACGCCCTCGCCTCGGAGCACGCGATCACCCACACCTCGAAGGTGGTCGACGAGATCCTCGCGGCCAAGCCCGAGCTGCTCGTCAGCCTCATCGAGCGCTTCACGACGCTCGTGGCCTCGCCGCACAAGCGCGTGGTGCAGACGGTCGCCGCCGCGCTCCCGGTGATGGCGCGCGTCGCGCCGGCGCGCATCGCGCGGCATCTCCAGGCGCTGACGGAGCGCTTCATCGAGTGCGGCGACGTGGGCAAGGACGGGCTCGTCTCGACGTTCGCGGCGCTCTGCATGGCGTCGGTCGCCTACCAGAAGCGGCTCGAGCCCGTGCTCGAGCTCGCGCTCGCGAGCGCCGATCCGAGATCGCTCCACCGCTGGTCGGAGATCATCCTCCCCTCGCTCAAGGGCGAGCCGCACGCGCGCGCGCGCGCGGTCGTCGAGGGCCGCTTGCCCGAGATGCCGCGGCCGCTCGCCCAGCCCATCGCGAATTTCCTCGGCATCAAGCTCCGACCGATCGCGCCCTGAGCGGGGCCGATCCAACGCACGGGTTCCGCTATGAAGAAGCTCGACGGTGAGGTGGTGTGGATCACGGGCGGCGGCAGCGGCATCGGTCGCTCGCTCGCGCTCGAGCTCGCGCGGCGCGGAGCGAGCATCGCCGTCTCCGGGCGTCGCCTCTCGAACCTCGAGGCGGTCGCGAAGGAGCTCGAGGCCGCGGGCGCGCGCGCGCTCCCCGTCGCGTGCGACGTCACGGACGAGGACGACGTCGCGCGGGCCGTCGCGGACGTCGTCGAGCACTTCGGGCGCCTCGACGTCTGCGTCGCGAACGCGGGCTTCTCGGTCGCGGGCAACCTCGCGAAGCTGAGCGCGGAGGACTGGCGGCGACAGTTCGACACGAACGTGGTCGGCGCGGCGATCACCGTGCGGCACGCGCTCCCCCACCTCGAGAAGGTGAAGGGCCGCGTGGTCTTCATCGCGAGCGTCTCGGCGTTCGTGCCCGCGCCCGGGTTCGGCCCCTACAACTCGAGCAAGGCGGCGCTCCGCGCGATCGGGCTCACGCTCGCCGCGGAGCTCGAGGGCACGGGCGTCAGCGTGACCGTCCTCCACCCGGGCTTCGTCGAGAGCGAGATCGGCCAGGTCGACAACGAGGGTCGCTTCGATCCCTCGAGGCGCGACAAGCGCCCGCATCAGCTCATGTGGAAGGCGGACGACGCGGCGCGCGTGATGGCCGACGCGA
The DNA here is from genome assembly GCA_039809495.1 of Sandaracinaceae bacterium. GTDB lineage: Bacteria > Myxococcota_A > Polyangia > Polyangiales > Sandaracinaceae > JAFLCL01. The sequence goes on from JBDHVC010000011.1 coordinate 64,701, forward strand.
TCATCGCGCGGAGGCGCGAATTCGTCTTCACCGGGCACGGCAAGATCGGCGCGTTCTTCGGTCAACACGCGCCTGGCGTCGTCCACTTCGCGATGACGCGCTTCGGGGCGTCGCACGCGAAGAAGATGGCTCGCGACTGATCCTCGACGCCGACGACGAGGCCGTGATCCGAGCTCAGGGCGTCGGCGCGGCCTGCGCGGGCTCGTCGCCTCGCGTCGGCTGCGCCCTCGGCTCCGCTGGGCGGACGCTCGAGGCGGGGACGAGCCCGCGGATCGCGACCGCGTCGTCGACCGCCACGAACACGTCGACCATCCCGGCCTGACGCGCCGAGAGCTCGCGCGCCCACCCGTCGGTCCGGAGCCGCGCGACCTCCTCACCGTAGAAGGTCACGCGCGTCCCAGCGGCCACGCGGAGCAAGGGCCCCGTCTCGCGCGCGATGCGGAGCGGCAGCGCGCCCGGCTCTCGAGCGCCCGCGCCGACGACCGCGCCGCCACCCGAGGTGGCCTCGAGGGGACCGCGCACGAAGCCGACGAGGAAGGGGCCATCGCCCACGCGCACGCCGCTCCACCCGTCGCGCTCGCGGAGCACCGTAACCTCGAGCGGCGGATCGAGCGCGGGCAGGCGCACGATGACGCTGCCGTCCGGCCGATCGTAGAGCGGCACCTCCTGCCCGGCCGGCAGCCGCGCGACGCGGCCCTCGTTGAGCCCGGGATCGATCGCGTGGCCGCGATCCTCCCCGCCGAGCCAGGCGGCGTCGAGCGTGCCCGTGTACCCGACCGCCACGCCCGCGAGGTCGGGCCGCGAGAAGCGTGGCCGCACGATCACCCGAAACGGCCCGTCGCCGTCGCGTCCGACGAGGCTCACGGGATCGCCGACGCTCACGAAGGTCGGCGTCCCCGCGACGCGCCCGCGGCGCGAGGTGAACGTCACGAGCCGATCGACGGCGGCCCACGCGTGGACGACGAGGTCGCCGCCGATCGTGACCGGGATCCGCTGACCCTGGATCGGTCCGTCGACGCGAGCACGCACGCCCGCGTCGACGTACCCGAACGCGGGCGCCGTCGCGTCCGCCCCCGCGAAGAGCGCGGGCGCGGGCCCCGCCGTCGTCACGAGGATGGCGGGGAAGCCCGAGGGCGCCTGCCCGCGGGGGATGTCGAGGCCGGTCGGCGGCGGGGGACGACCGCAGCCGCTCGCGACGACCAGCGCCGCGCTCAGCCAGAGCACGAGCTCCTTCGACGTCACCGAGGCAGACCCTCGCCCGATCGTTTCGCGCATCGCATCGAATTATCACGCGCGCTCGCGGGCGACCAACCGCGCGCCCGCGCGGCGGCGCGCGCGCTTGCGATCGCACGGGCGAGCGCGCCGGGCGATGCCCCTCCCGGGCGTGCGCGCGCGAGCGCGATCGGGGTAGCCTGCCGCCCATGCTGACACCGACGAAGGGGCGTGACGCCCTCCTCGGCGCGCTCGCGCTCCTCGCGCTCGCGACCCTCATCCCGCCCGGGCTCGCGCGGGCCCAAGCGCGCGCGAGAGAGCCCGCGGCGCCGAGCGCCTCGACCGAGCGCCTCTTCCGCTCGTTCTTCCCGGAGGAGCCGCGCGTCCGCCGCCTCCCCAACGGGCTCACGCTGATCACGGTGCCGTGGCCGAGCCCGGGCATCGTCGCCTACTACACGCTCGTGCGCGTCGGCTCGCGCGACGAGGTCGAGCCGGGGCACACCGGCTTCGCGCACTTCTTCGAGCACATGATGTTCCGCGGGACGGAGCGCTTCCCGCAGGCGGTCTACGACGCCAGGCTCCAGGCGATCGGGGCGGACAACAACGCGTTCACCTCGAACGACTACACCTGCTACACGATCACCGGCCCCGCGGGCGCGCTCGCGACCTTCGTCGAGCTCGAGGCCGACCGCTTCCAGCGCCTCTCGTACTCCGAGGAGGTCTTCCGCACCGAGGCGGGCGCCGTGCGCGGCGAGTACCAGGTGTGGAGCTCGAACCCCGAGCAGCCGATGTGGGAGGCGCTCTCCGAGATCGCCTTCACGCGCCACACCTACGGGCACACGACGATCGGCTACCTGCGCGACGTCGACCTCATGCCGACGCGCTACGCCTACGCGCAGCGCTTCTTTCACCGCTACTACACCCCCGACGACGCGACGGTGATCGTCGTCGGCGACTTCGATCGAGCGGCGCTCGACGCGCTCGTCGACGCGAACTATGGAGGCTGGCGAGGTCGGCGCGATCACCCGCGCGTCCCGGTGGAGCCACCGCCGACGGGGGGTCGCCGCGATCTGACGTGGTCGGGCTCGAGCGCGCCGCGGATGATGATCGGCTATCGCGTCCCCGCCTTCGTGGCCGAGGGCCGCGCGCAGCTCGAGTCGCTCCGCGAGAGCGCCGCGCTCGACATCGTCCACGGGCTCGTGTTCGACGAGTCGAGCCCGCTCTACCAGCGCCTCGTCGTCGAGGATCGGAGCCTGCTCGAGCTCTCGTCCTGGGCGGGCGAGCACGCGCGCGATCCAGGGCTCTTCGTCATCCAGGCGACCCTCCCTCCGCCCGAGGGAGGCGCGAGCGCGGCGAGCTTCGATCCCATCATCGACGCGATCCAGGCCGAGCTGGATCGGGTCGGGCGAGGCGAGGTGCCCGAGGCGCGCGTCCGCGCCGTGCGCGATCACCTCGTCTACGCCGTGCCGATGGCGCTCGAGACGCCAGCCTCCGTCGCGAGCTTCCTCGCCGGAGAGCTCGCCGTGGCCGGCTCGCTCGACGTGGTCCAGCGCTACTACGACGCGCTCTCCGAGGTGCGCCCAGAGGACGTCGCGCGCGTCGCGCGGGTCGCGCGGGACTACCTCTCGGTCGGGCACCGCTACGTCGTCACGCTGCGCGAGGGCGCACAGCCGGAGGGTGGCGCGACGCCGAGCGCCGCGGCGAGCGAAGGAGGTGCGTCGTGAGCGCGCTGGCTCGCCTCGGGCTCGCGCTCTCGGCCGGCGCGACGCTCCTCCTCGCCTCGTGTGGCGGTGCGCGCGAGCGCGCGCCCGAGTATCCGCCCCTCTCGGCGGCCGCGACGGCGGCCTCGGCCGCGCCGGCGAGCGTCGAGGAGCGCTCCGCCCCAGCGCCCGCCCGCGAGCCGCTCCGCGACGCGCCTCGCCTCATCGAGTCCCCCTCGAGCTCCCACATCGTCACCATCCGGATCGCGTTCGACGCGGGCTCGTCGGACGATCCCGTCGGCCGCGAGGGCATCACGAACCTCGCCGCGCGCCTCGCCCTCGAGGGCGGCGCCGGAGAGCTCAGCTACGCCGAGCTCCGCGAGCGCCTCTACCCGATGGCCGCCGCGCTCGACGTCTCCGTCTCGCGCGACCAGACCGTCTTCGTGGGCCGCGTGCACGCCGATCGCCTCGACGCGTTCTACGCGGTCTTCCGCGACGTCCTCCTGCGCCCCCGCATGGGAGGCGAGGACTTCGCGCGGATCCGCGCGCAGGCGACGAGCGCCCTCACCCTGGGCCTCCGAGGCAACGACGACGAGGCGTTCGGCAAGGAGGTGCTCCAGGCCATGCTCTTCGAGGGCCACCCCTACGGCCACCCCGTCCTCGGCACCGAGGACGCGCTCGCGCGGATCGGGGTTGACGACGTGCGCGCGCAGCGCTCGCGGGTGTTCTGCGCGGGGCGCGCGAGCGTAGGGCTCGCCGGAGGCTATCCCTCCGGCTTCGCGGCGCGGGTCCTGCGCGACGTCTCGCTCCTCACGAGCGACGCGTGCGTCGGGCGCCAGGTCCTCGACGCGCCGGCCTCGCGGCCGAGCCGGATCCTCCTCGTCGACAAGCCCGAGGCCAGCTCGGTCGCCGTGTCGATGGGGATGCCCATCGACGTCACGCGCGCCGACGATGACTACCCCGCGATCGTCCTCGCCACCGCGTGGCTCGGGCAGCATCGGCAATTCGTCGGGCAGCTCATGCACGAGCTCCGCGAGGTGCGAGGCATGAACTACGGCGACTACGCGTACCCGGAGCACTTCCGGCAAGACGGCTGGGGCGTCTTCCCGCGCCCTAATGTCGCGCGTCGCCAGCAGTACTTCTCGATCTGGCTCCGCCCGCTGCGGCCCGAGCAGGCCCACTTCGGCGTCCGGCTCGCCGTCCACCTCCTGCGTCGCTTCGTCGAGGTGGGGCTCACGCAGGCCGACGTCGATCGCGTCCGCGCCTACCTCGACGGCTACTACGCGCTCTTTCTCCAGACGGAGAGCCGACGCCTCGGCTACGCCATCGACGACGCCTTCTACGGCGTCGATCGCCCCTGGCTCGAGCGGCTGCGCGCGCGCTGGGCGACGCTCACGGCGGACGACGTCAACGCGGCGATCCGCCGGCACCTCGACCCCTCGCGCCTCCAGATCGCGATGATCACGCCGAACGCGCAGGCGTTCGCCGACGCCCTCGCGAGCGAGCGCGAGTCGCCGATGACGTACCCCGAGGGGCGCACGCTGCCCGAGGATGTGCTCGCGACCGATCGCGTCGTCCAGGGCCTCCGGCTCGGCGTCCCGCGCGAGCGCATCGAGGTGCTCCCGGCCGCGCGCCTCTTCGCTCGCTGACCACGCGCTGTCACTCGACGTGATCCGGCGAGCGAGGCGCGCCGTCAGCCGAGCGCGGCCACGAGGCGCTCGACGTCGCCCTCGTCGTTCCAGAAGCCGATCGAGGCGCGCACGTAGCCGAGGCCCGGGATCGATCGGACGATCACCCCGCGCTCCTCGGCGCGCGCGACGAGCTCGCGCGCCTCGACGCCGTCCACGGTGAACGAGACGAGGTTCGAGGGCGCCTCGACCTCGACGAGCCGGACGCCTCGCCGCGCGGAGAGCGCCTCCCTCGCCCGCGCGACGAGCCCGCGCGCGTACGCGTGGGCGCCGTCCTCGCGCGCCGCGCGGTGCCACGCGAGCGAGGCCACGAGCCCCTCGAGGGCCGTCGTCGAGATCGTCGAGGAGTCGAGCCGACGCGCGCTCGGCCACGGCGCCGCCTCGGCGAGCGCGTGGTCCTCGGAGAGGTACGTGGGCCACGGCGTGTAGAGCCGCGCCCGAGCCGCCGCGTGGGCCCAGAGCGCGCCCGTCCCCGAGGGCCCCGCGAGCCACTTCTGGCCGCTCACGGTGTAGGCGTCGACGCCGAGGGCGGCGGGCGCGACGTCGAAGGCGCCGACCGACTGCGCCCCATCGACGAGCACGAAGGCGCGCCCGCCCGAGCGCTCGCGCGCCGCCTCCGCGATCGCGCGCGCCGGCAACGTCTCGCCGGTCGTGTAGAGGACGTGCGAGAACGCGACGAGCCGCGTCCTCTCGCCGATCGAGCCGCCGATCGCCTCGAGGGTCGGCGCGACGACGCGGACGACGACGCCGCGCACGCGCGCGAGCTCGGCGAGCGGGGCCGTGAGCCCCGGATGCTCGGCGCTCGTCGTGACGACCTCGTCCCCAGCCGCGAGGTCGAGCCCCCAGACGACGGTGTTCACGCCATCGCTCGTGCAGTGCGCGAGCGCGATCTCGGAGGGGTCGGCCGAGAGGAGCTGGGCGAAGCCCGCGCGCGCCTGCGCCGTCACCGCGAGCCAGCGCCGCGTCGGCTCTCGACCGATCCGGCCGCGCTCGAACGCGTCGGCGACGTGGGCGCGCATCGCCTCTTCGGCCGCGCGCGGCAGCGGGCCGAACGTGCCCGCGTTGAGGTAGGCGAGCCGCTCCACCGCGGCGCACCCTGCGCGGATCCGCGCGACGTCGAAGGGCATCGCTCAGGCCTCCCGGAAGTCGCTCGTTCCGTCGAGCGCTCGCGTGACGATCTCGCCGCTCGCGCGCACCTGCTCGTAGCGCACGGCGCCGGCGGCCTCGCTCGGGAGGAAGTCGTCGGGATCGAAGTAGGGCGGATCGGCCTCGTAGGGTCGCGGATCGATCGACGCGAGCCGGAGCGGCTCGACCGATCCTTCGGCCACGCGGATGAGGCCGTGGTAGCCGGACTCGCGCTGCAAGCGAGCCTGCGCGCGCCCCCACTCCTTCGACAGCGTCCGGGCGAGCGCGTCGTGCTCCTCGCGCTCGGGGCTCGCGTCCCAGGCTCGCGCGGCTCGCTCCTCGACGCGCGCGCGCAGGTGCCGCGTGACGAGGCCGACGAGGACGCCGAGGGCGATCGCCCCGACGAGGGGCCAGAAGAGCGCGCGGGGGAGGTAGTCGAGCCAGACGCCGACGAGCCCTCCGCCGCCCCCCGCGATGAGCCAGCCCGCGGGATCGTAGGAGGTGAAGAGGCCCGTGCCCGCCTGGAGCATGCGCCTGCGCTTCTCCCCCAAGAGCACGAGCTCGGCGTGCGCCTTCTTCGGCATCCGCACCTCGACCGTGGCGACCTCGAGGAAGGGGCTCTCCGGCACCGCGAACGTGCCGACCCGCCGCGCGTCCATCGGCTCGAGGCGCCGAAAGACCGCGATCTTCCGGCGCACCCACGCGGTCGTTCCGTCCTCGTCGAGGAGCACGATCGGGGCCGGCGCGCTCGACGAGGACGGTGACGCGATGGCCTCGGCGGCGCTCGGCGGCTCGAGGCGCTCGGCGTCGGCCGAGGGCGCGGCGCGCGTGGTGCGCGACGCGTCCGTCGGCTCGCTCGCTCCGCTCGGAGGCGAGGCGCCCTCCTCCGCGGGGCTCGACGACGCGCGCGGCGCCGCCTCGAGCTCGGGGCCGAGCGCCTCCTCCGCTCCGCGAGCCGGCGGCGACTCGCTCACCGCGGCGTCCCTCCGAAGCGCACCTCGAGATCGGCGTGGCGGCGCGCGAACGCGGCGAGCGTCGCGAAGAGCTCGCCCTTCGACTCCGCCCACCGCCCGGTCGCGTCGTCGAAGTCGAAGTGCCACGCGGTCGCGTCGCCGGCGAGCCAGAGCTGCCGGGTCGGGCGCTGCACGTTGAGGACGATCTTCGCGCCGTCGCGAAATCGGAACGCGATCACGTCGCCGTGGACGTCGAGATCCGCGTCGTCCGTGTCCACGTCGTCGAAGGCCGCGAGCACGCGCTGGAAGGCGTCGTCCGCGAGGTCGAGGAACCGCTTCTCTTCCATCGTCATCGGGCGCGAGCCTATCAGAATCGCGCGTTGACCCGGCCTCTTCGGTCGGCTAGCCGAGGATGTGATGGTCGAACCGCCTCGAACGTCGCGCGCGATCCCGCTCTCGCTCGTCCGCGAGCGGCTGCACGCGCGTGCGCCCGAGCCGATCCTCGGGGCGAACGCCCGCGCCGCGGTCGCCGCCATCCTCCGCGAGGTGGGGCGGGACCGGCCCGAGGTGCTCTTCATCCGACGCGCCGAGCAGCCGCTCGATCCTTGGTCCGGGCAGATGGCGTTTCCGGGCGGCAAGCGCGAGCCCGGAGACCCCGATCCCGCCTCGACGGCGCGGCGCGAGACGCTCGAGGAGCTCGGCCTCGCGCTCGAGCGTCACGCGGAGCTCCTCGGGAGCCTCGACGACGTCCCCGCGTTCGCGCATGGGCGCGCGACCGGGATGGCGGTCACGCCGACCGTCTGGCTCCTCCACGACCTGCCCGAGCTCCGCCCGAACGACGAGGTCGCGGCCGTCCACTGGGCCTCGCTCCCCGCGCTGATGAGCGGCGCGCTCGACACCACGATCGACTACCGCTACCAGGATCACGATCTGCGCCTGCCCGGCTACCGCGTGGACGACCGCGTCGTCTGGGGCCTCACCCACCGCATGCTCACGCTCCTCTTCGAGCGCCTGCGCTGACAGCGCGCCGTCAGCGTGGACGCGCGCCGCCGAGGCACACGTTCTCGTAGATGCGGATCGAGGGGCCGAGGTGCTCGAGCCCGGCGTAGCCCCAGAGCGGCGCGTAGAAGTGATCCTGCTCGTCGAATTGGGCGTCGCACGCGAGCTCGCCCGGCGAAAACCGCGCGCGCTCGACGTAGCAGTCGGCGGGCGGATCGGTGCCGTCGTAGCGGACGGTCTCTTGGTCGCAGGGCAGGTACGCGCGCGAGACGACGACGAAGCGCGAGCGCAGTGAAGGAGGGGGCGTGCCGCGAAAGAGGACGGGGTAGAGCGCGGCGTTCGCCGTCTCGCGCCAGCTCGCGCGCGACGCGCTCGTCGCGAGGCTCTGATCGCCGCGAAAATCGAGGAGCGGCACGTCCCGCGCGAGCCCCTCGGGGAGCAGCGCCTCGCAGCGATCGGCGAGCCGCCGCTCGACCGCGTAGAGCCGCCCGTAGCCGCCGAGCGTCTCGACGGGCACCCCGGCCGCGTGCTCGAGGAGCCACGCGCGCGCGAGCTCGCGGGTGTCGGTGAGGCCCAGGATGCGGACGTAGTCGATCGAACGGAGCGTCGGCTCCGCGCCGAGGGCGAGGACGAGGCTCGCGAGCGCGGCCTCGGGCGCGAGCCGCCTCCCCCGAGCCGCGCGGCCGAGGAGCGGCGCGAGCCGGGGGGCGAGCCGGGTCGCGAGCGCGTGGAGCGAGACGGCCACGAGCACGGCGATCACCGGATGCGCGGGCAGCGAGTAGCGCGCGAAATTCATCGTCGTCCGCCCGACGACGACCGCCCAGAAGAAGAGCGCGAAGAAGCCGAGCAGACCGAGCACCCGCTCGCCACGCCGGGCCCCGAGGGCGAGCGCGTGGACGCACGCGCCGAGCCCGACGAGCGTGAGCGGCCAGCCCATCGCGAACGGGAACGAGACGAGCGCGTGCTGGACGAGCCCGTACGTCATCGGCGCGTCCGCACGGTACGAGAACCCCTGGAGGTTGTTCGGGTCGTAGCGCATCGCGTGCGTGAAGAGCCCGTGCCAGTAGACCGAGGGCTCGGTGATCGCCGTCGGGCTCGTGAGGCCGAAGGCGAGCGCCGTCCCGAGCAGGCCGAGCACGAGCGCGAGCCCGTTCCCGAACGCCGCGCGGCGCTCGGGCGCGAAGGGCGAGAGCGTGATGCCGTGCCGACGGACGCGGAGCGCGAGCAGGAGGACCGGCACCGCGGCGAACGCGAGCCCCGTCCACTTCGTCGAGATCGCGAGGCCGAGCGCGACGCCGCTCGAGAGGAAGTCGATCGCGCGCCCCCGCTTGTCCCCGCGCGCGACCGCGACGAGCATCCAGAGGAGGAAGAAGATGAGGGCCGTGTCGGAGACCGCGAAGTGCGCGTCGCGCGTCGCGAGCACGTTCACCGCGTAGAGGGAGCCCGCGGCGAGCGCGATGGCGTGCCGATCGATCCGTGTCGATCGCTTGGGCGCGACGAGGAAGCCGAGCCGCATGACGAGCGGGACGCTCGCCCAGCCCAGGAGCGCCGACATGAGCCGCGCGGGGACGAGGAAGCGCGCGGGATCGAGCACGAAGAGGCAGCCGAGGTGCGGCTCGGCGCCGAGCGTGGCCGTGAGGCGCGCGTCGATGAGCCGCTCGACGAGGTGGTGGGCCCAGAAGAAGAGCTCCGGCCAGCCCGTCTGCCCGACCCGCGGATCGGAGTCGGAGAAGAGCCCGAGCCCGACCGCGGCGAAGATCTCCTCGTCCGGGCGCGCCCAGGGCGTGCTCGGCGCGAAGCCGAGGTGGGTGAGCCGCAGCCACCCGGCGATGGCGACGACGCCCGCGTAGAGCGCGACGAGGAGCCACGAGACGCGAGCGCGGAGAGCGGGGGTGTCGGAGCGAGGGCCCAAGCGCGGCGCAACCTACCACGAGCCTCGACGCGATCTCGCCGGCCGGCTCGGGCGCTCGCTCGGGCGGAGTGATAGGGTCGTCGCGCGCGAGCGTTCGACGATGAGCCAGCCCGATAGAAGCCCCCTCGAGCTCTCCGTCGTGCTCCCGATGTACGACGAGGTCGACAACGTCGTCCCGCTCCTCGACGAGATCGAACGCGCGCTCGAGGGCCGCTCGTACGAGATCATCTGCGTCGACGACGCGAGCCGCGACGGCACGCGCGAGCGGCTCCGTGAGCTGGTCGGGGCGCGGCCGAGGCTCCGCGCCATCTTCTTTCGGCGCAACAGCGGCCAGGCCGCCGCGTTCGACGCGGGCTTTCGCGCCGCGAGCGGGGCGATCGTCGTCACGATGGACGCCGATCGCCAGAACGATCCGGCCGACGTGCCCCGTATGCTCGAGAAGCTCGCCGAGGGCTACGACGTCGTCTCGGGCTGGCGCAGGCGGCGCAAGGACGGGGTGTTCTTCCGAAAGATCCCGTCGAAGATCGCCAACGCGTTCATCCGCTGGGTGACGGGCACGCGCGTCCACGATCTCGGCTGCTCCCTCAAGGTCTATCGGCGCGAGATCACCGACGAGATCCGGCTCTACGGCGAGATGCATCGCTTCCTCGTGCCGCTCGCCGAGCACCAGGGCGCGCGCGTCGCCGAGCTCGAGGTGAACCACCGCGCGCGCACGGCCGGCGTCTCGAAGTACGGGCTCTCGCGCACGCTGAAGGTGCTGCTCGACCTCACGACCGTGTGGTTCTTCCGGCGCTACCAGACGAAGCCGATCTACGTCTTCGGCGGCGCGGGCTTCGCGATGCTCGCCACCTCCGTCCTGCTCGCGGGCTTCGTCCTCTACCAGAAGCTCGCCCTCGGCGTGTGGGTCCACAAGAACCCGCTCTTCTCGATCGCGGCGTTCTCGGGCCTCTTGGGCGTCCAGTCGCTCGGCATGGGCCTGCTCGCGGAGCTCGTCGTGCGGACCTACTTCGAGTCGCAGGGGCGCTCGCCCTACCCGATCGCCGAGCGGCTGGGCTTCGAGCGGGAGCGCCCGCCCGAGGCGAGGAGCGACACCGCCGATCGGGGCGCCCGGGCCAGCGGCGAGGAGCGCTGAGCGCCGATGTGCGGCATCGCCGGCATCGTCGCCAAGGAGCCCGCTCGCGAGCTCGTCGAGCGCATGCTCGCGCGGCTCGCGCACCGCGGGCCCGACGGCCAGGGCGTCGTGACCGCGCAGGTCGGCGCGCGCGTCGCGACGTTCGGTCATCGGCGGCTCTCGATCGTCGATCTCGAGGGGGGCGCCCAGCCGATGTCGGACGCCGGGACGCGCGAGCGCCCGGACGCGCGGGCCATCGTCACCTTCAACGGCGAGATCTACGATCACGGCCGGCTCCGCGCCCAGCTCGAGCGCGAGGGGGCGCGCTTTCTGAGCGCCCACTCGGACACCGAGACGCTCGTCGCCGGCTTCGCGCAGCGCGGCGAGGCGATCGTCGCCGAGCTCACGGGCATGTTCGCGTTCGCCGCGATGGATCGGCGCTCGGGCGAGGTGCTGCTCGCGCGCGATCGGAGCGGCATCAAGCCGCTCTACTGGATGCGCCTGCCCGAGCAGCGCTTCGGCGGCGGCGTCGCGTTCGCGTCCGAGCTCGACGCGCTCCTCGAGGTGCCCGGCCTCGAGCGCCGCGTCGACGAGCGCGGGCTCGCCTCCTACCTCTTCTCCGACTACGCGCACCCGCCCCACACGCTGGTCGAGGGCATCCGCAAGCTCGGCCCGGGCGAGCTCCTCGTCGTTCGCCCCGACGACACGATCGACGGGCCGCGACGCTACGTGCCTCCCCAGCTCCCCGAGGAGGGCCCCGCGCCGAGCGTCGAGGAGCTCCGCGCGACGCTCGGGGACGCCGTCGAGGCGCAGCTGATGAGCGACGTGCCGCTCGGCGTGTTCCTCTCCGGCGGGCTCGACAGCTCGATGATCGCCGCGCTCGCGAGAGAGCGGCTCGGGCGACGCGGAGGCGGCCGCCTCGCCGCCTTCTGCGTCGCCTTCGACGAGGCGGGTTTCGACGAGAGCTCGCACGCGCGGCGGCTCTCGAGCCACCTCGGGCTCGAGCACGTCGAGGAGCGGCTCTCGGTCGACGCGATGCTCGAGGTGCTCGAGACGGTGATCGATCGGCTCGACGAGCCGATGGCGGACCCCTCGATCGTCCCCACCTACCTCCTCGCGAGGCTCGCGGCGCGTCACGTCAAGGTCGCGCTCGGAGGTGATGGCGCCGACGAGCTCTTCGGCGGCTACCCGACCTACCGCGCCCACCAGCTCCACGCGCGCGCGCTCGGCCCGCTCGTGCGCGGGGCGCGCGGCCTCGTGGGCGAGGAGCGGCTCCGCGAGCTCGTCGCGCGCCTGCCCTCGAACGACGGCTACCAGTCGCTCGACTGGAAGATCAAGCGCTTCGTCGGCCGCTTCGAGGACGACGCCGTCTGGCGGCACCTCTCGTGGATGTCGAGCTTCGAGCTCCCGACGCTCGCCGCCGCGATGGGCGAGCGCTTCGTCGTCCCGCCGCTCCTCGCGCTCGCGCATCCCCACCTCGAGCGCGACGCCTCGACCGCCATGGCGCTCGACTTCGCCACCTACCTCCCCGGCTCGGTGCTGACGAAGCTCGATCGCGCGACGATGGCCCACGGGCTCGAGGCGCGGCCGCCCTTCCTCGACGAGCGGGTGCTCGCCCTCGCGCGCCGCACGCCGCTCCACGCGAAGCTGCGCGGCGGGGTGGGCAAGGCGATCCTGCGCGACGCCGCGCGCCCGCTCGTCCCTCGGAAGATCCTCGCGCGGCCCAAGCACGGCTTCGCCGTCCCGCTCGCCCGCTGGCTGCGGGGGCCGCTCGCGCCGCGGCTCGACGCCATCCTCGAGGACTCCCCCGTCTGGACCGCGCTCCATCGGGCTCCGATCGCGGCGCTCGTCGAGGCGCACCGCGCCCGCCGCGGCGACCACGCCAAGGCGCTCTGGGCCCTCCTCGTCCTCGACCGCGGACTGCGCAAGACGCGCGCGACCGGGCGCCTGGGCTGACGGGGCGCCCGCCACGTCGCGGGCCCCCGTGACGGCGGAGACCGAATTCGGTTAGCCTCGGGCGTATGACGAGAGTCGGTCCGTCGCGAACGATCGCGACGCTCGTGTTGTTCCTCCTCCCGACCATCGCCGCCTGCGACGTCGATCCGTTCTGCCTCGACTGCGTCGAGCGCGACGGCGGCGTCGTCGATGGCGACGCGCGGGTCGACGCGGGCATCCTGATGGCCCCCGACGCCGCGATCGACGCGTTCCGACCGCCGGTCGACGCCTTCTCGCTCCCCGACGGGTGCGCGCTCGGCGCGCCCGAGCTCTGCAACAACTTCGACGACGACTGCGACGGCGAGATCGACGAGGGCTACGACCTCACGACCGATCGGCGCAATTGCGGCGAGTGCGGGCACGTCTGCGCCCCGCCGAACGCCTTCGCGACCTGCGAGGACGGCCGCTGCGTCATGGGCGACTGCGCGACCGGCTACCACGATCTCGATCACGACCCCTCGAACGGCTGCGAGTACCGCTGCACCGTGACGGCGGATCACGAGACGGCCTGCGATCGCCGCGACGAGGACTGCGACGGCCTCATCGACGAGGACTTCGACCTCATGACCGACGTGAACAACTGCGGCGTCTGCGGCCGCAACTGCCGCGCGATCCACGGCGTCGCGTCGTGCGCGGCGGGCGTCTGCGGCCTCGAGCGCTGCGAGGACGGCTACTACGACCTCGACGGCCTGATCGGGAACGGCTGCGAGTATCGGTGCACGCCCGCGGATCCCGCGGTCGAGGTGTGCAACGGCCGCGACGACGACTGCGACGGCGAGATCGACGAGGGCGATCCCGGCGGCGGCGCGCGCTGCGGCAGCGACGTCGGCGCGTGCGAATTCGGGACGAACCACTGCGTCGCCGGTCGGATCACCTGCACCGGCGGCGTCTCGGCGAGCACCGAGCTCTGCAACGGCCTCGACGACGACTGCGACGGCGTCGTCGATCAGGGCAACCCCGAGGGCGGGCGAACGTGCGGCTCGACCGTCGGCGCGTGCATCCCGGGCCGCGAGCGCTGCGTCTCGGGGCGGCTCGAGTGCCAAGGGGGCGTCGTCGCCACGCCCGAGCTCTGTAACGGCATCGACGACGACTGCGACGGCGTGGTCGATCAGGGCAACCCCGAGGGCGGCGGCACCTGCGGCTCGAGCGTGGGCACCTGCCGCGAGGGCACGCTCCAGTGCTCGGGCGGCGGCCTCGTCTGCGCGGGCTCGGTGGGCCCGACGCTCGACGTCTGCGACGGGCTCGACAACGACTGCGACGGCACGCCCGACCAGACCTTCGACCTCGCCAACGACCCCCGCAATTGCGGCGTCTGCGGGCGCACGTGCAGCTACCCGAACGCGATCGCCGGCTGCTCGGCCGGCGCGTGCACGCTCGTCGTCTGCCGGCCGGGCTACGTGAACCTCGACCACAACGACGCGAACGGCTGCGAGTACGCGTGCACCCCGAGCGGGACCGAGGCCTGTAACGGCGTCGACGACGACTGCGACGGCATGATCGACGAGGGCGTCACGCCGCCCGCGAACTTCTGTAACCCGAACGGCGTCTGCGCCGGCACCGTCGCGCGGTGCGCGGGGACGATGGGCTTCGTCTGCGACTACCCCGACACCTACCAGGTGACGGAGACGCGCTGCGACAACCTCGACAACGACTGCGACGGCCTCGTCGACGAGGCCTTCCCCACGAAGGGCAACGCGTGCAACAACGGCGGGATCGGCGCGTGCCGAAGGGACGGCACGCTCGTCTGCAACGCGGCGATGACGGGCGTCGAGTGCAACGCGCCGACGGGCATCGCGCCGGGCACCGAGGTCTGTAACGGCCTCGACGACGACTGCGACGGCGTCATCGACGACAGCCCGCGGACGAACTGGGTGGCCTTCAACCTCTCGCCGGGCGTCACCCGCTGGATCTTCCAGTACGAGGCCTCGCGCCCGAACGCGAGCGCCTCCTCGGCGGGCACGATGACCCACGTCGCGTGCTCGGAGCCGAACCGCATCCCGTGGTCGACGGTGACGCCCGTCCAGGCCCAGGCGGCCTGCACGGCGCTCGGCGCGCGCCTCTGCACGGAGGCCGAGTGGCAGCGCGCCTGCCAGACGGCCGCCACGCCTGCCTGTGTCTACGCCTATGGCGCGAGCTGCGGCACCTACTCGGCGATGACCTGCAACGGCCGCGACTACTCCGCCACGTCGGACGCCGTCATCCCGACGGGGACCGCCGTGAACTGCTACGCGAACTGGGGCACGGCGGCGACGCGCATCTTCGACATGACGGGGAACCTCCAGGAGTGGACGGCCCAGCGCGGGAGCACGGGCGTCTACGGCATCCGCGGCGGCTCCTACAACGACATCCAGGGCGGCCTCACCTGCACGTACGCGTTCGAGGCGGCGGGCGCGGGCGCGGCCATGCCGAACACGGGCTTCCGCTGCTGCCGGGACACGGCGCCATGACGCACGCTTCGATCGAGGGAGACACCATGTCGTATCGCTTCGTCCGTTCGATCCCGAAGGGCGCGCTCGCGCTGCTCGCGCTGCTCGGCGCGCTCGCGCTCCCGCGCGTCGCCGAGGCTCAGACGGCCGTGCCGCCCTACTTCCTCGTCATGGTCGACACGTCGGGGTCGATGACCGGAAGCACGGGCTCGGGGACGAACTCGTGCGGGCAGACGCGCACGCGGATCAGCGACGCGAAGTGCGTGCTCCAGCAGGTCGTCAACGGGTACGGCGACGTGACCTTCGGCCTCGGTCGCTTCAGGCAGACCGCGACCGGGACCTGCGCCTCGTCCTGCGTGAGCGGGGCGTGCGGCTGCTCCGTCGGCTATACGTGCGACGCGACGGCGGCGAGCGGAGAGGTCCTCGTCGGCTTCTCGCCGACCAACCAGGCGGACATCCTGCGCTGGGTCGACTTCACCTGCGGGACCTGCGGAAACAGCGTCGCGTCGAACCCAGAGCTCAAGGCGTCGGGGAACACCCCCATCGGCGGCACGATCCTCGCCGCGCGCAGCTACCTCCAGACCGCGCTCGCCACCGACCCGAACCGAGGCTGCCGCTCGATCAACGTGATCATGCTGACCGACGGCGAGGAGGTCTGCGGAGGCAACGCCGCCACCGCCGCGGCGAGCATGCGCCCCCTCAACATCGGCGGCGTGAACGTCACGGTCAACACCTACTTCATCGGCTTCGGCGTGACGCCCGGCAACGCCGCGATCGAGGCCTACAACCGCGCCGGGCTCGGCCGCCCCGACGGCCCGGGCTACGAGGGCTACTACGCCACCGACGAGAACAGCCTCGCCGCCACCTTCTCGCAGATCATCTCGGACGGGATCCGCTACGAGGTCTGCAACGGCGTCGACGACAACTGCAACGGGCTCATCGACGAGGGGTACACGCTCTACTGCGATCGCGCGCACGGCATCACGGTGCCGACGCCCGGCATCTGCACGCCGCCGCCCGAGGTCTGTAACGGAATCGACGACAACTGCGATGGCCGCATCGACGAGGGCGTCCTCAACGCGTGCGGGGGCTGCGGCCCCGTCCCGGTCGAGATCTGTAACGGCGTCGACGACGACTGCGACGGCCTCATCGACGAGGGCGGCGTGTGCGGCTCCTGCGTCCCGAGCCCCGAGGTCTGCGACAACCGCGACAACGACTGCGACGGCCTCATCGACGAGGACCTGACCCGCTCGTGCGGCTCGGCGGTCGGCGAGTGCACCACCGGCACGCAGACGTGCACCGCCGGCGTCTGGGGCGCGTGCTCCGGACGCGGCCCGAGCACCGAGGTCTGCGACAACCGCGACAACGACTGCGACGGCGTCGTCGACGGACTCATCGAGGCCTGCGGCTCGAGCGTCGGGGAGTGCTCGCCGGGCGCGCGACAGTGCACGGCCGGCGCGTGGGGGATGTGCATCGGCGCCGTCGGCCCCGCGCCGGAGCGCTGCGACGGCCTCGACAACGACTGCGACGGCGCGATCGACGAGGGCACCGATCCGATGACGATCTGCGGCTCGAGCGTGGGCGTCTGCAGGCCGGGCGAGATGCGCTGCGTCGCGGGCGCGCTCACCTGCGTCGGCGGCATGAGCGGCACCGCCGAGACCTGCAACGGCCGCGACGACAACTGCGACGGCCGCGTCGACGAGGGCAACCCCGGGGGCGGCGGCGAGTGCGGGAGCGGGCCGACCGTCGGCGCGTGTCGACGCGGCACGCTCGCCTGCGTGAGCGGCGCGATCATCTGCACGGGCGAGATCCTGCCGCGCGCCGAGCTCTGTAACCTCCTCGACGACGACTGCGACGGCGAGATCGACGAGGGCAACCCCGAGGCGGGCGAGCCCTGCGGCGACGACACCGGGGAGTGCGTCGCGGGCACGACCCTGTGCCGCGCCGGCGTCCTCGTCTGCGACGGCGCGATCGGAGCGCGGGACGAGATCTGCAACGGCCTCGACGACGACTGCGACGGCCTCATCGACGACGGGATCCCCGTCGGCGAGGTCTGCGGCTCGAGCGTCGGAGAGTGCTCGCCGGGCGTGCTCGTCTGCGACCCGTCGACCGGGACGACCGTGTGCTCGGGCGAGATCGCGCCGACGGAGGAGGTCTGTAACCTCCTCGACGACGACTGCGACGGGGAGATCGACGAGGGTCTCCCCGACGGCGGGCCGTGCGGGACGGACACCGGCGCCTGCGAGGCCGGCGTCATGCGTTGCGTGAGCGGCGCGATGATCTGCGTCGGCGAGGTGCCCCCCGGCACCGAGATCTGCGACTGCATCGACAACGACTGCGACGGCGAGGTCGACGAGGACGACGCGAGCGGCCCCGGCCTGTGCCCGGGCGGCTCGGCGTGCGTCGAGTGCCAGTGCGCGACCGCGTGCACCGCGAGCGAGTTCGGCTGGATCTGCCCGACGGGCACCGACGCGTCGGAGCAGCCGGACGGCTCCTGCTACTGCACGCGCGCCCTCTGCGACGCCGACGCGTGCGCGGGCGAGACGGTGCGGGTGGGCGGCGACGTCGCGTGCGCGCCCGCGACGCCCGGCACGCCGAGCTGCGTCTGCCACGGTCGCGACTGCACCTACCCGTGCGAGGGCGTCTCGTGCGCGAGCCCGCTCGTCTGTAATCCACGCACCGGGCGCTGCGTCGACGACAACTGCATCGCGCTCGGCTGCCCGGCGGGTGAGGTCTGCGACACGGCGAGCCGCACGTGCATCGACGATCCCTGCCTGACCGCCGGCTGCGCGGACGACGAGGTGTGTCGCCGCGGCACCTGCGAGCCGAGCTGCGCCGACGTCACCTGCGGCGCGGGCGAGCGCTGCGCCTCCGGCGTGTGCGCCGCCGATCCCTGCGCGAGCGCGAGCTGCCGGACGGGTGAGGTCTGCGATCCGAGCTCTGGCGACTGCGTCGCGAGCCGTTGCGGCGGCGTGAGCTGTCCCGACGGGACCCGCTGCGACCCCGTGACGGGCTCGTGCGATGCCGATCGCTGCATCGGCGTCCACTGCCCCTCGGGCCAGAGCTGCGTCGAGGGCGAGTGCGCGCGGCCCGTCGTCACGCCGGACGCGGGCCCCTCGAGGCCGGACGCGGGGACGGTCACGACGACCGACGGCGGACACCCCGAGATGGACGCGAGCGCGCCGCGCGATCCGAACCGGCGCGTGCTCGCCGCCGGCGGCGGCGGCTGCGTGTGCAGCGCGGCGGGCGCCCCGAGCCCGCGCTCGCGAGAGCTCGCGGCGCTCGCGCTCATCGGGCTGCTCGGGGCCATCGTCGGCTGGCGTCGACGGCGCCGCTGACGCTCGACCTCGCTCGCCTCGGGCGCTCGGCGCCGAGGTGAGCGAGGCCGGCTCCCCCTTCCCTTCCGAGCGAGACTCTGGCATCGTCGCGCCCATGGATACCGACCAGCTCATCCAGCGCGACACGCAGATCCTCCGGCAGGCTCAGGGCCTCGGCGCGAACCCGAGCTTCATCCTCGTGTTCGGCATGGCGGGTCTGATGGCGGTGATCGGTGCGCTCTGCATCGCGGCGCTCGGGCTCTGGGGCGTCGCGGTCCTCGTCGTCCTCGCCGCGGGTGCGGCGGTCAGCATGTTCACGAGCATCGGCGACAAGGCCATGCTCATCACGCTGATCCTCGTCGCGCTCCTCGACGGCGTGGCCACGCTGGGTGTGGCTGGCACCGTCTGGCTCCAGTCGAGCACGCAGACGACGACCACCACGGTGACCACCACCGGGCATCACTGACAGCGCCTCCCGCTCGAGCTGATCCGCCCCGCGTAGGCGCGTTGGCTCGGCGGGAGAGAGGCCCACGTTGAGCCGCTCGGCGTGAGGGGGGCTCTGGGCAGCCCTGCGACGGGGAAGGCGCAGCACGAATCAGCGCAACGGATTCATGCCTGTGAGGCGAGACGATTCGGTCGTGCTAGGACCGGGGCCCATGTCGTTCGCGCCACCCAAGAGACAGCTCGAAGAGCTCACGCGGGGCGTGGTCGATCTCGTCAGCGAGGCTGATCTCCTCGCGCGGCTCGAGGCGTCCCACGCGAAGAGCGCTCCCTTGCGCGTCAAGGCGGGCTTCGATCCCACCCGACCGGATCTGCACCTCGGGCACACCGTGCTCATGGAGAAGATGCGGCAGTTCCAAGAGCTCGGTCACGAGATCCTCTTCGTGATCGGGAATTTCACGGCGTCGATCGGCGATCCCTCCGGCAAGAACAAGACGCGCCCGCCGCTCTCCGAGGAGGAGATCGAGCGGGGCGCCCGCACCTACGCGGAGCAGGCGTTCAAGATCCTGGACCGCGACAAGACCCGCCTCGTCTACAACCGGAGCTGGCTCGGCCCGATGCGCTTCTCCGACGTCATCCAGCTCGCGGGCAAGTACACGCTCGCGCGGATGATGGAGCGGCAGGACTTCAAGAAGCGGTGGGAGGAGGGCTCGAGCATCTCGATGCACGAGCTGCTCTATCCGCTCGTCCAGGCGTACGACTCGGTCGAGCTCCGGGCGGACGTCGAGCTCGGGGGCACCGATCAGCTCTTCAACCTCATGGTCGGCCGCGATCTGATGCGCGAATTCGGCCTGCGGCCGCAGATCGTGATGACCCTCCCCCTGCTCGAGGGGATCAACGCGAGCGCGGACGCGAGCGGCCACATCGTCGGCGACAAGATGAGCAAGTCGCTCGACAACTACGTCGGCGTCGACGAGCCCCCCGAGGAGCAGCTCGGCAAGCTCATGAGCATCTCGGACCCGCTCATGTGGCGCTACTACGAGCTCCTCTCGAAGGCGAGCCTCGACACGATCCAGGCTCGCCGGGCCGCGCACCCGAAGGAGGCCAAGCGCCTGCTCGCGATGGAGCTCGTCGAGCGCTTCCACGGGCGCGACGCGGCGGAGCGGGCCTGGGCCGCGTGGGACAAGCAGTTCTCGAAGCGGGAGGTCCCAGACGTCGTCCCCGAGCACGTCCTCGAGACCGGCGGCGCGGGGATCGGGCTCGCGCAGGCGATGGCCGAGGCGGGGCTCGCCGCGTCGAACGGCAAGGCTCGCACGCTGATCGAGCAAGGCGCCGTCGAGCTCGAGGGCGCTCGCGTCGAGGACAAGCTCCACAGGCTCGCGCCTGGCAGCTACCTCGTGAAGGCCGGCAAGCGCGCCTGGGGTCGGCTCGTCGTCCGGTGACGGTGGCGGGCGCGGTCACGCACGCCGTCAGCCGCCCGCCGTCAGCCGCCCGCCATCAGCCGCCCGCCGTGAGCCGCCCGCCGTGAGCCGTCAGTCGTCGGCTCGAAGCTCGTCCTCGTCCTCGTCGTCCTCGTCGGGGCCGGACGCGCGCGCGGGATCGTGGCTCGAGACGAGCTGGCGGAGCTCCTTGCCGACCGTGAACCAGGGCACGCGCTTGGGCGAGACCTGGACCTCCGCGCCCGTCTGCGGGTTTCGCCCCGAGTAGCCCCCTCGCTCCCGGATCGTGAAGCTCCCGAACCCGCGGATCTCCACGCCCTCGCCGCGCTCGAGGGCGTCCGTCATGCACTCGAAGACGCGGTTCACGACCGCCTCGGCGCGGCTCTTCGTGATCTTCATGCGCCTCGCGAGTTCCTCGACGAGCTCGGACTTCGTCATCTCTTCGCTCCCGGTGGACGTCCCGCGGTGCGCTTCAGCATAGCGGCTCGCGCCCGTGCGGATCAACGCCGAGGCGCGGGCCGCGGCGGCGTTCAGGCCACGCGATAGCGCACGATGAGCTCGGCGTGAGGACCGCTCATCGTGATGATCTCGAACGGGAGCCGCTCGACCCCCATGAGGTCGACGATGCTCTCGAGCCCGCCGTGGACGTCCTCCCAGAGCCGCCGCGTGAAGCCGTGGTAGTCGTCGAAGAGGAAGCGGACGAAGCCCTCGCGCGCCTCGGGGATGCCGACCCGTCCGCCGTCGTAATAGCGCGCCATCACCTTCGCCGAGGTCGAGAGCGCGAAGGCGGGCGAGGCGACGAGGGACACGATCTTGAAGATGGTCTGGAAGTCGTGCCGGACCGAGTCGTAGGTGAGCCGGCGGATCACGTCGCGCTCGTTCGGCAGCGCCGCCTCGACCGCGGCGAGCGTCGCGTCGTGCCACGCGACCGGGTACCAGCCGCTCGAGACGAGCGCGCCCGTGCGAACCGCCTCACCCGCCTCGCCCTCGATCCCCTGGACGACGCGCTCGCGCACCGCCGCTCCATGCCTGCGCCGGACCGCCTCCAGCACCCCGTGGATGTTCGTCCCCTTCGAGCGTACGAGCCTCACCCGCCCGAGAATATCGAGGCCGCTCGCGCGGCGCCATCGAGACCCGCCACGCGAGCGGAGATTTGCCAGGGCGATCCGGCGTTGGTATGGGCGCGTCATGATCACGCTCTCGTCCGCGCGCGCCCTCCGGATCCCGCTCGTCACGCTCGGCCTCGGGCTCACGCTCGGCTGTAGCGGAGGCTCCTCGAGCGAGAGCGCCCACGAGACCCCCGCCCCGACGCCGC
Organism: Sandaracinaceae bacterium; assembly: GCA_039809495.1. Lineage (GTDB taxonomy): Bacteria > Myxococcota_A > Polyangia > Polyangiales > Sandaracinaceae > JAFLCL01. The sequence continues at coordinate 86,334 of JBDHVC010000011.1, forward strand.
CCACCGAGCCCGCCGCCGGGGCCACGGGACCGAGCGCGGCCGCGGGAGGGACGCCGAGCGCGGCCGCGGGAGGGACGCCGAGCGCGGCGAGCGCGCTCCCCGACGCGCTCCCGCGGGGGCTCGTCATCGCCTACGCGTGGTTCCCGGTCGAGGACGGCCAGATCCAGGTCACGGCGAGCCGCGCGCGCGCCGAGCTCCTCACGCGCTCGGGGGGGGAGTGGCACACGGAGGTGATCGAGGATCCGAGCTCGAACGTCTTCCACAAGGCGATGCCGTTCACGCCGCCGGGCGGCGCGCCGGGCATCCTCACGCTCGGCGGGATGCAGGCGTCGGTGAAGCTCTGGCGGCGAGGCCCGAACGGCTGGACGAGCGAGACGCTCTGGACCGAGCGCTTCGGGGGTCGCTTCGACCGCATGCGCGACGCGGAGGCGGGCGACCTCTACGGCGATGGCCAGGCGCTCGCCATCGCGACGCACGACCAGGGCGTCGTCGCGACGCTGCGCTTCGTCGACGGGCACCCGACCCCCACGCGCCTCGACCAGCGCCCCAACACCTTCGTCCACGAGATCGAGCTCGGAGACCTCGACGGCGACGGACACCTCGAGGTCTACGCGACCCCGAGCGATCCCAACAACCTCGACGGCGGCGAGCAGCACGGCGAGGTGGTGCGCTACGTCCCGTCGGCGGGCGGCGCGGAGAGCCGTACGGTCGTCGCCGATCTCGGCAACCGACACGCGAAGGAGATCTGGGTCGGCGACGTCGACGGCGACGGGCGCGACGAGCTCTACGTCGCCGTCGAGGCGCTCACGCGCGGCGCCGAGGGATCGGTCGAGATCGTCGAGCCCGTCGAGATCCGCCGCTACGACGCGGACACCCCGCCCGACGCGCGCGTCGTCATCGCGACGATCCCCGATCGGCTCACGCGCTTCCTCACCGTCGGCGACGTCGACGGCGACGGACGCCGAGAGATGGTCGCCGCCGCCTTCTCGAGCGGGCTCTGGCTGCTCCGGCCCGGCACGAACCCGCGCGGCGAGTGGTCGGTCGAGAGCCTCGATCGCGACTCGAGCGGCTTCGAGCACGCCTCGATCTTCGCCGATCTCGACGAGGACGGCCGCGACGAGCTCTACGTCGCCTCCGACGATCAGGGCGAGCTGCGTCGCTACGTCTGGGTCGGCGGCCGCGCGCGACGCGAGGTGATCCACCGCCGCGAGGTCCCGCGCGCCGCCCTCACGTGGAACATCGTCCCCTTCGACGTCGCGTCGATCGAGCCGGGCCCCTCCCGCTGACGCGGCGCGGCGAGCGACGACGAGGACCGCGATCGACGTCGAGCGCGCACCGAGACACGCCGAGCGATCACTCGAAGCGCGGCAGCTCGAGCGCGTACGCGAGCGCCGCGTCGGCTCTCGAGGACGCGAGGAGGACGACGTCGCCGAGGGAGGGCGCGAGCGTGTCCGCGAGCGCGGCGAGCGTCGCGCGTCGATCGCGCGCTCCGTCGAGATCGCGCTCGGGGCCGCTCTTCGGCCAGCGCACGACGGGCTCGCGTCGCCCGATGCCGGCGCGGGCCCGCGCCTCCTCGATCGCGTCCTCGAGGCTCCCCAGGCGATCGACGAGGCCGCGCGCGTGGGCGTCGACGCCGCTCCACACACGCCCCTGTGCGAGCGCGTCCACCTCGTCGCGCCCCATCGAGCGCCCGCGCGCGACCACCTCGAGGAAGCGCTCGTAGAAGACGCCGATCGAGCGCTCCAAGCGGTCGTGCTCTTCCGGGGTCGCCGGGCGCGGGTTGACGAGGAGGTCCGCGCTCGGCGCGTTGGCGACGCTCTCCGAGCGCACGCCGAGCCGCTCGAGCGCGCGAGAGAGGACGAGCCGCGCGCTGACGATCCCGATCGAGCCCGTGATCGTCTGGGGCCGCGCGACGATGTGCTGCGCCGCCGCCGCGACGTAGTACCCGCCGCTCGCGGCGACGTCGCCGAGGCAGGCGACGACGACCTTCTGCGCGGCGAGCCGCTCGACCGCGCGATGGACGCGCTCGCTCGCGAGCGCGGAGCCGCCCGGCGAGTCGATGTAGAGGACGACGGCGGCGATCCGGCGCTCGCGCGCGAGCCGACGGAGCGTGGCGACGAGGGGCGCTCGCGCGGCGCCACGCGGCGCGTCGCCGTCGGTGATGACCCCCACCACCGGGACCACCGCGACGACCCGCGGCGCGAGCAAAGGTCGCCAGCTCGGAGCGCGCGTCCGCGCGAGGAACGTCGGCGCGGAGACGAGCCGAGGCGGGGAGCTACCCTCCGCGGCGCCGAGCGCGCCGGGCACCTCGTCCTCGTGGACGACCGCGTCGGCGACGCCGAGCTCGACGGCCCGCTCGGCCTCGACGATCACCTGCTCGAAGAGCCCTCGAACGCGCGCCTCGTCCCAGCCCGCACGCGACGCGAGCGCCGCGACGAGGCGGCCCTCGATCGCGTCGAGCAGCGCCTTCGTCTGCTCGCGCTCCGCCTCGCTCATCGACGCGCGGACGAGCCCATCGGCCGCCGTCTTGTACGCGGCGCGACGGCGAACCTCGACGGCGACGCCGAGGCGCTCGAGGAGCGGCTGCGCGTAGCTCCGCGTCGAGGCGAGGCCGGGCACGACGAGGCTCGAGTGTCGCCCGAGGAGGATCCGATCCGCCGCGCTCGCGAGGTAGAGCTCGCGGTGGCTCCCTCCGTCGGGGAGCCACGCGACGACGCGCTTGCCGCGCTGGCGCAGCCGGAGGATCCGCTCGCGCAGGTCGTGCAAGACCGCCCACCCGGCCGACGGCTCGGAGAGCTCGAGGAGCAAGCCCTCGAGCCGAGGCGCGCGCTCGAGCGCGTCGAACGACGCGGCGATCGCGCCGAGCGGCGCCGCCTCGGCGCCGAGCCCGCGCGGGATCCAGCGCCGCCAGCGCGGCTCGGGGCGCACGAACGCGGCGAGCCGCCCGCCGAGGCGCGCGTGGACGAAGCGTGTGCGCCGCTGCCAGTACCACCGCCGCGCGAGCCAGAGCGGCGCGACGAGGAGCGTGAGGCAGTTCTGCACGATCGCGAGGAGGATGCGCACCGCGAGAGGATGCCCGCTCGGGGCGAAGGCGCCACGCCCCCACGGTCGAGCGCGCGCGAAGAGCCCTTTACCGCCCCTTCCGATCGGTGGTACCTACCGAGGCGCGCGTCGAACGCAGCGAGCAGCGCGGCGCGCGCGTTTCCGGTTCTCTCGAGGAGCTCATGACGAACCCCCAGATGGTCATGTACGAGGAGGAGTTCACCCAGATCCAGGCGATCGTCACGCGCCTGGTGAAGGAGGCGAACGCCCGCGTCGTGTTCGTGATCGACAAGAACGGTCAGGAGATCGCGAAGGCGGGCGAGGTCGAGCAGCTCGACACGACGAGCCTCGCCTCGCTCACGGCGGGCAACATCGCCGCGACGGGCGGCATGGCGAAGCTCCTGCGCGAGAACGAATTCACGACGCAGTTCCACGAGGGCGAGCGCGCGAACATCCACATCCAGATCGTCGGCAACCGGGTGATCCTCGTCGTCATCTTCGACAGCAAGACGAGCCTCGGCCTCGTCCGGCTCCGCGTGAAGAAGGCGAGTGAAGAGCTGAACTCGATCTTCGAGGCGCTGCTCACGAAGGTCTCGGATCCGAACCGCGAGGCCCCCTTCGCGGAGATCACGGACGACGACATCGACAACCTCTTCAACGACTGAGAGAGGGCGAGGCCATGTCGTTCATCAACGTCCTGTCCCGCGAGATCAACTGCAAGATCGTCTATTACGGGCCCGGTCTCTGCGGAAAGACGACGAACCTCCAGTACATCTACAACAAGACGAACCCCGACGCGAAGGGCAAGATGATCAGCCTCGCGACGGAGACCGAGCGCACGCTCTTCTTCGACTTCCTGCCGCTCGCGCTCGGCGAGATCCGCGGCTTCAAGACGCGCTTCCACCTCTACACGGTGCCGGGTCAGGTCTTCTACGACGCGAGCCGCAAGCTCATCCTGAAGGGCGTCGACGGAGTCGTCTTCGTCGCCGACTCTCAGATCGCGCGCACCGAGGCGAACCTCGAGTCCCTCGAGAACCTGCGCACGAACCTCGCCGAGCAGGCGTACTCGCTCGACAAGCTCCCCTACGTCGTCCAGTACAACAAGCGCGACATGCCGAACGTCGCGCCCGTCGAGGAGCTGCGCGCGCTGCTCAACCCGAACGGCGTACCGGACTTCGAGGCGGTCGCGTCCACGGGCGTCGGGGTCTTCGAGACGCTCAAGGCCGTCGCGAAGCTCGTCCTCACCGAGGTGAAGCGGCAGGCCGGCTGACGGCGCGTGGTTCGGCCCGCGTGGTTCGGCGCGCCGGTCAGCGCGTCGAGGTGGCGTCGATCGCCGCCTCGATCTCGTCGCGGAGCGCCTCGTCCGACGGGGCCCTCGGGATCGCCCGGAGGGTGGCGCGGGCGGCCTCGTCGCGCCCGCTCTTCGCGTCGTAGAGGGCTCGGACGAGGGCCACCTCGCGGCGCGCGTCGTCGTCCTCCGCGTCGCGCTCGGCGGCGGCGAGCCAGGGCCCGACCCCCTCGCTCGGCAGCCCGGCTCGCAGGGTCGCGTGCGCGAGGCGCAGGTGGACCCGCGGGAGCATCGAGTCGCGCTCGAGGACCCGCTGGTAGCCGACCACGGCGTCGACGTCCTCGCGGATCGCGTACGAGGCGCTCGCGTGGCCGAGCAGCGCCGCGAGGGGCGGCTCGCCCTCCCACGCCGCGAGGGCCTTCTTGTACTCGAGCCGCGCCGCGCGAGGCAGGCCCGCCTCGTCCGCGATCATCGCGCGGCGCAGGGAGAGCTCCGCCGGCGCGCCCAAGAGGCGCAGGGCCCACGCGTGATCGAGCCTCGCGGAGAGCCGCGGCGCCCGCGTGGCGCGCGGCCCGCTCGCTCGGATCGCGAGGGCGTCGCGGTCGAACGCCTCCATCGAGCGCCGCACGAGCGAGGGCGCGAGCAGGTAGAGGGCGAGGAAGGCGATCGCGACGACGAGCACCGCGGCGAACGGGAGGTGGGCGCCGTAGAAGAGGACCGCGCTCGTGGCGAGCGACGCGGGGATGAGCAGGTGATGACGCCCGTCGGGGACGGGTCTTCCGGGGCGAGCCCGGCTACGGTCGCGAGCCACGCCCGCACCGTAGCCGCTCCCACCCTCGAGGACGAGGCTCGGCGACCGGGGGGACGAGCGCACGCGAAGAGGCGTAGGTGTTCCTCGCGGAGCCGGTTTATCCTCGGGCACGATGGTCCGACAACGCGTGCTCCGATCGGGTTCCCCCCCCCCGCGCCCCGCGCTCGCGCTGCTCCTCGTGCTCGGTGCGCTGAGCGCCGTCGGCTGTGGGCCGAGCGGCCCGACGGGTGAAGGCTTCGAGCTCGTCGGCTACGTGCTCGAGGCGCGCGGCCCCGGCGCCACCGGCCCACCGATCGCCAACGCGCACGTCCGCTTCGAGAGCGACACGGGGCGCAGCGTCGAGGGGACCTCCGCCGGCAACGGCCGCTATCGCCTCTTCATCGTCACCGACACGCCCTACGGGCAGGTGAGCGCCAGCGCTCCGGGCTACCTCGAGGCGCGACGCTCGGTCTACTTCGACGCGCCCTCGCGGCGCATCGACGTCATCCTCACGCGCGTGCCCGATGGCTCGCCCTGAGGAGGCGCTCGACCGCCAGGCGCGTTTGACACGCCCCGTCGCCGCGTTCGACACTGATCGGCTCATGATGGAGCGAAGGCGCGCGTCGGCACCGGGGACGCTGGGATGATGGCCTCATCGACCGCGAAGCGGGCCGGCATCGATCCCCAGGGCTACCTCGTCACGCCGCTGCCCCCGACGCCCTTCGGCAAGTACACGCTGATCGGCAAGCTCGGGCACGGCGGCATGGCCGAGGTGAACCTCGCCGTCGTCGGTGGGAAGGCGGGCTTTCGCAAGCTCTTCGTCATCAAGCGCCTGCACGCGCACCTCGAGGCGGAGGCGGGCTTCGTCGACATGTTCCTCGACGAGGCGCGGCTCGCCGCGCAGCTCAACCACCCCAACTGCGTCCAGACGGTCGAGGTCGGCGAGGTCGAGGCGCCGCCGGGGACGGGCCTCGCGTCGCAGCACTTCCTCGCGATGGAGTACCTCGACGGGCAAGGCCTCGAGCGCCTCCTGCGCATCACCGGGCAGCGCGGCGACATCCTGCCGATCCACATCTCGGCGCGCATCATCGCGGACGCGCTCGATGGCCTCGGCTACGCGCACGATCTCCGAGGCTTCGACGGCGAGCCGCTCGGGGTCGTCCACCGCGACGTCTCGCCGCAGAACCTCTTCCTCACGTACAACGGCGTCGTGAAGCTGCTCGACTTCGGCATCGCCAAGGCGGAGTCGAACGTCGTCGAGACGCGCACCGGGGTCGTGAAGGGAAAGTACGCGTACATCGCGCCGGAGCAGGCGCTCGCGATGCCGGTGGATCGCCGCGCCGATCTCTGGTCGATGGGCGTGGTGCTCTGGGAGATGCTCACCTCGCGCCGGCTCTTCAAGAGCGTCAACGAGCTCGCGACGCTGCAGGAGACCCTCCAGGCGGAGGTCCACCCGCCCTCGTCGTTCAACCCCGCGGTCCCGCCCGAGCTCGATCAGATCGTCCTGCGCGCGCTCCAGCGCGAGGTCGGTCGGCGGTACGCGACCGCGCAGGAGTTCAAGGACGCGCTCGAGGGCTGGCTCGACACCGAGCCCGAGCCCTCGGACCGCAAGGCGATCGCGGCGCTCATGAAGGAGCGCTTCGCCGACGTGATCGAGCCGTCGCGCGCGCGCCTGCGCGAGTGCGTCGCGGCCGTCTCGGCGAGCCCCCGCTCGGTCGAGCGGCTCGTCGACGGGACGAGCTCGTCGAGCGGCTCGATGGAGACGAGCGCGCTCGCGTCGGGATCGCACCCTGGGCTCGACGCGACGGCCACGGCCACGCTGCGTCCGCGGCTCGGTCAGAACGTGGCGGGGACGATCTCGAGCGGCGGCGCGAGCGCCGAGGGGCACACGATGTCCGCGGGCCCGAGCGCTCTCGGATCGTCCGAGTGGTCCGCCGCGTCGAGCGGGGGCTTCACGCCGCCACCGGCCGCGGCCCAGCGCGCCGGAGCGATGACGCCCTCGCGCGTGAGCCCGTCGCGCTCGCTCGCCTGGTGGCTCCTCGCGCTGGCCGCCTGCGTCGCGTCGGCCGTCGTCGCGGTCGTGCTCTGGACGTCGATGCACCAGGACGACGTGGTGCTCGTCCCCTCGGAGAGCGCCCCCGAGGCTCGGGCCAGCTCCGCGAGCTCCGAGCCGTCGTCGCCGGCCGCGGCCGTAGCCACCGCGCAGGAGCGCCCCGCGCCCCCGACGAGCGATCCCGGCCCCGCGCCCAGCTCGCCGACGCCGACTCCCGCGGTGGTCTCGGAGCACGCCGACGAGCCGTCGACCCGCGACGAGCGCGGCGCGCATCGTCGAAGCGCGCGAGGCGAGCGAGGTGAGCGAGCCGCGCAGCTCGCGACGAACGGCGGCGCTTCGCCCGGGTCGCCGCCTGCGGCCGCCACCGAGGCGGGCGGCGGGGCGAGCGGCGCCCAGAGCGCTCCGAGCGAGGCGTCCTCGGGCGGCGTCGGCTACCTCTCGCTGATCACCTCGCCGTGGACGACCGTGACCTTGAACGGGCGCGTCCTCGGCGAGACCCCGCTCGTCCGCGTCGCGCTGCCGCCCGGCAGCCACACGCTGCGCCTGCGCAACCCCGACGCGCAGATCGACGAGAGCTACGAGGTCACCATCCGCAGCGGAGAGCTCACGTCACGGCGCCTCGGGCTTCGCTGACGCGCGCGGTGAGCCCGAGCGCCGCGCCGCGAGCGCTCGGAGCGCGGGCGCCAGCTCCGGCGCGACGTCGAGCAAGGGCCGCCGCGCGAAGTCGCGCTCGACGAGGCGCGGATGGGGCAGCGTGAGCGTCGGCGTCTCGAGCCGGATCAGCGCCCCCGTCGGCTCGACCGCGACGAGGAGATCCAGATCGATCGTGCGCGCGCTCCAGCGCTCGCGACGAACGCGACCAAGCCTCGCCTCGATCGCGAAGCACGCGTCGAGCAGCGCGTGCGGAGCGAGCGACGTCTCGAGCCGAACCGCCGCGTTGAGGTAGCGAGGCTGTGGGGCCGCGCCCGGGAGGAGCACCGCGTCCGTCTCGTAGCGCGGAGAGCTCGCGACGAGCCGCGATCGCTCGAGGCCCGCGAGCTGGTCGCGGGCGGCGTCGAGGTAGCGCGCGCGATCCCCGAGGTTCGATCCGAGGCCGACGATCACGACGATGCGCGCGAGCTCGCGCGAGCCTTCGGCGGCCTCGCTCACGCGACGATCTCGGTCCCGACGCCCTTGTCCGTGAAGACCTCGAGCAGCGCCGCGTGCTCGACGCGGCCGTCGACGACGTGGCACTTCGTCACGCCCATCGCGAGGGCGTCGAGCGCCGAGCGGACCTTGGGGATCATCCCGCCGGAGATCGTGCCGTCCGCGATGAGCCCCTCGACGTCGCGCATCGACATCGACGACGCGACGACGCCGCTCGCGTCTCGGACCCCCTCGATGTCGGTCATGAGGAGGAGCTTCTCCGCGCGCGTCGCCGCCGCGATCGCGCCCGCGATCGTGTCCGCGTTCACGTTGAGCGAGCGCCCCTCGTCGTCGATGCCGATCGGGGCGACCACGGGGATGAAGCCGCCCTTCACGAGCTGATCGAGGACCTCCGTCCGCACCTCGACGACCCTCCCCACGCGCCCCGGATCGACCTCGCGCCCCGACTTCGTCTTCATCTTCGCGACCCGCTCGCAGCGGATGAAGGCGTCGTCCTTGCCCGAGAGCCCGACGGCGCGGCCGCCGTGATGGCACATCAAGGAGACGATCTCCATGTTCACGCGGCCGGCGAGCACCATCTCGACCACCTCCATCGTGCGCTCGTCCGTGACGCGCAGGCCGTCGATGCGCTCGGACTCGACGCCCATCGAGGCGAGCATCGCGTCGATCTGCGGGCCCCCGCCGTGGACGACGATCGGGTGGATCCCGATCAGCTTCATCAGCGTGATGTCGCGCGCGAAGCCGCTCCTCAGCGCGGGATCGACCATCGCGTGTCCGCCATACTTGATGACGAAGACCCGCCCTCGAAAGCGGCGGATGTACGGGAGCGCTTCGTGAAGAATCGAGGCCTTGAAGACGAGATCCTGCATGCGGCGCGCGAGGATGGATCACCCCGAGCGATCGCGCACCGCGCGTCGCGCCGCCGCCCTGCGGGTGCTGGCTTCACGCACGGCTCGGCTTGACCCCACGCGGCTCCTCCGACAGCATCGCGAGAACGATTCTCGTTCCATTGCGCTCCAAGGGGTTCGTGGCTCTTCGTCATGTCGCCTCGCGTCGATCCGAACTCGCGTCTCGCCCCCCGCGGCATCGAGCCCAGCGCTCGGGCCGTGGCGATCGCGTTCGTGCCCGAGGGAGCTACGCCGGTGACCGCGCGTGAGCCTGGCCTCCCGATCCCCGTCCTCATCGCGGCCTCGGTCGTGCTGCACGGCCTCGTGCTGGCCGCGCTCGCCGGGCTCGCGCCGCTCACGACGTTGACGCGCGCGTACGACGCCTTCGTGGAGATCGACGTCGCCCCCGAGCCTTCCTCGGCCCCCACGCCCACCCTCGCGCCAGAGGCTCCCCCCATCATCGCGCCGGCGGCCTCGCCCGCGCCGAGCCTACGCGCGCGACCGAGCGAGCCTCGCCCGACGGTCGCAGCGCCGAGCCCGCCCCCCGCGCCG
>JBDHVC010000012.1:0-92955 GCA_039809495.1 Sandaracinaceae bacterium
GGCCGCTCTCGTCGAGGTCCTGGAGGAGCATCAGGAGTTGACCGAAATGCTTGGGAAAATCTGAGGGGATGCCTCAGGCCCGCAGGGCCACCGCGTCCGTGCGGCGCGGATCCCGTCGAGCGAGGCGCGCTGTCAGCTCGCGAAGCGCTCTTTCAGATAGGCGATGATGTCCGCGGACTCGGGCATCCACTCGTCGCCGCCCTCGCGGTGGATGCGGAGCACCGGGACGGTCCTGCGGCCGCGGGCGGCGACGAGGTCCTCGAGGTGCTTCGGGCTCTCTTGGATGTTCCGCAGCTCGACCTCGACGCCGAGCTCCGCGAGTGTCCTGCGGACGCGGGCGCAGTAGCCGCAGCTGTCGAAGTGGTAAAGAGCGAGGTCGTCGGCGCGCTTCATGCGCCGAGTCATGGGGCCTCCTCGGCGCCTCGTCGAGGCCGGCCCCGCACACCCGGCGAGTGAGGCGTCCTCCCATGAGCGCGAGCCCCTACGACTTCGACCTCTTCGTGATCGGCGGGGGCTCGGGCGGCGTGCGCGCCTCGCGCGTCGCGGCCTCGCTCGGCGCGAGGGTGGCGCTCGCCGAGCGCGATCGGATGGGCGGCACCTGCGTCAACGTCGGCTGCGTACCGAAGAAGCTCTACGTCTACGGGGCGGAGGTCGCCCACCAGCTCGAGGACGCGCGCGGCTTCGGGTGGACGATCGGCGACCGATCGCACGACTGGGCCACGCTCCGCGCGAACGTCGCGGCCGAGGTGAAGCGCCTCGAGGGCATCTACGACCGCATCGTGACGAGCGCGGGCGTCGAGCTCCTGCGCGGCGAGGCGCGGCTCGACGCGCCGCACCGCGTGATCGTCCGGAGCGTCTCGGGCGAGGAGCGCGTGATCACCGCGGAGCACGTCCTCGTCGCGACGGGCTCGGCCGCGCGAAGGCCGAGCTACGAGGGCGCCGAGCTCGCCTGGCTGAGCGACGACCTCTTCACGCTCGATCGCCTCCCGGCGAGCGTCGTCGTGATCGGCTCGGGCTACATCGCGCTCGAGTTCGCGGCCATCTTCGCGGCGCACGGCGTCGAGGTGGACGTGCTCGCGCGCTCTGGCGCCGTGCTCCGCGGCTTCGACGGCGCCGTGTCGAGCTTCGTGAAGAAGGCGCTCGAGCTCCAAGGGGTGCGCGTGCACCTCGAGGAGGACGTCGCGCGCATCGAGCGCGTGAAGGATCGGCTCGTCGTCCACACGAAGCGCGCGCGTCGCTTCGAGGCCGAGCGCGTGCTCGCGGCGATCGGGCGCGATCCGCTCACGCGGGGCCTCGGCCTCGATCGCGTGGGCGTCACGCTCGATCCCTCGGGCGCGATCCCGATCGACGATGGCTTCGAGACGAGCGTGCGGAAGCACTACGCCGTCGGCGACGTCGCGGGGCGCGCGCAGCTCACGCCGGTCGCGCTCGCCGAGGGGATGGCGCTCGCGCGGCGGCTCTTCGGCGGCGTCGAGACGAAGCTCGACTACGACCTCGTCCCCACCGCCGTCTTCACGACGCCCGCCGTCGGGACGGTGGGGCTCACGGAGGAGGAGGCGCGGAGGCGAGGCCACGCGCTCCGGATCTTCGAGAGCGAGTTCCGCCCGATGAAGGCGACCGTCTCGGGGAGCGCCGACCGGAGCCTGATGAAGCTCGTCGTCGATCGCGACTCCGATCGCGTGCTCGGCGTCCACGTCGTGGGCGAGGGCGCGGCGGAGATCGTACAAGGCTTCGCGGTCGCGCTCACGGCCTGCGCGACGAAGCGCCAATTCGATCAGACGATCGGGATCCACCCGACGTCCGCGGAGGAATTGGTCACGATGCGCACGCCGAGCCGCGTCGATCCCTGAGGGCCGTTCTCACAGCACGAATCAGTTGCCCGGATTCGTGCTGTTCCTTCCTTGTCGGAGGGTCTGCCCAGAGGCCCTCCCTCACGCCGAGTGAATCGGCGTGAGCCTCCCTCCCGCCGAGCCAGCGTGCCTCGCTCGACGGATCACGTCGAGCGACGCGCGCTGTCAGGGCTGCCAGAGCACGTCGGCGCCCCACGACTGCGGCGGCACGTAGGTGCCCGTCGAGCGCAGGCCATAGGGGAACTGGAGCTCGATCGTGACGCCTCCGCCCGTGCCGCCCGTCCCGCTCGCTCCGCTCGATCCGCCCACGCCGCCGCCTCGATCGGACGTGATGAAGCCCTCGACGCTCGCGCCGAGGACGACGTCGCGGAGGAAGTCGGGGATGATCATCGACGCGTCCCAGTAGGCGCGCGCGCGCAGCGTCCCGGCGTCGCCCGCCGTCTCGATGCTCACCGCCGGGACGACGTTGCCGACGTCGCCGAGCTCGCGGCGCAGGGTCAGCGTGAGCAGGCCCGCCGTGAGCCCCGCGACGAAATTCGCGGCCTGCCCGCCCGCCTCCGCGGCCGTCTCCTCGGTCGAGCGGCTCGACGCGCCCGAGACGAGCAGCGCGAGGATCTCGCCGACGTCGCTCGTCTCCGTCGACGTGAACGTGATCGTCATGTCGGAGAGCCGCCCGCCCACCTCGATGCTGATCGAGCTGCCCGTCCGGCCCGGCACGAGGTAGGTCGCGACGAGATCGATCACCGGATCGAGCGGGGCCTCCTCGAGAAAGAGCAGCGAGCCGCGCGTGATCGCGAAGCGCTTGCCGAAGATCTCGAAGGTGCCCGAGCGCAGCACCGCGCTCCCGGTGACGACGAGCTCGGGATCGGCGTAGACGAGGTCGAGCGCCGCCGTGAGCTCCGCCGTGAAGTCGTTTCGCTGCACGGTGAAGGGCTCGCTCGCGTCGAGGTGCAGGCGATAGGGGTAGCGAGCCTCGCTCGTGCCCGCGAGCTCGAACGCGTCCTCGCCAATCACCTGGATCTCGCGGCGCGCCTCGAGGGCCATCACCGATCCCGCCATGCGATCGGGCAGGCGCACGTCGAAGGCGTGCGTGCGCAGCTCGCCGTCGAGGCCGTCCGCGCCGACGCGGAGGCGGAGCCCGACCTCGCCGAAGAGGTTCGCGAGGACGGCGCCCTCGCGCCGGAAGGGGAAGCCGTCGGGCGTGACGTGGAGATCCATCCACGTCGGGAGGAGCCCCTCGAAGCCGATCTCTCCGTCGACCGCGATGCGGCCCGCGGGATCCGAGGCGACGACGGGGTGGTCGCGATCGATCACGACGCGGTTGCCGCGCAGCGCGAGGAAGCCCTCGATCCCCTCGAGCTGCTGACCGAGCGCGAGGATTCGAGCGCTCCCCTCGCTGAGCTGAAGGCCGCCGGAGAGCCGCAGCTCCCCCGCGCGGCCGGTGAGCTCGATCGCGCCGTCGCCGATCGCGTCGGCGCGCGAGAGGCCGGGCGCGGCGACGAGGAGCGGCTCGAGGTGCGCCATCGAGAAGCGCCCGTCGACGAAGAGCGCGCGCTCGAGGCCGAGCTCGGGGACGGGGGAGCTCCGCTCGAAGCGGATCGGGATCGCGCCGCGCAGGATCGCCTCCCCCTCGAGCGGCATCACCCCCGACGACGAGGCCCGCGCGAACGCGTCCGAGCGGTCCTCGGCGACGACGGCGAGCGGCGCGAGGGGACACTGGGCGATCGGCGTCCGGGGCGCGCCGTCCTCGCTCACGATCGCGCAGGCGGCGAGCGCGCTCCAGTCGGCGCCCGTCGTCATCGCCCGGAGCGCGACGTCGTAGGGCCGGGACGCGCCGGAGCCCTGATCGCGGATGCGGAGCTGGTTCACGTCGACGTCGAGCGTCAGCGCGGGCTCGCGCGAGAAGAGCGTGATCGATCCGCGCCCGCTCGCGCGCCCGGCCGCGTGCGCGCAGGTGAACGGGAGCCGGCCGAGCGGCACGTCGTCGAGCGTGAAGCTGGCGAGCACCTCGGGGACGTCCGGGAGCTCGCCGCGCGCGAGCCACTCGTCGATCGGCGTCTCGGCGCCGAGCTCGACCGAGCCGATGCTCCGCCCGTCGGCGAAGACCGTCGCGACGACGCGCGTGCGTCGATGACGCGCGTCCCCCCCTCCACGTCTCCCCGGTCGCGCCGCGTCCGGCGCGGTCTCACCGACGATCTGCACGGTCGGCGGCTCGCGGCGCGCGCACGCGTCGGCGAAGCCGCTCGTGTCCCAGCGCAGCGAGGCGTCGATCCGCGCGTGCGCCCCCTCGGGCCCGCCCGCGGCCGCGATCGATCCGCCGAGCGTCACGCCCTCCGGCAGCTCGCGCGAGAGCGGCCTGGGCCAGTCCTGGAGCCGACGCGGCTCGAGGCGCAGGGCGAGGTTCCAGGGCTCGCGCGAGATGGCCGCGACGGCGTCGGCGACGCTCGCCGGGAGCGCGCCCTCGGGCAGCGAGAAGCGCCCCTCGGCGAGCGCGATCTCGCCGTCCACGTCGGCGAGCCAGAGGTGGCGCAGCGTGAGCGCGCGATCGAAGAGGCCGAGCTCGAGCTTCACGCGCATCGGCGTCCAGCCCTCGGGCGCCACGCGGTCGAGGATGAGCACGAACCGATCGACGCTCGGGTGCTCGAGCGTCCCGTGGAGCTCGCCGCTCATCGAGAATTTCCCGACGATCCCGAGGCGAGCGTTGTCGACCCCGAGCAGCGGGAGGATGAAGGGGACGCCGACCTGATCGACCGCGAAGCGCACGCCGCCGAAGTCCGCGTCGCGCGTCCATCGCTCGCGATCGAAGAGCTCGTCGAAGGAGAGCGCGATCGGTCCGTCGACGAGGATCGTGCCGCGATCGCCGAGCGTCGCCTCGACGCGCGCGCGGAGCACGCCCTCGTCGTGCGAGAAGCGATACACGAGATCCGCGGCGCGCACGCGATCGAAGGAGAGCTGAGCGACAGAGCCCTCGAGCACGATCGAGGGAGCGCGGAGCGGGCCCTCGACGCCCAGCGTGCCCTGGAGCCGCCCCTCGAGGTTGGCGAGGGCGTCGCCGAGCTGGGGCGCGAGCGCCTCGAGCGCGAAGTCGCTCACCGCGACGCGGAGCCCGTCGGCGCGCGCGGGGCCGATCGCGCCCTCGATCGAGACGCGCGGCGCGACGCCGCCTCGCGCCGATCCGACGAGCGCGAACGCGTCGAAGCGCGCGCCGAAGGAGCCGACCCGCACGCGGCTCGGCGAGGCCTGCGCGAAGCGGCCGGCGTCCGTCTCGAGCGAGAGGGCGCTCGCCTCGAGCTCGAAGCCGCCGCGCTGGAGCGCGAGGGCGCTCGCCTCGAGGTGGGCGGAGCGGATCGGGTGGCCCCCCGAGAGATCGAGCGAGAGCTGGTAGCGCTCGGGTCCGCCGCGGAGGGCCGCGCGAAAGACGCCGAGCGCGACGGATCCGGCGACGAGGCCCTCGCCCGACAGGGCCATCCGCACGCGCGGGTGCGCGGGATCGCCGGAGACCTCGCCGCGGGCCGCGAGGTGGCGGGCGCGCACCGCGCCGTATTGGAGCCCTCGCACGGCGACGTCGACGTCATAGCGGAACGCCTCGGCGAGCGGGCCGCTCTCCACGCGGACGTCGCCGACGACGGCGCCGTGAGCGCCAGGGACGAGGCGCGCGACGTTCGGATCGCGGCCGAGGTCCGTGACGTCGAGCCGGAGCGCGAGCCGAACGCTGCCGTCGTAGCCGACGCGCCCCTCTCCGGCGATCGTGCCGCCCGCGCCGTCTCGGAGATCGGGCGCGACGAGCCGCTCGACGACGACGGCGTCGTCCGCGAGGTGCCCCTCCGCGTGGAGCGAGGGGAGGACGAAGCCGAGGACGCGAAAGGGCGCGAGCTCGAGCGTGACGCGGGGAGGCGCGAGCGATCCGCTCGTCCGGTCGAGGTCGAGCGTCGCGTCGGCGTCGAGGAGCATGGGCGGCACGCCGGGGACGATCGCGTCGAGATCGAAGCCGCGCGCGCGACCCTGGAAGCGGTAGCGCCCGCTCGGCTCGAGCGTCCCCGCGAGCTCGAGGGGCCCCGCGTCCGTCTCGAGCGCAGAGCGCAGCTCGAGCCGATCGAGCGGCCCCTCGAGCGTCGCGACGCCGCGCACGCGGCCCATGAGCGCGCCCTCGGGCACGAGGCCCATGCGGGCCAACGTCTCGAGCTCGAGCGGGTCCATCCACGCCCGGATCGCGAGGCGGAGCGCGCCGTCGCCCGGATCGTCGAGCCGCACGCGGGCGTCGACGCGCGAGCCCTCGCGATGCGCGATGACGTAGGCGTCGAGCCCCTCGCGCCACTCGGTGGTGAAGTCGAGGACGACCCGATCGAGCGTCGTCTCGCCGGGGTAGGGGCCGGTGAGGCGACCGTGCGCGTCGTAGACCTCGATCCGGACCTCGCGCTCGATGTCGATCCGCCCGTAGACGTCGAGCTCGTCGCCGACGATGCCGGGGTAGCGGGGCACGTCGCCCACGACGCGAGCCTCTTCGAGGCGCAGCCCGTCGAGCAGGATGTGGACCGGCTCGCCGTCGGGATCGCCCGGACGCGACGGGAGGAACGCCTGGACGAGCGAGACCTCGAGGCCGTCCGGATCGAGCCGACCCGCCGCGTCGACCGTGTAGAGACGGACGAAGGGACGCTCCGCGTGGGCGCCCGCGATCCGGATCGTGCCGTCGTCGAGGAGGCGGTGCAGGTCGGGCCAGACCGTCAGCTCGGGGATCGCGATCACGACCCGGTGCCCCTCGTCGTAGAGGACGACGTCCGAGAAGCGCGCGCGCCCGAGCCCGAGCTCGTCGACGCGGCCGATGTCGAGGTCGCCCCGCAGGGCGTCGCTCGCGAGGTCCTCGATGAGGACGCGGGCGAGCGAGCGCGCCTCGGGCAGCGAGAGATGAACGAGGAGCGAGACGAGGAGCGAGGCGAGGAGCACGAGGAGCGCGAGCGCGACGCCGAGCACGCGGCGCGCGAGCCGCGCCAGCCTCGAGGTAGGCTTGGGCGGGAGCATCGACGGCGTGGGCGGGAGCTCCGATGGGCGCTCGGGCGCGCGGCGTCGAAGGAACGTCCCCATCAGAACGCCTCACCGAGCGTGATGTGGATCGCGCCGGGGAACCACCCGAAGATCATCGCGACGGGGCGACACTCGACGTCGCGATCGTCGACGCACGGCCGCGGCAGCGTGCTCGCCCCGAGGACCTGGAGCGCGTCGGGTCGCCCGGCGACGTCGAGGCGGATCGTCCCGATGAACGTGTGCAGCCGCAGGCCGCCGCCCACGGCCATCTGCGGGTGATCGAAGCGCCACTCGAGCCTGCGGGTGACGTCGCCCGCGTCGACGAAGAGCGCGACGCCGAGCTCGGGCGTGATCGGCACCCGCAGCTCGATCGACGCCTCCCATCGGCGCACCCCGCCCGAGATGAGCACCGGCGGGCGCAGCTCCACGCCGCTCGGCGTCGGCCGCGTCTCGATCGCGCGGCGCTCGACGTCTCCCATGAACCCGGCGGGGAAGCCGCGGTTCGAGACGGGCCCGCCGCCCGTGAGCTGCTGCGAGAAGGGGCCGAGCCCCGCGAGATCGTAGACGTTGTCCGGATCGAGGCCGTAGCTGCCCAGGATGAACATCGCGCCGATCCCGAAGCGCGCCGCGAGGACGATCCCGAAGGGCAAGGAGACGTAGCCGCGCGCCTCGGCCGTCAGGCGGACGTAGTCCCACGACGAGAGCCCACCGAGGCCGCCCTCCGAGAGCCCCGCCGCGACGTAGAGGCCCTCGTGCGGATCGCGGGGTTGGTCGCGAAGATCGAGGTAGGCGCTCTGCTCGAGGATGAGCGCGCGCGTCTCCTCGCGGACGAAGCGCAGGCGCACTCGCTGATCGTCGTCGGGGAAGAAGAGGTTCCCGCGGATCGCGCCCGAGAGCCAGAGGCGCCCATCGAAGAACGAGCGCTCGAGGCCGACCCGCCCGTCGAGCTCGTGACGGAAGAAATTGAGGAAGGGCGCGGGGCCGTAGTCGTGCGTGATGCCCCCGACGAGCACCGTCCGGGGCTCGAGGAAGGCCGGCCAGCGCACCTCGAGCGCGACCTGGTTGCCGAAGGGGATCTGCTGCTCGATGCCCGAGAGATCGCACTCGGGGAATTGGTTCGGGCAGATGAGCCGCGGCCGCTCCTCGAAGCGCACGCGCAGCATGCTGTCGAAGACGTTGCGGTGCTCGTAGCTGAAGAGGAGGTGGACGTCCCACTGGTTCGCCGCGAGCGGCCCCGTCGAGCTCGACGCCCCCGCGCTCGTGAATTGCAGCGTGTTGCCGGCCTGGAGGCCGAGGCCCACCCCCATCCGCTCGATCCGGCCCGGGGCCACGCGGACGTCGAGATCGACCACCCGCGCGCCCTCCGGCGCGTCGGCCGCGCGCTCGAGGCAGAGGCTCGGCGCCTCCGGCACGCGCGGCTCGAGCGCGGGCTCGCCCTCGCCTCCCGCGTCCGGATCGCGGAGCGCCTCGGGATCTTCGACGCGGCTCTCACGACGAAGATCGACCTCGCCGCGCGCGTCGGGCTCGCTCGGCGGCGAGGCCTCGACGTCGCTCGCGGATCGCGCGCTCGCGTCCTCCCCATCCCTCGGCCCCTCCGTCGACGAGGGCTCCGCCGCGCGGTGGCGGATCTCGACCGACGCGAACGTCCCGAGCGCGTAGATGGCGCGCTGCGCGTCGTCGAGCGCGGAGAGCGAGAAGGCCTGGCCCGGCTCGAGGTACGTCGTCGCGAGGATCGGCGTCGCCGGGATGGCGCCGTTGCCGTACACGCAGATCCGCCCGAGGACGGCGCGCGGACCGGGCTCCACCTCGAACGCGACGAAGGCCTCGTGGTGGCGCGTGTCGATCTTCACCTGCCCCTCGACGCGCGCGTCGACGAACGAGGCGTCCGCGAGGTGGCGCACCATACCCTCGCGCGCACGATCGAACGCGGCCTCGTCGAAGCGATCGCCGTGACGAAACGGGATCTGCGCGCGCAGCGCGAGGCGGAGCGCGCCGTCGAGCTCGTCGCCGCCGTGGAGCTCCACGCGCTCGACGAGGATCGGCGGGCCCTCCTCGACCCTGAGCCGCACGCGGACCGGGCAGCCGTGTCCCGCGTCGGCGCAGGCGACGTGATCGGGGTCGTCCCCGAGGCCCCCGCGCGCCTCGGGGGGATCGACGCTCGCCTCGACGAGCCGCCCCTCGTAGTGCCCTCGCGCGCGTAGCCAACGCACGACGCGCTGCTGGTCGCGCTCGAAGACCGTCTCGTCGAAGAGCGGCCATTCCGTCCACGGCCACGGCCAGAGGTCGATGCGCAGGCGCCGCGCGTCGAAGGGCGGCTCGTTGCAGGTCGGGCTCGACGACGCGCCGACGTCGAAGCCTGGCGTCGGGATGCGCCGCGTCCCGAGGCACGCCGCGAGCGCGGCGTCGTCGAGCGTCTCGAGCCCCTCGACGTCGACCGACGCGACCCCGTAGCGGCCGGGCGCGATCGCGCCGCCGCAGCCGCCGAGGAGGATCACGACGGCGGCGAGCGCGAGGCGCGCCGGGTCCACGCGCGCGCGCGCGCTCGCACGGCTCACCGCTCCTCGTCGGAGCACGCTCACCGCTCGAGGACCATCGCGTAGGGGTCCTCGATCACCGGCGCGCCACGCGCCGGCGGCGGGCGATCGAGCCGGAGCACGATCCGCCCCGAGCCGTCCGTCCGCGTCGTGAGCATCGCGCCGTCCTCGAAGCGCGCCGTGACCAGCCGATCCCGGAGCGGGCGCGCGTCGTCGTCGAGCACGATCACGTCGAGGAGGGCGTCGCGCTCGAGGGGCGCCGCGGCGAGCGCGTGACCCGCGAGCGCGCGACAGCTCGCTCGGACCGCGCGATCCGCCTCGACGTCGAGACATCGGTCGAGCGCCCGCGCGAGGCGGCGTGGATCGCACCCCGGGCGCCCCGCCTGGCCCTCGAGCGCGGCGCACCAGGCGAGCCCCGCGAGCTTCACGCCGCTCGCGTGCGAGCGAGCGATCCAGTCGACCGGATCGACGTCTGGACACGCCGCGCCGAGCGCCGCGAGCGCGAGACCGACGTTGGCTCGCACGGCGGGCTCGCGCCTATGCGTGAGCGCGCAGAGCCGGGCGACGTCCTCGGCGCGGAGGGCGCCGCGACGCGCCGCGACGAGCACCGCGTAGGAGCGCTGAGCCGCCTCTGGGAAGCGCCACTCGGCCTCCAGCTCGTCGAGGGGCGAGCGCGCGGCGCTCGCCCAGAGCGCCTCGTCGTCGCGATCCGCGAGCGCGCCACACGCGGCGCTCGAGCAGCCGCGCGCGCGAGCGAGGCGCGCGAGCGCGAGCGGATCCCCCCCTCGCCCTCGCGCGAGCACGCGCTCGGCCGCGCGCGCGACGAGAGCGCGCCCGAGCGCGCCGTCCGCGCCGATGAGCGCGGCCGAGGCGGACGACGAGAGGCGCGGATCGCTCGAGGCGAGCGCGGAGACGATCCGCTCCTCGGCCCGAGCGCGGAGCGCCGGATCGAGGCGCGCGGGATCGAGGCGCGCGACGATCGCGACGACGAGCTCGACGACGCTCGGCCGATCGATCGAGCCTGGCGCGTCGAGCGCGTCGATGAGCGCGGCGAGGCTCGCCTCGTCCCCGTGACGACGGAGGATCCGACGCGCCGCCGAGCGTGACGCGGGATCGAGCGCGGCGAGGCTCGTGAGCGCGACGCGACGCGCACGCTCGAGGGCCGCCGGCGCGATCTCGCGCGCGCGGGCGATCGCGCCGAGCGCCTCGCGGCGCAGCGGGTCCGAGGGCTCCTCGGCGAGCCGGAGCGCGAGCGACACGACGCGTGGATCGTCGATCTGGGCGGCGACGCGGACGAGCTCGGCGCGGTGGTCGGACGCGGCGTCTGAGCCTCGAGCGGCGCGCTCGACCTCGGGGAGGAGCAGCACGTCGAGCGCGCGGGCCCCGAGCGCCCCCCGACGCGCAGCGCGATCGAGCCCCTCGAGCGCGTCGGCGACGTCGCGCGGCGAGGCGCTCGCGGCGAGCAGGCGCACCAACCCCTCGTCGGTCCCGGCGGCGCTCGCCTCCTCGCGCGGCCCGTCGGGCGCGGGGAGCGCCTCGCCGAGAGCGGGGAGGAGCAGACGCGCTTCGAGCGCGCCCGAGCGCTCCGCGTCGAGCAACGCTCGCGCGAGCGCGCTCGAGCCGACCAGCGGCGAGAGCGAGACGAGCGCGCCCGCGATAGCCTCGACTGCCTCCGTGTCGCCGCTCGACGCGGCCTCGAGCCGAGCCGCGAGCGCGCGCTCGAGCTCGATCGGCGCGCGCTCGTGCGCGGCGCGGAGCGCGCCCATCACGGCCTCGCCGCGCAGGCCACGCGCGAGCCCCGAGACGAGCGCGTCGCGCGCGGACGCGCTGTCGATCCGCCCGAGCGCCGCGAGCGCCGCGACGAGCGTGGGCGGGTCGTCACCGTCGCGCCGGGGCAGCGCCGCCTCACGCTCGACGAGCCTCGCGAGCAGGGGCGCCGCGCGGGCGGATCGAACGCGACCGAGCGCCGTGATCGCCTCGACGCGGACCTCGAGCGCGGCGTCGTCGAGCGCCGCCATCAGGACGGCCTCCACCCGATCGTCGCCCCGGGGCGCGGCCGCGCGGTGGCCGAGCGAGGCGATCACCTCGGCGCGCAGATCGAGCGCGGGATCGAGCGATCGCGCGACGAGGAGCCGGATCGCGTCGTCGCCGGGCACGCGCCCGAGCGCGCGCGCCGCCGCGACCCGCACGCTCGCGTCGGGGTCGTCGAGCGCGGTGCCGAGGGGCGGCGCCGAGGCCTCCACGGCGAGCCGACCGAGGGCCCGCGCGGCCTCACGTCGCACGGAGAAGCGCGGATCGCCGAGCGCCCGCGCGAGCGCCTGGACGCTCGCCCCGTCGCCGAGCTCCCCCTCGGCGCGGACCGCGAGCTCGCGGAGCGCCGGGTCGTCGTCGTCGAGCCAGGCGCGCGTCACGTCGAGGACCTCGGCGAGGCCCAGGACCGAGGCCGCGTCGACCGCGCGCGCGCGCACCTCGGGCTCGTGGTCGCGGAGCGCGCGCCGCACGAGGGGCAGCGCGTCGGCGCGCGGCAGGCTCGAGAGCGCGCTCGCGGCCTCGACGCGCTCGAGCTCGAGCCCCTCGTCGAGCAGACGCGCGATGCGCGCGGGCTCGCCCTCGAACGAGAGCGCCGCGCCCCGCGAGGGCCCGAGCGCCCCCATCCACGCGAGCGCCGACCCGAGCGCGAGGACGAGGACGTGAGCCCGCGCGAGCGTGGAGGCGCCCTTCGCCGACGCACGCTCTTGGGGCGGGACGAGCGGGGCCCGAGGTGGACGCACCGCCCTTTTCTACCAGAGGATCCCGGCCGCGGCGCGTCCTCGACCTCCGCGGCGAGGGACCCCGCCCGGACGGATCGGCGCCGCCACGGCGCGCTGTCAGACGAGCGAAAGCGCGCTCCTCGGCCCATCCTCCGGTGAGCGATGTCGTACGCGGTCAAAGAGCTCTTCTTCACGCTCCAGGGCGAGGGCGCGCGCGCGGGCCGCGCGGCGGTGTTCCTCCGGTTCTCGGGCTGCAACCTGTGGAACGGGCGCGAGGCGGATCGGGCGAGCGCGATCTGTCGGTTCTGCGACACCGACTTCGTCGGCACCGACGGCGAGGGCGGCGGCCGCTACCCCGACGCCGCGACGCTCGCTCACGCCGTCCGAGCCCGCTGGGGCGATCGCGACGGGCGGCCCTACGTCGTCTGCACGGGCGGCGAGCCCCTGCTCCAGCTCGACGAGCCCCTCGTCGTGGCCCTCCACGACGTCGGCTTCGAGGTCGCGATCGAGACCAACGGGACCCTCCCGCCGCCGCCCGGGATCGACTGGATCTGCGTGAGCCCCAAGGCCGACGCGCAGCTCGTCGTCGAGCGCGGCGACGAGCTCAAGCTCGTCTATCCCCAGGAGCGAGGCGAGCCGGAGCGCTACGCGCGGCTCGCGTTCGATCACTTCTTCCTCCAGCCGATGGACTCGCCGCGGCTCGAGGAGAACACGCGCGCCGCCCTCGCCTATTGCCTCGCGCACCCACGCTGGCGGCTCGGCCTCCAGACGCACAAGCTCCTCGGCATCCGCTGAACGAGGCGATCCACGATGGGAATGACGGAGATCTGGCGTGACTTCACGTTCGAGGCGGCGCATCGCCTCCCGCACGTCCCCGCGGGCCACAAGTGCGCGCGGCTCCACGGGCACTCGTACCGCGTTCGCGTCTTCATCCGCGGCGAGCCCGATCCGAGGCTCGGGTGGTTCCTCGATCTCGGCGAGCTGCGCGAGCGCCTCGAGCCGATCCGGCTTCGGCTCGACCACTACTACCTGAACGAGATCGAGGGCCTCGAGAACCCGACGAGCGAGCACCTCGCGCGCTGGATCTGGGCGCGCGCGAGGCCCGTCCTGCCGGGTCTCGCGCGCGTCGAGATCATGGAGACGTGCACCTCGGGGTGCCGCTACGAGGGGGACTGACGGCGCGCGAAGCCGCGCCTCGAGCGCGCGGGGCCGGGTCAGGGCCGCACGGTCGCCCAGCTCGGATCGTCGGTCGCGAACGCCGTGATCCACGAGCGGAGCGGCGCGGGCGAGCTCCGTCGGATGAGGACGTGCTGCGAGCCGTCGGCGATGTAGGCGTGGATGTGCGTCGTCGTCTCGACGCTCGCGGCCATCGCGTCGACGAGCGTGGCGAGCCGGAGGGCGGAGAAGCCGAAGTAGCCGCGGATCGTCTCGTCCTCGCGGGACGCGAGCAGCGCCATCCGCTCTCCCTCGCGCATGGTGCGCTCGTAGTACGGGATCAGGTTCGACACGTGCTCGAGGCACTCGGGGCAATCGGCGGGGACCGGCGGCTGCCAGCTCGCCACCATCGCGTTCCACTGCTCGTCGCTCGGATCGACCAGGATGCCCGAGTCGTCGAGCACGTCGACCTTCGCGTCCGGGAACGCGGCGCGCCCGCGGAACCCGCTCACGGCGACCCCGTAGCCGCCGGCGCTCTCGCCCGCCATCGTGAGGCGCTCGAGGTCGGGGAAGTCGGTCGCGAGGCGCGCGAGTATGAGGTCGAGGTTGTGCCCGCCGCGGTGGTGGATCTCCGCGCTGCGCCGCGGCGTGCGGTACTCGGCGATCGCGTCGCCGACGTGGACGTCGCCGGTGCAGTAGGGGACGTAGACGAAGCCCACGTCGCGGTAGGGGTTCTCGTCATCGTCCCGATCGAAGAGGAAGCCGGCCGCGCCGCGCGCCTCCGCGAGGACCGTCGCCTCATCGAGCGTGTCGGTGAGGTGCGAGGCGGTCTCGAGCGTCAAGCAGGTCGTGGCGTCCCAGCAGGCGCCTCCGCCCTGGAGAAAGAGCAGCACGCGCCGCGAGTCGGGATCGAGGTTCAGCGCGATGCCGAGCGTCGAGCCGTTGGCGCACTCGGCGCCCGGCACCTCGACGTAGTGCCACGCCCGATCGCGCTCGACCTCGAAGCCGGGCTGTGGGCCAGCGTCACCGCGTGGGGCCGCGTCCCGCTCGATGCGCGGCGCGTCGCGCTCCACGATCGCGGCGTCGGCGCTCACCGCGGCGTCGGCGCTCACCGCGGCGTCTTCGACGGTCGTCCCCGCGTCGGGCGTCGGCGTGGGAGGGCTCTCGGGATCACACGCGGCGAGCGTGAGCGCCGCGACGAGGCAGGACGAGGTGACGAGGCGCAGGCGGGTCATGGCGCGAAGGTACGCCAGCTCGCGCTCGCATGGAACACCCCACGATACGTCGCGCTCTCGGCGCTCGAGCGGCGACGGCGGGTAGGATCTTGCCGCGCCCGCGTCGTCTTTGGCACCATCGTGGCGCGCTCCACGATGGCCGCGAACGCGGACTCCTCAGGGAGAACATGTGAGAACGACTCGCAGCTCGTTGCATCTGTGCGCGAGACGAGTAGGAAGGACCGGCCGCGCTCGTGCGGCCCAGACGTGAGGTGACCTCGATGTCGGAACCCGTGCACTCTCGACGTGTGATGCTTCAGATCCTGGGCGCGGCCGGCGGCGCGCTCGCGGCGTTCTCGGCGATCGGCTGCGGAGGCGAGGAGAGCGGCGGCGCGAGCGGCTCGTCCGCCAGCGCCGGCGCGAACTGCAACGACACCGCGGGCGTCGACACGACGACCCGGACTTCGCTCCACTACAACGCCAACGGCCCGGACGCCGCTCGCCACTGCGAGGCGTGCATGTTCTTCACGGCCAACGGCGACTGCGGGACCTGCCAGCTCTTCCCGGGCCCGGTCGCCCACACCGGCACCTGCGACTCGTTCGCGGCGCGGCCGAGCTGAGCTGACACCTTCGACGATCCGCGCGGCGTGTGCTCGAGCAGCACGCGCCGCGTTCTCTTTCCGTCGTGACGGCGCGCCTCGCTCGCGGCGCGCCGAGCGCGATCAGTGCTTGCCGAGGATGTGCGCGCGCTTCGCGAGCATCTTGCGCTGGATCTCGGCTCGCACGTCCTCGGGGAGCTCGTCGACGCGCGGCAGGAGCGACTCCTCCTCGCGCTCGATGTGCGCCAGGATCGCCGCCGACGTCTCGCGCAGCTGCTCGCGGTGCGCCTCGCTCGCCTCCGCGCTCGCGCCGCGCGCCCAGCCCTCCCAGATCCCCGCGAAGTCGAGCATCGCGCGGTCGAAGCGCTGGTGATCGTCG
The DNA here is from genome assembly GCA_039809495.1 of Sandaracinaceae bacterium. Taxonomy (GTDB): domain Bacteria; phylum Myxococcota_A; class Polyangia; order Polyangiales; family Sandaracinaceae; genus JAFLCL01. The sequence goes on from JBDHVC010000012.1 coordinate 15,501, forward strand.
TTGAGCGACGCGTAGGGCCCGACGTCGAGGCCCGCGGCTCGGAGCGCCGGCACGATCAGCTCGTCCTCGTCCGTCGCGTGGAGCGGGAAGATCTCCCGAAAATAGAAGGCGACCTTCTGCGCCGACTCCACGCGATCCGCGGCGTCCCCCTCCCCACTCGCGAGCCGCTCGGCGGCGGCGAGGAACGCTCGGATCCGCGCGTGGCAATTCGCGAGCAGCGCGGTCACGCCCATGTGGTGGGGGTTCATCGCCTCGCTCTTGGATCGGATCTGCACGGACATGATCGCCGAGCCTACCTCGCTCACGCGCGGTCCGCCCGCTCGGTCGCCGCTCGACGCGACGCGCGCGGGTGTCCCTCGACGCGGTCCTCCGTGATCACGGGCTCCGCCTCCGCGCCGCGCGAGCGCCTCTATCGCCTCGCGCCATAGCGCGCCTCGAGCGCGCGCTCGAGCGCGTCCCCCGAGAGGCCACTCCGAGCGCTCCACGCCTCGATCTCGTGGGGGTGATGGAGCCGAACCCAGGGCCCGAGCTGTCGCCGGATCTCGGCCTCGAGGACGCCCTCGATCACCACGACGCCACCCTCCTCGAGGATGCGGACGCCGGCGCCGTCGACGCGCGGGTGCGGGTCGCGCATCCCCGTGACGACGCGCGCGAGGCGGCGAGCGACGATCGCGCGGGCGCAGGAGGGCGTGCGGCCGTGGAAGGCGCACGGCTCGAGCGTCGAGTAGAGCGTCGCCCCCTCGATCGCGTGGCCCCGCTCCCTCGCGTCGCGCGCGGCGTCGATCTCCGCGTGATCCTCGCCGGGCCCCAGCGTGTGGCCTCGCCCGAGGATCACGCCCTCGACGCTCACGATCACGCACCCGACCCAGGGGTTGTCGCCCGTCGAGCCGCGCGCCCTCTCCGCCTCGTCGATCGCGAGCCGCATGAACGCCTCGTGGCGCGCGCGCTCCGTCGGATCGAGCGCGCCCCTCATGGGTTCATGTCCGCCCAGCGCGAGGCGGCGCGGTTGAAGGCGAGGAGCGCGAGGATCGAGACGATCCCGACGCCGACGATCGGGAGCCACACGATCCAAGGATCGTAGGTGTTCCAGAGGAGATCGGTGGCGGCTTGGGCGTCGAGCCCGGTGCGCTCGATGAGGATCGTCATCGCGTCGCTCCGCGAGACGCCCGTCGCGGCCTCGAGCGTGTGGACGTCGCCGTTCCAGCTCACGTCGTGCCCGAGGACGTCGGGGTGCTCGGCGAGATAGCGCTGCGCGAGCATCGCCTTCTCGCCCATGCGCTCGTACACCCACGCGGAGAGCTGCGCGCCGAGCGCCTGGCCGATCCCGACCGGGATGTTCACGTAGCCGAGGTAGAGGCCCTTCTTCCCCGGCGGCGCGATCGCCGCGAGGTACTCGTTCTTCTTCGGGCCCGTGAGCATCTCGCCGAAGCTGAAGCAGGCGATGCCGGCGAGGAGCATCCAGCCGCTCTGCGTGAGCCCGGAGACGAGGATGCCGAGGGTCGCCATGATCATGCCGCCGAGCATCGAGCGGAGCGTCTTCATCCGCTGGACGGCCCACGAGACGGGGACGACCAAGAGGACGATCACGGCCGCGTTGAGGTTGAGCAGGTGCTCCTGCCCGATCTGGCGCCCGCGCGTGGTGCCGGGATCGATCCACGAGGCGGGCACCGAGAGGGTGTCGGCGACGCCGCTCGAGTCGATCCAGTCGCTGATGAAGAAGGGATGAAAGTCCCAGAGCTGGTACATCATCAGCCAGAAGCCCGTCATGATCGCGAGGAACGTGAGCAGGCGCGGCTCGAAGAAATTCTTGAGGGTGTCGCTCATCACGTCGGAGAAGCGCTTCGACGTGTCGTAGCCGCTCTGGGGCTCCTGGTACGTGAAGAGCATCAGGTAGTTCAGCGACACGATGGCCGCGCACCCGTAGAAGACGGCGGGCCAGACGTTATCGCCGCGCAGCCACGCCGCGAACGGCGGCCCGATCATGCCGCCGACGTTCACGAGCCAATAGAAGACGCCCCAGCCGAGGCTCGCGTCCTCGGGCTTGAGGTTGTGCGCGAGCGAGCCTTGGATGCCCGGCTTGAAGAGCGCCGTCCCCGTCGCCAAGAGCATCGCGCCGAGGAAGAAGGGCCAGTACTCGCGCTGTGTCCCCATCACGAGGTAGCCCGCGACCTTGAGCGTGATCGAGACGAAGATCGTGCGCTTGTAGCCGTAGCGATCGGCGATCCCGCCGGTGAAGGTCGGCAAGACCGACTGGAAGATCGACCACCAGAAGAAGATCTGCGCGCGCTCGGCCTGCGTCCAGTGGAGGCCCCCGGGGACGTCCGCCTGCGCGATGTAGACGCCGACGACGACGCGGAGGCCGTAGTAAGCGAGCCGCTCCCACATCTCCATGGTGCAGAGCATCCAGAACGGACGCCCGAGCGAGCGCGCCTTGTCGAGCACGCGCCCCATCAGAGGTTCCTCCGGTACTGACCGCCGACCTCGTAGAACGCGTGCGTGATCTGCCCGAGCGAGCACGACTCCGTCGTGTGGATCAGCTCGCGGAAGAGGTTCTCCCCGGAGAGGGCCACCTCCCGCAGGCGCGAGAGCGCCCCCTCGGCCTCCTCGCGGTGCTCCGCCTGGAACGCGCGCAGGCGCCGGATGCACTCGCGCTTCTCGTCGTAGCTCGCGCGGCGGAGCTCGACCTTGCGCGGCGTCGCGCCCTCCTCGGCGCGCTCGTCGAGGAAGGTGTTGACGCCGACGATCGGCAGCTCGCCCGAGTGCTTGAGGCGCTCGTACTTCATCGAGTCGTCCTGGATCTGCCCCCGCTGGTACTGCCGCTCCATCGCGCCGAGCACGCCGCCGCGATCGGTGAGCCGATCGAATTCGGCGAGCACGGCCTCCTCGACGAGATCCGTCAGCTCCTCGACGAAGAAGCTGCCCTCGGTGGCGTTCTCGTTGAACACCATGCCGAATTCCTTGTTGATGATCTGCTGGATCGCGAGGGCGCGGCGGACGCTCTTCTCCGTCGGCGTGGTGATCGCCTCGTCGTACGCGTTCGTGTGGAGGCTCTGGGCGTTGTCGTAGGTGGCGAGCAGGGCCTGGAGCGTCGTGCGGATGTCGTTGAATTCGATCTCCATCGCGTGGAGCGAGCGGCCGCTCGTCTGGATGTGGTACTTGAGCATCTGCGCGCGCGCGTCCGCGCCGTGGACGCGGCTCATCGCGACCGCCCAGATCCGCCGCGCGACGCGCCCGATCACCGTGTACTCGGGGTCCATCCCGTTCGAGAAGAAGAACGAGAGGTTCGGCGCGAAGGCGTTCACGTCCATCCCGCGCGAGCGGTAGTACTCGACGTAGGTGAAGCCGTTCGCGAGCGTGTAGGCGAGCTGGTGGATCGGGTTCGCGCCAGCCTCGGCGATGTGGTAGCCGCTGATCGACACCGAGTAGAAGTTGCGGACGCCCTCGTCGATGAAGTAGCGCTGCACGTCGCCCATCGCGCGGAGCGCGAATTCGGTCGAGAAGATGCAGGTGTTCTGGCCCTGATCCTCCTTCAGGATGTCGGCCTGGACGGTGCCCCGCACCTGCGCGAGCGTCGCGCGCCGGATGGACTCGTACTCCTCGTCCGTGAGCAGCGCGCGCACGTCCTCCCAGCGCGCGCCGCGCAGACGATCGGGCTGGAGGTCCTCGTCCCGCGTGATGTCGAGGCGGCCCGCCTCGCGCAGGAAGCGCCGTGCCTGCTGGCGGATGGCCGCGTTGACGTAGAACGCGAGGACGGTCGGCGCGGGGCCGTTGATCGTCATCGAGACGCTGGTCGTCGGCGCGGCGAGATCGAAGCCCGCGTAGAGCTGCTCCGCCTCCTCGACGGTGAAGATCGAGACGCCGCTCTCGCCGATCTTGCCGAAGATGTCCGGCCGCTCGTCGGGATCCTCGCCGTAGAGCGTGATCGAGTCGAAGGCGGTCGAGAGCCGCGCCGCCGGCTGGCCGGCGGCGACGAGGTGGAAGCGCGCGTTCGTGCGCTCGCTCGGGCCCTCGCCGGCGAACATGCGCGTCGGGTCCTCGCCCGTCCGTTTGAACGGGAAGGTGCCCGCCGTGTACGGGTACTCGCCGGGGACGTTCTCGCGCAGCCGGAAGCCGAGGCGATCGCCCGCGCTCCGGAAGCGCGGGACGGCGACCTTCGGCACGCTGAGGTCGGAGAGGGTCGCGCGGCGCGCGTCGACGACGACCGTCTTGCCGCGCACGTCGTACGCGTACGTCTCCGCCCGATAGCGGGCGGCCCACGCGTCCCACCCGCGGAGCAGCGCGGCGTGCGCGGGCTCGAGCCGCCCGAGCAGCGCGTCGTGCTCCTCGGCGAGGTCGAGGATCGAGGCGCGCGAGGCCTCGATCGCGCCGTACGGCTCGAAGACGCGGCGCGGCCCTCCGAGGTGGGCGATCGCCTTCTCGAGGGCGTCGATCCGCTCCGCGAGCTCGGCGGCCTCGCGCGCCTCTCGCGCGTGCGCGCGGCACGCGTCGGCGATCTCGCTCAGGTAGCGCTCTCGCCCCTGCGGCACGATCTCGCGGCTCGAGTCCGTCGTGCGCCGCTCGTCGGGCCGGTACCGGCTCCGCCAGTCGAGCCCGTGCTTCTTCGCGACGAAGTCGACGAGGTGAGCGTAGAGCGCGTCCACGCCGGCGTCGGCGAAGTGGGCCGCGCTCGTCCCGAAGACCATCAGCGACTCGGGGCTCGCGCCGAAGAGCTTCTTGTTTCGGATGATCTGCCGGCGCACGTCGCGGAGCGCGTCCTTCGAGCCTCGCCGCGTGAACTTGTTGATCGCGACGAAGTCCGCGTAGTCGAGCATCTCGATCTTCTCGAGCTGGCTCGGCGCGCCGTACTCCGCCGTCATCACGTAGAGCGACGCGTCGCTGATCCCGACGACCTCGCTGTCGCCCTGACCGATGCCGGCGGTCTCGAGGAAGATGAGGTCGAAGCCGTGCGCCTTTAGCGCGCGCAGCATGCCCGTCGTCGCGGCCGAGAGCGCCGTGCCCGAGCCGCGCGTGGCGAGCGAGCGCATGAAGATCGAGCCCTCGCCGCGCCGCTCGAGGCCGAGGCTGTTCATGCGGATGCGATCGCCGAGGAGCGCGCCGCCCGTCCGCTTGCGGGTCGGATCGACCGAGAGGATCGCGACGCGCTTGTCCGGGAAGTCGAGACGAAAGCGGCGCACGAGCTCGTCGGTGAGCGAACTCTTGCCGGCGCCGCCGGTGCCCGTGAGGCCGACGACGGGCGCGAGCCGCGCGGGGAGCGGGAGCGACTCGGGATCGAGCGCGCCGTTCTCGACGCGCGAGAGCGTGCGCGCGAGGCGCATGTCGGCGCTGACGTCCTCCCCCTCGAGGCTCGCCGTCGTCGGGAAGTCGCAGATCTCGACGACGCGGTTGTTCATCCCCTGGAGGCCCATCCGGCGCCCGTCCTCAGGCGAGAAGATCCGATCGATGCCGCGGCGATGGAGCTCCTCGATCTCCTCGGGGACGATGACGCCGCCGCCCCCGCCCACGATGCGCGTGTGCTTGGCGCCGAGCGCGTCGAGGCGCTCGCGGAGGTACGTGAAGTACTCCATGTGGCCGCCCTGGTAGCTGGTGATCGCGACGCCTTGCGCGTCCTCCTGCACCGCGGCGAGCGCGACCTCCTCCACCGAGCGGTCGTGGCCGAGGTGGATGATCTCGACGCCCGTCGCCTGGAGGATCCGGCGCATGACGTTGATGGCGGCGTCGTGGCCGTCGAAGAGCGACGCGGCGCTCACGATGCGGACGTGATGCGCGGGTGCGTGGGGAGCGGGCTCCTGCATGGCGGGTGTGTAGCATCACCGCCGAACGAGGTGGATCGCTCGCGCCATCAGGCGAGCTCGCCGAGATCCACGTCGAGCTCGAGCTCGTCCGCGCCGGCCTCGAGCAAGAGCCGCGTGTCCATGAGCCGCCCCTCGCCCAGCTCGCTGACGTAGTCCTTGATCGCCGGGACGGCCTCGACGAGGCGCGCGAAGATCGATCGCTCGAGCAGGAGCACGGTCCCCCGCTCCGCCATCGTCACCGTCGCGGTCGCTGGGCCGTCCTCGAGGAGCGAGATCTCGCCGAAGACGTCGCCGGGACCGAGCGTCGCGAGCAGGACGCGGGAGTCGCCGTCGATCTTCGAGACGTCCGCCGCGCCCGAGAGGAGGATGAAGAGGCCGCGCCCGGCCTCGCCCTCGCGCAGGAGCGTCGTCGCGGGTAGGACGTCTTGGGCGAGGAAGCGCCGGACGAGGTCGACGCGCTGGCGCCGATCCAGGGGCGCGAAGAGGGGCGAGGTCGCCATCAGGTTGTTGAGCAAGCGCTCGCGCGTGAATTTGTCGAGCGCGGGCGCGAGGGAGTCGATCTCGCGCGCGACGGTGTCGAGCGTCGCGCGATCGAACTCGAGGAGATCGCTGTCGACGACGGTCGTGATCGAGGCGCTCCGCGGCGCGGCCGAGACCAGGGCCATCTCACCGAAGACCGCCCCCTCGTGGAGCCGCGCGAGCTCGAGCGGCGCCTCTCCCGCGCGCGCCTTCGTCACGGCGACCTCGCCGGACGCGAGCACGAAGAACGACGCCCCCGGCTCGCCCTCGCGGACGACGACGGTGCCGCGCGGCACGCGCAGGAGCTTCATCGCGGGGAGCATCGCCGCGAACGCCGCGCCGCTCAGCGCGCTCAGGACCGGGATGGGCGGCAGCTTCTCCGGAAATTTCGCGCCGGAGAGATCGGAGGCGAGCCTCGTCGCGCCCTCGACGAGGCGCTCGAGCGGAGGCGGACGCGAGAGGTCGAGCGTCGGCGGGAGCGCCGCGCTCGGATCGCCGGGCGCGATCCGGACGCCCTGGCCGAGCCGCGCGCTGTCCGCGCCGTAGAGCTCGCCGATCGAGCCCATCAGCGAGGCGAGCTGCGGCTCGAGCGCCGTGAGCAGCTTGAGCGCGACGAGCGCGCGGAGCGGGTAGCCGCCGTTCGCCGCGAGCCGCGCGAGCGCGGTCCAGACGACGGCCGCGGACTGGGCCTCGCCGAGCGCGAGCAGGACGTCGCCGACCCGCATCCGCGCGTCGAGGTTCGTGGGCTGGAGCTGGACGATGGCCGCGTACGCGTGGAGCGCGGCGGGGATCTCACCCCTCCTCACGTGCTCTTCGGCGACGCGGACGAGATCGGCGATGGTCTGCATCGCCGCGATGGTAGCGAGCCTCGCGCCCTCGGGACAGAGCGGCGCGTCGGGAGAGGGCGCGCGCACGGCACCCGGCCGACGCGAGCGCGCGGCCTCCGCGCTCGGCCGCTCGGCCGAGATGTTGACCGCGCCCGCGCGAGCGAGGGAGCGTCGCCCCATGCTGGCTCGCGCGCTCCTCGTCGCGCTCACGTGTTGCGCCGCGCTCCTCGTGTCGAAGGGCGCGCGCGCGGACACACGCTGCGACGACGCGGCCCTCTCGGAGCTGGCCGCGCTCCACACGCTCGAGCGCGCCTCCGCCACCGAGCTCCTCGAGCGCGCGCGAGCGCACGGCGCGAGCTATCCGTCGCTCCACCTGGTGGACCTCGCGCCAGGCGACGTGGGCGCCGCCGAGCGCTGGCTCGCGACGCTCGAGCGGCGAGGCCTCGGCCCGCTCGTGTGTGGGGAGGCGCTGAGCGAGACGTCGCGCGTGCTCGTCGCGGCGCCCGCGCAGGGCGCGCTCTTGGTCGCGGCCGACGGGCTGCGCGTCGAGCTCGCGCCGGGGTTCTCGGATCCGGTCGTCTACGCGCGCCGCGGCGACGAGGAGCCGCGCGCGTTCGGGGTCTCGGGCGGCGTGGCGCAGCTCGATCCCTCGAGCCTCGCGGCGCCCCTCGAGCTCCAGCTCGTCGCGAGCGGGCCCGACGGTCCGCGACCGATCGCCGAGCTCCGGCTCGGAGACCCCCTCGCGGCTCGCTCGCCGAGCGACGCGTCGGTCATCGACTGGCTGCGCGAGCGCTCGGGGCGCGGCCCCCTGCGGCCCAACCGGCTCCTCGCGGGCGTCGCGCTCGAGCACGCGGCGCGCGTCTGCGCGAGCGGGAGCGTCGCCCATCGGATCGCGGGTGGAGAGGACGCGCGAGGGCGCCTCGAGCGAGCCCACGTCGAGGCGCGCCACGTCGGAGAGGTCGTCGCGCGAGCCGCCGACGAGGCCTCCGGCTGGCGCGCGCTCGCGCAGAGCCCCTCGCACCGCGCCGCGCTCGGCGACCCACGCTTCACCGACGTCGGCGTCGGCGTCGCGCGATCGAGCGGACACACCTGCGTCGTCGCCGTGCTCGCGGCCTGGCCGCGCCGGCTCGCTCGCTGACGGCGCGCCTCGCTCGACGTGATCCGCCCCACACGGGCACGCTGCCTCGGCGGGCAGGAGGCTCACGCCGATTCCCCCGTCGCAGGGCCGCCCCTCCGACGAGGACGGAGCCGCGCGAACCAGGTCAACGGACTCGTGCCCTGAGCCTCGACCTTCGGCCAGCCGGCCGCGCGCCCACTTCGCGCATAGGATGCGGCCGTGCGAGATCACCATCGACGCTACGTCACGGTCGCCTATCTCCTCGGCGCGCTCGCCATCCTCGCGCTGAGCCACTGGCTCTCCTCGATCGATCCGCCGCCGCGCGTCGTGCCGTGGTCCGAGCTCGCGTCGGACGTCGAGGCCGGCCGCGTCGTCGAGGCGAACGTCTCGGAGAACGCCGTCGTCGCGGGGCTGCGCGCCGAGCACGCGAGCGACGACCACGTCACCGAGCGCGTCACCGCGACGCGCCTCCCGGACGTCGACGATCGCGACGTGGTCGAGTCGATGCGCGCGCACGGCGCCGTCATCCGAGGCGAGGTCGAGGAGACGTCGTGGTGGGAGCCGCTCGTCTTCGGGTGGCTCGTGCCGATCGGCCTGATGGCGGGGCTCTGGTGGTTCCTCATCCGGCGCATGAACCAGCGCGGGGGACCGCTCTCCGTCGGCAAGAGCCAAGCGAAGATCTACGATCAGAACCAGCGCGGCACCGTCACCTTCGCCGACGTGGCGGGCGTCGAGGAGGCGAAGGCCGAGCTCGTCGAGATCGTCTCGTTCCTCAAGGCCCCCGAGGCGTATCGCGCGCTCGGCGCGCGGCCCCCGAAGGGCGTGCTGCTCGTCGGCTCGCCGGGCACGGGCAAGACGCTCCTCGCGCGCGCGGTCGCGGGCGAGGCCGGCGTCCCCTTCTTCTCGATCTCGGGCTCGGAGTTCGTCCAGATGTTCGTCGGCGTGGGCGCCGCGCGGGTGCGCGACCTCTTCGAGCAGGCGAAGGCGCGCGCGCCCTGCATCGTCTTCGTCGACGAGCTCGACGCGGTGGGGCGAGCCCGCTCGGGCGGCGCGGCGGGCGTGATGGTCCACGAGGAGCGCGAGCAGACCCTGAACCAGCTCCTCGTCGAGATGGACGGCTTCGACGCCGACTCGGGCGTCGTCATCCTCGCGGCGACCAACCGCCCCGAGATCCTCGATCCGGCGCTCCTCCGAGCCGGCCGCTTCGATCGACAGATCGTCGTCGATCGCCCGGACGTGCGCGGCCGCGAGGCGATCCTCGAGGTCCACGTCCGCAAGGTGAAGCTCGCGAAGGACGTACGCCTCGAGGCGATCGCGCGCCGCACGCCGGGGATGTCCGGCGCGGACCTCGCCAACGTCGTCAACGAGGCGGCGCTCGCGGCGACGCGACGACGCGCGGCGATGGTCGAGGAGCGCGACTTCGAGGAGGCCGTCGATCGCATCCAGCTCGGCCTGAAGAAGCAAGGGCGCGTGATGACGGAGGAGGAGCGCAGGCGCGTCGCCTACCACGAGTCGGGCCACACCCTCGTCGCCCTCTCGCTCCCACACGCCGACCCGGTCCATCGCGTGACGATCATCCCGCGCTCGATCGGCGCGCTCGGCGCGACGCTCCAGCTCCCGACGGAGGATCGCTACCTCCTCACGCGCGGCGAGCTCCTCGATCGCATCGCCGTGATGCTCGGCGGTCGCTGCGCGGAGGAGATCGTCTGCGACGACGTCTCGACCGGCGCGCAGAACGATCTCGAGCGCGCCACCGAGACGGCGCGCGCGATGATCCTGCGCTTCGGCATGGGCGAGGCGCTCGGCCTCATGACGGGAGGCGGGCAGGACTCGCGCTACCTCGGCGGCCTCGACGTCTCGGCGCGGCAGGTCAGCGAGCAGACGGCGCGGGCCGTCGATCTCGAGGTGCGCGGGCTCCTCGAGCGCGAGCGCGAGCGCGTGATCGCGATCCTGCGCGAGCGGCGCGACGTCCTCGAGCGCATGGTCGCCCGGCTCCTCGAGGCCGAGACGATCGAGCGCGACGAGCTGCTCGCGCTCGTCGGCGCCTCACCGCCCTCGCCCTGATCGTGCCGCCCGAGCCTCACGCGCCCTGGCTCGTGGCCGATCAGTCCGAGAGCGGCGTCGTGGTCATCGTCGTCTGCTGATGGATCGCGATCACCAGCGGCTGGGCGGAGCCTGGCGCGCGGATCGTGCTGCGCGTGTCCACCTCGGTCACCGTCCGCCCGCTGAGCCCGTCGCGCATCGAGACGATCCACTCGCCCTCCCCGTGGCTCCGGACCTCGAAGCCGCCGCCCACCGCCAGCGACGTGTCGGGCACGAGGCAGTCCATCGTGAAGCGGATCCGCGCCGCGCGGTTCGCCTCGACCCCCTCGGTCCCCACCATCCGATAGCGCGACGCGCAGCGCATCGTGACGGTCGCCGTGTCGATCGGGATCTGCACGTCGAAGCCGTCCTCCCAGGTGTCACCCGATCGAACGGGCTCGGCGGGCAGCTCGACGACGGTCTGCTCGATGCTCGAGCGGATCGTCTCCGCGAGCGTCGCGTTCGCGGGTGTGGTGCCGCTCACCTGGACCTCGCCGACGATACGGGCGCGCTCGGACGAGGTGTAGCGGAACGCGACCCCCTCGAGGCTCGCGGGGGTGCCCGTCAGGAGGGGTCGCCCCTCCGGATCGGTCTGCTCCATCGAGGTGATCCGCGAGCGGATCGTGACCCGCCCCGTCGCGGGATCGAGCGCCTCGATCTCCATCGCGCCGTGCGACGTCGTCACGATGCGCGTCCCCTCCCCCTCCGTGAGGGCGCGCGTGTCGGTGGCGTAGCGCGCCCCGACGCTCGGCCGGAAGCGCAAGAGGACGCGCGGCTCATTGTCTCCCCCCGCCGAGTCTCCGCCCCTCGAGTCTCCGCTCGCCGAGTCGCCGCCCGTCGACGCGGATCCCGCGAGGGACGCGGCGCCCTCGTCGCGCGGCGTGGCGCTCGCCGCGCCGCAGCCGAGCGCGCTCGTCGCGAGCCACGCGGCGGCGAGCGAGACCATGGCGTGACCGTGTGAACGACTCGTCATCGAACCTCTCCCTCGTCGTGCGAGCGCGCGGGCCGAGCGCCCCGCGATCGCCGACGTCAACCGATGCGAAGGACGATCTTCCCGACGTTGGCGTCGGACTCCATCGTACGATGCGCGGCCCGGATCTCGTCGAGCGCGAGCACGCGGTCGACGACGGGCCAGAGGACGCCGCGCGCGAAGAGCGGCAGCACCTCGCGGCGAAAGCGCTGCGCGAGCGCGATCTTCTCCTCGATCGGGCGGCTACGCAGGACGGAGCCCGCGAGCGTGCCGCGCTTCGCGAGGAGCAGGCCGAGCGGGAGGGGAGCCTGCGCGCCGCCGAGCAGGCCGATCGACACGATCGTCCCGAGCGGCGCGAGCGCGCGGACGTTCTCCTCGAGGTAGCTCCCGCCCACGGTGTCGAGGATGACGTCCGCGAGGGCGCCACCCGTGAGCCTCGAGAGCGCGCTCGCGAAGGCCGGCGGCGCCTCGATGAGGAGCCCCTTCGCCTGGTCGTCGCCGATGAGCCCCATCGCCTCGAGGCGCGCGAGCTTCTCGGCGGAGCGGGTCGTCCCCACCACGAGCGCGCCGAGCGCGCGGCCGAGCGCGAGGGCCGCGACGCCGACGCCCGAGCCGACCGCGTGGACGAGCAGCACGTCGCCGCTCCGCAGCGACGCGCGCCGGGTGAGCGCGTCCCACGCGGTGAAGTACGCCTCGGGGATCGCGGCGGCGTCGGTGAAGCTCATCCCCTCGGGGATCGGCACGAGCTCGCGCTCGTGGACGAGGACGTGGCTCGCCATCGCGCCCCCGGAGACGATCCCCATGACGCGCGCGCCCTCGGGCCACGCGCGAGCGTCCTCGCCGCGAGCCTCGACGACGCCCGCGAATTCGAGCCCCGGGACGTCCCGCGGGGCCCCCTCGGGCGCGGGATAGAGCCCGCGCCGCTGGAGCAGGTCCGCGCGGTTCACGCCCGCCGCGCGCACCGCGACCCGCACCTCGCCGCGCGCGGGCGCGCGGATCGTGCGCGCGACGACGTCGAGCACCTCGACGCCGCCGGGCTCGCGGATGACGACGAGCCGTCCGTCGACCTCACCTGCTCGCGCCGACATCGCGAGCCCCTCACGCGAGCGCGGGATAGAGCGCCTGGACGTCGTCGTCGTCGTCGATCGCGGCGAGGAAGGCCTCGACCTCCGCACGCTTCGCGTCGTCGAGGGAGATCGGGTTCTTGGGGCGGAAGGCGAGCTTCGCGCTCGTCACGCTCCACCTCCGATCGGCGAGCGCCTTCGCGACGGCGTCGAGCTCGGTCGGCGACGTGTAGAAGATCGTCGTCGCGTCGTCGTCCGCCTCGAGATCGTCCGCGCCGACCTCGATCGCGACCTCCTCCGGGTCGAGCCCCGCCGTGGGCGTGCTCGCCTCGATGCGCCCGACGTGCTGGTAGTCCCACGAGACCGAGCCCGAGGTCCCGAGCTGCCCCTTGCGAAAGAGCACGCGGATGTTCGAGGAGGTGCGGTTCTTGTTGTCCGTGAGGCACTCGACGATGACCGGGACCTGGTGCGGCGCGAACCCCTCGTAGAACACCGTGTCGTACTGCACCGAGCCGTCGTGCTGGCCCGTGCCCTTCTTGATCGCCCGCTCGAGCGTCTCCTTCGTCATCGACGCCTTCTTGGCCGCCTCGATCGCGATCCGCAGGCGCCCGTTCGTCGCGGGATCGCCGCCGTTGCGCGCGGCCGCCGCGATCTCCCGCGCGAGCTTGTCGAAGATCTTGCCCTTGGCTGCGGCCGCGATCTCGCGGCCCTTCTGCTTCCACTGTGCGCCCATGCGTCGCTCCTCGCTCGTGCCCCGAGCGGGGCCCGGGGACGCCGCTTCCTACACACTCGAGGGCGTGCCCGCCAGCACCCCCTCGATCGTGCGGAGATCGCGCGCAGGACGCGCCGAGCGCTCCCCTCGCGCGACGGGTGACGTCGAGCGAGGCGCGCCGTCAGCGGTGGCCGAGCTCGATGATGCCCGGCTCGCGCGTCGCGGGGGCGCGCGTCACGTCCTCGTAGCGCATGGAGGTGCCGTCGACGCAATACGCCCAGCGATGGCCCGTCGTCGCGGAGACGAACTCGTTGCCCTCGATCCGGTACGCGTCGCCGTCGTCGATCGCGTAGCCCTGGCGAGCCTCGCACTGACAGCTCCCGTCGGCCTGGGCGAGGCACGTCGAGTCGGGCGCTTGGCGCTGGACCAACGCCTCGATCGCGCCACACCCGCCGACGTACGACGCACAGACCGCCGGGATCGACATCGCGACGGTCACGACCGACTGCGCGACACGAACTCCCCGGGTCCCGTCGAAGGTGACGCGCCCGCGCGCGCGACCCTCTCGCCTCGTGATGCGGGCGCCGGGGCACATGCTGAGCGACGACTCGATCGGGAGCTCGAAGCAGCCGCCCGTGACGTCCCAGGTCCCGAGCAGGTCGCCGCCGCACGGGACGAGCGGCGTGCAGTGCGAGCCGTCCGTCAGGACGTCCAGGTCGACCCACTCGGGATCGCCGAGCGTGCCGCCGTCGGCGAAGGGGCTCCCGACGTCGAAGGGGGGGAGGATCGACCCGGAGTCGGTCGCGGCGGCACCGCCATCGGAGAGCGAGGGAGCATCGAGCGAGGAGGGCGCATCGCTCGGCGCGGCGGCGTCCTCGGGCACACCCGCGTCCTCGCCCGGGCCCGCGTCGAAGGGCTCGTGGGACGCGTCCGGGGGCCGCACCCCGGCGTCGTCATCGCTCGGCGCGATGTCGCCGCCACATCCCGAGAGGAGGGCGGCGACGACGACCGAGAGGGAGAGGGCTCGACGAGCGTTCGTGTAGGTCATGCGCATGAGTGGAAGCTCCCCTGAGAAGTTTTGACGTCCGCGATTCTCGGCCGAGCCCGCGGCGACCGCAAGACCAGCGCCCCGGGGCCGAGGCGCGGCCCGATCAGAGGAACGACTCGATCGCGTCGAGGACGACCGGGCTCGACCACGGCCGCGCGCCATCGACGCGCAGGCGGATCACGCCGCGCGCGTCCACGATCCAGGTCTCCGGATAGAGCCGCGTCCCGAAGCGGCCGCGCACCACGGCGCGATCGGGATCGAGCAGGACCCGGATCGGCGTCCCCTCGGGGATCACCGTGCGCACCTCCTCCCAGCTCCGATCCGTCGAGATGGTGACCAGCTCGACGTCGCGTCGCTCCGCGAGGATGCGCGAGAGCTCGACGAGGCTCGGCATCTCCTCGATGCAGGGGCCGCACGTCGCGGTCCAGAAGTTGAGGATGACGACGCGCCCGCGCTGCTCGGACATGCGGAAGACGTGGCCGTCCTGGTCGCGCAGCTCGAAGTCGGGCGCCGTGCGATCGTCGCCGAGGTAGTGCAGCTCGCTCGAGCGCCCCTCGCTGAGCGCCTCGAAGGCGTCGTCGCCCAAGAGCGCGCGGAGCGGCGTCTCTCTCCGGCGCGTCTCGCCATCGGCGAGGGCGCTCGTCATCGCGTAGACGAAGGGCACGCCGAGCACGACGACGATCAGCGCCGCGATCAGGTCCTCGCGTGAGAAGCGGCTCATGGCGACGCGCCCTCTATCACGGCGCCGCGAAAGGGCACGAGCGCGTCCTCGACGCTCGCGATCCGCACGCGCCGAGCGCCCAGGCGGAGGAAGCTCCCCCGCTCGTCCTCGTCGAGCCACGGCGCGAGACCCACGAGCGCGCGGGGCTCGAACGCGCAGGGCATCGTCCCGCGCCGCGCGTCGGCGTGGAGGACGCCGTCCTCGTCCTCGCGCAGCGTCTCGGGCGCGAGCGGCTCCACGCGCTCGTCCGAGAGGACGAGCGAGACGCTCGGGCTCGCGTCGATCCCCGTGAGGACGACGTCGCGCACGAAGAGGGGCGGCCCCTCGATCGCGACGTAGGCCCAGTTCACGTCGTTCTTGAGGCAGTAGCGCCCGTCGTCGGCGCGCTCGATCCACGCGTCGAAGGAGCGACAGAGGCCGGGATGCGTGATCTCGACGCCGTCGCTCCACCAGCGCCCGCGCGCGTCCCTCCGGATCTTCGTCTCGCGTGAGCGCCCCTCGATGACCGGCTCGCTCACGCTCGCTCGAGCTCCCACCACGACTCGATCCACCGCAAGGGCTTGTCCTCCTCCTTCGTGATCGTGTCGCTCGCGGCGACCTTCACGAGGACGTCGTGGATCGCCTCGCGCGCCTCGCGGCGGGTGATGGCCTTCGCCGCGTCCTTCAGCGTCGCGTTGTCCGGGAAGGCGGCCGAGGCCTCCCGCATCGCGTTCGTGAAGCGCTCGGTGCCGAGCGCCGTGCGGACGAGCGCGACGTGCTCGCGCTCGGTCTCGGAGAACTCGCCGTCCGCTTGGATCACGACCCGCATGAAGCCGACGAGGACGAGCGTCTCGTCGTGCGTGAGCTGAGAGAGTTCCATGCGGCCGAGGATAGACCGGAACGCGGGGGCGGGCCCGCCGAGCCAGCGCGCCCTCGCTCGGCGGATCACGTCGAGCGAGGCGCGCCGTCAGGGCGCTTCGCAGGGGCCGGCGTGCGCCACGTCCGTCCCGGCGAGGTTCGCGGCGCACTCGCCGATGTACGTCACGCCGTCGCAGCCGCAGAGCTCCGCGCCGCCCGGCAGCAGGCACTCGGTCGGCCGCGGCCGGCACAGGCCGAGCCGATCGCTCGCGCCGCAGCGCGAGCCCTCGGGGTAGTCGCAGAACTCGCTCGCGTCGCAGCGCAGCCCCGCGAACCCGCCGCAGGTCCGGAAGCAGGCGCTGTGCGCGTCGAGGCACGCGCCCTCGTCCTCCGCGAGCTCGCCGCAGTCGTCGCCGACGCAGGTGCAGCCGGAGATCGGGGCGCACGCGGCGCCGTCCCACGCCCACCCGAGGGTCATGTCGCACGCGCCCTCGCCGCGCACCCGCTGCGCCTCGCATCCGCTCGGGCTGGACGCGTCCGCGACCGGCGTGGACGCGTCGGTCTCGTGCGGGGCGCAGCCGTCCTCGTCGCCCGCGCAGCCGCCGTCCGACGCGTCGAGCGGCGGAGCGGACGCGTCCTCGCCCGCCCCAGCGTCCCGAGCCACCAGCGCGTCGTCGGCGCTCCCGTCGAGCGACGCGTCGGGCGCCCCAGCGTCCGAGCTCACCGCGGGCTCCCCTGGGCAGCCCGCGAGCGTGAAGGCCAGCGCGAGCGCGCAGGCCGAGCCGATCTCGATTCGAAGCATCTTGGTCTCCTCTTTCCTGATGTGGGCCCGAGGCACCCTCGTCGCTCGTGCCGGCTCAGCCACAGAGTTCAGCCACAGCGCTCAGCCACAGCGCGGCGGCTCGCCGCACCAGAAGGCGTCGACGGCGACGTCGGTCTCGGCGAAGCGCCGCCCATCTTCGGTCTGGAGGTCGAGGTCGAAGCGCGCCTCCTCGCCGCTATTGAAGCGATGAAAGACGATCGTCCCGCGCATGGGGCTGCAGTCGACGCCGGGACGAGCACAGACGGACGCTCCGCCTCCTCCCCCATCGTCACCGAGCGCGTACACCATCTCGAGCGTCGGCGCGCCGACCCAGAGGTCGACGAGCAAGAGCCCGTCGGTGGGCTCCTCGTCGCAGCGCGTGCGCTCGCGCGTGAGCGTGAACCTCCACGCGGGCCCGTCCCATGGCGCGCACGTCGGCTCCGCCATCGCCGTCCGAAGGTGAGCCGTCACGCAGGGGCCGAAGTCGGCGACCGCCGTGCCAGCCGCGTTCGCCAAGCACTCGTTCATGTACTCGCGGTGGTCGCAGCCGCAGACGGGCACCCCCCCGGGCAGAGGGCAGTCGTCGGGGCGAGGGCGACAGACCCCCTGCGAGTCGTCGCCGCCGCAGTAGGAGCCCCTCGGGAAATCGCAGAACTCGCCCGGGTCGCACAGGGTCTCGGCGAGGCCGCCGCACGAACGCACCGCATCGGCGTCGGCGGCCGCGTCGGGGGCGACGCTCGCGTCGGCGGCGCTCGCGTCGGCGACGCTCGACGCGTCGCTGGGCGAGTGCGTCTCGGGCTCGCAAGCGCAGCCCGCGCCGAGGAGCGCGACGAGCGCGGGGGCGACGAAGGAGCCGAGATAGGACAATCGAGTCATGGGGGGATCTCCGAGGGTCGTCCAATGTCCGACCCGTGGCACAGAACGCGACACGGCGCTCGACCGGGCGGGCTCGAGCAGGAACCACGCCACCTCCGCGCGCCCTCGCCGCGCGATGGCGAGCACGCGCGCCGCTGGTAGAACGGCCCGATGCCGCGATTCCCAGAGGTCGCCGAGAGCGCGATCGGGCTCTCCGACGAGGTGTTCTCGAAGCTCGCCGCGCGGGCGAGGGCTCGCTCCGGCAAGACGTTCGCGCTCCACGTCGGCGACACCTACCTCGACCCGTGTGAGGGCGCGCGCGCCGAGGCGTTCCGAGCGAGCGAGCACCCGCGGCTCCACAACTACGCGCCCGTCCAAGGCGAGCCCCGGCTCCTCGACGCGATCGAGCGGCACGTCGCGAGGCGCTCGGGCGTCACGCTCGAGCGCGGGCTCGTCCAGGTCGTGTCCGGGGCGACGGCGGGGATCTCCGTCGTCGTCGACGCGCTGCTCGCGCCCGGCGACGAATTGCTCCTGCTCGCGCCGTTCTGGCCGCTGGTGCGTGGGACGGCGAGCCGACGCGGCGCGCGCGCGGTCGAGGTCCCCTTCTGGGATCGGCTCGCGACGCTCGTCGATCGGCCCGCGATCGAGGCGTACCTCGAGTCCTTCGTGACGCCGCGGACGAGCGCGCTCTACCTCAACACGCCCCACAACCCGACCGGGGACGTGATCGGCGCGGCGCAGCTCGACGCGATCGCCGCGGTCGCCGAGCGCAACGGGCTCTGGGTGATCACCGACGAGGTCTACGAGGAGCTCTACTTCGACGAGCCCCCGCGCTCCGCGTGGGCCCACCCGCGGCTCCGCGCGCGATCGGTCGCCGTGTACTCGGTCTCCAAGGCGTACGCGCTCGCGGGCGCTCGCGTCGGGTTCGTGCACGGGCCCGAGGAGGCGATGGCGGCGATCCGCGGCGTGCAGACCTTCCTCACCTACTGCGCGCCCAAGCCGATGCAGCTCGCCGCGGCGCACGCCCTCGACGCGGGGGAGGCGTGGATCGCCGAGGCGCGCGCGAGCTACCGCCGGCTCGCCGAGCGCGCCGCGGACGCGATCGGGGTCGCGCGCCCCGCGGGCGGGACCTTCCTCTTCTTCGACACGCGCCCCCACCGACGCGGAGGTGAGAGCGCGATCGGCTTCCTCGAGCGCCTGCTCGATCACGGCATCCTCCTCACGCCGGGATCGGCGAGCGGCCGCGACTACGCGGACTGGGCGCGCCTCTGCTTCACGACGCTGCCCCCCGAGGAGCTCGACGAGGCGCTCGCGATCCTGCGCCGCGTGCTCGCCGATCGATGAGGGGGAGCGCGCAGCGCGTGGCGCGCCGGCCCGCGCGATGCCAATTCCTCGCGCGATGACGAACGACTTCACGCTCGCCTCGAGCGTCACGCGGACGAACGACGGCCACTTCGCGATCGACGTCCCCTCGGGGTGGGAGCAGGGCCGCGGCGCCTTCGGCGGGCTCGTCGTCGCGGCGCTCGCGCGCGCGGTGATCGCGAGCGAGCCGGACGAGGCGCGGACCCTCCGCACGGTCTCGCTCGAGATCCTCTCGCCGCTCTCGCCGTCGTCGAGGGCGCTGATCCGCGTCGAGCCCCTCAAGCGCGGGAGCGGCGTGAGCGCGTACGACGCGCGGATCCTCGAGGACGAGCCCGGCGGCGCCGCGGTGCGCGCGCGCGCCACGTTCACGCTCGCGACGAGCCGCACGCGCGAGCTCGACCTCGACGCGCGGCCGCCCGAGATGCGCCCCTACGAGAGCGTCCCCGTCGCGCCCATCGGGCCGCCGCTCGGCCCCGTCTTCACGCAGCACTTCGAGTTCCGACCGACGGTCGGCGTGCCCTTCTCCGGCGACGCGAGCACCGGCGTCGAGGGCTGGGTCCGCCCCCTCGCCTGCTCCGAGTGGGGCCCGCCCGAGTGGCTCGCGATGGTCGACACCTACTGGCCGACGCCGATCCTCCGGACCACGACGCCGAGGCCGATGGTCACGCTGAATTTCGCCGCGCACCTCGTCGAGGCTCCGCCGCGCGGGCCGCTCTATTTCCGCTCGCGCGCGAGCGTCGGCAAGGACGGCTTCGTCGACGAGCTCCGCGAGCTCTTCGCGCCCGACGGACGCCTCGTCGTCTCGAACCCGCAGGTGATCGCCATCGTCAAGTGAGCGTGAGCGCGCGCCGCCGCCTCGTCGTCGAGCCTTGCGTTCGCGCGCGGGCGTGCGAAGGAGCGCCCACAAAGGAGTCCGAGTGCAGTTTCGTTCCCTGGGCCTCTCGCCCACCATCCTCGAGGCCATCGCGCGCGAGGGCTACACCGAGCCGACCCCGATCCAGGAGAAGGCGATCCCTCCGGCGCTCGCCGGGCGCGACGTGCTCGGCTGCGCGCAGACCGGCACGGGCAAGACGGCCGCGTTCGCGCTCCCGATGCTCCAGCGGCTCGCCGCGGGCGCCGGCGACGAGGTGCGCCTCCGCGGCCTCGTGATCACGCCGACCCGCGAGCTCGCGACGCAGATCGGGATGAGCCTCACCGCGTACGGCGACGGCCTCGACCTCTACCACACGGTCATCTTCGGCGGCGTGAACGAGAAGCCGCAGAAGGCCGAGCTCGAGGAGGGCGTCGACATCCTCGTCGCGACGCCGGGCCGCCTCCTGGATCTCCTCTCGCAGAAGGCGCTCCACCTGCGCGACGTCGAGTACTTCGTCCTCGACGAGGCCGATCGCATGCTCGACATGGGCTTTCTGCCGGACGTCAAGCGCATCATCGCCCAGCTCCCGAAGAAGCGGCAGTCGATGTTCTTCAGCGCGACGATGCCGCCCGACATCCGCGCGCTCGCCGACTCGCTCCTCGTCGATCCGGTGAGCGTCGCGGTCGCGCCCCCCGCGACGACGGCCGAGCGGATCGAGCAGCGCGTCTACTTCGTCGACGGCAAGACGAAGCTCAGCCTCCTCGTCGAGCTCCTGCGCGATCCGAGCCTCACGCGCGTCCTCGTCTTCACGCAGATGAAGCACGTCGCCAACCGCCTCGTGGAGAAGCTCGAGAAGGCGGGCATCCACGCGGCGGCGATCCACGGCAACAAGAGCCAGAGCGCCCGCGATCGCGCGATGAACGGCTTCCGCGAGGGCACGCTCCGCATCCTCGTCGCGACCGATCTCGCCGCGCGCGGCATCGACGTGGACGACCTCTCGCACGTCATCAATTTCCACCTGCCGAACGTGCCGGAGACCTACGTCCACCGCATCGGCCGCACCGGGCGAGCGGGCCGCGCCGGCGTCGCGATCTCGTTCTGCGACGACGAGGAGCGCGCCTTCCTCGCCGACATCGAGAAGCTCACGCGCGTCCGCGTCGAGCGGATGGACGACGAGCTGCTCGCGCGCGCTCGCGCCGCGGCGGGCACCGAGCAGGTGGTCGACGGCGACGACGCCGCGAAGCGCTTCGGCCAGAAGGGCCGCGGCGGAGGGCGAGGAGGGGGCGATCGCGGGCGGCGACGCGACGGCGCGCCTCGTCCGTCCGGAGCGCGCCCGCACGAGGGTCGATCGCACGAGGCCGCGAGCGCGAGCCGCGTCGGCGGGCCTCGGCCCGATCGCGGCCCGAGCGTCGCGCACGCCCGCTCGGGCCCGAGGCCCGGCGGCCCCTCCCACTCGCCCCAGCTCGGCGCGCGCCCGAAGAAGCGCTGAAGGAGCACCGGCGATGACCCGCGACGCCCCGGCGATCCTCGAGGAATTGGTCGCTCAGCTCTCGCTCGAGAAGATCGAGGAGAACCTCTTCCGGGGCGCGAGCCAGGATCTCGGCTGGGGCACCGTCTTCGGCGGTCAGGTCTTGGGACAGGCGCTCTCCTCCGCCGTCCAGACCGTGCCGAGGGAGCGGCTGGCGCACTCGCTGCACGCCTATTTCCTCCGCCCAGGCGACGTCGCCGCGCCGATCATCTACGAGGTCGATCGCATCCGAGACGGCGGCTCGTTCACGACCCGTCGCGTCCGGGCCATCCAGCACGGACAGCCCATCTTCCACCTGAGCGCGTCGTTCCAGGCGGTCGAGCCGGGGTTCGAGCATCAGGACGCGATGCCCGACGTCCCCCCGCCCGAGTCCCTCCCCACGGAGCAGGAGCGGCTCGCCAAGTACGCGGAGCGCATCCCCGAGGCGATGCGCTCGCAGGTCCTCGCGACGCGCCCGATCGATCTGCGCACGATCGGCGAGAGCGACTACTTCGATCTCAGCCCGCGTGAGCCGCACCGCGCGGTGTGGCTGCGCGCGATCGCCGCGCTCCCGCGCGATCCCGCGCTCCATCAGTACCTGCTCGCGTACGCGTCGGACTACTCGTTCGTGACGACCTCGCTCCTCCCGCACGGGGTCAGCTGGCTCACGCCCGGCATGCAGGTCGCGAGCCTCGATCACGCGATGTGGTTCCACGCCCCCTTCGCGATCGACGACTGGCTCCTCCACGTGGTCGACAGCCCCGCGGCGCACGGCGGGCGCGGCCTGGTGCGGGGCCGGGTCTTCTCGCGCGATGGGCGGCTCGTCGCCTCGACGATGCAAGAGGGCCTCATCCGCAAGCGCGCGCGCTGACGGCGCGCCCCGACTCGACGGATCACGTCGAGTGAGGCGCGCTGTCAGCGCAGCTCGAGCTCCATCGGCAAGAGCGCGAGCGGCTGGGCGCCGCCCAGCGTCCCGAGGACGTAAGCGAGCCGGAGCACGCGGCGCCCCGAGGGCCCAATCACCGCCATCAGCCCCTCGAGCGGACCGAGCGGCCCCCCCGCGCGCGCCGGGACCGACAGCTCCGCCATCGCGGCGTCGTCGAGCCCGTCCGCGAGCTCCGCGCGCGCCACCCCGAGCCCGAGGCCGTCGAGGCCGATGCCCGCGAGGAGGTAGTCGGTGATCGAGCTCGGCCTGCGCGGCCAGAGCTCGTAGCCCGCGTCGCGCGGGAGGCGACCGAGGGTGCGCGCGCGGACGAGCGCCGACGCGAAGCCGCCGAGGTGATCGACGAGGCCCACGTCGAGCGCGCGATCGCCCGAGTAGACGCGCCCCTCCGCGAGCGCGTGGACGTCCTCGACGCGCATCGAGCGGCCCTCGGCGACGCGCTCGAGGAAGGTGCGGTACCAGCTCCGCACCGCGTCCGCGAGGAGCGCGCGCTCGCTCGGGCTGAACGGGCGAAAGAGCGACTCGGCCCCGCCGTGCGCGCCCGCGCTGAGCTGCTCGGTCGTGACGCCGTAGCGCGTGAGGATCGGCTCGAAGTCGACCTTGCCGAACCACACGCCGATCGAGCCGGTGATCGTCGCGGGCTCGGCCCAAATCTCGTCGCACGCGGCGGCGACGTAGTAGCCGCCGCTCGCAGCGACGGCGCCCATCGACGCGAGGACGGGCTTGTGGCGCCGCGCGCGCAGGATCGCGCGGTGGATCTGGTCGCTCGCGAGGACCGAGCCGCCGGGCGAGTCGATCCGCACGACGATCACCGCGATCGCGGGATCGGCGGCGAGCCGATCGATCGCGCGGCTCGCCGTGCGCCCGCCCGTCGTGTGGATCTCGAGGAGCGGCACGTCGAGGTTCTCGCCGTCGGAGAGCTCACCGTCGATCACGACGACCCCGATGTGCGAGGCCTCCGCGAAGTGACGATCGACCTCGCCCGGAGCAGACGCCTCGAGCGGGAGGGAGCCGCCGAACACGTCCTCGAGCACGGGGCGGAGCTCGTCCGTGTCCGTCACGGCGTCGACGAGGCCGCGCTCGACCGCCTCCGCGGCGAGGTAGGGGCCCTGATCGAGGAGCGCCTGCGTGGCGTCGAGCGGGAAGCCTCGATCGCGCGCGAGATCGTCGCGCAGGCGGAGGGAGAGATCCCCGAGGAGCGCCGCGCGCTCCTCACGCGCGGGCGCGCTCATCGCGTCGTCCTGGTAGTCCTCGATCGCGCTCTTGAAGCGGCCGATCCGCACGAAGTCGGCGCGCACGCCGAGCTCGCGGAGCAGGCGCGCGTAGTGCTGGACCTCGAAGCTCGGCCCGTAGAGCCGGACGCCGCCCGCGGGATCGACGACGACGCGGCTCGCGCCCGCGCAGGCGTAGAGCTCGCTCCCGCTCGCGTCCTCGAGGGAGCAGACGACCGGCTTGTCCGCGTCCTCGAGGCGATCGACGAGCTGGCGCAGCTCCTCGGCGTAGGCGAGCCCGAGGCCCGAGCCGCGCACCCTGAGGAGCACGCCGCGCACCCGAGGATCGTGGAGGGCGAGCTCGAGGCGCCGCTCGGTCGCGAGGATCGTCCGCGCGTTCAGCCCCTCGAGCGTCACGTCCGCGATGACGTCGCCCGTCGGGACGCCACGCCGCCGGTCCTCCTCGAGCCGCGCGGTGACGTAGTAGCCCGGCGAGGCGAGCCCCTCGCCCGCGATCACGCCCCCGCCGACGCCGACCTGTCCCCAGTCGATCGCGAGCCCCACCGTCCCGCGCATCGCGATGGGCTCGTGCTCGAGCCCCTCGAGCTCGAGCGCGCCGAGCACGCGGCCGACGTAGGGCACCTCGAGCTCGAGCCCCGCTCGCGCCCCGAGCCGCCCTCGCTCGTCGACGACGCCCGCGACGTCGAGCGTCAGCGCCCGCTCCCCCGTCGGGCGGATCGCCAGCCCGAGCAGGAAGGAGCGCGGGACCGAGGAGGGCGCCGGCGCGCCGCGCGCGCTCGCGAAGGAGGGCCCCGTCACGTCGCGCGCGACGAGCGAGAGCCCCAGCTCGGGGAGCGGCCGGAAGCTCAGCGCGAGATCGAGCGTGAAGAGCCCCACGAGCTCGCTCGGCCCGAAGAGGACGCGGCCGACGACGCCGACGCCGAGCGACTCGAGCGCCCGGTAGGCGATCCCGAGCGAGAGCGTCGTGCGCTCGAAGCCACCCTCTAGGACGATCGGCGGCGGCGGCCGAACGTCGTCGATCGACGCGCCGAGCGAGAAGCCCAAGAGGAGCGGCGTCGCCCCGTAGAGCCCGTCGCCCCGCTCGGCGAGGCGCTGGCTCGGGTCGGCGTCGGCGTGGACGTACGCGAGGCTCCAGCCCGAGAGGAACGCGAGCGCGGCCGGATCGACCGACATCGCGAGCGCGTCGTCGGGCGCGGTGATCGAGACGGGCGGCCCGCTCACAGGGCTCGTCGCGCGCCGGAGCTGCGCCTTCGCGGCGGACGCCGAGAGGAGCGCCACGCCGAGGCCGAGGAGCGCGCCGAGGCGAAGACCGGGGCGGAGGATGCGGGTCACGGGCCGACGGTATCGAGGCCGCTCGCCCGGGTCCAACGAGCCGCGAAGGCTCGGCAGCGCCTCCAGCTCGCGTCGCTTCGGCGCGTCGGAGCCTCGGCCGGGCCGCGCCTCCCACGGCTCCGGTCACCTCGGTCGGTCAGGGGGGCGCGCGACGGCGATGCTGGGCGACGGCGACGAGCCCCGCGAGCAGCCCCATGAACGCGCCCGAGATGAGCGCGATCAGCGAGCGGTCGGAGCCATCGCTCGGCTGGTGCCCGTCGGGCCCCGCGCTCTCGAGCATGCTCGCGCGGAGGAAGGCGGTCGGCTCGCCGGGGATCGCCACGAGCGCGAACGTCGACCCCTCGGGGTGCGCCGCCCACTCGCCCTCGTCGACGTCGAGCGTCGTCGAGAAGGGCGCGCCCGACGCGAAGCGGCCCTCGAGGACCAGCGTGCGGACGATGCGGGTTTCCGTCCGCCTCCCCTCAAGGTGCGTCTCCTCGCGCTGGGCGCGCTCCATGACCTGGGCGGCGATGGGCTCGCCCTCGGCCCGCAGGCGCAGCACCAGCGCGGCGTCTGCGTCCATCGCGTCGCCCATGAGAACGTACATCCCGATCGCGACCAGCACGAACGCCACGCTCGCGACCACCCCGAAGCGGATCATGCTCCGAGGCTATCCGAGCTCGTCCCTCCCCTGTCAACGCTCGAGGCGACCGGGATCGGGATCGAGGCGATCCGCCGCCCTCCGCTCGGCGCGCGCGGAGGACCCTGCGCCGGCCGGAGCGGCGGCAATCATGGCGGCTTGGGGCGCCTGGGCGCGTGGCGCTCGACGAACGCGTCGAGCAGGCGCTCGAGGCCCACGGCCGCGTCGTCGGTCGGGGTATCGACCTGCCCGCCCTGCTCGAGCACGCGCGACGCGACGGCGCGCGAGGCCGCCGAGAGCAGGACGGGGCCCCCTCCGCACGCGCGGCAGACGATGCCGCCCCGCTCGACGTCGAAGAGCGCCGGCTGCTCGGCGCTCGGGCGACGATCGCAGCCGACGCAGCCGTCCACGCGCGGCGCGAGCCCCACGATCGCCAGCGTCCGCAGGCCGAAGCGCACGTACGCCGCGACGGCGCTCGCTCGCCCCCGCGAGGCGTCGAGCGCCGCGAAGAGCGCCTCGAGCTCGTCGAGCAGCCCGGGCTCGGGCTCGCGCTCGGGGACGAGCGCGCGGACGAGCTCGAGCGCGCGCCCGGCCTCGCGCATCGCGTCCAGGTCCGAGATGAGCGAGGGGAACGCGCGGAGGACGCGCGCCTCGGCGAGCCGCCCGAGCTCTCCCGCGCCGAGCGCGATCGACGCCTCGACGATGGCGAAGGGCTCGAGCGCGCCGAGGAAGCGTCGCTGGCTGCGCCGCGCGCCGCGCGCGATGACCGAGACACGGCCGTGCCGCTCCGTGACGAACGTGAGGACGCGATCGCTCTCCCCGAAGTCGACCGAGCGCAAGAGGACGGCCCGGCTCGGCTCCGCGGGCCGACGCCCCCCGCCGCTCATGGGACGCGAGCCCTCTCGCCGCCGCGAGCCGCGCTCACGGCGCGAGCCCGTTGCCCTGGTTCATGGGGCTCCTTCATCGTCGGAGGGGCCGCCGAGCGCCCCTCCCTCACGCCGCGTGAGCCGTCGCGAGCGCCCCGCCCGCCGAGCCCGCGCGCAAAGCTCGCCGGATCGCGTCGCGCGACGCGCGCCGTCAGGCGGCCCGATCGCACGGCGAGGCGACGACCAGAGAGGCGCCGCCCTCGAGCGCGCTCAGCTCGACCCGGCCCTCGCGGTGGGGGCGGAGCACGATGGAGAGGGCGAGCGTGAAGAGGATCAAGAGGATGACGAGCGCGATCGCGAGCCCGAAGCGCCCGCCGCGCTCTGGCGCGAGGAGCGGCTCGCGCGGCGCCGCCGGCTCGGACGAGGGGCGGTTGGCCTCGTCGAAGCGACGCAGGACGTCGTCCACGGCGAGGCCGACGGCCTTCGCGTAGGACTTCACGAAGCCGCGGACGAAGACCTCGCCCGGCAGGGCGTCCATCCGGTCCTCCTCGAGGAGCTGGAGCGAGCGCAGCGGGATCCTCGTGACCTGCGCGAGCTCCTCGAGCGTGAGCCGCCGAAGCTCCCGCTCACTCCGAAGAAATCGCCCGATCGACTCCATGCTTCCTCCGCTCGGTGCGAGCGCGACCCTCGGGAGGGTGTCGCTCACGATCCGCTCGAGAGAAGCCCGGCGCACGAGCGCCCGGCCTCCGTGTTGGCGTCCAGCTCGACGCACCGCTCGAAGTCCTCGACGGCCTCCTCGCGGCGCCCGAGCCGAGCGCGGGTCTCTCCTCGCAGAAGCCAAGCATCCTGAAGCGCGCGGCACTCGGGGCGGTCGACCTCGAGCGCGTGGGTGAGGGCGGCCTCGGCCTGCTCGAAGCCGCTCGCCTCACCGTCGGGCTCGCCGTCGGCGGCCCGCTGACCGAGCGCGATGAAGAGCGCCCCGAGCCGGTACCATCCCGCGCAGAATTGCGGCTGCAGCCGAACGGCCTGGTTCAGCGCGTCGCGAGCGTCGGCGTAGCGGCGCAGCTCGGTGAGCGCCCAGCCGAGGTTGCCCCAGGCGAGGTGGGGGGTCCGGTTCATCAGGTCGGAGGTCGAGGCCCGCAGCGCCTCGACGGCGTCCTCGTAGCGGTGTGCGTTGATGTAGAGGACACCGAGGGTGTTGTAGGCGTCCGGCGTGAGCGCCGGGAGGCCCGAGGGGCCCAGGCGCTGGTTGATGGCGATCGCCTCACGCAGATGACGCTCCGCGTCATCGCGCTCCCCCCGCAGCATGTGGAGGGTGCCGAGGACCATGTGCGCCTCGACGTTCTCCGGATCGAGGCGGACGGCCTCGCGCAGATGTTGGAACGCGCCCGCGATGTTCTGCTCGCCGAAGAGGCCCACGCCGAGGTCGTACTCCGCCCGCGAGCGGCGCAGGTCTTCGTCGCTCGGGCCGCCGCCACAGCCCAAGAGCCCCAGCAGCGCGAGGCCGAGGAGGATCGCGCGCGCCGAGCACGCCGCCGACCACGAGCGCGCGGCCCTCGGCCGGCGCGGCGCCGGGCTCGGTGGAGCAAACGTGATCCGGGGCCTCATGAGCGGCGACTTTTGTACTTTCGCCCCGCGAGGGCGTCAACCGCGACGGATCACCCTTGCTCCCACCCGAACCGGGAGCGCCCCCGCGCCGCGGGGGCCGTTGACGGCGGGTCGAGCGGCCGATAATCAGGGCCCATGGACGAGCTCGGCCAGGGCGACCGGCAGCGGTTGTTCGAACGTTTTGGCCGCACGTTCGCGGGCGGCGCGACGATCTACGACGAGGGCGAGCCCGCCCGGCACTGCTACCTCATCCAGCAGGGGCGGGTGCGCCTCGTCAAGCGGATCCGGGGCGCCGAGCGGAGCCTGACCGTCCTCAAGCCTGGCGATCTCTTCGGGGAGGACGCCCTGCTCGCCCGCGCCTCCCGGAGCGCCTCGGCGATCGCGCTGAGCGAGGCGCACGTGCTCGCCCTCGACCGCGAGACCTTCGGCGTGCTGCTCTCGACGAACCCCGAGGTCGCCTCGCGCCTCGTCGAGCAGCTCGTCGTCCGCCTCCGCAACGCCGAGGAGCAGGTCGAGAACGCGATGCTCCGCGACCACCCCTCCCGGGTCGTCAACACCCTGCTCCGCCTGGCGTCCGCGCTCGAGCCGAGCGCCGAGGGCCACGTCATCGCCGTCTCGCCGCTCGAGCTCTCGAGCCGGGTCGGGCTCGACGTGGACGCCGTGAAGAAGGCGATCCAGCAGCTCCGCGACGGCGGCTACCTCCACATCGCCGACGAGCGCATCGTCATCCCCGATCTCGCCGCGATGAAGCAGCTCTACCAGCTCCTCGGCATGAAGGAGGACGTCCGGGGGGGCTTCCCCTGACCGCGCGTCGCTCGACGTGATCAGCCCCAGAGAGGCACGCTCGCTCGGCGGGTGAGAGGCTCACGCCGACTCACTCGGCGTGAGGGAGGGGCCCTGGGCAGCGCCTCCGACGAGGAGAGGGCAGCAGGAACCAGGGCGACGGGTTCGTGCCGTGAGCCGGCGCGGGCCTCACCGGGTCCCCTCCGGCGTGAGCCCGCGCGCGATCCGCCACGCGATCCGCCGCTCGCGCAGGAGCGCGTTCCGGCGCGCCTGGGCCACGCTGGGCGCCGGATCACGGTCGAGCAGCTCGATCCGGGCGAGGCCGAGCGTGCCGTCGTGGAGCGAGATCCGGAGCTCGACGATCCCCTGGTGCGGCTCGCGGACCGGGACGCGTAGCTCGGTGGGGCCCTCGGGGACGCTGAAGGTGCCGAGCGCTTCGTCGTCGAGGGCCAGCTCGACCGAGACCGCGCGCCCGCGCTCGGGGCGGGCGCTCACCGCGAGGGCGAGCGCGCCCACGTAGGGGTAGCTGATCGGGACGAGCACCCGCGCGTCGCGCCCCCTCGGGAAGCGGTAGCCCCCCTGCTCGGCGTTGAAGCCGACCGCGAGCGCGCCGTGCGCCCCGACGAGATCGAGCGTGGTGAGATCGGGCTGGGCCTCGAGCGTCAACCAGCGATGGAAGAAGAGCTCCGGCATCGACGCCTGATCCCAGAGCCGCGGGTGGACCCCGTGAAGCAGGGCGAACGGGATCGACGCCGGCCAAGCGAGCGGGTTGCCGACCGCGTCCCAGATCCCTCGCTGGATCGCGCTGCTGTCCCTCGCCCAGAGCTCGGTCGAGGGCTGCGCGACGTCGCTCCGATACCCGACCGCGACCATCATGGCGCTCGAGCTCGTGGCGATGACGCCGCTCGCGACGACGGCGGAGAGCCCGAGCGCGGGGGCGAGCCGCGGCCGCGCGCGGACGAGGGCGAGCAGCTCCGCGAAGAGCGCGGCCGTGCCGATCGCGAAGGGCACCGTCATCGCGTCGAAGCGCCGCGCGGCGAAGCCGACCGCGCCCCACCAGTCCGCGACGCACGCGTTGAGCCAGGTCGTCAGGGCGAGCACGACGAGGAGCGGGACGCCGATGCCCCGCGTCCTCGGACGCCACGCGAGCAGGACGAGCCCGGCCACGGCGAGGTAGGTGAGCGGCGCGTAGGTGAAGAGCCCGTTCGCGCTCGAGAAGAGCAGGTTCATCACGCGCGGGCTCTCGAACCGGAGGTAGTAGTCGCCCTGGGGGACGAGGAAGAGCTCGCCGGTCGAGGACCACCACTGGTAGAGCTGGAGCCCGAAGACGAGGAAGACCGCCGCGGTGAACGCGAAGCCCCAGCCCACGAGCGGCGCGAGGCGACGCCAGCGGCTCGAGGCCGAGGCGGCGCGCTCGGGCGCGCTCGAGGGGCGGATCGCGTCGCGCGCGCGCTCGAGGAAGAGCGAGAGCGGGAGGACGACGAGCACGGCGTTCTGCGGCCGCGCGAGCATCGCGAGCCCGAGCGCGATCCCCATCCCCACCCACGCGCGTCCTCGCACCGGTGGCGGCTCACCGCGCGGCGCCGCCGTGAAGCGCTCACGCTCGCGCAGCCACGCCCAGACGGCGAGCCCGCCGAGCGCCCCGGACGCGGCGTGCCCGTACGAGAGCAGGATGACGACGTAGTAGACGATCGGTCCGCCGAGGACGGCCGCCGCGCTCGCGAGCGCCGCCACGCCGTCGCTCGAGACCCGCCGGGCCGACAGGAACGCGAGCCAGAGCAGGAGCAGCCCCGCGACGACCGAGCCGCGGACGGCGCGCTCGGCGAGCGGCCCGAGGCAGCCGTTCGCGTTGATCGGGTTCGGATCGTCGAGCGCCTCGTTTTGCGTGAGCACGTCGAAGGCGAGGATCGGGACGAAGAAGAGCGCGGCGCCGGGCGACCACTGGTTCATCGCGAGCCCGTGGGGCATCGAGGCCATGCCCCAGGGGTCGGTGCACGTCTGGTAGTCGTTGCCGAAGTCGACGTCGTGATCGAAGACGATCGAGCGCGCCCAGAGGTAGGTGTAGTAGCCGTCGCCATGCACCGACGCGGACTGCGGGTTCATCGCGGCGAGCAGGACGAGCACGAGCGCCGAGAGCAGCGTGACGAGCGCGCCCGCCCGCGTGATCGCGCGCCCCTCGATCGTCGGCAGCGTCACCGTCGGCTCACAGCACGAGTCAGTTGCCCTGATCCGTGCTGTCCTTCCTGGTCGGAGGGGCTGCCCCCAGCCCCTCCCGCACGCCGAGTGAATCGGCGTGAGCCTCCCTCCCGCCGAGCCAGCGCGCCTCTCTCGGGCGGATCACGTCGAGTGAGGCGCGCCGTCACTCGAAGCTCACCTCGGCGAGCCCTCCGCCGAGCTGGTGCCAGCTCCGGACGAGGACCCGGACCCGCTCGACGTCGTCGACGCCGACCTCGTGCCGAACGGGCGTCGGGCTCGTGGAGAAGGGCATGGTCCCCTCGATGCTGCGCGCGAGCTGGCCCCCGGACCAGACCTCGATCGTGTAGTCGCGCGTCGCGCGATCGTGGTGCGGCTGGTTGATGGAGTCGAGGAGCGAGATCGCGTCGATGCGCCGCTTGGGGTCGACGTTGATCTCGACCCAGCCGCTCGTCCGATCCGGCAAGAGCCACTCGGTGCTCGGCTGGCCATCGAGCACGTTCTCGGGCCCATACTGCGCGTCGTTCGCGAAATAAGCGGAGGCCGTGGCGAACGTGCCGCTCGGCTTGCGCAGGCCGAAGAAGGCGCCGAGGGCGCCCGCGACGATCACGAAGGCGAGGAGCCCGAGCCGGTTGCGGCGCTTGGTGCGCACCTGCGTCAC
This sequence comes from Sandaracinaceae bacterium, assembly GCA_039809495.1. Taxonomy (GTDB): domain Bacteria; phylum Myxococcota_A; class Polyangia; order Polyangiales; family Sandaracinaceae; genus JAFLCL01. The sequence continues at coordinate 46,806 of JBDHVC010000012.1, forward strand.
GGTGAGCGCGCTCGGCTGCACCTCGCGATCGATCGCGGCGCGCGCCGCGAGGATCCGATGGAAGTCCGCCGCGTGCTCGGTCGTGACGAGCGCGTCGAGCCGCGGCACCACGCGCGAGCGCGTCGAGGTGAGGACGCTCGCGATCGCCCCGAGCTCCCGGGCGCCCACGCCGCGCGCCTCGAGCACGCGACGCCACGTCGGCGACGCCGGGGCCGACGACGGCTCGGGCGCCTCGACGGCCTCGGGCCGCCCCGCGCTCGTCGGCGTCGCCTCGTCGCTCGCCGGATCGGGCGTCGGCGTCGCGGCCGCCTGCGCCTCTTCGCCCTCGCCGTCGCCCTCGCCCGCCTCCCCGTCGTCGCGCGGCGCGGGCGGCGCGCTCGGCGCCGGGACGCCCTGCACGGCGAGCGCCTCGAGCGCGGCGATCGCGCGCTCGAGCGCCTGCTCCGCGAGCAGGAGGGCCTCGGCCGGGTGGCCGTTGTCGAAGAGCGACTCGGCCGCGTCCGCCTTCTGCCGGCTCAGGGTGAGCGCGTCGGCGACGCCGCCGCGGACGCTCTCCGAGGTGGTCTCGGCCGTGCGCTGGGCGCGCGCGAGCGTGAACGACTCGACAAACCGCTCGGACCAAGAGAGTTGGGGCACACGCTCCTCGACGGTGGGCGCTCGGCGAGCGAGCCGAGGCCGTGCCGGACACTTAGCGCATCCGTGAAGCCCCCGTCACCTCACAGCACGGATCCGTTGCCCTGATTCGTGTTGTTCGTTCGTCGCCGGAGGGGCTGCCCAGGCCCCTCCCTCACGCCGAGTGAGTCGGCGTGAGCCTCCCACCCGCCGAGCGAGCGCGCCTCTCTGGGGCGGACCACGTCGCGCGAGGCGCGCCGTCAGGACGACGCGCCTGGCACGGCGCCTGGGTTCTGTCTAAGTTCGCTCGCCCATGCCGCCGCTCGCTCGCCACGCCGCTCTCGCCGCCGCGCTCCTCGTGATGCTCCTCGCGGTGGGGTGCTCTCCGCGGATCGGCGACTCCTGCTCGAGCGCGATCAACTGCTCGATCAACGGCGATCGCGCCTGTGACGTCACCCAGCCCGGCGGCGCCTGCGTCGTCTTCGACTGCCAAGCCGATCAGTGCGCGGATGACGCCGCCTGCGTGCGGTTTCGTCCGGCCGAGCCCCGGCTCTCCGTGGTCGCCTGCATGCGCCGCTGCGACTCCGACGGCGACTGCCGCGAGAGCGAGGGCTACCGCTGCGTCGACCCCTCGAGCTACGAGGACGGCCTCTTCGCGGAGGTCGTCGATCGCGACCGCGCGGACGCGCACTTCTGCGCCGCGATCGCGACCACGCCCTGACGGCGCGCCTCGCTCGCCCGATCGCGTCGAGCGCGGGGCGCCGGCATCAGAGGGACGGCCAGATCGCGGTGAAGAAGACCCCGAGCGAGATCCCCGCGGCCATCATGCCGAGGCAGCCGCAGCCGATCGGGACGCCGATCGCCACCCCGCTGCCCTTCTTCTGGAGGAACGGCGCGGCGAGGATCGCGCTCAGGCCCCCGAAGAAGAGCGGGATCCCGAGGTAGCTCACGGAGACGCCGAGCGACTCGCTCATCGCGCCCGCGATGCCGGTGCCGACGCAGCCGAGGAAGCCGAACGCCAGCCAGATCCCCGCGATGATCAGCCCGACCTTGGTGCCCTCGGGCTCGCTCGGCGGCACCCCTCCCGAGCCTGGAGGCCCCGATGGGACCGGACCGGGCCCGCCGCCAGGCGGCTGGCCGAACCCACCGCTCCCAGGCGGCTGGCCGAACCCACCGCTCCCAGGCGGCTGCCCGAACCCACCGCTCCCAGGCGGCTGCCCGAACCCACCGCTCCCAGGCGGCTGGCCGAACCCACCGCTCCCAGGCGGCTGCCCGAACCCACCGCTCCCAGGCGGCTGCCCGAACCCACCGCTCCCGGGCGGCTGGCCGAAGCCACCGCTCCCGGGCGGCTGACCGAACCCACCGCTCCCCGGCGGCTGACCGAATCCACCTTGCATCGATCGTACTCCTTCTTCACGCGGGACCCGACCCGCGCATCCTCGAGCCGTGAGGGCCAGGATCCCGCGGATCCGCGCTAGCCCTCGATCCCCCAGGCTTTGCGGAGCAGGTCGAGCACGAGCTGCTCGCCCTTCCCGATCGCGTCAGCGGTGGCGACGCTGTAGACCACGTCGTAGATGAAGTCGCGCGCCTCGGCGCGGGTCACGCCGGGCAGCGCGCCCTCGATCGAGCGCTCCTCGGTGTAACGCTGGGCCGAGTCGGAGATCACGCGCCAGAGCGCCTCGGCCCCGCCGATGTCGGCGCCGACGTCTTGGATGCGCTGCTCCTCCTCGGGGGTGAAGCGGCCGTCCGCGCGGATGATCAAGCGAACGAGGGCGCCGAGCACGAGCTTCTCGTCCTCGGTCAGATCCGACAGCGTCATGGCGCGGACGATACACCGGAACGCGGGCCGCGTCGCATCCCTTTCGCCCTCCCGAGGCGGAGCGCGTTCATCACGACGAGGAGCGAGCTCAGCCCCATCGCCGCCGCCGCCGCCGCGGGGCCGCCGACGCGGTCGAACGCGCCGAACGCGGCGAACGGGATCGAGAGCACGTTGTACGCGAAGGCGAGGACGAGGTTCTGCCGGATGATCCGCGACGCACGAGCGGCGACGTCGTGCGCCTCGAGGACGAGCCTCAGGTCCGCGCGCGGCAAGGCGACCCCCGCGGCGCGGAGCGCCGTCTCCGTTCGAGTCCCGACGGCGAAGCCCACGTCGGCGCGCGCGAGCGCCGGCGCGTCGTTGAGACCATCACCCACCATCGCGACCGGGTGCGCGAGCCGGTCGAAGTCGGCCAGCTTCTCTTCGGGCCGGAGCGCGAAGCGCGCGTCCTCGATGCCGAGCGCGCGCGCGACGTGGAGGACGGCCGCCTCCCCATCGCCGCTCCGAATGATCGGCTGGATCCCACGCGAGGCGAGGGCCGCGACGACCTCGGGCGCCTCGTCGCGGAGCGCGTCCTCGAGGTAGAAGCGCAGGACGGGCGCCGCGTCGATCCGGACCTCGGTCACCGAGGCCTCGGGCCCGACGCTCGAGGGGCGCTCGAAGAGCTCGTCCTGCTCGCGATCGGGGCGCACGACCTCGACCCGCCGCCCACCCACGCTCCCCCCGACGCCTCGGCCCGGGATCTCCTCGATCTCGCTCGCGCGCGGCACGACGAGCCCCCGTCGCATCGCCTCCTCGAAGATCGCGCGGGCGAGCGGGTGGTGGCTGTCGCTCTCGACGCTCGCGGCGAGCGCGAGGATCCGCGCCTCGTCTCCCTCGGAGCCGCCGCGCGCGAGCGCGTGCGCGACGACGCGAGGCGCGCCGCGCGTGAGCGTGCCGGTCTTGTCGAGGACGAGCGTCCGGATCCGCGGGAGCACCTCGAGGACCCCGGCGTCTCGTACGAGCACGCCCCGCGACACGAGGCGCCCGACGGCGACCGTGACCGCCACGGGCGTCGCGAGCCCGAGCGCGCAAGGACAGGCGACGACCACGACGGAGATGGCGAGCCGGAGCGCCTCGCTCCACGGGGTGCCGACGGCGAGCCAGCCGATCAGCGTGACGAGCGAGGCGAGCAGCACGGCCGGCGCGAAGATCGAGGCGACGCGGTCGGTCGTGCGGACGAGCGGGCTCTTCTCGGCGGCCGCGCGCGAGACGGCGGCGACCACCTTCGCGAGCTCGGAGCCCTCCCCCGAGCTCGCGGCGCGCAGGCGGAGCGCCCGCCCGAGGTTCACCGAGCCGCCGAGCACGCGCGCGCCGGCGCTCCGCTCGACGGGGCGGCTCTCGCCCGTGACGACCGACTCGTCGAGCGTCCACGTCCGCGGCGGCGCGCCCTCGCCGCGCGGCTCGTCGAGGAGCTCCCCGTCGACCGGCACGCGCGCGAAGGGCGCGACGTGGACCTCGTCCCCTTCGCGGACCTCGTCGATCGCGAGCTCCGCCTCGACCCCGTGTCGGACGACCCGCGCCCGCTCGGGGAGCGCGCGGACGATCGCCTCGATCGCCTCGGTCGCGCGCGCCTTCGCGCCGCGCTCGAGGCGCTTGCCGAGCATCACGACCGCCACGATGAGCGCCCCCATCGAGGCGTCCGAGTGCGCGAACGCGCCGGCCATCGCGTGCGCGGCGTGCGGCGAGGGCGCGAGCCGCTCGAGCACGGCGGCGAGCAGCGCCGCGCCCGATCCCACCGCGACGAGCACGTCCATCCCGGCGCTCCGCGCGCGCAGATCGCCGAGCGCCTTCACGAAGATCGAGCCGCCCGCGCCGAGCACGGCGAGCGCGGCGAGCCCGAGCTCGAGCCAGCCGAGCCCGAGCTGCGCCGAGGCGAGCGCGAGCGCCGTGAAGAGCCACGCGAGGAGCGTGCGCGGGTCGCGCGAGGAGCGCGCGCGACCGTCCTGCGAGGCGCGCTCGAGCGGGCGCAGGCGGTAGCCCGCGCGCTCGACCGCCGCCTCGGCCTCGGCGGCGGCGTTCGCGTTCGATCCATCGAGGACGACGCTCGCGCGCTCGCGCACGAGATCGACGCGCACCTCGCGCACGCCCTCGACCTTCTCGATCGCCCTCTCCACGCGCCGCGCGCACGCGGTGCAGGTCATCCCCTCGATCGCGAAGTCGGTCGCGCTCGAGGAACGTCGAGGATCGGTCACCCGGGGCACTCTAGTCGCTGGCCCCCGAGCCGAACACCCGCCCATCGGCGAGGCGCGGCTCCTCGGCGCGCCGCCTCGAGGCGACGGAGCCCGGCGAATCGCGGCCATCCGGCGCCTGCGCGAGGAGGGCTCGCCAACGACCCGCGATCGGGTGCATCATCGACGTTGCGCTTGCTCACCTCGAATGGCTCCTACCTCGACGAGGTCCTCATGAACCGGTCGCGTTCGCTTCATCCCCCCTCCTCCCTCCTCCTCGCCGCGACGCTGGGCCTCGGGCTCCCGCTCGCCGCGTGCGACACGAACACGAACCCACGCGAGCACAGCCGCGGGGACGCGGGGCGCACGTTCGCCGACACGGGCGGCCCCGTGACCGCCTGCGATCCGAGCGTCGACTCGGACGGCGACGGCATCGCGGACGCGATCGAGGGCGAGGGCGACTTCGACGGCGATGGCGTCCCGAACTACCTCGACGACGACTCGGACGGCGACGGCATCCCCGACTCCGTCGAGGCGCGCGGCACGAACCCCTGCGCGCCGGGCGACTCCGACGGTGACGGCCACCCCGACTTCCTCGACCTCGACTCCGACAACGACGGGCTCACCGACCGCGAGGAGAGCGAGCGCGGCACGAACCCGACCCAGAGCGACACCGACGGCGACGGCATCGACGATCTCACCGAGATCGCCGCCGGCTCCGATCCGACGAGCGACACCTCCACGCCGCCCGAGGGGACGCTCTACGTCGTGCTCCCCTACGGCTCGACCGCCGTCCGCGAGTTCGACTTCTCGACCCGGCTGCGCGCCGCCGACATCGTGTTCATGGTCGACACCACGGGCTCGATGACCGGGACGATCAACCAGGTCCAGACGACGCTCGAGACCCGGATCATCCCAGGCATCGTGGCGGCCCTCGGGCCGGACGCCGACGCGCGCTACGCGATGGCGGCCCACGGCGACTTCCAGGAGGGCGGCTGGAACTACAGCGGCAACATGGCGATGATCCAGCCGCTCACGACCGACGTCGCCGCGGTTCAGCGCGCGACGCGAGCGCTCCAGGCGTCGAGCGGCGGCGACGGGCCCGAGTCGATGGTCCCCGCGATGCATGCCGCTCTCACGGGGCAGGGCTTCCCTTCCTACCTCGACTCGACCGGGTGCGACGCCTCGCTCCACAGCGCCGTCGCGAGCGCCTGGCCCGCCGCCTCGGGCGGCGACGCCTGCGGCCCGATCCGCGACATGGATCCCGTCCGCGACTGCGGCATGGGCCCCGACGATCACGGCGTCTACGGCTGGGCGTGCTTCCGCGAGGGCCGCGTGCCGATCATGGTCCTCTTCTCGGACGCGCCTTGGCACAACGGCCCGAACGCGAGCGATGACGGCCGCGGCAGCGTCGACGCGAACTTCTACGCGAGGAGCACGCCGGGAGCGCCGGTCTGGTCGAGCTTCGTCAGCGCGATGAACGCGCGCGGCGCGTACTTCGTCGGCATCGACGTCGGCTACGGCTCGACGTACGCCAACTCGCTCGTGCTCGCGCGGGCGACGGGCACGGTGGACGGCGACGGCAACCCCATCGCGTTCCAGGGCACGGCCAGCGACGTGGCGAGCAACGTGATCGACGCCATCGAGCGCATCGCCGGGACGACGCGCCAGGACATCACCACGCGCGTCGATCCCGATCCGAGCGAGACGCGCATCGCGGCGCCCAACACGACGGCGTCGTTCATCCAGGCCGTCGTCCCGACGCGCGGCGTCCCCGACGCTCCGGGCGGCTTCGATCGGATGGACGAGACGACCTTCTACAACGTCGCGCCCTCGACCCGCGTCTACTTCCGCGTCGACTTCGAGAACGACTTCCAGCTCGGCGGGAGCGTCGCGCAGGTCTTCCGCGCGACGATCGTCGTCCTGGGGCGCGCGGGCGCCGAGGTCGACAGCCGCGCCGTCTACATCGTCGTCCCGGCCGAGGGCGGCGAGATCCCGATCTGAGCGCCGAAGGGCGCGCGAGGCGAGGGAGGCGATCCGGCTCGGCTGGGTCGCCTCCTCGCTCTTCTAGGGCTCACGGGATGAACCACGGCGCGCGTCGCTCGACGTGATCCGTCGAGCCGAGGCACGTCCTCAGCGACGCGCGAGCAGAAGCACGAGGACGAGGACGCCGAACGCGAGGACGAGCCCCGCGATCGCGAAGAGGAGGGTCACTCGCTCGCGCCGCGCGAGCCGCTCGGCGTCGACGTGGAGGAGCGGCCGCTCGCTCGCGCCGTCCTCCCCGCGGAGCGCTCGCCACCTCCGATCGAGCTCGCCGAGGTCGACCGCGCCGCGCGCCGCCGCGTCGACCAGCGCGCCGAGCGCGTCGCCCGCGTCGCGATAGCCGTCGCTCGTCGCCGCGGGGGCGAGCCGCTCGATCCAGAGCCCCAGCGCGCGCACCGCCTCGGCCCGCGCCTCGGCCGTCGCCTCGACGGCGTGATCGAGCCCCGAGACCCGTGGGACGCCATAGGCATCCAGCGCGACGCTCGCCCAGTCGCTCTGTGGGAGCGCGAGCCCCGCCCGATCGAGCGCGAGCGCGGCGTCGATCAGCGCCTCGATCCAGCCGAGGCGGCGCTCGAGCGGGGGCGCGCGATCGGAGAGCGCCGCCTCGATCGGCTCGGCGCCGCGGACCTCCTCGAGGAGGAGGAAGGCGTCGTCCTCCCAGGCCCCGGCGTCGTGGATCGCCACGAGCGCGGGCGCGAGGACGCTCGTGCGCGCGCGCATCGCCTGGACGAAGGCGTCGCGCGCCTCGCCGCGCTCGGGCCCGAAGCCCACCCGGACGAGCGCGACGTCGCGCCCGAGCACGGTGTCGTAGGCGACGAGCGAGGGCTCGCCGTCCGCCTCCGCCGAGCCAGGCTCGACGACCCGCGGGCGGTAGCGCCCCGCGAGGAGCGCGGGGAGCCTCGCGGAGCGGCGGCTGTCGTTCGTCATGTCGGCTCCTCTACCACGCGAGCATCGCCGCCACGTTCGGCTACCTTTCCGGCCATGCAACGCGTCAGCGCCGATGAGGCGCTCTCCCACGTCCAGTCCGGCCACCGCGTCTTCGTCCACGAGGCGGCGATGGCGCCCACGTCGCTGCTCGAGGCGCTCGCGCGGCGCGCTCCGTCGGTCCGCGACGTCGAGGTCGTCCACCTCCACGTCAACGGCCCCGCGCCTCACCTCGCGCCCGAGCTCGTGGGCCACCTCCGTCACAACGCCCTCTTCGTCGGGCCGAACGCGCGCGAGGCCGTCGCGGAGGGCCGCGCCGACTTCACCCCGATCTTCCTCTCGGACGTGCCGAGCCTCTTTCGTGACGGCTCGCTCCCGCTCGACGTCGCGCTCGTCCAGGTCTCGCCTCCGAACCGCCACGGCTACTGCCGCCTGGGCGTCTCGGTGTCCGCGGCGCGCAGCGCGGTCGACCACGCGCGCGTCGTCATCGCCGAGATCAACCCGAGCGTCCCACGCACCGACGGACACACGGCGATCCACGTCGATCGGATCCACTTCGGGGTCGAGGTCGATCACCCGCTCCCGACGCACGCGGAGGCGACGCCGAGCGAGACCGAGCTGCGGATCGGCGCGCTCGTCGCCGAGCACATCGAGGACGGCGCGACGCTCCAGATGGGGATCGGCTCGATCCCCGACGCCGTCCTCGGCAGCCTCCGCGGGCGCAGCGATCTCGGCATCCACACCGAGATGTTCACGGACGGGCTGATCCGCCTCATCGAGTCGGGGGCCGTGACGGGCTCGAAGAAGACGATGTTTCGCGATCGCGTGATCGCCAGCTTCGCGATGGGCAGCGAGAGGCTCTACGACTTCGTGAACCACAACCCCTCGGTCGAGTTCCACCCGAGCGATCTCGTCAACGATCCGAGCGTCATCCGCCAGCAGCACCGGATGATCGCGATCAACTCCGCGATCGAGATCGATCTCACGGGCCAGGTCTGCGCCGACTCGATGGGCGAGCGCATCTGGAGCGGGATCGGCGGGCAGATGGACTTCGTGCGGGGCGCGGTGCTGAGCCCAGGCGGCAAGGCCTTCATCGCGCTCCCGTCGACGGCGCGGCGGGGCACGCTCTCGCGCATCGTGCCGCGGCTCCAGCCCGGCTCGGGCGTCGTCACGACGCGCGGTCACGTCCAGTGGGTCGTGACCGAGCACGGCGCCGTGAACCTGCGCGGGCGCACGCTCCGCGAGCGCGCGGAGCTGCTCATCTCCATCGCGGATCCGGCGTTTCGACCCGAGCTGCGCGCGGCCGCGGTGGCGCGCAAGCTCTTCGCGTAAGGCAGAAAATAGTCCCCTCGCCCGTAGCGTCCCTGTACGATCATGCAGGTCTTGGGTCGCATCGCATCTTGGAACGGGCTCCTTTCGCTCGGCCTCCTCTTCACGACGAGGCTCGCCGCGCAGCCCCGGCCGCCAGCGCCGCCGCTGCCGCCCTTCCCGCCGCCTCCCCCGGGCGTCGTCGTCGAGGCGACCCTGCCCGCGCCGCCGAGCGTCGAGGTCGAGGTCGTCGGGGCGACGCCGCCCCCACCGACCACCGTGACGGTCGTCGAGGGCGGCCCATCGCAGGCGGCGACCCAGAGCCGCATGCAGTTCGAGAGCCACCTCGTCTTGCCGCTCCGGCTGCTCGCCGAGCTCGACCTCGGCTGGTCGATGATGGATCCCGCGACCGACGGCCACACCGGGGCGTTCGGGCTCGGCTTCGATCTGGATCTGACCGAGTGGTTCGCCCTCGGGGTACACGGGCACGCGAGCTTCCGTAACCAGCTCACGCCGGACCTCGATCGCGACGGGCGCGCCGACGCTCCCTCGATCCAGATCACGACGCTCTCGGCGACGCTGGGGCCTCGCTTTCGCCTCCTCACGGCGGAGGACGCGCGCGATCAGCTCGGCCTCGAGCTCGGCCTCGGCGTGCTCTGGATCCCCGAGATGACGCGCCCCTGGGGCGCGATGGTCGACGTCGCGCTCTTCGGCGGCATCGATCTGCGGAGCACGGACCCCACGTCCAACGGCGGCTTCCTCCTCTACCCGATGGTCCGCTACCAGCAGGGGCTCGCCGACGCGGGGAGCTACCGCGCGCTGCTCGTCGGCCTCGGCGCGGGGGTGGACATCGACGCCGCGCCGAGGCGTCGAGAGGGGCCGCGCACCGGCCCGCACTTCACGCTGGGCTTCGACGGCGCGCTCGGCGGCGGGTTCTTGCGCCAGGGGACGATCCGCGAGGGCTTCACGGCGGACCTCGGCATGCGCATGGGCCTCGTCCTCGAGGAGGTCTTCGAGCCGATGGTCCGCCTCGACTTCATGCACCGCATGGCGGGCGACAAGCTCGACGGGCTCGACGTCTACGGGCTCGCGGGAGGCTTCCGCGTCCTCTTCGATCCGTGGGCGCCGCTCTACCTCGAGGCGCTCGGCGGCTGGGCCGTGCGCAACGGTACGCCCGCGGCGCTCGTCCCGGGCGGGGCCTTCGTCGACGCAGGCGCGGGGCTGCGATGGATCGACTGCGGCGACAGCAACCTCGCGATCGTGGCGGGCGTGCGAGCGCGCATCGGCGTCCTCGAGGACGACGCGCTCAGCTCGATCTTCGGCGTGTTCGGGCTCGAGATGGACGGCGGGCCGCGCCCGGATCGGCCGCGCTGTCAGGCCGCGCCGGCGGCGCAGCTCGCGTTCGAGGCGCCACCACCCCCCACCGAGTACGTCCCGATCGCGCCCCCGCCCACGCCCGAGGTGACGACGACGATCGAGGCCCCGGCGCCCACCCCCGTCCCGGCGCGAGCGCCCGCCCGAGCGCGAGTCGAGACGCCCGCCGCGCCCGAGGCGCCGCGCGCGCCCTCGGGGCCCTCGCACGTTCCGCTCTCGATCGAGGGCTCTTACCTCCTCGGCTTCGGCGAGTCCGATCGCGACATGAACGGGATGCTCCAGGGCGGGAGCCTCGCCCTCGGGGTCGCGCCGATCGATGAGCTCGTGCTCCTGCTCCGCTTCACCGGCCTCGGCGGCGAGGACGGCGCGATCGACGTCGCGCCGCGCGACTTCATGGACGACGATCCCACGCGCGGTCCGCTCGCGCTCTTGCTCGGCGGCGACGTGCGCTTGCGCGTCTTCACCGATCGCGCGGAGCGGAGCGGCTGGACCTTCGAGCTCGGCGGCGGCTGGCTCACGCTCGACGGAGTGCCGCGGGCGGGGCGCCCGCTCGGCTGGCTCAACGGCGGCTACGTCGAGGCCGCGATCGGCCACCAGCGCGGCGTCCGCTTCGAGGACGGGGGCGCGATCCAGTTCGGCATGGCGCTCCGCTTCCAGCAGGGCCTCGGCGACACGCTCGACTATCGCGCGCTCCTCTTGACGGGCTCGATGATGATCGAGGGCGACACGCCCCGCGCCGAGCCGGCGGGCCGCCACGCCGACTTCGACTACACGCTCGGGCTCCACCTCGACGGCGGCATCTCGTTCTACCGCTACACCGAGGCGGGCCTGCGCGGCACGGGCGGCGTCGGCGTCCACTTCGGCCTGCCGATCGGCCGCTGGTTCGAGCCGCGCGTCGAGACCGATCTGCGCTTCATCTCGACCAACGCCGAGAAGGCCACGGCGCCGCTCCTCGCGTTCCTCGGCGTGCTGCGGCTGCGCCTCGACGAGGTCTTCCCGCTCTACATCGACGCGGGCGCGGGCTACGCGCTCCACTATGACGTCGCGCAGGCGTACTCGCCCGGGACGGCCTTCGTCGACTTCGGCGTCGGCGCGCGCATGACGGACTGCTCGGGATCGCTCGACGGCGCGCTCGAGCTCGGCGTGCGGATGCGCATCGGCGTCGAGGGCCCGCGCACCGACGACGCGCTCCTGCTCACGCTCGGGATCGAGTACGACGGCGGCACGCCGATGTTCCAGCCGAACGAGCGCGCGCACTGCCGCGCGAGCACCCCGCCGGAGGGCGCCGAGACCGTGCGCGAGCGGCAGATGTCACGACCGCCGGGGACGAGCGTCGACGTCGAGATCCCCGCGCCGCCCTCGGGCTCCGTGATCATCGACGTGACGCCGCCCGCGCCGCCCTCGGGCTCCGTGATCATCGACGTCACACCGCCCGCGCCGCCCTCGGGGAGCGTCGTCATCCAGCCGCCGCCGCCTCCCCCTGGCGCCGTCGTCGCGCCGCCCTCGCGGACCGGCACGGTCGTCGTCCAGCCCCGAGGGAGCGGCACCGTCGTCGTCCAGCCGGACGCGAGCCGCTGATCAGCGCACGCCCTCGAGCTCGGGGTGCGCGTCCATGTACTCGACCGCCTCGCGGAAGGTCGTGCAGCGGACGCTCGGCAGGCGACAGGCGCGCCGCATGAACCGGATCGTCGGCTCGCGGAACCCGCCGTGCCCGCTGATGAGGAGCGGCGCGCGCGCGCCCGCGTAGCGACGCTCGAATTCCGCCGACACCGCCTCGTAGAACAGGTCGTTCTCGAAGCGGACGATCGCCTCCTCGCCCTCGACGCCCGCCCGCCTCGCGGCCTGGCGGAGCAGCGTGTCGAGGTTCAGGTCGTAGAGCAGGACGGGGCGGCTCCGCCCGGGGATGCGCAGGCTCGGCACCCCGAAGAGCCAGAGCGGATGCTCGCGGTCGCGCGAGGCGGGGTGGCGCGTCGGCCAGCGGGAGCCGTTCTGCGCGCGCGAGGCGTCGTAGCGGTAGCCGTGCGCGGCGAGCACGGCGTACATGGCCTCGTTCGTCTCGAGGAAGGGCGCGCGAAACCCGAGCGGGCGCGGCAGCGAGACGAGGTCGAGGATCCGCTCGTGGTCGGCGAGCTCGTGCTCCCACGCCTCGCGCGTCCAGCCGCCGCCGCGCGCGTGACGCACGGTGTGCGAGCCGATCTCGACGCCGAGCGCGTGGAGCCGCCGCACGTTCTCGGCCTTGCCGCGGATCTGCTCGAGCGACTCCGCGTAGCGAAAGACGGGGTTGTGCCTCGGCAGGACGCCCTGAAAGATGCGCTCGGCGTCGCTCAGATCGCGCCTCGTCTCGTCGAATTGGAAGCCGCCCGTCCCGATGAAGAGCGTGTAGCTCGAGGGCCCCGCGCCCTCGGCGTGGAGCGCGCTCACCGCGCGGTAGAGGTCCTCGAAGCCGCGGCGCTGCCAGTGCGGCGTCGTGTCCATCCCGAAGAGGACGAATTGCACCCGCTCGTTCGGCGCCGGCGGAGCGGACGGAGCGGACGGATCGCTCGACACCGCTCGACCGAGCACCGCCGCGCGGGGGCTCACGCGCCGCGCGGAGCGGCGCGCGAGCGCGAGGCTCGCGAGCGCCGTGGCGAGCGCGAGCGCGACGAGGAGCGTCGTGACGAGGCGCGACATCGGCGCGAGACGATAACGGAAGCCGCGAGGCCCACGGAGTCTTCGGCGCGCGACGCGCGGGCGCTTGATGCGATCCCTGCTCACCCGTACAGTCATCCCGCATGTCGACGCTCGAAGACCCGCTCGCGCGCCCCGACCCTCCCTGGACGAGCGAGCGAGGGCTCGCGCCGCTCCTCGCGCGATGGCGCGAAGACCCCCGCGTCGTCTTCGAGCACCTCACGCCGCGCCGCGAGGCGAGGGAGCGCTCGTTCCCCGACGCCCTCCACCCGAACGTCGCTCGCGCCCTCCGCGCGCGCGGCGTCTCTTCGCTCTACGCACACCAGGCCGACGCCTTCGAGCGCGCGCGCCTCCGATCGAGCGGCGAGGGGCGCGCCTCCCACGTCGTCGTCGCGACGCCGACCGCGTCGGGCAAGAGCCTCTGCTACAACCTCCCCGTCCTCGACGCGCTCTCTCGCGCGCCCGAGACGACGGCGCTCTACCTCTTTCCGACCAAGGCGCTCGCGCGCGACCAGGAGGTCGCGCTCCGGGCGCTCCTTCGGGAGAGCGAGCTCGGGCAGGGCGCGATCACCTTCGACGGCGACACGCCGGGAGACGCGCGCCGAGCGGCGCGAGAGCGAGCGAGCGTCGTGTTCACGAACCCCGACATGCTCCACGCGGGCATCCTCCCGCACCACGCGAATTGGGCGCGCTTCTTCTCGGGGCTCGGCTTCGTCGTCGTCGACGAACTCCACTCCTACCGCGGCGTCTTCGGCTCGCACCTCGCGAACCTGCTCCGACGGCTCCTCCGCGTCGCGCGCTTCTACACGGGCCGGAGCCCGACCTTCGTCTTCGCGTCGGCGACGATCGGCAACCCGGAGGAGCACGCGAGCCGCATGCTCGGCGAGCCCGTCACGCTGATCGATGAGAGCGGCGCGCCGAGCGGCGAGCGGCACCTCCTCGTCGTGAACCCGCCCGTCGTGAACGCGGAGCTCGGGGTCCGCGCGAGCTACACGAAGACCGCCGTCTCCTTCGCCGCCGAGCTGATCCGCGCGCAGGTGCCGACCCTCGTCTTCGGGCAGTCGCGCAACCAGATCGAGGTGATGCTCAAGTACCTCCGCGAGCGCGTCGCCTCGGACGGCGTGAGCCCGGAGGCCATCCAGGGCTATCGGAGCGGCTACCTGCCGGAGACGCGCCGCCGCATCGAGGAGGGGCTGCGCGCGGGGCTCGTGCGCGCCGTCGTCGCGACGAACGCGCTCGAGCTCGGCATCGACATCGGCGCCCTCGAGGCCGTCGTCTGCGCGGGCTACCCGGGCAACGTCGCGGCGCTCCTCCAGCGCTTCGGTCGCGCGGGCCGCCGCAACGCCCCCTCGCTCGCGCTCCTCGTCACGAGCTCGATGCCGCTCGACCAGTACGTCGCCACGCACCCGGACCTCGTCGCCGGCGCGCCGATCGAGGAGGCGCGGATCGACCCGGACAACGTCGAGATCCTCGTCCAGCACCTCAAGTGCGCCGCCTTCGAGCTCCCCTTCGAGGCGGGCGAGCGCTTCGGCGATCTCCCCGAGGAGGCGACGACGGACGCCCTCGACTACCTCGTCTCACACCAGCTCGTCCACGCGAGCGCGGGGAGCGACGCGAAGCTCCGCTACCACTGGTCGGCCGAGAGCTACCCCGCCTCGCACGTCTCGCTTCGGAGCGCGAGCTGGGACAACTTCGTCGTCGTCGATCTCGAGACGAGCCAGACGATCGCCGAGATGGACTTCCGCGCGACGCACACGATGCTGCACGTCCAGGCGATCTACCAGCACGACGCCGAGCAGTACCAGGTGGAGCGCCTCGACTTCGAGAACCACAAGGCCTTCGTCCGCAAGGTCGTCCCCGACTACTACACGACCGCGATGACCTACACGCGCGTCTCGGTGACGAGCGAAGACGACGCGGCCTTCGTGCGCGGATCGCTCGAGGCGGACGGCGTCGCCGTCGGCCTGGGCGAGGTCGCCATCGTCGAGAAGGTCGTCGGTTACAAGAAGATCAAGTTCAACACCCACGAGAACGTGGGGTACGGCGACGTGCGCCTGCCCGAGCTGGCGATGCACACGAGCGCGCTCTGGCTCACGTTCTCGGAGGCCACGGTGCTCGCCCTCGCGGGCGCGCTCCCCGCCTCGCTCACGAGCGACGGCGCCTCGCCGAGAGCGGCCCGCGCCGCCGTCGTCGAGGCGATCGACGGGATCGGCAACGCGCTCCACGTCGTCGCGTCGGTCGGGCTGATGTGCGATCCGCGCGATCTCGGGCACGTGATGGGAGAGCGCCTCGGCGAGGGAGAGCTCCCGCAGCGCGGCGACGCCGACGGCGCCGGCTTCGACCCGACCCTCTTCGTCTTCGATCGCGTGCCGGGCGGCGTGGGGCTCGCGACGCGGCTCTTCGGCGACCGCGACGCGCTCCTCACGCGCGCGCGCTCCCTCATCGAGCTTTGCCCCTGCGAGAGCGGCTGCCCCGCGTGCATCGGCGCCGCCGGGATCGAGCCCGACGATCCGACGCGCGCCCCGGGCCCGCGCCCGCGACCCGGCCTCGCGCTCCGAAAGAAGCTCGCGATCGCGCTCCTCGCGCGGGTCGGCGCGAGCGCGAGCGAGCCCAAGGCGCACGCCCGCGCGGACGGTCCTCGTGACGGCGCGCGCGGCGCGAGCTAGGGGCGGGAGATGGCGTCCGATCTGAAGCGCAAGCTCGCGCGCCTCCCGGCTCCTCACGCGGCGGAGCCCGACGCCGCGCTCACGCCTCGATCCGCGCCGCCCCCGCCCGCGGCGAGCGGATCGAGCGACGCGGCGACGACGATCGAGGACGAGCGACGCGCGCGGATCGCGACGCTCCGAGCGCTCGTCCGAGCGAGCGAGGGCGAGCACGCCGCGCGGCGCCCGAGCCCGCGCGGAGCGGGCGCGCCGAGGCTGCCAGGCGCGATCGTGGCGACCGCGTCCGGGCCCCTCCATCGGGTCGAGCGGAGCTTCGGCCCCGATCATCGCCACGGGCGCGTATCCGTCGTCGAGGCCGCGAGCGTCTCGGCGGCCTCGCTCGCGGCCCTCGCGCTCGACGCGACGCTCCAGAGCGTCGATCCCCGGCGCGTCCTCTTCCTCGACACCGAGACGACCGGGCTCTCGGGCGGGACGGGCACCCTGCCCTTCCTCGTCGGCATGGGCTGGTTCGAGGGCGAGCGGCTCGTGCTCGAGCAGCTCCTGCTCCGCAAGCCCGGCGAGGAGCGGCCGCTCCTCGAGCGCCTGGGAGAGCGCCTCGGGAGCGCGTCGGCGATCGTCACCTACAACGGCAAGAGCTTCGACTGGCCGCTCCTGCGCACGCGCGCGGTGATGAACCGCGTCGCCGTGCCTCCCCCGCGCGCGCACCTCGATCTCCTGCACTGCGCGCGGCGGGTGTTCGGCCCGAGGCTCGGGCAGGTCCGCCTCGTCCAGATGGAGGAGGAGGTCCTCGGCTTCGTGCGCCACGGCGACGTCGACGGAGCCCAGATCCCCGCGCTCTTCTGGGACTTCGTGCGGAGCGAGGACGAGTCGCTCCTCGCGCCCGTCCTCGAGCACAACGTCCACGACGTCGTCGCGCTCGCCGCCCTCGTCACCGCGCTCGCGGAGCGCTGGGAGGGGACCCGCCCCGACCACACGCCCGAGGATCGCCTCTCGGTCGCGCGGATCGCCTACCGCTACGGCGACCACCCGCGCGCGCTCGCGCGGGCCCGGGACGCCGCCGACGCGGGAGGGAGCGAGGAGCTGACGACGCGCGCGCTCGTCCTCGGCGCGAAGGCCGCGCAGAAGACCGAGGCGAGGAGCGCGGAGGAGGCCTTCCTCCTCGAGGCGCTCGCCCACGCCGAGGGCGACGCGACGGCCGCCATCCGGCTCTCGCTCGCGAAGCTCTACGAGCACCGCCTGCGCGACCTCGATCGCGCGCTCGAGGAGGTCCAGCTCCTCGAGGCGATCGTCGGCGAGGAGGCGATGGCGACGCGCCGGGCCCGGCTCGAGCGCAAGCGCGCCGCGCGCGCCGCTCAGCGCAAGAGCGAGCGCTCGTAGTCCTCGGGCGGGACGAAGCCGAGGAGCTCGAGCGCGGTCGCGGCGACGTTCGCGAGGCCGTGCGCGTCGCTCGCGTCCACGAACGCGAGCTCGTCGCGCCCCCTCGCGTGGAGGTAGCAGGGGACGCGGCTCAGCGTGTGGCTCGTCTTCACGCGGCGCGTGCCATCCGCGGCCGTCGCGATCTTCCCGCTCTTCTTGTCGTGCTCGAACATCTCGTCGGCGTTGCCGTGATCGGCCGTCACGATCACCGCGCCCGAGAGCGCGTCGATCACCGGCAAGAGCCGGGCGAGGCAGAGATCGACCGCCTCGACGGCGAGGATCGCGCTCCGGAGCACGCCGGTGTGGCCGACCATGTCGCCGTTCGCGTAGTTGAGGCGCGCGAAGCGGTGCTTGCCCGTGCGGAGCTCCTCGATCACGCGATCGGTGATCTCCGCGGCCTTCATCCACGGGCGCTCCTCGAAGGGGAGCGTGTCGCTCGGGATCTCGGCCCAGCTCTCGCCCTCGAAGGGCTGGCTGCGGTTGCCGTTCCAGAAGTACGTGACGTGGCCGAATTTCTGCGTCTCGCTCGAGGCGAGCTGGGTGACGCCGTTCGCGCCGAGGTACGAAGAGAGCGTCCGATCGATCTCCGGGGGCGCGACGAGGAAGGAGCGCGGGAGCTTCAGATCGCCGTCGTACTGCATCATCCCCGCGTAGTGGACGCGAGGCTTCGGGCCCCGATCGAAGGGCGTGAAGGGATCGTCCTCGAACGCGCGCGTGATCTCGATCGCGCGATCTCCGCGGAAATTGAAGAAGACGACGGCGGCGCCGTCGCGGATCGGGCCGACCGGCGCGCCGCGCTCGTCGTGGATCACGAAGCCCGGGAGGTTCTGATCGGAGATCCCCGGGCTCTCCTCGCGGAGCGTCTCGATCGCCTCGCGGATCGAGCGGAAGCCTCGCCCCTCGCCGCGGACGTGGATCGCCCAGCCGCGCGCGACCATCGGCCAGTCCGCCTCGTAGCGGTCCATCGTGATCTTCATGCGGCCCCCGCCCGAGGCGACGCGGTAGTCGCGGCCCGCGGCGCGGAAGCGCTCGAGGAAGGCCTCGAGCCGGTCGACGTAGGTGAGCGCGCTCGTCTCGGGCACGTCTCGACCATCGAGCAGCGCGTGGACGCGGACGCGGGCGACGCCCTCCTCGGCCGCGCGCGCGACGAGCGCCTCGAGGTGATCCTGGTGGCTGTGGACGTTCCCGTCCGAGAGCAGCCCGAGGAAGTGCAGCGCCTCGCCGCTCTCCCGCACGGTGCGGATCGTCTCGCGCCAGCTCTCGCCGCGAAAGAGCGAGCCCGTCTCGATCGCGCGGTTCACGAGCTTCGCGCCTTGATCGAAGACCCGCCCCGCCCCGAGGGCGTTGTGGCCGACCTCGCTGTTGCCCATGTCGTCGTCGCTCGGGAGCCCGACCGCTCGGCCGTGCGCGCGGAGCGCCAGCGTGCGGCCTGGGCGCGCGAGCGCGTCGAGCGTGGGCGTGCGCGCGAGATGGACCGCGTCCCCCTCGTCCCTCGGGCCGAGCCCCACGCCGTCCATGACGACGACGACGAGCGGCCCCGCGATGGGGGCGAAGCGTGCATGCTTGGGGAGCGTGAGCGTGGCGCGAGCCTCGAGCGACGACATGAAGCCGGATCTACACCAGGAGCCTCGAGCGCGCGCTCCCCTCGTGAGCGCCGCCTCGGCGCTCGTGCTCGTCGGGCTCGCGCTCGCCGCCCCGATCGGCGCTCGCGGCGAGGGCCCGAGCGAGCCCTCTCGCGAGGCGCGGCGGGGCTGCTCGATCGAGGGGCACGCGGCGCTCGCCGACGTGACGGCGCGCCGCGCGCTTCCGGGGGGACGGAGCGAGCTCGCGCGGGTGGACGCGCCGCCGCGGGACGTGCGCGTGAGCCTGCGCTCCGCGGGGATCTTCACGTTCGAGACCCTCGACGGTGAGCCTCGGCTCACCGGCTGGACCTCGCGCCCGCCGCCGCTCTCGCTCGCCGGGGACCGCTCGCTCCCGGGCGTGCGCGTCGAGGCGGGCGCGGCCGTCGTGCGGGCCTCGCCGATCGAGGAGGCGCTCGACGTCGATCTCGCGCTCGATGAGCGGATCACCCTGCGCCGCGTCGTCGTCCCCTGCGACGAGCTCCAGCTCGCGGCGGCGGGCCCCGGCGCGAGCGTCGCCCGCCCCTCGGGCCGCGACCCGCTCTGGGCGCCTCGCGGCCGCGAGCTCTCGCTCCGCGCCGAGCCGACCGAGGGCGTGTCGCTCACGCGGATCGGCGCGCTCGGCCCGCTCCTGCTCGAGGAGCGTGAGCGCAAAGAGCCCTTCGTTCGCATCCACGCGAGCCTCGCTCACGGCGAGATCGACGGCTGGGTGCGCGACTCGGCGCTCGCACCGCCGCCTCCGTGAGCCGCGCGCCTCCGCGGGGCGGATCAGGTCGAGCGAGGCGCGCCGTCAGCCTCGGACGCTGACGAAGAGGATGAGGGAGATGAGGACGACGAAGCCGACGAGCGTCGCGACCGTCTCGAGCTTGGCGTTGGGCTTTCGACGTGAGACGAGCTCGACGAGGAGGAACACCGCGCGACCCCCGTCGAGCGCGGGCACCGGCAGGAGGTTGAAGAAGCCGAGCGCGATCGAGATCGCGAAGAGGATCTGCACGTACTCCTCGATGCCCTGCTGCGCCTGCTCGGCGACGATCTGCACCATCTGAGGAGGACCGCTCAGCCCCTCCAGCGTCCGCCGCCGAAACATGTCGGTGATGCCCTGGACCTGGAGCACGGTGAACGCGATCGGACGCTCGATCGAGAGCCACGCGAGCCGACCGAGCGACGCGTCGACGTAGCGGATGGACGGCCCGCCCGTGATGCCGATGACGCCGCGCCCGCCCTGCTCGACCGGGGTGATCGTGATCGGATCGAGCAGCGCGCCGTCGCGGCGCACGCGGTAGACGGTCGGGACGCCCGCCCGATCGCGCGTGACCGCGACCAGATCCTCGACGCGGTGGATCACGACGCCGTTCGCCTCGATGATCTGGTCCCCGACGTGGAGGTTCGCGGCCTGGGCGGGGGAGTCCGCGTTCACCGTCGTGACGACCATCGGCCCCGCGTCGTCGACCTCCGGCACGCCGGTCGCGGCGTAGAGCCCGAAGACCATGAGGGAGGCCGCCGCGTAGTTGGCGAGCGGGCCCGCCAAGACGACACAGAAGCGCGCGAAGAGGCTCTTGTTGCAGTAGAGCTTCGGATCCTCCGGATCGTTGTCCTCCGCGGGGTTCATCCCGTCGATCTGGACGTAGGCGAGGATCGGGATCGCCGAGACCTGAAAGATCGTGTCGCTGCCCTTCGGCTGGTGCTTCGCGAGGACCGGCCCGAAGCCGAGGCTGTAGCGGAGCACCCGCATCCCGAAGGCACGGGCGACGAGGTAGTGCCCGGACTCGTGGACGACGACGAGGAAGGTGATCCCGAGGATCGCGAAGAGATAGGAGAAGAGGCTGTCCATCGGAGCCCACGGGGGGGAAGGCGAAGGATAGCAGAGTCCTACCGAGGCGAGCCGGGCGCGGCTCGCGCGCGCGGCGATCCGCGCACGTTCCCCTCCTCGGCGCGGCTTTGTTATCCTCGCTCCGAGCCGCGACAGGAGCACCCAGGCTGCATGACCCCAAAGGCCGCATGACCCCAAGGGCCGCATGACCCGCGAGCACGGACGCATCGATGTCCTCGTCGTCGGCGCGAGCGCGCCGGAGCTCGTCGGCCTCCGCGACGCGCTCGGCGCCCAGCTCGAGGGCGTGATCCGAGGCCTCGTCGTCCGCTCGAAGCTCGTCGGCTACGGATCCGTCGCCGCGGCCAGCGGGACCGCGCGCGGGATCGCCGCGCTCGCGCCTCGCGCCGTCGTCCACGTCGGCACCGCGGGCATCTACCCCGGCCTCTCGGGCTTCCAACCCTGCGACGTGCTCGTCGCGTCGAAGATCGTCGCCTTCGATCACGGCGTCGCGCGAGGCGACGCCGAGTGGCCCGCCGCGATGACGACGAGCTACGAGGCGAGCGCCGCGATGGCGGCCGGCCTCCGCGCCGAGCGGCACCGGACGTTCATCGGCGCCATCGCCTCCTCCAGCGCGAGCACGAAGAGCGATGAGCGCGCGGCGCACGCGGCGAGCCTCGGCGCGGCGATCGCCGAGAGCACGGAGGCGCTCGGCGTCGCGGCCGCGGCGATCGGCGCCTCCGTCCCGTTCGCGTGCGCCCTCGGCGTCTCCCACATCGTCGGCTCCACCGCGCGCACCGACTGGGCCCGCTTCCAGCGCTCGGCCGTCACGCAGGCGGCCGCCTGCGTGCTCGCGTGGCTCCACGGCGGCGCGCCGGGGATGCCGTTCGCGTGAGGTGAACGATGGGCTTCCCCTTCGTGCGCTTGAGCCTCGCGCCGCGTGTCGCGCGGCGCCTGCTCGTCGTCTTCGACGGCGGGGACGCGCCCGGCTACGCGTCGGTCGCCGTCGCGCTGACCGAGGAGGGCGGGCGCCGAGGCTACGAGGTCTGGGCCGCGACGCAGGGCTTCCGCTCGCTCACCTCGCACGCGAGCAGCGTGCCGCGCGTCGAGCGCCTCGTCGTCGATCGGAGCGAGCGCTACGAGCTGCTCGGCCAAGGCATCCCCGCGCGGTCGATGGGCCGGCGCGTGCTCGATCCCGGCTCCGACTTCCGGAGCGAGCGCTTCACCGCGTTCTTCGAACCGGCCGTGCGCGCGGAGGCGGTGCGCACGTTCCGCGCGGAGGGCTTCACGCACCTCGTCTGCGTCGGGGGCAACGGCACGCTCGATGGCCTGCGCGCCTGGCTCGAGGCCTTCGGCGAGGCCGAGCGCGACGCGCGGCCGCCCGCCGCCTTCATCAACGTCTCGGTCGACAACGACGTCGCGGGCGACCGCGCGATCGGCTTCCTCACGGGCGTCGAGGCCGGCGCGACGATCGCGCGCGGCCTCTACGAGGACGCGTACACGCACAAGCGCATCTACGTCCTCGAGATGATGGGCAACCGCAGCGGCCGCCACACGCTCCACTGCGGCGTGGCCGCGCGCGCCCACGTCGTCGTCCTCCCCTTCTTCCACTTCCCCGAGGAGGTCCTCCGAGAGATCGCGGAGGCCCTCGAGCGCTGCTCGCACGCGCTCGTCGTGGTGGCCGAGGGCTACGAGAAGGAGCTCCGCGCGAGGCAGCACCCCGAGCTCTCGGCGAGCGCCTTCCTCCGCATGCAGCTCGAGGCCTTCGGCCTCCGCGATCGCCCCGATCGGCGGCTCATCGCGGAGCCCTTCAGCCGCTACATCCGCGGCGTGCGCCCCGGCTTCGCGGAGGTGTCCGCGGCGTACCTGAAGGCGAGCCTGCTCTTCGACGCCTTCGAGGCCGGGCGCGGCGCGATCATGCCGTTCATGCTCGCCGCGCACGACGTCGGGGTGCGCCCGCTCGACGAGCTCCGCCGCGAGGATCGCGTCGAGCGCGCGTTCCTGCCCCTGCTCGATCGCCTCGATCTCCCCCTCTTTCGCGCGTGGGTCCAGGAGCACGCGACGCGCGAGGCGCTCTGAGCGCGCGCCTCGTCAGCGCTCGGGCGGGCGCCCCATCGAGCGCAGCTTCGCCGCTCGAGCGCGCTTGCGCTCCTTCGTGAAGAGCGCCTGGTAGTCGATCGCGTGCTCCACGATCGGCTCGGGCTCCGGCGCTCGCGCGACGGGGTCGTCGAGCAGCTCCGCCGCGAAGCGGCGGATCACGGGCCCCGTGGTCGCGAGGAGCGACTCGTCCACCGTCGTCGCGAAGCGCCCGAGCACGCGCGCGATGCGCCCGCCGACGAAGCCGCGCGTCACGAGATCGCGATAGCTCGCGACGAGCGCGTCGGCGGTGAAGCCGTGGTGGATGACCAGCTCCGCGGCGACCCGCAGCGCCGAGAGGGGATCGATCACGCCGTCGCCGAAGAGCACGATCGCCGGCTGGAAGTAGTTGAAGAAGGGCAGCACGCGCCGCCCGAAGTCGTCGAAGGCGCTCGGCAGGGAGACGCGATCGAGGTGGATGAAGATCCGCTCGGCGCCGCCGCCGCGGGGCAGGCGATCGGCGAGCCGGACGAGCTGCGGCACGACGTCCGGGTAGACGCCGGCGGCGTCGAGGACGGGCGGGAGGATCGACGCGGAGACGCGGCCGAGCGAGAGATCCGAGAACATCGCGTAGATGAAGGCGTCGGCCTCGGCGTCGTCGCCGAACATGTACTCGCGCGTGTCGAGCGGCATGTCGATCCGGGAGGAGAGCAGCGCCGCGAGCTTGTAGCCGACCTGATCCTTCACGAAGCGGAAGCGACCGCGCAGGATGTTCGCGAGCTGGGGCTTGAGCGTGAAATCGTCCCAGCGCACTCCGTCGAGGCGCAGCTTCGCCTCGAGCACGCGCCTTAGCTGCGTGGGGCTCCCGGACACGATGTAGATGCCGTACGGATCGGTCCCTCGGATCTCGCGCAGGAGCGCCGCCGCGCCGGGCACCGTGCGCTTGTCCCGCGCGGTCTCGATCGCGGTGCGCAGGAGATCCTTCAGCGTGTCGAATTCCGTGCGGAGGTAGGTCTTGTCGAGATCCCAGCGGTAGACGAGCCGGCGACGCTCGATCCGCCGCGCGGCGCGGAGCGCGCGGAGGTCCGCGAGCGCCTCCGGATCGGCGTCGCGCTCGCTCACCGCATGGCCCCAGCGTCGAGCTCGACGAAGCCCCGCTCGAGGAGGGCCCCCTCCGGCCTCGGCGTGAGGATCGCGAAGTGCGAGATCCGCCCGCCCGGCGTCTCGCCCACCGACCCGAGCCCGACGACGCGGGTCGCGTCGAGCGCGCGATCGAAGGGGACGTGCGCGCCGCCCACCGCGATCAGGTCCGCGGGATCGTCGCCGACGAGGTGGATCACCTCCTCGTCGGTCGCGTCGAAGCCGAGCTCGATCGAGGGATCGATCGGCGAGCCGTGACAGACCATCAGCTCGCTCCCGTCCGCGAGCGGGAAGCGGAGCTGCTCGGGCAGCTTGAGGAGCGCCCGCAGGACGAGCTCGCCGACCTGCGCGCGCGTCTCGAGGAAGCGATCGCGCTTGGCCTGCTCCTCCGCCGTCGTCGCGACGAGGCGACCCGGATCGAGCGTCGAGAGCGCCGTGTCGCTGAGGCCGCGGACGAGGTGCGCTCTCCTCTCCGCGAGCCGACGCCAGACCCCGAGCGGCTCCTCGCCGCCGAAGAGGAGATCCCCCGCGACGACGAGCGCTCCGACGTCGCGCCGATCGAGCTCCGCGAGCACGGCGTCGAGCGCCGCGAGGTCGCCGTGCACGTCCGCGAGGAGCGCCACGGGGCGGTTGAGCAGAGGCTTCGGAGGGGCCGACATCGTCCGAGGGCTCTAGCATGGACCGAGCGCCGACAGCGCGCCCCGCTCGAGGGGATCCGTCGTCGGTCACCGTTGCCCCCCGCGACGCGGAGGGTCTACCGTCGGCGCATGCGACACCTCGCCTCGCTCGGCACCATGACGCTCGCCCTCACGCTCGCGCTCGCGCCGCGCCCAGCTCGCGCGGAGGTTCGACACGTCGGCCCGACGGACCCGCTCCCCTCCGCCATCGCGGCGCTCGGCCCGGGCGACGAGCTCGTGCTCGCGAGCGGCACCTACACGGTCGACGTCCTCTTCCAGGTGTCCGTGTCGGGCACGGCGGACGCGCCGATCGTCATCCGGGGCGAGGGCGCGACGCGCCCCGTCATCACGCGCTCGAACGCGGCGCAGAACCTCGTCAACGTCTCCGGGCAGCACCTCGTCTTTCGCGGCCTCGAATTCGTCGGCGGATCGCGCGGGCTGCGCTTCATGTCGGGCGCGAGCCACGTCACGGTCGAGGACTGCCGCGTCCACGACATGGAGGACAACGCGATCAGCGCGAACGATCACGGCGGCGACTACGCCGGCTTCGTCTTTCGCCACAACGAGGTCTTCAACACCGGCGGGACGGGCGAGGCGTTCTACCTCGGCTGCAACAACGACGACTGCCAGTTCCACGACAGCCTCATCGAGGGGAACTGGATCCACGACACGAACGGACCCGCGGTCTCGCAGGGTGACGGCATCGAGATCAAGGAGGGCAGCTACGGCAACGTCATCCGCGACAACGTCATCCACGACACGAACTACCCCTGCATCATCACGTACTCGACCGTCGGGAACGGGCCGCCGAACGTCATCGAGCGGAACCTCCTCTTCCGCTGCGGCGATCACGCCATCCAGTCCGCCGCGGACGTCGTCATCCGGAACAACATCATCCTGGGAGCCGCCGCCGACGGCATCCACAGCCAGCACCACCAGTCGGGCGACCCCGCGAACATCGAGATCGTCCACAACACGATCCTCAAGGCGAGCGGCGACGCGATCCGCATGACGGGCATCACGGGCTCGATCCTCGTCGCCAACAACGCGATCTACGCGTCGGGCGGCCGCGCGATCCGCATGGCGGGCGCGCTCGGCGGCCTCGTCGTCTCGGGCAACGTCGGGACGGGCACGCTCGAGGGCGTGACGAGCGGCTTCGACGCGTCCGGCGAGCTCGCGCGCGACTTCGTTGGGGCGACGCTCTCGGGCGGCGTCCCGAACGACGTCTTCCCGCGCGCGGGGAGCGCGCTCGTCGCGGCCGGTGACCCAGCCCACGTCGTGACCGACGACTTCGACGGCACCTCCCGCGGTGGCATCGCCGACGTCGGCGCGTACGCCTTCGGGGCGGGCGTGGGCCCGGGATGGGCGCTCGCCGAGGGGTTCAAGCCCCCACCCACGCCGATCACGCCCGGCGATCCGGACGCGGGGATGAGCGCGGGTGAGGACGCCGGCGTCGTCGCGCCGCTCGACGCGGGATCGATCCCCGAAGGCGTCGACGCCGGCCGCCTGAGCGGCGCGGACGCCTCGAGCCCCCCGACGACGGGCGGCGAGGCGAGCGGCTGCGGCTGTCGAGCGTCCGGGCGGAGCGCCCCGAGCGCGCCGCTCGCGCTCGCCCTCGCGCTCGTCGCGGTGCTCGTCCACCGCCGGCGACGCGCGACCGGCTGACGGCGCACCTCGGCGCGCCGAAAAACTGCCCTCTCGGCGGCGAGCCCCTAGAGTCGCCGCGTGAGCGAGCACGCGAGCGAGCACGCGAGCGACCCCTCCGCCTCGAAGGGTGAGGCGAGCTCGCGCCCGAGGCGTGCTCGCGATCTCGGCTGGACGAGCACGGCCTACTTCGGCGAGGGGCTCCCGTACTCGATCCTGCATCAGCTCGTCACCGAGTACCTGACGGCGATCGGCGCGCCGCCCGCGGTGGTCGGCGCGACGTCGTGGTTCCACGTCCCGGTCACCGCGAAGCCGCTCCTCAGCCCGCTCGTCGATCTCGTCGGGAGCAAGCGCGCCTGGACGATCGCGATGCAGCTCCTCATCGGCCTCGGCGTGATCGGGCTCGCGCTCTTCCTCGGGCCCGATCCGCGCGGGCACGACGCGATGCACGCGGGCCCCCCGAGCTGGGGGGGCCTCTGGCTCCTGCTCGGCGTCATCGCGGTGATGCACGCGATGCACGACATCGCCTGCGACGGGTTCTACATGCTCGCGCTCGACACGCGCGGGCAGGCGCTCTACTCGGGCACGCGCCAGGCCGCCTACCGCGCCGCGATGTACGTCGGCGGCGCGGGGCTCGTCCTCGTCGCCTCGCCCGCTCGCGACCTCGGGATCCTCGGCGCGCGGGGCGGCTCGCACTGGCAGCTCGCGTTCCTCGCCGCGGGCGGGCTCCTCGTCCTCGTCGCGGCGCTCAACGCGCTCCTGCTCCCCGCGCCGAGGGAGCCGCACGAGGTGCGCATGGAGCGCCCGATCACCCGCTTCTGGGAGAGCTACCGGAGCTTCCTCTCCCAGCCGGGGATCGTGCTCCTCCTCGCGTTCGCCCTCACGTACCGGCTCGGGGACACGATGACGTCCTCGATGTCGTCGGTCCTCTTGCGCGAGCTCGGCGTCACGCTCGAGGAGCGCGGCCTCCTCCGCTCGATCGCGCTCACGACGACGATCGGGGGATCCGTCCTCTCGGGCGCGCTCGTCGCGCGCGGGGGCCTCGAGCGCTGGCTCGTGCCGTTCACGTGGCTGATGGCCGTGCCGTGGTACCTCGGCGTAGCGCTCTTCCACCCTCCGTTCTGGGCGATCGGCGTAGCGGTCGTGCTCGAGCAGCTCGCGGGATCGCTCGCCGGGACGGCGGCGACCGTGCTCCTCATGCGCCGGTGTCGACGCGCGTTCTCCGCCTCGCACTACGCCTTCTTCACCGCCCTCGTCTCGCTCGGCTCGACGATCTCGGGCGGCCTCTCGGGCTACCTCTACGAGTGGGTCGGGCGGGTGCCCTACTTCGTGCTCACGCTCGTCGCCTCCCTCCCCGCGCTCCTGCTCGTCCGCCTCGTCCCGATCGGCGTCGTCGACGACGCGAAGCCCTGACGCGGCGAGATCGCGCGCGACGCGCCCGATGCGGGTAGGCTCGCGCGGTGCTCCCCGGCCTCGCCGCGCTCTCGATCCTGAGCCTGATCCTGCTCGCGCTCCTCGCGCGCTCGGCGCGGCGTCGCCGGAGGCTCGCCCGCGCGCTCGAGGCTCCGCTCTCGGACGAGGCGCGGCGAACCCTCCTCGAGCACGTCGCGTACTACCGCCGGCTCGACGCACCGGAGCGGGCTCGCTTCGAGCGCGAGGTGAGGCGCTTCCTCTTCGACCAGGTGATCACCGGCCCCCGCGAGCGGCCGCTCCCGGACGAGCTCCGCACGCTCGTCGCCGCGAGCGCGGTGATCCTCGTCTTCGGGCACCGGGGCTTCGTCTACCCACGCACCCGCGACATCGTCGTCTACGACGAGGCCTTCGACGACGACTACCGAGAGTCGAAGGACGGACCGATCGCGGGCATGGTCCACGGCGCCGGGCCGATCCTCTTCTCGGCTCGCCAGCTGCGCGAGGGCTTCGATCGCCCCTCCGACGGCTTCAACCCGGGCCTCCACGAATTCGCGCACGTCCTCGACTTCGATCGCGGCCGGGCGGACGGCCTCCCGTGCTTCGTCCCCCACCGCCTCGTCCGCCCCTGGGTCGATCAGATCCACCAGGGCATCGCGCGCGTCGAGGCGCATCGATCGATCCTGCGCGCCTACGCGGCGACCAACGAGGCCGAGTTCTTCGCCGTCGCGACCGAGGCCTTCTTCGAGCGACCGAAGGAGCTCTCGCGCGCGCACCCCACGCTCTACGCGCTCCTCGAGGACGCCTATGGGCAGCACCCCGCGAAGGACGGCTGACAGCGCGTCAGCCGACGTTCTCGGCGTCGCGGCGCGGACGCCGATCCACCGAGAGCACCTTCTTGCGCAGCCGGATCGCGTCGGGCGTGACCTCCATCAGCTCGTCGCGATCGATGAATTCGAGGCCGTACTCGAGCGTGATGATCCGCGGCGGGCTCAAGACGACGTTGTCGTCCTTGTTCTTGCTGCGGACGTTCGTGAGCTTCTTCTCGCGGATGATGTTCACGTCGAGGTCGTTCTCGCGGTTGTGCTCGCCGACGATCATCCCCTCGTAGACGGGCGTCCCCGGCGCGACGAAGAGGACGCCGCGCGGCTGGAGATGATCGAGCGCGTACGCGGTGCACTCGCCCACGCGGTCCGCGACCATCGCGCCGTTGATGCGCCGGTTCATCGCGCCCGAGTAGGGCTCCCACCCCTCGAACATCGTGTTGAGCAGCCCCATCCCGCGCGTATCCGTGAGGAATTGCCCGCGGAAGCCGATGAGGCCGCGGCTCGGGATGCGGAATTCCATGCGCGCGCGCCCGAACCCGAGGTTCGTCATCTTGAGCATCTGCCCGCGCCGCTCGCCGAGGTTGGTGGTCACGATGCCGACGAATTGCTCGGGCACGTCGACCACCACGCGCTCGACCGGCTCGAGCTTCTCGCCGTCCTTCTCCTTGAGGACGACCTCGGGCATGCCGACGGCCATCTCGTAGCCCTCGCGGCGCATCGTCTCGAGGAGGATCGTGATCATCAGCTCGCCGCGCCCGTAGACGGTGAACTGATCGGGCGAGTCCGTGGGCTCGAAGCGCATCGCCAGGTTGCGCATCGCCTCGCGCTCGAGCCGCTCGCGGATCTGCCGCGACGTGACGAATTTCCCGACCTTGCCGGCGAACGCGCTCGTGTTGACGTGGAACGTCACCTTGAGCGTGGGCTCCTCGATGCGGATGCGCGGCAGCGCGACCGGCCGCTCGAGGTCCGCGATGGTGTCGCCGATCTGGACGCCGTCGACGCCCGCGAGCGCCACGATGTCGCCCGCGTGCGCCTCGCCGATGGCGACGCGGCTCATGGACTCGAACCCGTAGACCTTCGTCACCTTCGCGCGGACGGGTCCGCTCTCGCTCATCCGCGTGACGGCCTCGAGATCCGACACCGTCCCGTTGACGATCCGGCCGATCGCCAGGCGCCCCACGTAGTCGTCGGCCTGGATGTCGTTCACGAGCATCTGGAGCGGCGCGGCCGGATCGCCCTTGGGCGGCGGCACGACGTCGAGGATCGTCTCGAAGAGCGGGCGCAGGTCCACGCCCTCGTCCGCGAGCGCGCGCTTGGCGAGCCCCTGCTTGCCGATCGCGTAGAGGACGGGGAAGTCCATCTGCTCGTCCCCCGCCTCGAGATCGACGAAGAGATCGAAGACCTCGTTCAGCACCTCGTCCGGGCGCGCGTCCGGACGATCGATCTTGTTGATGACGACGATGATCCGGTGGCCGAGGTCGATCGACTTCGAGAGCACGAAGCGCGTCTGCGGGAGCGGCCCCTCGGCCGCGTCGACGAGGAGGATGACGCCGTCGGCCATCCGGAGCGTGCGCTCGACCTCGCCGCCGAAGTCCGCGTGCCCCGGGGTGTCGATGATGTTGATCTTCGTCTCGCCGTGGGCGGGGCTCGCGTAGCGGACCGAGCACTGCTTCGCGAGGATGGTGATCCCGCGCTCGCGCTCGAGGTCGTTCGAGTCCATCACGCGCTCGACGGGCTCCTGGCCCTGTCGAAAGACGCCCGTCTGCTTGAGCATCGCGTCGACGAGCGTGGTCTTGCCGTGGTCGACGTGGGCGATGATGCAGATGTTGCGGAGGTGGTTCTGGACGATGGACATCGGGTGCTCTCGGTGCGCTCTTCGGCGCGAAGGGGGCGCGGTCTATCCGGCCGACCCGGCGACTGCAAACGCGCGCGTCGACGTCGCGCGGCGGAGCGCCGCCCTGGCGCAGCGCGCGCTCGCGCTCGCCCGATCGCGTCGAGCGAGGCGCGCCCCGACTCGACGGATCACGTCGAGCGAGGCCCGCCGTCAGTGCTCGTCCTCCTCCGGGCAGCGCGCGCCGAAGGCGATGAGATCGCGCGTCGTCTCCTCGACGCTGCCGTAGAGCGCGTCGAGCTCCGCCGGATCGGCCGGGACGAGCTTCACCCGCATGCCGCCCTCGATCGCCTCGCCGGTCACGGTCGAGGTGCCGATGAGCCGCCGCCGGTTCCAGCGGTGCCGCATGCGCTCGCGATCGACCTCGCTCATGCGCGCGAGCATCGCCTCGTCGAGCGGCTCGACCTCGCTCGGCTCGCGGTGGTGCTCCTGGTGGACGTGGACCTTCCGCGTCACCTGGCGGCGCAGCTCCTCCACCTCGGAGCCGTCGCCCGTGACGAAGTCGATCGCCGCGCCGTCCGCGAGGCGCACCGCGCGCGGAGAGGTGCCCGGCACCTCCATCGGGCAGCGAGGCTCGGGCCGCGCGGGCGCCGCCTCGGCCGGGGCCGCCGACGCGGGGGGCGCGCTCCCGTGGAAGCTCGGCTCGGGCGAGGTGCACCCGAGCGCGCAAGCGAGGCTCGCCCCGGCGACGAGCGAAGAGAGCCTCCCCGATAGAGAACCGATCACCCTGCGCATCGCTCACGCCTCCGTGTTCGGCCCCGTGGGCGGGCGCCTACGCCCGAGGTATACGCCCTCACAGCGCGCACGGCGCCGCTCTGCTCCCGCGAGCGAGGTCGGCTCCCGCGCGAGCGCGCCGCGATGCGCGAGCCCCGCGAGCGGGCTAGGCTCCGCGCGGATGCCGACGGCGCACGAGCGATCGCGGGTTCCCTTCCGCCTCGTCCTCCTCGACGTGGCGTTGGCGGGCGGCCCTGCGCTCCTCTTCGCGACGCTCGCGGCGCCCACCTGCTTCTGCGTGGTGGGGATCCCGCTCTACGCGTACGCGCTCGGCGCGGCCTACCTCGCGACGATGGGCGTGCGCGAGCGCTGGGCGAGGACCCTCGCGATCGGCGCGCTCGGGGCGCCGATCCACCTCATGCCGATTGGAGCCTGCGTCCTCTCGATCGGGGCGCCGTCGGATCCAGCCTCGCTCCGCGGCCTGCTCACGCTCGCCGCTACGTTCGCGGGGATCGGGGTCGTCGTCTCCCCCTTCCACGGCGCTCCGCTCGCGGCGATCGAGCGGGGCCGCGGGATGCTCGACGCCCTGCTCACGAGCGGCGCCACCTCGATTCGCCAGGGCCTCGCGAAGACCGCGGCGCGCGGCGCGACGCTCGGCGTGATCGCGGCGATCCCAACGGCGATCGTGCCCATGAGCGGCGTGCTCGGCGCCGCTCGAGGCCTCTTCATCGCCGTCGTCGCGGCGGCCATCGTCGTCACGTCGATCCTCGGCCTCGCGATCGTCGCGTACGCCTGGGGCGAGGGGCGACAGCGCTTCGGGGGAGCGCGCGGCGTCTATCCACGCGGCCCGATCGCGGTCGACTCCGTGCGCTCCGCGCTCCTGCGCTCGCTCGCCCTCCCGCTCGTGAGCGTCGTCGCCGTGCTGGGCCTCGTCGTCGTCGCGCTCGCCACGCCGAGCCCAGCGTGGCGCCTCGCTCCTCACATCCCCTCGCACGCGATCCGGCTCTCCGCCGCCCCCTCACCCCTCGCTCCGAGCGGGCTCGCCGTCCGCGCGGCGCCCGACGCGATCACGATCTCGACCGCGGACGGAGGCGGCGCGGGCGAGGTCCGCGTGCCTGACCGCGACCCGGCCGGTGATCCGATGATCCTGCGCGACACCGAGCACGGCCAGGAACGCTGGGCGCTCTACCTCCCGCGAGGGCGAGGCCGCGACGGCGACTACCGCGCCTGGATCGTGAGCTTCGACGACGACGGCGTCCGCACGGACGACGCTCCCCCCGATCGGCTCGCGGCCCGCTTCGGGAGCCCGCTCGCCCTCATGCTCCTCGCGCTCCACCTCGCCTGCCTCGCCGCGCTCGTCCTCTTCACGCTGCGCAGGCTCACGGACGCCGCGCTCCTCGATCGCCCCTCGTTCCGGGCGGAGCGCGAGCTCACCGCGCTCTCGGGGACGTTTCGCGGCGAGGGGCGCATCGCGAAGGGCACGCTGACGCTCGACGAGCCCGCGAGCCTCGAGGTGTCCGGCCTCGGCGCGGCCGCCCTCGCGCCGGGCGCCCACCGCTTGCTCCTTCGCTCGAGCGCGGAGCGCCTCCGCGATGGCGAGCTCGTGACGGCGATCGCGACGCTCACGCGCGCCGACGAGGCCCCCTTTCGCGCGGGGCGGCTCCAGCTCGGCGAGGGGACACGGCTCATCCTCGGCGAGCTCGAGGCCGCGCGCGCGGCCTACGCCGAGCAGCTCGCGCGGGTGAGCGTCGCGTTCTCGCTCGTCCTCTTGCCGATCGTCGTCGCCCTCGCGAACGTCGTCGTTCGAGCGCTCTGACAGCGCGAGCGTGGCTCACGCGTCCGGGACGCTCCCGTCGAGCGCGGGCCCCGCGTCGTCGTCGCTCGCGCCGTCCCACGGCTCCGCCGCGTCCTCCGCGCTCGCCGCGTCGG
The DNA here is from genome assembly GCA_039809495.1 of Sandaracinaceae bacterium. Lineage (GTDB taxonomy): Bacteria > Myxococcota_A > Polyangia > Polyangiales > Sandaracinaceae > JAFLCL01. Next base: position 79,573 of record JBDHVC010000012.1, read on the forward strand.
TCGGCTCCGCCGCGTCGAGCTCGCGCGCGTCGGGGCGGCTCGCGTCGAGCGACGTCCAGGCGTCGACGGCGGGCCCCGCGTCCATCGCTCCGGCGTCGCTCGCGCCCGCGTCGTCGCCCACCACGGCCCCGTCGGGCGCGCGGAGATCGCAGCCGCGGTTACAGGCCTCGACCTCCTCGCACGAGCGCGCGGCGCGGTAGCAGCGCCTCAGCGCCGCGAGCTGCTCGGCCCCGAGCGACGCCTGGAACGCCGCGTGCCCGGCTCGGCACTCGCGCGCGTGGACCTGCGCGAGGCTCGCGCCCGACGCGTCGAAGCCGAGCTCGACGAGCCCCGCCTCGGGGCCCGCGTCGAGGTACGACGGCAGCGGCCCGGCGAAGCACCCGAGGGCCGCGAGATGATCGCAGACCTCGTCGACGCTCGGCGTCGCGCCGCCGGGATCCCCGAGGCACACGTTCGGCGGCGCGAGACAGCCCTCGATCGCGGGGGCCACGATCGCGGAGGCCACGATCACGAGGCCGAGGGAGAGAGAGCGAGCGCGCTCGAGCCGCGGGGTCATGTCGGGAGCCCTCCTCACGAGCCGGCCGTGAAGCCGAGCGAGACGGTGAAGTCGTTCGTCTCGGCGAGATCCCCCTCGATCGTCTGGAACCAGCGCCGATCGAAGCGGAGATCGACGTGGAGGTTCGAGAGGATCTCGTCGAGGGAGCCCGACGGGGCGTCGGGCGAGCCGAGGTAGAGGCGCCCGAGCAGGCTGATCAGCGTCCCGTCGAGCTCGAACATCTGCGACCAGTCGTCGAAGTTGCGCCGGAGGTACTGGGCCGCCGCGACGAATTGGTCGATCCGGAACGGACCGAGCGTGATCGACACGGACGCGTTCGCCGGCCCCTCGGCGTCCTCGAGGAAGAAGCCGAGCGGGAGCGGCGCGTGGTCCCCTCGATCGTTCAGCGGGATGGGGAAGACGACGCGGCCGAAGAGCTGCCCAGAGTGGAAGTTGCCGCTCGGCCGCGAGAGCATGTAGCCGTACTTCGTCACGTAGGGGTCGACCCCCGGCAGCCCGCGCAGCTCCGGGGTGAGCAGGAACTGCTGCGCGCGCGAGACGTACTCGGTGTCGAAGTACTCGGGCAGATAGCGGTTGCCCGAGAGGCGGTACTCACCGCCGAGGAAGATCGTCCAGCCGTTGTGGACGAAGAGGAAGCGCAGCCCCGCGTGCAGCCCGTACGCGTCGTCGATCTCGGGGAAGGCGTTGAAGTCGGCGGCCGCCATGAGCCCGATGCGCGGCGCGTCGCGATCGCCGAGCCCCCAGTAGTACGTGTAGTGGGTGTCGACGCCGACGGCGGCGAGGGTGTCCCGCGTGAAGCGGGCGTCGCCCGTCTCGGGATCGACGAGCGGCCGCCCGAACGCGGTCTGTCGATAGAGGGGCGCCTGGAAGTCGCCGGCGTACGTGACCCCCACGACGAAGTCGTCGGCCGTCTCGTCCCAGTGATCGCCCGTGAGGAGGATCGTCGGCCGGACGTAGGCTCGCGCGACCATCACGCCGGGGTTGATCACGTCGTCGAGGTACGCCTCCGCGCCGAGCCAGTCTTCGACGACGAGCTCCGCGACGCTGCCGAGCTGCGGCCTCGCCACGTCGCGCTGGCTCCGATAGTTGAAGACGAGCGTCTCGTTCCCGAGCGAGACGCCGTCGAGCGGCGTGACGCGCAGGGAGAAGTAGACGCGCTCGTGCGAGCCGAGCCCGCGCCGGTTCGGGTACGCCGCGCAGGTCGGATCGTAGCGGTCCTCGGGCTGCTCGTAGTCGCCGACGTCGAGGCGAACGCAGCGGAAGATGCGCGCGAAGTCGCGCCCTTGGCGCCAGTCGTCCTCGACCAGGCCGAAGTCGCCGAGCAGGAAGCGGAGCGGCGCCCAGAGGTCCGCGCGGACGTTCCAGACCCGGAAGTAGACCGTGGCGTCGACGAGGAGGTAGTCGCCTCGCTCGATCGTCCCGAGGCCGAGGTCGGCGCCCGCGCGCACGGCGAAGGTCTCGTCCGGGTTCCCGTCCTCGTCGGCGTCGACCGGGCTCGCGCGCGCGACCGAGGGCCCGCTGGCGAGGGCGAGCGCCGCGCCCCCAACGAGGAGGAAGCTGGCGACCCACCGACCACGTGTCCAGGGCATCCTCGCTCGAGCCTATCACGAGCTCGCGGTGGCTCGATGGCCTGCGAGGGCGAGCCGATCAGCCCGGGCTCAAGCTCACGAATTCGAGCGCGATCTCCGTGCGACAGCGGGCGTACGGGGCGAAGAGCTCCACGCGCCAGGGGGTCGGCCCCTCGTCGTCGAGGAGCGTAACGAACGCGCGCACGCCGAGCGGCTCGCGGGCGAGCTGCGTGTGGATGGGCGCCCGCGCGGGGCCGTCGGTGCGGATCCGATCGTGCTCTTCGCGGTAGGGCGCGAGGCGCGCCTCGAGCTCGAGCGGATCGACGCCCCCGCCGCCCTCCGGCTCGACGAGCCGCGCGGCCTCGGCGAAGCGCCCGCGCGCGAGGCGCTCGACGAAGCGAAACGCGGCGCCCCGCACCATCACGCCGAAGGCGCGCGGATCGTCCGTGAGGTCCAGCTCGCGCTCCTCGGGGATCGCGTCGGTCGGCCGGAGCGCCTCGACGTCCTCGCTCGCGCGCGCGAGCCGCTCCCACTCGTCGAGCAGGCTCGAGTCGACGCCGCGCACGGTCACGCGGAGCCAGTCCTCGATCTCCCGGACGGCTTCCGTCTTCACGTCGTCCGGCACCGACTGCGCGAGGCCCCGGTACGCCTCGGAGAGGTAGCGCAGGAGCAGCCCCTCGGCGCGCTCGAGGCCGTACTCCCGCACGTAGTCGGAGAACGAGAGGCCCCGCTCGAGGAGGTCGCGCGCGATCGACTTGGGCCGGAGATCCTGCTCGCGGACCCACGGGTTCTTGGCCGCGAACGCCTCGAGCTCCGAGACGAGGAGGTCGAGGCAGGGCTTCGGGTTCTCGATCTTCTCGAGCTCCGCGATCCGCTCCTCGAAGGGCACGCCCTCGGCCTTGAGCGCGTCGAGGCGCTCGCGCTTGAGCCAGTCGAGCTGGCGCTGGAGCAGCGTCGTCGGATCCTCGAGCGTCGCCTCGACGAGCGTGAGGAGATCGAGCGGGTGCGAGGGATCCTCGGGATCGAGGCGGCGGGACGTCTCGACGACGAAGAGCGAGAGCGCGTGGTGGAGCGAGAAGTCTTCCTGAAGATCCCGGTGCACGCGCACGAGGCGCTGACCGTCCTCGTGAACCACCTCGATGACCTCGGCGCGTGCGAGCGAGCGAAAGAGGCGGATCGCGTGGCGGGCGTGGTTGAACTTGCGCCGCCTGCTCTCGTGGCTCGCGCGGATCAGCGCCTCGAGCGCCGCGCAGCCGTCCTTCGAGCGGAGGTAAGCGCCCTCGAGCGTCTCGAGCAAGACGCCGCTCGACATGCGGAAGCGTGACTCGAGGCGCTCGGGCTCCCCGCTCTTGAGCCGCTCGAAGCTCTGCGCGTCCCAGTGCACGTAGCCCTTCTCCGGAGGCTTGCGGGGGACGAGCTTGCGGAGCTTCTTCGGATCGCCCTCCGCCTTCATCCGCGCGATCCGGTTCTCGATCGCGTGCTCGGGCGCCTGCACGACGACGGTGCCCCGCGCGTCGAAGCCGCGACGACCGGCGCGGCCCGCGATCTGCTGGAAGTCGCGGACGGAGAGCAGGACCGTCTTCTCGCCGTCGTACTTCGAGAGCCGCGTGAAGAGCACCGTCCGGATGGGCACGTTCACCCCGACGCCGAGCGTGTCCGTGCCCGCGATCACCGCGAGGAGCCCCCGCTGCGCGAGGCGCTCGACGAGGAGGCGATACTTCGGGAGCAGGCCCGCGTGGTGGACGCCGACGCCGTGGTGGACGAAGCGCGAGAGCTCCTTGCCGAAGGGCGAGTCCCAGCGGAACCCGTGCGTGAGGCGCTTGATCTCGGCCTTCTGCGCCTTCGAGACGAGCTCGACGCTCATCAGATCCTGCGCCAGCTCGGCCGCCGCTCGCTGCGTGAAGTGGACGACGTAGACGGGCGCCTCGCCCTTCTCGACGAGGGCGCGCAGGGTCTCGTGGAGCGGCTCCTCGGAGTAGACGTAGTCGAGCGGGACGGGCCGCGTCATCGAGCGGACGACGGCGACCTCGCGGCCCGTGCGAGCCTCGAGGTCCTCGGCGAAGAACGCGACGTCGCCGAGGGTCGCGCTCATCAGGAGGTGCTGCGCCTTCGTGAGCAGGAGCAAGGGGAGCTGCCAGGCCATGCCCCGGTCGCGGTCGCCGTAGAAGTGGAACTCGTCCATCACGACGGTGTCGACGTCGGCGTCGCTCCCCTCGCGCAGCGCGATGTTCGCGAGGATCTCCGCGGTGCAGCAGATGACCGGGGCGTCTCGGTTCACGGTCGCGTCACCCGTCATGAGGCCGACGTTCGAGGCCCCGAGCTCGTCGACGAGGGCGAAGAACTTCTCCGAGACGAGCGCCTTGATCGGCGCCGTGTAGTAGCTCCGCGCGCCCGCCGCGAGGCTCTTCGCGTGGAGCGCCAGCGCGACGAGCGACTTCCCCGAGCCGGTCGGCGTGTTGAGGATCACGTGCTGTCCCGCGAGGAGCGCGAGGATCGCCTCCTCCTGCGCGGGATAGAGCTCGAGCCCGCGGCTCTCGACGTGCTCGACGAAGCGCTCGAGCAGGCGATCGGGGCTCGCGTCGCTCGGCGCGGGGAGGCGGTCTACGAGGCGCACGGCCGCACTCTCGCACGTCCGAGGGCGCGAGGAGCGCGGATCGAGGGACGCGGCGCCTCGCGCGGCGCGCGGGCGATCGGCCATACTGCGTCGCATGGCTCACGCTCCTCATCTCGCCTCGAAGCACCGCTCGATCCCGCTCGTCCTCGCCCTCGCGTCGCTGGCCGCGCTCGCGGGCTGCGACTGTGGCGGGGAGCCGAGCGGGCGGAGCTGCCGGAGCTCGGGCGAGTGCGCCCCGAGCGAGGTGTGTCGAAACCAGCGCTGCATCCCGCGCTCGAGCGACGTGGACGGCGGCGGGCTCGACGGCGAGAGCCCCGACGTCGGCGACGCCCCCTGCGCGGCGAGCTGCGGCGGCGCGTGCTGTCGCTCGGGGGAGAGCTGCTACCGCGACACCTGCGTCCCGACGGGGCCGAGCTGCGCGAGCTCGTCGGACTGCCCGGGCGACACGTACTGCGCGCTCGACGCCGACGGGGGCCCGCGCTGCGTGCCCTTCGGCGTGCCCCCCGGCGTCACCTCGGACCCGACCTGCACGCGGCTCATCGCCGAGGGCACCTTCGCGCCCACCGTGCAGTGCGAATTCCGCGACGCGCCCGCGGGCGACGCCTTCCCCGCGCACCTCCACGTGCTGACGACGCCGATGGTCGTCGACTTCGCCATCGGGCGAGGCCCCGATGATCCGCGCCGCCCCTCGATCGTGGCGGTCTTCGACGATGGCGAGGACGGCTCGAGCGAGCAGCCGACGGGCGTGATCCGCGTCCTCGACGGCCGCACCTGCGCGCAGCAGGCCGAGCTCGGCTCGCTCCAGCTCGTCTCGCACAGCTCTCCGCCCGCGGTGGGCGATCTCGACGGAGACGGACGCGCCGAGATCGTGGCGTTCAAGGCGGGCGGCGGCCTCGTCGCGTTCCGCTACGACGAGACGAGCGGCGCGTGGGGCGTACTCTTCCGCTCGCACAACGCCGACGGAACGCCCTTCGATCCGATGGGCGACGGCTGGTCGGGGCCGACCCTCGCGGATCTCGACGACGACGGCGTCCCCGAGATCCTCCGAGGGACGATGGTGTTCCGCGCCGACGGCACCTACGTCGGCGGCGCGGGCGCGGCGAGCGGGTACTCGAACGGCCAGATCCCCGTCGTCGCGGACGTGGATCGGGACGGACGCGTCGAGTACGTGAACGGCGATCGCATCCTCGAGTGGGATCCGACGACGAGCGCCTGGCGCGCCGATCCGATCGTGCTGACCGTGCAGACGCCAGGCTTCGTCGCGCTCGCCGACTTCGGCGATCTCCCGGGCGCGGGCGCGTGGCCGGCCGAGACGCCGGAGATCGTCGTGATCACGAGCGGCACGGCGCGCGTGCAGACGCTCGACGGAACCATCGTGTTCGGCCCGGTGGCGCTGCCCGGCGGGGGCGCCGGCGGCCCACCGACCGTCGGCGACTTCGACGGCGACGGACGCCCCGAATTCGCGAGCGCCGGCGGCTCCGCCTACACCGTCTTCGATCTCGACTGTGTCGGCTCGGGCGCGGTCGGGACGTGCCGGAGCGGGCGCACGGACGGCCTCCTCTGGTCCGCGCGCTCGCAGGATCAGTCGAGCAACGTCACGGGCTCGAGCATCTTCGACTTCGAGGGCGACGGCGCCGCCGAGGCGGTGTACGGCGACGAGTGCTTCGTCCGCGTCTACGCGGGCGCGACGGGCGAGGTGCTCTTCAGCCAGTCGCGCTCGTCGTGCACCTGGTACGAGAACCCGGTCATCGCCGACGTGGACGGCGACTTCAACGCGGAGATCGTCGTCGGGGACAATTACAACTGCGGCTCCGCCGAGAGCGGCGTGAGCTGCGCGGGCTTCGGCCTCGGGCCGCGCGACACCGACCCGATCTTCGCGGGCCTGCACTGCGAGAGCGGCGCCGACTGCCTCTCCGGCGTGTGCGACGCCGGGCTCTGCCGCTGCACGCGCGACGAGGAGTGCTGCGCGGGCGCCGGTTGTGATCGCGCCGGCTTCGTCTGCGAGGCGCCGCCCGCGGGCACGGCTGGCTCGGGCAACACCTGTCGGGCCTCACGCCCGATCGGCACGCGCGGGATCCGCGTCTACCGCGACGCCGCGGACAACTGGGTGAACTCGCGGCGCATCTGGAACCAGCACGCCTACGCGGTGACGAACGTCGAGGAGGACGGCCGCATCCCGCGGACGAGCGCGGCGCGCCTCAACTGGCTCACCCCGGGCCTCAACAACTTCCGGCAGAACGTTCAGGGCGATCTCGTGCCGGGCGCGTCGCCCGATCTCACGACGAGCGGGAGCCCCCTCTCCTGCTCCGACACGACGGCCGTCCTCCAGGCCCGCATCTGCAACCGCGGCACGGAGCCCGTCGGCTCCGGCGTGCGCGTCGGCTTCTTCGTCGGCGATCCCGCGAGCTTCGGGACGGAGATCTGCTCGGGCTCGAGCGTCGGGGACCTCGCGATCGGCGCGTGCGAGCTCGTGAGCTGCGCGTGGCCGGACGCGCCCCGCGAACCGGGCATGGCGCTCGACGTCTACGTCGTCGCCGACGCCGACGGCATCGCGGGCGAGTGCCGAGAGGACAACAACGTCACGATCTTCGAGGACGTCTGGTGCGGCGCGCTGCTCTGACGGCGCGCCGCGCTCGACGCGGAGCGGCGCTCACGAGGGCGCGCGGGGAGCGGCGTCCCGCGTGGCGCGCTCCTCGCGAGCGCCCCCTCGCGTCAGCTCGCGCACGATCTCCGTCGCGTACGCCCCCGCGGCGAGCGTGAACGACACGATCGCGACGCCCTCCTCGAACGAGGCGCTCGGCTCGCGCACGAGGACGCGGTAGGGGCGGCGCGTCCCCTCTCCGGCGCGCCGCATACGCTCGAGGTGCTCGCGCGTGAGCCCGGCGCGCGCGAGGGCCGCCTCCTCGCGCTCGAGCGCGATCGCCTCGGGCCAGCGCATGCTCGCCCCCATCATCGGGCCGGTAGCGCTCAGCTCGAGCCGATCGGCGCGCGCCTGCGCGTCGTCGAGATCGGTCGCGACGAAGAGCCCGCCCGTGTCCTCCTTGCGGACGAGATCGCCGAGGACGATCCGCCCGAGCTCGCCCCGAGCCACGCGCTCGGCGAGGAGCGCGTTGAAGATCTCCGACTGGAGGGCCGAGACGAGGAGCTTGCGCTCGAACGGCTTCGCCGGCGGCCTCCCTCCCTCGACGATCCAGAGGCGCGCGCGGCGCGCGTTGTCCCCGTCGCGACCGAAGCGCTGCTCGCCGAAGTAGGCAGGCGCGCCGTTCGCGGCGAGCCACGCGAGCGCGCCCGCGAGCTCGGGCATCCGCGCCTCCTCGACCCCGCGGAGGCGAAGGACGAAGCGGTTGCCGCGCAGGTGACCCGTCTTCAGCTTGTTGCCGTGGCGCGCGGCCTCGAGGACGCGGATCGCGGCGGGCAGCTCGAGCGCGAGCGCCTCCTCGGGTGTTCGGCGCGAGAGGAAGCTCGCCCACTGGGTCGTGACGGCGTGGCGATCCTTCATCCCCGCGTAGCCCGCGTCGCGCGCGGGCGCGGAGAGCGCCTCCGCGAGGACGCGGACGGCGCGCTCCGTGTCGAGCCCACGCTTCTCGAAGCGCACGAAGAGGTGCTCCCCCTCGCCCGATGGGGCGTAGGCCGGGAGCTCGTGGACCTCGAAGTCCTCCTCGCGCGCCTTCAGGATCGCGGGGATGGGAGCGAACGGGGGCGCGGCGAGGGGGAGCTCGGTGGCCATCTCCGCACCTTGCCACGCGCCCCTCCCCGAACACCCGAATTCGCGCCGGCGCGAGCGCGCGAAACGAGGATGGACGGCACGGTGCTCGCTCCCGTACGCTCGATCCCACGTCCCAACGCCGCTACGCGGCACGGAGGTCAAGCGGGTGGTCGTATCGCGTCGAGAGCGCCTTCGCGCCGAGGCCAGCCGATTGCTCGCCGCTGGGGTGTCGGGGCAGGTCTTCCCCGGCGCGTCCGCGTGCATCTCGTACCGCGACGCGGAGCACGGCGTCACGAACGTCACGGCGAACGCCGGCCGGCTCGCCGCGGCGTCGGTCGCGACCGACCGAGAGCGTCGCGCCCGGGTCGACGACGAGACGATCTTCGATCTGGCGTCGCTGACGAAGCCGATCTTCGCGACGATCTGCCTGCGCCTCGTCGCGCGCGGCGCGCTGTCCTTGGAGCTCCGCGCCGAGGAGCTCGTGCCGGACGTGCGCGGCACCGTGGGCGGCGTGGCGACGCTCGAGGCGCTGCTCACACATCGCGCGGGCGTCGCCGCGTGGGGGGGGCTCTACCTCGACGTGCCGCACGAGCTCGGCTCGAGCGCCGCGCGGCGGTGGGCCTTCACCGAGGCGGCGCGTCGCGCGCACGAGGGGCCCGAGGGGCGCGCCGTCTACAGCGACCTCGGCTACATCATCGCCGCGGGGATCGTCGCGCGCAGCACGGGCACCGATCTCGCGACCCACCTCGCGCGCGAGATCGTCGAGCCGCTCGGGCTCGATCCGCTCGATCTCTCGTTCCCTCCAGCGCTCCCGCTCGAGGCGCGGCGACGCGTCGTCGAGCGCGCGGCGGCGACCGAGCGCGACGACTGGCGCGGGCGGGTCCTGCGCGGGGAGGTCCACGACGAGAACTGCGCGGCGATGGGCGGCGTGAGCGGGCACGCGGGGATCTTCGGGACGGCCTCCGCGGTCGGTCGCTTCGGGCGCGCCGTCCTCGACGCGTTCACCGGGAACGGCGAGGGAGCGCCGCTCGTCTCGCGCGAGGCGATCGTCGCCGCGCTCGCGCCGCGCGAGGGTGGCTCGCATCGCCTCGGCTGGGACACGAAGAGCGGCCACGAGAGCGCCGCCGGGCGGCGCATGAGCGAGGGTACGTTCGGCCACCTCGGCTTCACGGGCTGCTCGATCTGGTGCGATCCCGTCCTCGACGTCGTGGTCGTCCTGCTCTCGAACCGCGTGTGCCCGAGCCGCGCGAACGAGCGGATCAAGGGCTTTCGCCCGGCCTTCCACGACGCGGTGCTCGCGGCGCTCACGCCGCGCTGACAGGGCGCCTCGCTCCCCTCGTCGCGTCGCGCGACGCGTGCCGTCACTCGAGGCCGAGCTCGCGCTCGAAGTCGCCGACGCCGACGAGCCCGGAGCCCATGCTGGTCATCGTCGTGGTCATCGAGGTCGAGGCGGGAGCGGACGTCGCTGGAGCCGCGCTCGACTCGCTGCCCCTCGGCGGCGACGGCGTGGCGCGCGGCTCGAGCGGCGTGGCGCGGCTCGGCGTGGGCTCGATGGGTCGCGCGGCGACCGGCGAGCCGGTGTAGGGCGTCGTGCTCGGCGTCGGGGCGACGCCGGCGCGCCCTCGCTCCGGGGCCGGGCGAGCGGTCCGCGGGCTCGTCGCGAGCGGCGGGGGGGTCGCCGTGGGCGGCTCGCTCGGCTCCGCCCCCTCGGGGCGATCTCGCGCAAGCGGGGGCTCCTCCACCACGGGCGGCGACGCCTCGGCGGGCGACGCGACCTGGACGGTGGGCGGCGTGACGGCCGGCAGAGGAGCTGGCGCGGCGCCCGACGCGGCCGCGCTCGTGCCGCCGCCTCCTCCGACGAAGAAGTAGGTGGTCACCGCGGCCAGGACCGCGAGGACCACGAGGGCGGAGGCGCCGAGCACACCCCAGAGGAGCGTACGCCTGCTCGGCTCCGCGAAGGCGCTCGGGCTCCCCGACGCGGAGCCATCACCCACGCCGGCGATCATCATCTCCGGCCCCTCGAGGCTCGGGGGAGCGCTCGGCGGCGCGAGCGCCGCGGGCGCGAAGGAAGGGGTGAGCCCTGGCGGCTCGAGCGAAGGGGCCGCCGCCCCTGCGGCGCGCCGAACCCGCGAGAGGCTCGAGGGCGACTGCGCGCGGAGCCCCTCCTCGAGCCGCATCAGCGCCTCGCCGCCGCTCTCGCGGACGATCGCCGCGAGCGCGGACGGCCCCGCGGGACGGATCGCGTGACGCAGCTCGTCGGCGAAGTCCGCGGCCGTCGAGGTGCGCGCGGCGACGTCACGCTCGAGCGCGTGCGCGATCGCGTCGGCCACGGCCGCTGGCACGTCGGCGCGCATCGCGTCCAGGCGCGGCACCGGCATCGACATCACGCGCTCGAGCGTCTGCGCGGGGTTGTCCCCCACGAAGAGCCGACGCCCCGTGAGCGTCTCCCACGCGACGATGCCGAGCGCGAAGACGTCCGTGCGCCGATCGATCTCGCGGCCACGGACCTGCTCGGGGGCGAAGTAGCTGAGCTTCCCCTTCACCTCGCCGCTCTGCGTCTGGGTCGCCCGCTCGACGGCGCGCGCCACACCGAAGTCGGTGATGCGGACGCGGCCGCTGACGTCGATGAGGACGTTCTGCGGCGAGATGTCGCGGTGGACGACGTTGAGCGAGCGGCCGTACATCGTCTTGGCCTCGTGGGCGTCGTCGAGACCTCGCGCCGCCTGGGACAAGAGCTCGACCGCGACCGGCACGGGCAACGCCTGGCCTCGCTTGAGCATCGCGCGGATGAGCGCCGAGAGCGAGACGCCGACGACGAGCTCCATCACGAGGTAGAGCGAGTCGTCCTCCGCCCGGCCGAGATCCAGCGTCTGGACGACGTTCGGGCTCGAGATGTGCGCGGCGATCCGCCCCTCGTCGAGGAACATCTGGACGAAGCGCTCGTCCTCCGCGAGCGTGGGCAGCATGCGCTTGAGCGCGACCGGCTTCTCGAAGCCTCCCTCGCCGACCATCCTCGCGGCGTACACCTCGGCCATGCCGCCGGAGGCGATCCGAAAGAGCACCTCGTAGCGCCCGAAGCGCATCGCGGAGGAGGCCTGTGGCTGGACGTTCGTCAACGACGTGAGCCTATCATCGACGCGGTTTTCCCCCAAGGGCCGGTTCGGTAGGATGGGCCCCGATGATCCCCACCGCTTCGTGGTCTCCGCGTCGAAGGACGCCGCGCCTCTCCGCCCTCGCCTTGGGCCTCGCCATCGCGAGCGTCTGCGCCACGCCCGCCGAGGCGCAGCGTCGATCGAGGCCCGCGCGCGAGGGCGCGACCGAGCAGCCGAGCGCGACGGAGCAGCCGAGCCCCGCCCCCGAGGGGGCATCGTCCACGAGCGGGCTCAGCGAGGCCGACCGCGCGCAGGCGCGAGCGCTCTTTCAGGCCGGAGCGGCCGCCGTCGACGCCGGGCGCTGGGCCGACGCGGTCGCGAGCTACCGGAGCGCCTTCGATCTCACCGGCGCCCCCTCCGCGCTCTTCAACACGGGGTACGCGCTGCGGGCGTTGGGCCGCTACCGCGAGGCGAGAGAGGCGTTCCGCCAGCTCGTGGCGCTGCCGAACGTCTCGGACGCGGTGCGCGCGCAGGCCGAGGAGCTCCTCGACGAGGTGCGGACCCGGATCGCCCGCGTGCGCCTCGGGGGCCTCGATCCGAGCACCCGCTACGGCGTGCGCCTCGACGGGATCGGCATCGACGACTCGGGCGCGCGTCCGCTCTTCGTCGAGGCGGATCCCGGTGAGCGCGCGATCGACGTGATGCTGAGCGGCCACGAGACGTTCACGTGGAGCGGCACGCTCGCCGACGGCGCGCTGCTCGACGTCCCGGTCGTGCTCACGCCGCTCGCGAGCGGCGGGGGACCGAGCGTCCTCGAGGAGCCCTGGTTCTGGGTCGTGGTCGTCGGCGTCGTCCTCATCGGCGGCGGGATCGCGACGTACTTCGTCCTCGACGACCAGGCGCAGCTCCGCCCCGAGAGCCCGATGGTGATCCGCCTCTGACGGCGCGAGCGGCGCCCGCGCGTCAGGGACAGAGCGTGCCCACCGGAGCGCATCTCCAGTCGCAGATGCACACGTTCGCGCCGGTGCACGTCATCCCACCCGAGCACACCCCGGCATGACAGGTCTCGTCACCACATCGCTCGTCGCAGTACGTTCCGTCGGGCTCGGTTTGGTCGTTCGGGCAGAGGGGGCTTCCGCCAGGACAGTACTCCGCCTGATCGCAGCTCCCCACCGCCGGGCGACACACCGTGGTCGCAGGCTTGAACCCGTCCGCGGGGCAGCTCGCGCTTGAGCCCGTGCACGACTCCGCCACGTCGCACCCGCCGGGAGCCAGCGCGCGACACACCGTGCTCGAAGGGAGGAACCCATCGGCGGGGCAGCTCGGGCCCGAGCCCGTGCACGACTCCGCCACGTCGCAGATCCCCGCCACCGCGCGGCACACCGTGGTCGACGGGAGGAACCCGTCCGCGGGGCAGCTCGCGCTCGAGCCCGTGCAGCTCTCGGGACGATCGCACGGCCCGGCGGACGCGCGACACACCATGCTCGAAGGCTCGAACCCGTTGGTGGGGCAGTCCGGCCCAACCCCCGAGCAGCTCTCGGGACGATCGCAAGGCCCGGCGGACGCGCGGCACACCGTGCTCGAAGGGAGGAACCCATCGGACGGGCAGCTCGCGCTCGAGCCCGTGCAGCTCTCGGGACGATCGCAGATCCCCGCGGACGCGCGGCACACCGTGCTCGAGGGGAGGAACCCATCGGACGGGCAGCTCGCGCTCGAGCCCGTGCAGCTCTCGGGACGATCGCAGATCCCCGCGGACGCGCGGCACACCGAGCTCGAAGGCTCGAACCCGTTGGTGGGGCAGTCCGGCCCAACCCCCGAGCAGCTCTCGGGACGATCGCAAGGCCCGG
>JBDHVC010000013.1:0-91415 GCA_039809495.1 Sandaracinaceae bacterium
CGAGCGCGAGGCGCGAGCCATCGTCGAGCGCGCGCACGCGCGCGCCGCGCGGATCGTCGAGCAGGCCGAGCGCGAGCGGGCCGAGCGCGCCCGCGAGGGCCACGCGGAGGGGATCGCCGCGGGGCGCGCGAGCGTCGCCGCGCTCGTGATGCGGGCGCTCGACGCGCGCGCGCAGGTCATCGCGGAGGCCGAGGACGCGCTGATCGGCCTCGTGACGCGGGTCGCGGAGCGGGTGCTCCACCAGACGCTCGAGGACGCGCCCGAGCGCGTCGTGCCGGCGGTGCGCGCGGCGCTCGAGCAGGTCCGGCGCGCGCAGCGCGTCGAGCTCCGCGTCCACCCCGCCGACGCCGACGCGCTCACGCGCGCGCTCGAGGCGAGCGGTGCCCTCGCGGGCGATCCGCGGATCGTCGCGGACCCGACCCTGCGGCGCGGGGGCTGCGTCGTCCTGAGCGAGCTGGGCACGCTCGACGCCCGCCTGGAAGTGCAGCTCGCCGCCTTCGAGCAGGCGCTGCGCGAGCCATCGTGAGCGCGCCCCGATGAAAGCGCCGACCACGAAGAGCGCCCTCGCCGCCTGGCGCGTGCCCACCCTGCTCTTTCTCGTCACGCTCGTGTCGACGAGCTACGTGGGCGCGGGCATGCACGGCCTCGACCCCATCGAGGCCTTCGATCGCGCGGGAGCGGGCGGCCTCTTCGCGGCGCTGACCCGCGGCTGGGACTTCGCGATCCCGCTGATGTTCATCCTCCTCTCGCACGAGCTCGGCCACTACGTCGCGGGCCGGATCCATCACGTCGACATCTCGCCGCCCTTCTTCATCCCGATGCCCCTCTCCTTGCTCGGAACGATGGGGGCCGTGATCCGCATGAAGGGCCGGATCCCGCGGCGCGACGCGCTCCTCGACGTCGGCGCCTCCGGGCCGCTCGCCGGCCTCGTCGTCACCCTCCCGATCCTCGTCTACGGCATCGCGACGTCGCCCGTCGAGCCGCTGCCGGCGGCGGGGAGCTTCATCATCGAGGGCCGCTCCCTCCTCTACGTCGGCCTCGTCCACCTGCTCAAGGGCTCGATCCCCGAGGGGAGCGACATCATGCTCGGCCCGACCGCGTTCGCGGGCTGGGCGGGGCTCCTCGTCACGATGATCAACCTCGTCCCGGTGGGGCAGCTCGACGGCGGCCACATCGCCTACGCGCTCTTCGGCGAGGCCCAGGATCGCTACGGGCGCGTGCTCCGACGCGCCCTCCCGCTCGTCGCGCTCGCGACGGGCGCCTTCTACGCGGTGCCCGCGCTGACCGCGCATCGCCCGTGGGAAGAGGTCCTCGTCGAGGGCGCGAGCGGGCTGCACTGGCTCGTCTGGTTCGTGGTGCTCACGGTCCTCGAGCGCGTCGCCGGGCCGAGCCACCCGCCGACGGACGACGCGACCCTCTCCCCCGCGCGCCGTGGGGTCGCGGTCGCGACGCTCGCGCTCTTCGTGCTGCTCTTCATGCCGTCGTGGGTGCGCCCGGGCTGACCGCGCGCCTCGCTCGAGCAGGCGAGCGCCGGCGCTCGGTCACTCGGCGGCCTCGGCGAGCTCGAGGCGATCGCAGAGGCTCGCGCTCGAGGCCTCGTCCGCGAGCGTCGCGTCGAGCTCGAGCGGCGCGAGCGAGAGGATCGAGCGGAGGCAGGCGTGCGCGGCCTCCACGGGCGCGCGGGGGTCGAGCGGCGCGAGCGCGCCTCGGCTCCGATCGAACTCGTGCACGACGAGCCCCTCGTGCTCGGCCCAGGCGCGGAGCGCGAGCTCCGCGTCGCTCCCGACGCGCGCGGCGATCCGCAGGGCGGGCCCCTCGACGAGGACGATCTCCGCGCGGAGCGCGGCGAGCAGGCGCGCGCGCGCTCCCTGCTCCTCGAAGACGAGCCGGAGCCGAACGTCCCTCGGCGCCTCCGCGCCCCGCCCGAACAGCCGGAGCGAGAAGCGCGGCGCCTCCTGCGCGGCGCGAGGAGCGCGCGCGAGCCTCGCGAGCGCACGCACCTCGGCGTCGGGGCTCGGCCCCAGCCGCCGTCGCGATCCCGAAGCGACGAGCGCGACGAAGAGCGCGGCGAGCAGGCGCGTCGTCGGATCCTGGGCGAGACCCACGGCGAGGACGATCACGACGCTCGCGATCCCGAGGCGCGAGGGTTCGAGCCAGCTCGCGGGCGCGACCCAGCCGAGCCACGCCTCGCGCCGGGCCTGCCGGACGAGGGCCCGCGGCAGCTCCGTGGAGGCCTCCATCCGAGGCCGGATTGGCGCCGAGCTCGATCGCTGCCACCCCACGAGGACGACCCACGCGGAGCCGACGATGAAGGGCGCCGCGCGCGCGTCGAGCGCCCACGCGGCGAGCTCGGCGAGCGCCACGACGACGAGGGAGGCGAGGTGGACGCCGGGTGAGATCGAGACGAGCCAGCGCGTGCGGCGACGCGCGCGGCGAGCGCGACGCTCGAGATCGCGCCGCTTGATCACCCCGGCGAGGACGACGACGAGGGCGAGGACGAGCCAGCGGAGCGCGTCGCCCGACCGAGGGTCGGGGAGAGGCGCTCGCGCCGTGACCTCGAGGGGCTCCTCGCCCTGCGGCGCGCGGAGGGCGCGTGGCGCGATCGGCTCGCGCGGCCCCTCGCGGCTCGACGCGGCGTCGGCGGAGAGGACGTGCGGCCACGCCCCGCGAGGCACGCGAACCGACGTCTCCCACGCGCTCGTCCGAGGCAGGTGCGCGCGACGGTAGATCACCGCGACGCGACCCGTGCCGTCCGCCTGGGGCTCGAGGAGCGTCTCCATCGGGACGGCCAGCTCCTCCTCGGGCTCGGGCGCGGAGCCGATCGGGACGATCCAGCGGACCTCGACCCCGTCGAGCCCGAAGCGCCACGCGGGCAGCGTCCAGCGCGCGTCGAGCGAGCCATCGCCCGCCTCGATCGTTCGCTCGAGGCCCGTCGTCCACGCGAGCTCGACCTCGTACTCGCCCCGACGCGGCGCGCTGCGTCGCGTGAACGAGAGCGAGACGCGCCCCCGCTCGAGGCTCGAGACCCGGGCGGGCAGCGGCGCGCCGTCCACCGGACGAAAGACGACGGGGCGCTCCGGGTCGAGCACGGCGTCCTCGTCGAAGCCGTCGAGGTCGAGGGCCTCGAGCCAGCCCCCATCGACGCGCACACGGATCCGCATCGAGACGCGCGCGCCACCGTCCGCCGTCAGCTCGATCTCGGTCGAGGCCGTTCGCACCGTCGCGTTGGTCCACGCCAAGAGGCGCGGAGGGGCGCAGAGCGAGGCCGCGACGAAGAGCGCGGCGAGGACGAGGTGGCGATGGGCGGAGAGCCCGCGCATGCACCGACCGTATCGACGCCGCCCCGGGCTCGCGAATTTTCGGCGCCCGCGCCCCGCGGCGCGTGGCATCGAGCAGAGGAGCGCGAAAGCCGAGACGCCTCCGCCCGTGACGTCGCCCGCCCGTGACGGCCGCCGTCAGAGACGCTGTTTCAAGAGGGAGGCCAAGCGTCCCGCGTCCTTCACCGCGCGCGCGACGTCTGCGCTCGGGAGCTCGAGGCGGGCCACGATCGCCTCCTGCACGGCGTCGTAGAGCCAGGTGATGCCGTCGTCGTCGCGCGCCAAGCTCGCCGCGTCACGCCCCTCGTGCTGGAGCTTCGGGAGCTGGTCGACGGCGCGATCGAGGACCGCCAGGTCCTCCCCGAGGTGCTCGCGGATCGCCGCGAGCTCTACGCGCATCGCCGCGTAGAGCTCGGGCTCGCTCGCCGCGTGGGCTCGGACGACGTCCGCCGAGCGCTGCTCGACCCGCTCGAGCATGAGCCGAAGGACGATCACGTCGTCGGCGTACGCCAGGATCCCCCGCGCGCCTGGGATGGCGTTCGTCCCGGCGAGGACGTGGAGCAGCGCCCCGCACGCGAGCACGCGGCTCGCGTCGTCGAGATCGGGATCGTCGATGAGCCGCAGGACCTCCTTGCAGTCCTCGGGGAGGCTGAGGAGCCCTTCTTCCAACGCTTGCGAGAACCGAGCGAGAGTCATGGGTCGAGTCGCCATCTGGCACGTCCTCGTCGTGCCCGTCGCGCCGTGGGGGCGCGATCGCGAGCATCGCAAGAAACGCGGCGTCCGATCAACCCTCGACCGCCTCGCGCCGAGGACGCTCGCCGCGAGGCGCCACGCGTCGCGCGCGAGCGTCCCGCGATCAATCGCCTTGCGGGATGAGGTCGCGGCCCGCGGGACACGCGACCTCGACGCCCGTCGGGCCGTCCGTCGTGCGCAGGATCTTGAACTCGACGCGTCGGTTCTGCTCCCACGCCTCGGGCGTGTGCCGCGGATCGATGGGGCAGCGCTCGCCGTAGCCGGCGCTCCGCATACGCTCGCGCGCCACGCCTCGCTGGACGAGCGCCTCGAGCACGGCCGCGGCGCGGTCCGTCGTGAGACGGATGTTGTACTCGTCGCTCGAGCGCTCGTCCGCGTGGCCCTGGATCTCGATCCGCAGGATCTGCGGGTTGTTGATCAGCGTCGTCGCGACCGCGTCCACGATCGGGTAGCTCCGCTGCATGATGACGGCGCTGTCGGTCTCGAAGTAGATCTTCTCGAGGATGATGATGCCCTCGTCGGTCACGATGACCGAGCCGCGGTCGGGGCAGCCGTCCTCGTCCTCCGTGCCGTTGTAGGTCTCCGGCTCGTTCGGGCACTGATCGTCGACGTCGAGGATGCGGTCGTTGTCGTTGTCGGGATCGGGGCAGCCGTCCTCGTCCTGGAACCCGTCGCGATCCTCCGGATCGTTCGGGCAGAGGTCGTCGACGTCGAGGATGCCGTCGTTGTCGTTGTCGGGATCGGGGCAGCCGTCCTCGTCCTGGAACCCGTCACGATCCTCCGGATCGTCGGGGCACTGATCGTCCGCGTCGAGGATGCCGTCGCCGTCGCGATCGCCCTCGTTGCCCTCGGGGCAGCCGTCCTCGTCGGCGTCGCCGTCGTGATCCTCGGGCACGAGCGGACACTCGTCGTCGACGTCGAGGATGCCGTCGCGGTCGTTGTCGGGATCGGGGCAGCCGTCCTCGTCGGCGAAGTTGTCGAAGTCCTCCGGCTCGTCGGGGCACTGATCGACGTCGTCGCGGATGCCGTCACCGTCGCGATCGCCGATCGACGGCTCGAAGATGAAGCCGATCATGCCGCGGACGTCCGCGGAGAGCAGGCCCGCGATCGGGATCGCGCCCCCGCCCGAGATGACGAGGTAGCTGTTGCGCTCGACGAAGATCTTGAGGCCGCCCATCGCCTCGAGGGAGTTGCCTCCAACCGCCGCGATCGACTGGAAGATGCTCGCGCCGTAGATCTCGGCCGTCAGCTCGATCGGCGAGTCGCCGAGGCGGAAGCCGCCCGCGAGGCCGTAGGTCAGCATGGGGCCGTAGGTGACGGCCGACCCGCCGACGATCGAGCAGTCCTGCGTGCCGTTCATCTGGATGGCGCAGGAGGCGTTGGTGACGCCCGCCGAGAGCTCCGTGCGGCCGCCGACCGGGATCGTCGGAGCGCCGCCGAACATGAGGCGCGAGCCGACCTGGAGGCCGAAGCGGACGTAGCGATCCACTCGGTACTCGAGCAGGGCCATGGGCCAGAGCGAGACGGTGTTGTCGCCGATGAAGCGCTCGGGGCTGCCGGTCGGGAACTCCACCTGCAGGCCGATGCCGAGCCCGAAGCCGCTGTTGCGCTCGGCGCGCAGGATGCGGAGCTTGCTGTGCAGGACGAGCCCGCCGAACCCCTGGTAGCCGATGCCCTGACCCGCGCGCGGCGCGGTGTAGTCGTTGAGCAGGCCCGGGATGGTGAGGTTGGGCCCGCTCGAGAACCCGATGGGGATCTGGACGCCGACCTCGAGGAGGTTCGCGAGGCCGAGGTTCGCGTGCAGGATGCCCGTGAAGACGTAGTCGACCGCGCGCCCGCAGAGCAGGCTGTTCGGGCAGCGCTGGGAGTCGGGGACGCTGCCCCCCGTCACGCCGACCGAGGGGTCGTTCTGAAAGCCGGTGAACGGCACGAGGCCGAAGCCCCCGTCGACGATGAGCCCGAACGAGAAGTCGAGGTGACCGAGGATGTCCGTGCCGTTGACCGAGAGGTAGCCCTTCGAGTCCATCGCCGGACGGAACAAGCGAAGATCCATCCCGAGGCCGGGTGTGAGCCCGTTGCCGCTCCTCGCCTGCGCCTCGAGCCGACCGGGCGCGAGCGCGAGCATCAGCGCGGCGAGCGCGACGAGCGACGACATCGTAAGAGCGCGTTGAGCGACGCGGCGCATGACATTCTCCTCGAGCGATGGACGGCGGAAGGCACGCGTTCGCGCGTACCGTCGAGCGAGCGCGGCAGAGCCCTCGCTCGTCGCGCGATTATCGCCGAGCCTCTCCCGCTGTCAAACCCGTAACCGCGCGATTTCCCGGGCCGAACGGGCGATCTCGGCGCGCCCCCCCGAGCGGAGGACCACCGCGCGGAGGACCACCGAGCGGAGGACCACCGCGCGGAGGACCACCGCGCGGAGGGGCCGCCGGCTCCGGCGCTCGGAGCGCGTCAGTTGGCGGCGCCCCCGATCGCGCCGCCGAGGAAGGGCAAGAGGGAGGTGAGGTCGCGATCGTCGAAGCGCAGCATGGCGCCGAGGTAGAAGTCCACGGTGCGCTCGTTCAGGACGTCGTCGGCGCCGCCGAGGATGAAGAGGGTCGGCAGGACCTCGTACGCGAGGCGGAAGCGCAGCCGCGGGAACTGCGAGTCCGAGAACTGGAACACCTCCGCGGAGACCTCGAGCGTGTCGTCGAAGAAGTCGAGATCGACGCCGAGGCCGCCCGAGGACTCGAGGATGCCGAAGCGGAACGTCGCGAAATAGACCCGCTGCGCGAGCATGACGGAGACGACCAGCGCGTCGGAGGTCGTGATGCGCTGCTCCTCGTAGAATTCCGGCTCGCCCGGCGCGACGGGGCTCCTGCGCACCTGGACGGACTCCATCTCGACGCGCCCACGCGGATCGTCGATGAGCTGGATGTAGAAGAAGCGCCCCTCGCGCGGGAGCACCCGGAACGTGAAGTAGTTCTTGAAGCTGTTCGCGAGGAAATTGTACTCGCTCCGCAGCTCCACGATCGTGCGCAGGCGCGTGATCCCGCCGATGAAGTCGGAGATCCCCTCGGCCGACGACTCGACCTCGTCGATGAGGTGATCGTCGCTCGTGAGCCGGCCGACGGTCCCCTCGCCCGCGGCCGTGCGCTCGGTGATCTCTCCGAGATCCGAGAGCACGTCCTCGAGCTGCTCCGACGCGCGGTGGATCGACGCGATCGTGTCGTCCACCTCGCCCACGCCGCGGTCGACGTCGTCGCGGTTGCGCTCGACGAGCTGACGGATCTCGAGCGTGATCGCGCTGATGTTGTCGAGGATCTCGCGCATGTCGGGGCGCGCGTCGGCCGTGATGCGCTCGACGTTCTCGAGCGTGTGGTTCACGATCTCCTGGTTCGTCTGGATGATCTCGTTGATCGTGTCGAGCGCCTCGGAGAGGTTGCGCAGCGCCTCCGTCATCTGGCGCCCCGCCTCGTCGGAGCCGAACGAGACCTCGAGCTGATGCGCGACCTCGCGCACCGAGCCGGCGATCGCGCCGAAGTCGTTCATGATCTGGCCCATCGTCGCGGTCTCGACGACGGTGCCGATCCGATCGCCGTCCTGGAGCTGCCTCCGACCCGCGGTGCCGGGCGCGATCGCGAGGATGTACTCGCCGAGGAGCGACGCGCTCGTGCGCTGGACGGTCGCGTCTTCGTAGAGCGCCACGCCCTCGTCGATGTGGATGTCGATCCGCGCCTGCTCGCCCTCGAGCCGGATGCTCTCGATGCGCCCGATCGAGATCCCCGCGACCGTCACGCGCGACTTGGTGATGAGGCCCTGCGCGTCGTTCATCAGGGTGTAGACGCGGTAGCCGCCCCCGCGCGCGCTCGTCTCGTCCACCTCTCGATAGAGGAAGAACGCCGCGACCAGCGCCACGACGACCAGGGCGCCGACCTTCGCCGCCGCGATGATCTCCTTCGTCAAGCTCGCGTCCTCGGGGAAACCAAGCCGCCGACTCTAACGCAACTCGCCCTCGCCCGATCACGCGTCACGACGCCGTCGCACGCCTCTCGTTGCGCGCGAGCCCCCAGACGACGAGGCCGATGCCCGCGAGCACGTACTGGCAGAACCGCGCGACGAGGGCGATCCCCACGGCCTTGGCCGGATCGCTCGCGAAGCCGAGCGCCTCGGCGAACATCCAGTACGCCCCCTCCGTGATCCCGGCCTGGTTCGGCACGAGGTCGCCCGCGCCCGCGCCGACGAGGTGGATCCCCTGCGCGATGAGCGCGCTCGAGAGGCCGAGCGTCCCGCCCACGGCGAGCAGGATGAGCCCGTACTGGAGCGTCTGGAAGGCGCGCCCGAGCGCGGAGTAGAGGAAGGCCGGCAGAAACGGGGTCTCGTCGCGGAGCGCCGCGTCGAAGTGCGCGCCGTGCGTCGCGAGCGCCTGGAACTTGCGCCCGAGCCAGCCCCCGACCTGGCTGCGCCGCGAGACGTAGAGGACGCCCGCGCCGATCACGGCGGTGACGAGGCCGTTCGCGAGGACGAGCCAGGGCAGCACCGCCGCGATCCCCCCGGCCCAGAAGCAGGCGATGGCCGCGGGGACCGAGATCGCGGTGTTGCCGAGCATCGTCGCCGCCTGGAGGCGCGCCCCGTACGCGAGCGCGCGCGCACCCCCCACGTGCGGCGCGAGCTGCGTCGCGCGCACCACCTCGCCGGCCGCGCGCCCCCCCGGAAAGAGGATCATCACCGCGTACGCGACGAGCGCCGAGCGCACCCAGACGCGGAGCGGGACGTCCTCCGCGGAGCGCCCGATCAAGACGCGCAGGCTGAAGACGTCCATCGACATGAACGCCGCCTCGAGCAGGATGATGAGCGGCGCGAACATCCCCGCGCCGAGCAGCGTCGCCCAGACGCGCTCGGGCCCGGCGTCGCGCACGACGAGGACGATCGCGGTCACGCCGAGGAGAAAGAGCGCCACGCGGGCGAGGCGCTTCGGCCACACCCAGCGATCCACCTCGCGCTTCGTCGTCGAGCTCATGACGGCAGGACGACCTGCCACGAGGAGCGCTCCGCGACGAGCGCGGCCGCCTCCGGCACGGCCCTCAACGCGCTCGTCGCTGCGCGAGCTCGACGAGCCGCGCCCGCTCGCCCCAGACCTTGCGGAAGGCCTCCGCGTAGAGATCCACCGTCGCCTCGTCCTGCGCGATGAGCGGGCAGGTGTGGGAGAAGACGACGATCGACCCGTCGAGGAGCGCCTGCGCGCCGGCGTAGGAGGCGTGGTAGTTCGCGCGGAGCCGCTCGAGATCACCCGCGGAGAACGGGAAGCCCTTGCCGAAGCCCCGCAGCTCTCGAAAGAGGGGGAAGGACGCGAGCGTCTCGGACTGCCAGAGGTAGACCTCGCACCCCTCGGCGCGGAGCGCCGCGAGCGTCGCGTCGCGGAGGGCCACGGGCGAGAGATCGAGCCCCGCCGCCTTCGGATCGAGCCAGACGCGGTACTTGTGGAACACGCTCGTCCGATCGCTCGGCACGCGCTGCGGGCTCACGCCGGGCAGCGCCTCGAGCGCCGACGAGAGCCGCGCCGCGTTCGCCTGGGCGCGCTCCGTCAGCGCAGGCAGCCGCGCGAGCTGGCTCGACGCGAACGCCGCCATCATCTCGTTGCCCCGGTACATGGAGCCGACGTCCAGGGTGCGGAGCGCGCGGTGGCCGTCGAGCGGGCGCTCGGCGTCGTAATGCGCGGCGTCCGCGCGCACGAGATCCTGGCCGAAATTCCGCGCGCGGTTCGCGCGCTCGAGGAGGGCCTCGTCGTTCGTGACGTAGACGCCGCCCTCGCCCGCCGGGAGGTTCTTCGAGCTCTGCATCGAGAAGCCGGCGCCCTGGCCGAAGGAGCCGACGGGCCTGCCCTGGTAGGTCGCGAGGTGCGCCTGCGCCGCGTCCTCGATCACGGAGAGGCCGTGCCGCTTCGCGATCTGGAGGATCGGCTCGAGATCGGCCGGGCAGCCGTGCACGTGGACGGGCATGATCGCCCTCGTCCGCGGCGAGATCGCGGCCTCGATCGTCGCCGGATCCATGTTGCCGCTCTCGCGCTGGACGTCGACGAAGACGGGGATCGCGCCCTCCTGGATCACCGCCGTCGCCGTCGCCACGAAGGAGTACGCGGGGACGATCACCTCGTCGCCCTCGCCGATGTCGAGCGCCGAGATGGCCACCTGGAGCGCGCTCGTCCCCGAGTGGGTGAGCAGCGCGTGCCGCGCCCCCACCGCCTGCGCGAACGCCGCCTGGAACGCGCGCGCCGCGGGTGCCTCGGAGCCCGAGAGGATCCCCCGATCGAGCACCTCCATCACCGCGCGCTTGTCCGCGTCCGTGATGATCGGCCACTTCGCGTGCCGCGCCCGATCGACGAGCGGCGCACCCCCGAACACAGCGAGCGTCATCGGCAAACCTCCGGAGACAAGATCGAGGCGCGAGAGGGCGGAGCGAGCGCCCCACCCCCTCCGCGCGTCAGCTTCGGCTCAGGCCTTGCCCGAGACCTTCTTCGCCCAGTCGAGCAGCATCCGCTCCTGCTTGAACGGATCGTGCTGCGGCTGCTCGCCGACCGAGTGGTAGGGGCTCTTGAAGTAGAGCGACATCTGGCGCTGGATGCCCTTCTCGCCCTTGGCCTTCGCCACGTCCATGAGCCGAACCATGTCGATCGCGAGCGGCGCCGCGAGGATCGAGTCCTGGCAGAGGAAGTTGACCTTCATCTGCATCGGCACGCCGCAGAAGCCGCCGATGTCGATGTTGTCCCACGCCTCCTTCGCGTCGCCGCGGGGCTTGTAGTAGTGGATGTGGACCTGGTGGTTCTCGACGCGGTAGCCGACGATCGAGTCGAGCACGGCCGCCTTGCTGAGGATCTTGGTCTTGTTCGAGCCCGGATCGTCGAGGATCAGGCCGTCGTTGTTGCCGAGGAAGTTGACCGAGTACCAGCCGATGACCTTCAGGTTGCGGACCTGGAACATCGCCCCGAGCGCGGTCTTGAGGAGGGTCTGGCCGGTCTTGCCGTCCATGCCGCAGTAGGGGTTTCGCACCTCGTTGGCGTGCTCCTCGAGCGCCGGCACGTTCGTGAGCGAGGGCGCGAAGTTGCAGAACGGCACGCCGAGCTTGTTCGCCACGTAGAAGTAGCGCATCGCCGGCGAGATCGCGTGATCGCTCGCGTCGAGCGCCTTCTCGAAGGCGGCGAGCGTCTTGTGGCAGTCGATGACGTCCTGGTAGCGCTCGGTCGAGGCGAGGTTGATCATCACGACCGCGTCGCAGTCGTTCGCCTTCTTGAAGTCGAGGATGTTCTTCTCGAGGATCGCGAGCTCCTCGCGGAAGGTCTTCACCTTCACGACGTTCTCGCCCTTCGCGTTGGCGGCGTACTCGCCCGAGAAGACGGCCGGCCAGGGCTTGAGCGCCTCGAGCTCCGGCTTGACCTGATCGAGCATCTCGTGGCTGAGCACGCCGTGGTGCTTCGCCGCCTCGTACGCGTTCGGGAACGCGAGGTCCCAGCCGCCGAAGACGAGATCCTTGAGGTCGCGGAACTGGAGGAAGTCCGTGAGCTTCTCGCCCGGCGCGGGGTTGCCCGGCTCGGTGATCATGCCGATGCGCGGCACGAGCCCCTTCACCATGAGATGCACGCCCGCGATCGCGGTCGAGCTGACCGCGCCGTTGACGCCGACGAAGACGATTCCGAGCTTCTTACCCATGTGACTCTCTCCTATTCCGGCTCACGCCGACGAACCATGGCGTAGGGATCTTTCGTGCCTTCTTCGCCTCGCGCTCATCGCGGGGCGGCATTCCATCGCTCGAGCCACGAGCCGCTCGAGCCTCGTCTCGCGGCTCAGCTCGCGACGTAGCTCCGCAAGAGCGTCTTGCGATCGTCGTCGAGAATCCTGGGGAATTTCGACTGCACGCTCACGTTACCGATGTCCTTCATGAAGCGCTTCACCGAGCCGCGGGGCAGCGCGATCGCCTCCGGCGCGAGGATGCCCACCTCGTTCTCGCGGTGCTCGCGGTACACGCGGTTCTCGCGGCAGAGCCCCTCGTCGAAGGCCGCCGCGAACGCGCGCATGTCGGGCGCCTCGCCCTCGAACTCGGCGAAGAGGACGTAGCGCGACTTCGCGGTCCCCTCCACGCCGACGTCGGCGCCGCAGCCGTAGTCCACGGTCGTCGAGGGGAGCTTCGAGAGCGCGTGCTCGACCGCGCGCTGGATCTCGACGTGCGTCGTCAGCTCCTGCGTCGTCGAGAGGCAGCCCGAGAGCCGCCCCGCGAATTCGATCCGCAGCGGGTCGACGCTCGGGAAGCGGACGAGATCGCCGAGCCGATAGCTGTAGAGGCCCGACGGCGTCGTCACGTGGATCGCGTAGAGCTTGTCCTTCTCGACGCCCCAGAGCGGGACGCGCGCCGGCCAGCTCCCGATCCCGCCCAGATCGCTCGCGCTCTCGACCGGCACGAATTCGTAGAAGACGCCGCGATCGGGGATCATCAGCATCCCGCGCTCGCCCGCGTGATCGCTCGCCGCGAAGATGCCGCCCTCGGTGGCGTTGTAGGTGTCGACGAGCGTGAAGTCCTGCCCGAGCCGCTCGCGGATGACGGGGATATAGGGGTCGGCCGCGACGCCCCCGCCGAGGAGCACGCGCAGGTTCGGCCAGAGCGCCGAGACACTGTCCACCTTGCGGCCGCGGCGCTCGGCCGCCTGGAGCAGCTTCTCGAAGAGGATCGAGAACCAGCACGTCG
Organism: Sandaracinaceae bacterium; assembly: GCA_039809495.1. Classification (GTDB taxonomy): domain Bacteria; phylum Myxococcota_A; class Polyangia; order Polyangiales; family Sandaracinaceae; genus JAFLCL01. Next base: position 12,783 of record JBDHVC010000013.1, read on the forward strand.
TCCCCGCCACCGCGCGGATGTCGTGATCCATGTAGCGCTCGACGATCCGCTCGAGCTTGTAGTCGTAGTCGGCGATCTCGCGGATGTCCTTCGCCGGGAGCTGCACGGGCCGCGTGAACGCCGGCATGCGGATCGACTGGAGCGAGGGGTTCGTCGTGATGTAGACCGGGCCCTCGCGGCGCATCGTCGTCGGCGGGAAGAGGCCGAGCGTGAAGCCGTCGGTCATGTCCCTCACGTTCTTCGCGACGAGGTAGCGATAGAGCGAGTCCGCCGCCGAGCCGCGCTGGTAGGCGATCTGGCGCTCGCTGATCGGCAGGAACTTGGGCTTGCCCTTCGTCGAGCTGCCCGACGAGTTGCCGAAGTACATCACCTTCTCGGGGACGAGGATGCCCGTCTCGCCCGCGCGCATCGCCTCGAACGCCGTCGAGAACGAGTCGTAGTCGCCGACGGGGACGCGCGCCGCGTACGCGTCGAAGGTGCGGATGTCGCCGAAGCCGTAGCGACGGCCGAAGGTCGTGTCCTTCGCGTGGGAGAGGAAGCCCCGCAGCGTCTTCGTCTGCACCTCCTCGACGTGGCGGAGCGAACGGTCCCAGAGCGCGACCCGCACCCGCGCCGCGGCGTAGAGCGACTGCCCGACGAGGTTCGGGTACGGGCTCTTCTTGAGCGTGCGTGGCCCCGCGTGGGTCGTCCGCGAGGCGCGCGAGGCCGCGTCCTTCTTGCTCTCGGGATCGACATTCATGGTCTGCATCGGTGCCTCTCTCACTCTGCTTTCATGCCCCTCGAGCGAGGAGCGAGGATCGGAGCGACGAACGTCGAGGAACGAGGGCTGCGGACGGCGCCGCGAGCGCGACGGGGGCCGCGCTCGAGGGCGCGCGACTATCCCACCGCGCGGCACCCGCGCAAACCGGGGGCGCGGCGGAGCGCGCCGAGGAGCCGCGGCGCGTCACGCGACCCCCGGCGGCAGCGGACCTCGCGCGGCGAGCGCCTCGAGCAGCGCGTCGTGGACGAGGCCGTTCGAGGCGAGGACGCGGCGCTCGTGGAGCCCGAACGCGGATCCGTCGACGTTCGAGACGCGCCCGCCCGCCTCGAGGAGGATCGCCACGCCCGCCGCGACGTCCCAGGCGTTGAGCCCCGGCTCCCAGAAGCCGTCGTACGCGCCGTCGGCGACGAGGCAGAGCTCGAGCGCGGCCGCGCCGCAGCGCCGAACGCCGCGCGTGTGGGAGTCGATCCGGAGAAAGCGCGCGTAGTTGTTCTCGGGGCTCGTGCGGCGGCTCGCGGGGAAGCCGGTCGCGAGGAGCGCCTCCTCCAGGCGCTCCGTCGAGGAGACGCGGCAGGGCGTGACGCCGCGCGCGTCGTGCCGCTCGGCGCCGAGCCCGCGGGCGGCGCTCCAGAGCATCCCGAGCGCCGGCGCCACGACGACCCCGGCGAGGGGACGCTCGCCCGCGTCGCTCTTCTCGACGAGCCCGAGCGAGACGCAGAAGAACGGGTGGCCGTGCGCGAAGTTCGTCGTCCCGTCGATCGGATCGACGTACCAGACGAGCGCGCGATCGCGCTCTTGGGGCCCCTCGCCCTCTTCACCGACCACGCCGTGATCGGGGAACACGGCGCCGAGCCGCTCGCGCAGCAGGCGCTCCGAGCGCGTGTCGAATTCGGTGACGAGATCGCTCTCGCCCTTGAGCCGCACGCGGCTCGCGTGGCCCCAACCCTCGAGGACGAGCGCCCCCGCCTCTCGGGCGATCGAGCGAGCGTGGTCGAGGATCTCGCGGAGCGCGGCCTGGGTCGGTGCCATCGCCGCGGCGCTCTGCAATGCTCGGGCCGAGCCCTCCCCTTTCGGGGGGACGAAGCGAGGACGACGCAATTTCGGCCAATTGGCCGAAGTCCCCACGAGCAACGAAAGCGCCGGAGCGCGCGCTCGCGCCCCGCGGGCCGCGCCTCGGAGCGCAGCGGGTTGCGCGGCGGTGCGAAGGCGGCTTCGCGGTGCCCCGTCCGGCGCGTGCGCGGCGGCGTCAGCGCAGGGTCGCGAGCGAGCGGAGGGCGCTCTCGGCGGCGCCGCGGACCGCGCTCCTGCGCATCGCCTCGTCGCTCCCTCCGCCGCGGACGCCCGCGCGCCCCTCGAGCATCGCGCGCACGGCGCCCCCCCGCGCGTCGGCGACGACGATCGAGACCCGACAGCGCACCTCGTGCTCGTCCGAGCCCACCGCGCGCTCCGAGAGCTCGACCACCGAGCCCGTCACGAGGAAGCGCGCGCGCGCACGGTCCGGGGAGAGCGCGAGGCTCGGGTGGGAGCGGAGCGCGGAGCGGAGCGCGCTCTCGAGCAGCGTCGAGTCGACCTCGCGGCCGCTCGCGAAGGTGCCGAGGGCGATCGGCGTCGGCGCTCGGGGCCTCGGCTGAGCGTCGAGCGATCCTTGGAGCGCGAGCCAGGAGCAGAGGCCGAGCGCGCACGAGAGCACCCACACACGCGACGTCGAACGCATGCGACACCTCCGTGGCGTCGGCCCGCCGTCTCTCGGCGAGCGAAGGTCACCACACCTCGTCGATACCTCATCCCGATCCCGCGCCCAAGAAACCGACACGCGCGCGAGCGTGCGTCACGTACGCTGACGCGCATGACGCTGCGCTCGCTCCTCGCGGAGAACACCTCGATCGCGAAGATCGCCGAGTACCTCGACGCGCTCACGCCCGACGAGCGCGCGCGCGAGGGGAACGGCCTCGGGCGGAGCGAGCAGGCGCGCCTCTTCGAGATCGCCGCGGACGCGCCGCGCATCACGCTCGCGCACTTCGTCCCCGACGACGTCGCGCCCGGACGCGCCGTCCATCACCCAGGCCGCAACACGATCAGCGTGTTCGAGCACTTCCAGCGCTTCGAGAAGCGCTTCACGAGGCCGACGGCGGAGCGCGCGCGCGGGCTCCTCGCCGGCTACAACGCCTCGAACGCGTGGTTCGTGCATCCGGGCTACTTCGTCGCGTACGAGACGAGCGGGAGCCGGCGCTCGCCCGAGCGGGAGGCGAGCCGCGAGGCGTGGGAGCGGCGGGGCGGCGTCGTCGTCGACTACTTCCAGGTCCCGGACGGCCTCGAGCTGCCCGCGGGCTGGCCGCCCGTGCGCCGCAACTCCCAGGGCCTCCAGCGCCTCGTCTACCACCGCACGCGCGACTTCATGCGTCGCGTCTCGAGCCACGTCTCGATCGGGCGCGCGTCGACCGAGGACGAGAAGGGCGACCGGCTCCTCGACTACTGGTTCACGCTCGTTCGCGAGCCGCCGGCGGCGGAGCGGGCGGGCTGATCGAGTCCGGGGCCCGAGCGCCCTTCAGCGTGCGCGCGAGCGCGAACGCCAGCTCGAGCGACTGGTGGTGGTTGAGCCGCGGATCGCACGCCGTCTCGTAGGCGGCGTCGAGGTCGTGCTCGGAGATCGCGTCAGCGCCGCCGACGCACTCCGTGACGTCGTCGCCGGTGATCTCGAGGTGGACGCCCCCGAAGCGCGTGCCCTCGCGCTGGTGGGCCTCGAAGGTCTCCTCGAGCTCCCCGAGGATCGCGGAGAACGCCCGCGTCTTTCGCCCCGATCGCGTCGTCGTCCCGTTCCCGTGCATCGGATCGCAGATCCAGAGGACGCGCCGTCCCGCCTCGCGCATCGCGCGGAGCAGCGGCGCGAGGCGCGTCTTCACCGCCTCGTGGCCCATGCGCGTGATGAAGACGAGCCGCCCAGGCTCGTTCCGGGGGTTCAGCGCGCGCGAGAGCGCGAGGGCCTCGCCGGGCGTCGCGCTCGGCCCGAGCTTCACCCCGATCGGGTTCTCCACGCCGCGAAAGAGCTCGACGTGGGCACCGTCGATGCGCCGCGTGCGCTCGCCGATCCACGGGAAGTGCGTCGTGAGGCAGTAGTGCCCCGCGCGCCGGGGCACCCTGCGCACCTGCGCCGCCTCGTACTCGAGGTGCAGCCCCTCGTGGCTCGAGAAGACCTCGACGCGCGTGATCTCCTCGACGCGGCGCTCGCCGAGCGACTCCATGAACGCGATCGCGTCGAGGATCTCGGCCGTCGTGCGCCGGTACTCGCTCGCGACGGAGGCCTCGAGGCCTCGCCCGTTCGCGAAGGCGAGATCCCACTGCCGCGCGCGGTGGACGTCGGCGAAGCCGCCCACCGCGAGCGAGCGGATGAAGTTCATGGTGAGGGCGGCGTGCTCGTAGCCTTCGACGAGCCGCGCCGGATCGGGCACACGCGCCGCCTCGGCGAACTCGGCGCGGTTCACGAGATCGCCGAAGTAGTTGGGCAGCGTGACCTCGCGCCCGCCCACGACCCGCGTCTCGCTCGGGTGCGAGCGGGGCTTCGCGTACTGGCCGGCGAGCCGCGCGATGCGCACGACGGGCGTCCCCGCGCCGTGCACGAGGACGAGCGACATCTGGAGCAGGATCTTGAGCTTCGAGACGATCGCGTCCGAGGTGCAGTCGGCGAAGCGCTCGGCGCAGTCGCCACCCTGCAGGACGAAGCGTCGGCCCTCCTCGGCGTCGGCGAGGTGGGCGCGCAGGCGCTCGATCTCCCACGACGTGACGATCGGCGGGAGCGCCTCGATCCGCGCGATGGCGCGCTCGAGCGCCGGGGCGTCGGCGTAGCGGATCGCCTGCTCCCGCGGGCGATCCTGGTACGAGTGCGGATGCCAGCCGGACACGCGCGAGCGGTAGCACGGAGTCGGGCCGCGCGCGCGAGGCCGAGCCGCCGTGACGAGGAGGGATTGGCTCGTCGCCACGCGCGACGCGCACTACGCTCCGCGCTCCATGTCGAACCCGCTCCTCGCCGTCGACACCGACATCCCCTTCGACCGCATCGAGGACTCGCACGTCGTGCCCGCGATCGAGGCGCTCCTCGCCGACGCCCGGCGCGCGCTCGACGCGATCGGGCGAGCGAGCGATCCGCCGAGCTACGAGAACGTCCTCGGCGCCCTCGATCGCGCCCTCGAGCCGCTCGCGCGCGCGATGAGCGTCGCCTCCCACCTCGAGAGCGTGCGGTCGACCGAGGCGCTGCGCGACGCCTACGCGAAGGTCGTCCCCGAGGTGAGCGCGTTCCACGCCTCGATCCCGCTCGATCGAGCGCTCTACCTGCGCCTCGTCGCGCTCGCGGGGAGCGCCGCGGCGAGCGCGCTCGATCCGATCCGCCGGCGCCACCTCGACAAGACGCTCGACGACTTCAGGCGGCACGGCGCCGAGCTCGACGAGGCCGGGAAGGCGCGCCTCGAGGCCATCGATCGGGCGCTCGCGGAGACGACGACCGCCTTCGCGCAGAACGTGCTCGAGGCGACCAACGCGTTCGAGCTCGTCGTCGAGGACGAGGCGCGGCTCGCGGGGCTGCCTCCCTCCGCGCGGGAGCAGGCGCGCGAGAGCGCCCGGAGGAAGGGCGTCCGGGGCTACCGCTTCACGCTCCACGCGCCGAGCGTCGTGCCCGCGCTCACCTACCTCGACGACGCGTCGATCCGCGAGGCGCTCTGGCGCGCGTACAACACGCGCGCGGCCGAGAAGAACGCGCCGCTCATCGCGCGCATCCTCCAGCTGCGTCGCGAGAAGGCGAGGCTCCTCGGCGCGCGCGACTTCGCCGACCTCGTCCTCGCCGATCGCATGGCGAAGACGGGCGACGCGGCCTACCGCTTCGAGCGCGATCTCGAGGCGCGCACGCGCGGCGCCTTCGAGGCGGAGCGCCGCGAGCTCGAGCGCTTCTGCGCCGAGGAGCTCGGCGAGCGCGGGCCGCTCCGTCCGTGGGACGTCGGCTACTACGCCGAGAAGCTCCGGCGCGCGCGCTTCGACTTCGACGAGGAGGCGCTGCGCCCCTACTTCGCCGCCGAGCGCGTGCTCGGAGGGCTCTTCGAGGTCGCGCGCAGGCTCTACGAGCTCCACATCGTCGAGGTGTCGGGGCGCCCGGGCTGGGATCCCGCGGTGCGGGCGTTCGAGGCGACGAACGCGGCGGGCGAGCGCGTCGGCATCTTCTACGTCGATCTCCACCCGCGCGAGAACAAGCGCGCCGGCGCCTGGATGAATTGCCTGATCACGGGCGGGCCGCGCGAGGACGGGGGCTTCGATCCGCACGTCGCCCTCTTCTGCGCCAACGCGACGCCGCCGATCGGCGAGGCGCCCGCGCTCCTCACGCACGACGAGGTGGAGACGCTCTTCCACGAGTTCGGGCACCTCATCCACCAGCTCCTCTCGCGCGTGCCGGTCCGCGCGCTCGCGGGCACGAACGTCGCGTGGGACTTCGTCGAGCTCCCCTCGCAGATCATGGAGAATTGGACGTGGGAGCGCGAGGCGCTCGATCTCTTCGCCGCCCACGTCGAGACGGGCGAGCCCATCCCCGCCGAGCTCTTCCTGCGCATGAGGCGCGCGCGCACCTTCCGCGCGGCGAGCGCGCAGATGCGACAGCTCGGCTTCGGCGTCACCGATCTCCTCTTGCACCGCGACTTCGATCCGGAGGCCTCGCCCGACGTGCTCGCCTACGCGCGCGACGCGCTCGCGCCCTTCGCGGCGACGCGCGTCCCGGACGACTACGCGATGATCGCGAGCTTCACCCACCTCTTCGCCGACCCGGTCGGCTACGCCGCTGGCTACTACTCGTACAAGTGGGCCGAGGTGCTCGACGCCGACGCGTTCTCGCGCTTCCGCGAGGAGGGCCTCTTCTCCCCGGCGGTCGGCGCCGCCTTCCGCGACACGCTCCTCGCGCGCGGCGACGCCGCCGATCCGGCGACGCTCTTCCGCGACTTCATGGGCCGCGAGCCTCGCCTCGACGCGCTGCTCGAGCGCTCGGGGCTCCTCCCGTCAGCGGTCTGACGGCGTGACGATCCCCGTCGACAACCGTCCCCGCTACGAGGTCGGCGCGCGCCCCGCGGCGAGCGACACGCCGAGGGCCGATCAGGCCTCCCCCGCGCCGATCGACGCGAGCGGGCCCGAGCCGCGGATCCGCGTCGCGCGGCTCGGCCCCGGCTGCGTCGCGAGCGCGATCCTCCTCTTCGTGCTCACGAGCTGCTGCGTCGGCTCGATCCTGTTCAGCGTGATGAGCGGCGGGCTCGACGAGACCCGGGCGCGCCTCACCTCGGACATCATCGCGGATCTGCGGCACACCGCCGACACGAGCGGGGCGGCCGAGCGGCACCGCGGCGCGCTCGATCAGCTCGAGGAGCTCAGCCACGCGAAGCGCATCGGGTGGCTGGCGTTCTCGGTCCTCGTCAACCGCTGGAGCGAGGCGCGCGCCGACGACGCGATCACGCCGAGCGAGCTCGAGCACCTGATGAGCCTCGTCCGCGACATCGACGCGCGGGGCGGCGAGATCGATCCCGAGGACTACCCGAACGGCCGTTGACGGCGCGCGGGACGTCGGCTCACGAGCCGGTATCCAGCGGCGTCGCGCGCCGCTATCCTCGCCGGAGGGTGACGAGAGGCGACGCCCTGGAGAGGGAGGTTCGATGGGTCTCTTCGACATGTTCGGCGCGGGCGGCGGCAGCCTGACGATCCAACCGAGCACGCCGCACGTGGCGGCCGGCCAGATGATCGTGGGCAACGTCGTGTTTCAAGGGGGGACACGCTCGCAGCAGATCAACGCGCTCACGATTCGGCTGACGCAGGACGCGCGCTCGATGCAGATGACGAACCAGGGGCCTCAGCCGCGCTCGGAGTCGCGCGACGTCGTGCCCGCGACGCCGCTCACCCAGCCCGTGCAGACGACGCCTGGACAGCCGATGAGCTTCCCCTTCCAGCTCCAGCTCCCGACGAGCCTCCCAGGCTCCGTCCCCCAGCAGATGAGCTACCACCTGCGGGCGACGGCCGACATCCCAGGCGAGGTCGATCCGGGAGCCTCGATCGAGATCCACGTCGTCGGCGATGCCCAGCCCGGCATGATGCAGCCCGGCATGATGCAGCCGGACGCGCAACCTGGGGTTCCGAGCGTCGCGGGAGTGGTGGGAGCCGCCGCCGCGGCGCTCGGCGTGGCGGGCATGATGCAGCCCGACATGATGCAGCCCGGCATGATGCAGCCCGGCATGATGCAGCCCGGCATGCCGCCGATGGGAGGCGCTCCGATGCAGATCGCGCCGGACACCCGGGTCTACGCGCAGTGGCAGGGAGATGGGCAGCTCCACCCGGCGACCGTTCGAGGCTTCGCGAACGGCTACTACCAGGTCGACTGGCAGGACCCGCGCCTCGGCGCGAATTCGTACGTCCTCCCGCAGCAGATCCAGCTGCCGACCCCGAGCGGCCCTGGCGCGATGACGCCGAGCGCGCCCGTCGGACACGGCGCACCCGCGCCTCAAGGCTACGCCAAGCAGCCCGACCCCTACGCCAAGCAGCCCGACCCCTACGCCAAGCAGCCCGACCCCTACGCCAAGCAGGGCGCTCCCGCGCAGCCGGGCTTCGCCAAGCAGCCCGACCCCTACGCCAAGCAGGGCGCTCCCGCGCAGCCGGGCTTCGCCAAGCAGCCCGACCCCTACGCCAAGCAGGGCGCTCCCGCGCAACCGTTCGGCAAAGGCCCGGCCGGCAAGAAGTAGGTTCGCTTGAACGCGACGGGCTCATCCCTTCGCGCCGTGCCGCGGCTCGGCGCGATCCTCGGAGCCCTCGTCCTCGCGGTCGTGGGCCCCGCTCGCCGAGCTCACGCGGAGGAGGACGACGCGGCTCGCTGCTCGCGATCCGCGCTCGCGGAGCGGGCGTGCGCGGGCCTCGAGGCGACGGCGCGCGGGGACTGGGTCGAGGCCGAGGCGACGCTCGAGAGCGTGCTGCTCGTCGCCGACGACGCGGTCCTCGCGATGCGCGACGCGATCGAGCGCGCGCTCGAGCAGGCGCGCGCGCACCTCGGGTCGATCGACGCGCGGTGCAGCGCCCCCGGCGCGACGCTGGCCCTCGACGACGTCGATCGTGGCCTCGCGCCGCTCGAACGGCCGCTCCGAGCGAGCGTCGGCGATCATCGCGTGAGCTGCCGCGCCGACGACCACGAGCCGGCGAGCGCCGAGGTCCACGTCGAGGCGGGATCCCTCGCACAGGTGGAGCTCACGCCGGCGCCGATCGATCGACGCCCCATCCTCGAGCGCGCGAGCGGCGGGCAGCGCGTGCTCGGGGTCGTCGTGCTCTCCCTCGGCGGGGCCTCGCTCGGCGTCGGCTTCGGGACCCTCGGCGCGGGGCTCGACGCCTCGCCAGGGCCTGAGCGCGAGCAGCTCCTCGACGTGGCTCGCGGCACGCTCATCGCGGGCGGCGTCGCCCTCGTGGCGGGGATCGTGCTGACGCTGACGGCGCCGTGAAGGCGCCCTCCCCGAGGAGTTGCCCGGCAGACGCCCTACCCTATCCTCATCGTCCTCGCATCATCTCTCTCGTCGGAGCACGCATGGCCACGCGCACCTCGCTCGCCCTCGCCCTCGCCCTCGCCACCGCGCTCGCCTTCGCGCTCCTCACGGGGTGCGGAGCGGGCGCGACGAGCAGCCCCGGCGCGCAGACCGGCGGGAGCGACGGCGCGTCACCCTACGCGGGCCCGATCCGCTCGAGCGACGTCGCCCTCGGCCACGAGCGCTACGACGCGCGCTGCGGCAGCGCCTGCCACGACTCCGGCGGCGGGCCTCCGCTCCAAGGGATTGGCTGGACCGCCGAGCGCCTGCGTCGGCAGGTGCGCGAGGGCTCGCGCGACATGCCCGCGATCGGGCCTCGACGGCTGAGCGACGACGAGCTCGAGGCGGTGCTCGCGTACCTCGTCACCCTCGGCGCCGTCCAGAGCGACGCCGCGACCGCCGCGACACCTTGAGCGTGGGCCCTCGAGCGCAGGGCGCGACAGCGCGCCTCGTCGCATCGATCTGCGCGCGCCGTCAGCGGAGCTCGACGACCGTGAGGCGATCACCGCCCTCGTCGAAGGTGCCCCGCCGAAAGCTGCGGACGTAGCGCGGCGAGCGATCGAGCAGCGCTCGCACGGCGTCGCGGAGCGCGCCCGAGCCGACGCCGTGCACGATGAAGCCCGCAGGCTCCGACGCGCCATAGAGGCGGTCGAGGAAGCTCTCGACCAACGCGACGGCGTCATCGACGCGCATGCCGCGCAGATCGAGCGAATTCGCCTCGGTGCGAATCCATCGGGCGGGCGCCGGCTCGCCGCTCGACGCGCTCGGCTCGCTGGGCGCATCGAGGCGGGCCTCGACGCGCGGAGCCTCGGGCCTCGCTTCGCGCGGCGATCGAGCCGCGCGCAGCTCCTCGATGTCGACCCAGAGCCGCAAGGGCCCCGCGGCGACGCGGACCCGACCCTTGCTCGGCCCCTCGAGGATCTCGACCTCCGAGCGGAGCCTTTGGACGACGAAGCGCGCGCCGACGCGCACGTCCTCGAGCTCAGGCGCGACCCCCGGGATCGGCGCACGATCCTCGGCGATCGCCTCACCGACCGGCCCCTCGGCGCCGACGACGAGCGCCGCGCGCTCGAGCGCGGCCTTCGCCGCGAGCGCGAGCTCCGCGTCCTCGGGCCGCGCTCGCATCGCGCGACGCGTCGCGCGCACCTCCTCACGCGCCTCGCGCACGAGCGCGAGCAGCCGCTCGGCCTCGACGGAGAGCTGTCGCTTGTCGCGCGCGCGCTGCTTCGCGAGCTCCTCGTCGAGGCGCCGCCGCACCTCGGCGAGCTCGCGGCGATCGCGCTCGAGCGCCTCGCGCGTCCCGCGGACGCTCTCGTGCTCGGACTCGAGCCGAGCGACGAGCGCGTCGAAGGTCCGGGCCTGCTCGGGGACGAGCGCCCGCGCGCGCTCGACGACGCTCGCGTCGAGGCCGAAGCGCGCGGCGACGGCGAGCGCCGACGAGGCCCCCGGGACGTCCATGCGGACGTGGAAGGTGGGCGCCATCGCGCGGACGTCGAAGCCGACCGCGGCGTTGCGGAGCCGCGCGTCGGTCAGCGCCATCGCCTTGAGCGGCTCGTAGTGCGTCGTGACGGCGACCGCCGCCCCGCGTGAGCAGAGCGCCTCGACGATCGCGCACGCGAGCGCGCCGCCCTCGCCGGGATCGGTCCCCGTCGCGACCTCGTCGAGCAGGACGAGCGTCCCGGGCGCCGCGAGCGCGAGCATCCGCGCGACCGAGCGGACGTGCGCGGAGAACGTCGAGAGGTTCTTCTCGATCGACTGATCGTCGCCGACGTCCGAGAGGATCGTGCCGAAGAAGCCGACCTTCGCGCCGGCGAGCGCCGGCAGCGGCAGCCCCGCCCGCGTCATCAGCGCGAAGAGGCCCAAGAGCTTCAGCGCCACCGTCTTGCCGCCGGCGTTGGGCCCGGAGAGGACGAGCGCGTGGCCCTCGGCGAGCTCGAGGTCGTTCGGCACGACCCGCACGCCGTCGAGCACGAGCAGCGGGTGGCGCGCCTCGCGGACCTCGATCCGTCGCTCCTCGACGATCGACGGCGGGGAGCCGCGCAGATCCTCGGCGAGGCGCGCGCTCGCGTCGCGCAGGTCGGCCCGATCGAGCGCGTCGAGCGCCGCCCCGAGCTCGGCGGCGCGCTCGCGCACCAGCTCCGAGAGCTGCGCGAGGATCCGCTGCTCCTCTCGCCCCATCTCGGCGACGGCGAGGGTGAGCCGGTTCTGCTGCTCGACGACGACCCGCGGCTCGACGAACGCGGTGGCGCCGCTCCCGCTCGTGCCGTGGACGATCCCAGGGATCCTGTCGTGCGCGTCGGTGCGGACCGGCAGCACGTAGCGACCCTCGCGCTGGGTGAGGAAGCGGTCGGACATCACCGCCTCGTGCTCGAGCAGCATCGCCTCGAGCCTCGACACGATCCGCGCGCGCAGGTTCGCGACCTCGCTCCGCAGCCGACGCAGCTCGTGGCTCGCGTGATCGGCGAGCGCGCCGCCCGGCTCGAGGCACGCGGCGAGCTCCTCCTCGAGGGCGTCGAGCGAGGGATCGAGCGCGCAGCGCGCGTAGAGCTCGGGCATGCGCGCGCGTCGCGCCGCGAGGAAGCGCCGGAGCCGCCGCGCCGCGCCGAGCGTGGTCTGGATCTCGAAGAGCTCGGCGCCCATCAGCACGCCGAGCTTCTCGGCGCGCGCGAGCGAGGCGCGGACGTCGCGGATGCCATCGAGCGGGAGCGGCGAGGCCTCGCGCCGAGCGTCGAGCGCCTCTTCGGTCTCGCGAACGAGCCCCCTCGCCTCCTCGATGTCGCTCGCGAGCGCGAGCGTCGCGCCCCCCTCGCGCCCGAGCGCCTCGCGCAGCGGGCCCCGACAGCGCCCCGCGACGGCCTCGACGACGCGGCCCCACTCCAGATCGACGAGGGTCTCGAGCTCCGCGCGACGCCGAGCGTCCGCCGCGGAGGAGGCGCTCGGCTCGTCTTCGGCGTCGACGACGGGCGGGCGCCGCTCCTCGCTCACGCCTCCCCCGACGTCGACGCGTCCTCGTCGCGGCGCAGGGGGATGCTCTCGACGCGGATCGCGGGCTCGGCCGCGCGACCCCGTCGACCGACGGCGTAGAGGAGCGCCGCGGAGCCGAAGAGCACGAGGCTCGCCCCGCCGCACACGAGGAGGGCCCAGATGTAGCCGATGTAGCCGAAGGTCATCCGGCCTCGACTCTGGCACGGCTCGCGGGAGTTGCATCCGGCGCGCGCGGAGGGCGCGAGGCTTGGTACCATCGGAGCGTGACCGGACTTCAGACCGCTCGGGCTCGCTTCCGCTTACTCGCTCGCCTCGCCGGCGTGCTCGCGCTCGGCCTCGCGACCCTCTCGACGGCGTGCGTCCAGGAAGAGCACGTCATCCTCCTCGAGGTCACCTCGCCGGAGGACCTCGGTGTCCTCACCATGACGGTCATCCCGCTCGATGGGCGCGGGAGCCCGAGCCGACGCCCCCAGACGGTCGATCGCGACGCGGCCTCGCTCCGCGCGAACCCGCTGCGCATCGCGATGCGCCTCACCGAGACGCGTGAGGTGATGATCATCCTCTCCGCCCCGCGGCCGACCGAGGAGGGGAACCTCGTCGCGCAGCGGTGCCTCGTCGTGAGCGGCCCCGTCCACGAGCAAGTCTGGCTCGTCCCCATCGACCGGAGCGAGGACGCCGACCTCGACGGCTTCCCGAGCCGGCCCACGATCACCTGCGCACGCCCGAACGCGGACGCGAGCGGCGGCGTGCCGTGCGCCGCGGACGATCCCGTCCTCTGCGACGGGCCCGGTCGCGTCGACTGCGCGCTCGACGATCCCACCCGCTACCCGGGCGCGATCGAGGTCTGCGAGGACGGGCTCGATCAAGACTGCGATGGCGCGGACGCGCGGTGCCAGGACGACGACCACGATGGGTTCAGCGCGTGCCGCTCCGGGCAGGACCCGCTGACGGACCACTGCGACTGCAACGACCACGATCCGCTGACGTACCCGAACGCGCCAGACTCGTGCACCGATCCCGCGGACACCGACTGCGACGGCCACAACGATCTCTGCGACGCGGACGGCGACGGCTACCCCGCCGCGAGCGACGGCGCGCCCGGCGCCTACACCGACTGCGACGACGAGGACGCGAGCGTGCACCCGAACGTCGACCTCACGCCGCACTACGGCCTCGCCGACGGCGATCGGCTCGCGCGCGGGTTCCCCGCCATGCCGACCACCGGGATCGCGGTCGATCGCTGCACGCTCGTCGATGGCGAGCCCAGGGGCGACGACATCGATCAAGACTGCAACGGCTTCATCGACGATGGCCCGGGCTGCACGGACACGAACGATCGAGACCGCGACGGCTGGCGCGCGTGCACCGCCACGATCACGACCGACTGCGATCCGGACGACTGCGACCCCGGCGTCAACCCCGGCCGCCGGGACATCTGCGGGAACCACATCGACGAGGACGGTGACGGCGTCGACGCCCCATGTCCCGCGGGCGACCTCGACCATGACGGCCAGGCGGCCACGACGGCCGGCGGCAGGGACTGCAACGACGCGAACCCCGAGATCTACGACGGCGCGCCCGAGAACTGCCTCACGACGATCTCCGAGAGCTGCCGCGAGAACCTCGCCTGCGACGCGTACGGCGCTCGCGACGCGGACGGCGACGGCTTCCTCGCCGGGCTCCCCGCGGGCGTCGCGGGCGACTGCAACGACGAGCCCGAATTCACGCTCGGGACGTTCCCGACGTGCACGCCGACCGACGGCACCCCGCCGCCCTGCCGCGCCCCCGCGACGTGCATCGAGCGGGCGGACGGAACGGCGACGTGCCAGTACCACGGGCGCGACGTGCGACCCTTCGCGCCCGAGGATCCGTGCGACGGAATCGACAACAATTGCAACGGGATCATCGACGAGCTGCCGCCCCTCGGCGAGGACGGGACGCGGCCGTGGGACGGCTGCGTGCGGATCGGCAGCGGCGCGACCCCCGTCTACTACGGCCGCAGCGACACCTACTCGGAGTACTGCGGTGGATGCGGCGTCGTGACCGCGCCCAACGAGGACTGCTGCACGGGGGCGCGCGTCCGCGTCGATCAGGACAGCTCCTGCGGGAGCTGCGGCTACGTGTGCGGCGCCCACATGCACTGCGAGCGCACGCACGAGGATCCCGACCGACGCGACGATCGGTTCGGCTGCGCCTGCGACGCTCCCGACGCCTCGGGACGCTGGACCGACTGCGACCACGTGCCCACGAACGGCTGCGAGATCGACCTCGATCGCGATCGGCTGAACTGCGGCGCGTGCGGGCGCGCCTGCGGGAACAACCAGGACTGCGCCGGTGGGGACTGCGCGTGCGTCGCCCCCTTCCTCGACTGCGACGGCAGCGCGACCAACGGCTGCGAGGCGAACACGGCCAACGACACGAACCACTGCGGCGGGTGCGGCATCCGCTGCGGTGAGGGCGAGACGTGCAACGCGGGTCGATGCACCTGCGGCGGCGTGAGCGCCTCGGGCGCTGAGGCCTGCCCTGGCGCGGCCAACGTCTGCTGCGCGAACACCTGCATCGACACCGACACCAACCCCGCGCACTGCGGCGGGTGCGGCGTCCGCTGCGGCGCCTCCGAGACGTGTGGCGGCGGGCGGTGCCGCTGCGGCGGGACCGTCGGCGCCGCGCGCGCCGAGGCCTGCCCCGGCGCGGGGAACGAGTGCTGCGGCAGCGCGTGCGTCGACACGCGCTCGAGCACGGGCAACTGCGCGAGCTGCGGGCACGACTGCGCCGCCGGCACCCCCCACGCGTCCATGATGTGCGCGATGTCGGCCTGCACCTACTCGTCGTGCGACCCCGGCTGGCTCGACTGCACCGGCGGCGTCGCCAACGGCTGCGAGACGCCCTACAACGCGATCCCCAACTGCGGGAGCTGCGGCAACAACTGCTCCAGCGTCCAGCACGCGACCCGCACCTGCTCGTCGAGCGGCACCTGCGACTACTCGAGCTGCGACGCCGGCTGGCTCGACTGCACCGGCGGACGCACCAACGGCTGCGAGACGCCCTACAACGCGATCCCCAACTGCGGGAGCTGCGGCAACAACTGCTCCAGCGTCCAGCACGCGGCCCGCACCTGCTCGTCGAGCGGCACCTGCGGCTACTCGAGCTGCGACGCCGGCTGGCTCGACTGCACCGGCGGCATCGCCGACGGCTGCGAGACGCCGAACAACGCCCTCCCCAACTGCGGGAGCTGCGGCAACAACTGCTCCAGCGTCCAGCACGCGGCCCCCATCTGCGCCACGAGCGGCACCTGCGACTACTCGAGCTGCGACGCCGGCTGGCTCGACTGCACCGGCGGGCGCGCCAACGGCTGCGAGACGCCCTACAACGCGATCCCCAACTGCGGGAGCTGCGGCAACAACTGCTCCAGCGTCCTGCACGCGACCCGCACCTGCTCGTCGAGCGGCACCTGCGGCTACTCGAGCTGCGACGCCGGCTGGCTCGACTGCACCGGCGGCATCGCCGACGGCTGCGAGACGCCGAACAACGCCCTCCCCAACTGCGGGAGCTGCGGCAACACCTGCTCCAGCGTCCTGCACGCGACGCCCGCGTGCACGATGAGCGGCTCGTGCACCTTCACGACGTGCGAGACGGGATACAGCGACTGCGACGGCGACGTGACCAACGGCTGCGAGCATACCGGCGCGAGCTGCTAGCGCGCCGCGCGACGACGCGGCGCTCGCCGGGGCGCGAGCGCTTGACCGCGCGGCTCCGGGCCGTGATGGTGGCGCGCCATGCACGACGCCCACAGCTTCGGTGAGCACGCGCCGCTCCTCTCGATCGCGCCCTTCGCGCTCCTGCTCGCGGCCATCGCGATCCTGCCGCTCGCGGCCCCTCACTTCTGGGAGAGCAACCGAAACAAGGGGATCGTCGCGGCGCTGCTCTCGGCCCCCGTCGCGATCTACCTCGGCCTCGTCTACCCCGCCGGCCTCGTCCACAGCGCGATCGAGTACGTCTCGTTCCTCGCGCTCCTCGGCTCGCTCTTCGTCATCGCCGGCGGCATCCACATCGACGCGGATCTCGAGGGCCGGCCCTCCACGAACACCGCCATCCTCGCGATCGGCGCCGTGCTCGCGAGCCTCGTCGGGACGACGGGCGCGAGCATGCTGCTCATCCGCCTCCTGCTCCGGACCAATTCGGAGCGGAAGAGGCGCGCGCACATCCCCTTCTTCTTCCTCCTCGTCGTCTCGAACTGCGGCGGCCTGCTCACGCCGCTCGGTGATCCACCGCTCTTCCTCGGCTACCTGCGAGGCGTCCCCTTCGGCTGGACGTTCGGCCTCTTGCCCTTCTGGCTGCTCGCGAACGCGTACCTCCTCGCGCTCTTCTACGCGATCGACGCGCGCGCGTATCGCGCCGAGGCGCCCGAGGACATCGCGCGCGACAAGGCGTCCGTCGATCCGCTGCGGGTCCGCGGGCTCCCGAACGTCGCGCTCCTCTTCGGCGTGATCGGCGCGGTCTTCCTCGACACGCCCTGGCGCGAGTCGGCGATGGTCGCCCTCACGCTCGTCTCGATCTTCGCCGTGTCGAAGAAGGCGCGCGAAGAGAACGGCTTCAGCTTCGGGCCGATCCTCGAGGTGGCCGTCCTCTTCGCGGGCATCTTCGTGACGATGGTCCCCGCCCTCGCCATGCTCGAGGCACGCGGCGCGGAGCTCGGGCTCGTGCACCCGTGGCAGTACTTCCTCGTCACGGGTGGCCTCTCGAGCGTCCTCGACAACGCTCCGACCTACCTCACCTTCTTCTCCGCGGCTCAGGGGCTCTCCGAGGCACGTCACCTCGCGCCCGAGATCGTCGGGATGCCCAACGCCTTCCTCGTCGCGATCAGCGTCGGGGCGGTGTTCATGGGCGCGAACACCTACATCGGCAACGGCCCGAACTTCATGGTGAAGGCCATCGCGGAGGCGTCGAGGTACGAGACCCCCTCCTTCTTCGGCTACGCGGGGCGAGCCCTCCTCGTCCTCGCCCCCGTCTACGTCGCGATCACGCTCTATCTCGTCGTCGGCTGACAGCGCGCGGCGAGCGTCCGCTCCATCGCGTCGAAGGCCTCGTCGGAGAGGCTCGCCATGCTCGCCCGGGCGATCACGGTGGAGAGGAGCAGGAGGAGCGCGATGAAGCCGACGCCCAGCACGGCGCCCGCGACGCGATCGACGAGGAAGCCCAGGGCCGCCGCGGAGGGGAGAGATCCGAGTCCGCCATACGCCCCTACCAGACGCGCACGAAGAACCCACCGCTGCGCCGAGGTCTCAATTGCGCGCCTACGTGCCCCATCGAATGCTCGCCCCCATGTCCCCTCCCATCCCCCCCGAACGCGATCATTGGGAGCGCGTGTTCCGCGAGAAGCGCGAGGACGAGGTCTCGTGGTTTGAGGAGCGAGCCGCCCTCTCCCTCGGGCTCGTCGAGCGAACCGGAGCGCCGAAGACGGCGCGGATCGTCGACGTCGGGGCGGGCGCGTCGCGGCTCGTCGACGCCCTCGTCGAGGCCGGCTACTCCGACCTCACCGTCGTCGACATCGCCGAGGCGGCGCTCGAGAAGGCGCGCGCGCGGCTCGGCGAGCGGGCGCGGGAGGTGCGCTGGCTCGCGCGCGACGTGCGGACGTGGGAGCCCGAGGAGCGCTTCGACGTCTGGCACGATCGCGCGGTGTTCCACTTCATGGTCGAGGAGGAGGACCGCGAGGCGTACCTCGCCACCCTCCAGCGCGCGCTCCCGGTCGGTGGCCACGCCATCCTCGCGACGTTCGCGAGCGACGGGCCCGAGCGCTGTAGCGGGCTCCCCGTCGTGCGCTACGAGCCGGAAGACCTCGCGGCGACGCTCGGCCCGGACTTTCGCCTCGTCGAGAGCCGCAAGGACGCGCACCGAACGCCCGCGGGCAAGGTGCAGTCGTTCCAGTACAGCCGCTTCGAGCGCGTGAGCTGATCCCGCGGGTCGAAGGCGCCCCTCACCCCATCCGCTCGATCGTCTCCCCCACCAGCGCGTCGCGGCTCTCGGCCACGCGCTCGGCGAGGGCGCGGAGCTCGTCGAGGAGGGCGTCGTGGCAGCTCGGATCGACGGCGAGGCGCGGGCGAGGCGCGAGGATGCGGACGAGGACGTCGCGGACGAAGCGGGGGTCGGCGTAGCGAGCGGGCGTCTCGCGGCCGGCGAGGCGGCGCTGCATCGTGAGGAAGCGGACGCGGCCCTCGGGCTCGCGGAAGCGGATCTCGGAGGCGAGCGGCTCCTCGCGGGCGGCCGTGACGGCGAGCGCGTAGTCGGCGAGGGCGTCGCGCTCGAGGTGGGCGAGCTCGCCGTCGAGGAAGAGCTCCGTGCCGACGTGGGCGATGGCGCGCGCGGCGCCCCAGGAGAGGCCGCGGCGCTCGAGGCGGGGGCCCGCGTCCACACAGAGCGCGACGAAGCGATCGCCGCCGTGGAAGGCCTCGTCCGTGCGGTAGTGCTCCTTCACGCCCGCGGCGAGGGTCGGCTCGGTGATCTCCGCGAGGCGCGAGGCCGACATCGAGGCGAAGTCGGGGAGCATCGCGCCGAGGAGGAAGGAGGGGTCGCGGTCGAGCCGGCGCGCGACGACGAGGTGGGCGAAGAAGTTCAAGGAGGGGGCTCCGAGCTGAGCGACGCGTGCGCGCCGGGCGCGTCGAGAAAGGCGCGCACGTCGCGCTCGATGGCGTCGACGGACACGACGTCGAGATCGTAGCGAGCCGACACGCCGGGCTCGCTCCGAAACCACGTGCGCTGACGCCGCGCGTACACGAAGGACGCGCGCAGGATGGCCTCCCGCATCGCCTCGAGGTCGCGGACGCCGTCGAGGTGCTCGACCACCTCGCGGTAGCCCACGCTCCCGAACGCCCGCGCCTCGCGCGGCCAGCAGAGGAGGAGGCCGCGCACCTCCTCGACGAGCCCGCGCCGGAGCATCTCGTCCGTGCGCGCGGCGAGCCTGGCTCGGAGCACCTCGCGGTCGCGATCGAGCGCGAGGAAGAAGGTGGGCCGCCGCGGCGCCCCGAGCGCGTGCTCGTGGCGCAGCTCGCCGAGCGGACGCCCCGTCTGCTCGAAGATCTCGAGCGCGCGCACGATGCGGAGCGCGTCGTTCGGGTGGATCGCGCTCGCCGCGCGCGGATCGACGCGAGCGAGCCGCTCATGCAGGCGAGGGGCGCCGTCCTGCGCGACACGGCGCTCGAGCTCGGCGCGCAGACGCGGCTCGGGCGCCGGGAGCGCGACGAGGCCGCGGACGAGCGCGCGCAGCCAGAGCCCGGTCCCGCCGACCACGATGGGGACGCGCCCGCGCTCCTGCACGGCTCGGATCGCGGCGTCGGCCATCGACGCGTAGCGCGCCGCGTCGATCGGCTCGTCGGGATCGACGACGTCGACGAGGTGGTGTCGGATCGAGCCGAGCTCCTCGCGGGTCGGCTTGGCCGAGCCGACGTCGAAGCCTCGATAGACCTGCACGGAGTCCGCGCCGATCAGCTCGCCGCCGAGCCGGCGCGCGAGCTCGATCGCGAGCGCCGTCTTGCCGCTGGCGGTCGTCCCGGCGACGACGACGATGGGCGAGGACGGCGGGCTCACGAGCCCTCGGAGCGCCGCGCGAGGTCGTCGAGCGCGATCGCGTGAACGAACACGCGCGCGTGGTGCGGCGTCGGGGAGCTCGGCGGGGCGGCGTCGAGCGCGCGCACGAGCGCGGCCTGCTCGTCGAACGAGAGCGCCTCGCCCGGGCGGATCGCCGCCTCGCAGGCGATCGCCGCGAGCGCCGCGTCGAGCGGATCGACGCCGGGGCGGGGCGCGCCGAGCGCGAGCGCCTCGAGCACGCGGTGGAGCAGGCGCTCGAGCGAGGCGCGCCGGGCAATCACCGGGATCCCGACGAGCAGCGCCTCGCGCTCGCCGAAGAGGCGCGCCTCGAGCCCGAGCGTCGCGAGCAGCGGCTCCTTCTCCGCGAGCGTCCGAGCCTCGAGCTCGTCGAGCGCGACGCGCGCGGGCATGAGGAGGCGGCTCGAAGCGACCTCTCCGTCTCGGTGAGCGAGCGCGAGGCGCGCGAGCAGGACGCGCTCGTCCGCCGCGTGCCGATCGATCACGACGAGCCCCGACGCGGCCTCGCAGACCAGGTAGCGACGCTCGAGCTCTCCGAGCAGACGCGTGGCGAGCGGGCCTCGGCTCGCTGGGGCCCCGGCGAGGGCGCTCGCCTCGGCGGGCGCGTGGCTCGGAGCGAGCGCCTCGGCGACGCGCGCGGAGGCGGGCTCGAGCGGGGCGTAGGGGCGCGTCTCGTGGCGGGGCTCGGCGCTCGCGCTCCGACCCATCGGCGCGCGCGCGGCGAAGGGTCGTTGGCCGAGCCCCGACGCGAGGATGCGCGTCACGGCCGAGAAGACGACGCTCGCGTCGGCGAAGCGCACCTCGGACTTCTGCGGGTGCACGTTCACGTCCACCCGCGCGGGATCGAGTTCGATCCAGATCGCCCCGATCGGGAAGCGGCCCGCCGGGAGCGCGTCGCCGTAGGCGAACGCGACGGCCCGCAGGAGCGCGCGATCGCGCACGATGCGGCCGTTGACCGACGGGTGCAGGCGCAGCGCGCCCTGCCGAGCCCGCTCGGGCGCGCCGAGCACGGCGCGGACGCGGACCCCGTCGCGCTCGCCCTCGATCGAGACGAGCCTCTCGCCCGTGAACACCTGGTAGGCGCGCTGGTGGGGATCACCCGTGGGGGCCCAGTCCCGCGCGCGGCGACCGTCGCGGAGCCAGGAGAGCCGCAGCGAAGGCCGCGCGAGCGCGACGCGGAGCAGCGTCTCTCCGACGTGCGCCGACTCCGTCTCGAGCCGCTTCAGGAACTTCCGCCGGGCCGGGACGTTGAAGAAGAGATCGTCGACGCGCACGGTCGTGCCCGGGCTCCCCGCCCCGAGCCGCACGTCGAGCGCGCCGCCGCCCTCGACGCGGACCTCCGTCCCTTCGAGCGCGTCGTGAGGCCGCGTGCGGAGCTCGAAGCGGCTCACGGACGCGATCGACGGAAGCGCCTCGCCTCGAAAGCCCAGCGAGCGCACGACGTGGAGCTCCTCGAGCGAGCCGATCTTGCTCGTCGCGTGGCGCGAGAGCGCGAGCACGGCGTCCTGGCGATCCATCCCGAGGCCGTCGTCGCTCACCACGATCCGCGCGAGCCCTCCCTGTTCCGTCTCGACGCGGATCGACGTCGCCTGCGCGTCGAGCGCGTTCTCGACGAGCTCCTTCACCACGCTCGCGGGCCGCTCGACGACCTCCCCGGCCGCGATCTGATCGACGAGCGCGCTCTCGAGCATGCGGACGGGCCGCCGCCCCGTCGCCACGGCGGCGGCGCCAGCATCGTCCTTCGGCGACGACGTCATCGAAAGGGAGGCTCGCACGTGCCCCCGCTCGGCGCACGAGGACGTCGTGATCGCGTGCTCGCGAGGCTCGGCTCGATTGACCGGTTTCGAGGCGGGGTGCTAGCGTCGCGACGCTCGAGGCCGGCCGACCCGCGCGGCATCCTCCGCCTCTCGAGACCCGTCGAGGCTGCGTGCTCAGTAAGATCTGTCCCGTCTGCAAGAGCGAGTACGAGGCCGGCGAGGTCTTCTGCCCGAACGACGGGACGCGGCTCACGACGGCGTCGGAGCTCGCCGCCGCGCCCGCCGCGTCCGACGATCCGCTGCTCGGCGCCGTGATCGACGAGCGCTACCGCGTGATCCGCCGGATCGGCGAGGGCGGCATGGGCATCGTCTACGAGGTCGAGCACATCGTCATCGAGAAGCGCCTCGCGCTGAAGGTGCTCCGCGACGACTACTCGAAGCGGCCGGACGTCGTCGCGCGCTTCCGCCAGGAGGCCAAGAGCGCGTCGCGGATCGGCAGCGAGCACATCGTCGACATCTCCGACTTCGGCGAGACGCCGTCGGGCGCGAGCTACTTCGTCATGGAGCTGCTCGACGGCGAGGACCTCTCGGACACCCTCGCGCGCGAAGGCACGCTCCCGCTCGCGCGGACGGTCGACATCCTCTGCCAGTGCGCGCGCTCGCTCGCCTCGGCTCACGCGAAGGGCATCGTCCATCGCGACATGAAGCCCGAGAACATCTTCCTCATCCGGCGCGACGATCGCCCCGACTTCGTGAAGATCGTCGACTTCGGCATCGCGAAGATGAGCGATCTCGAGACGCCGGGGCAGCCGGGGCGAAAGCTCACGAAGACCGGCATGATCTTCGGGACTCCGGAGTACATGTCGCCCGAGCAAGCGGCCGGTCGAAGCCTCGATCACCGCGTCGACATCTACGCCCTCGGCGTGATCTTCTTCGAGCTGCTCACCGGACGGGTTCCCTTCACCGGGGACACGTTCATGGGGATCCTCACCCAGCACATGTTCGAGGAGCCGCCGCGGCTCTCCCAGGCCAACCCGAGCGTCAAGGTTCCCGACTCGGTCGAGGCGTTCGTCCAGCGCGCCCTCGCCAAGGAGCCGAACGATCGCTTCGCGACCTGCGACGAGTTCATCGAGGTGCTCGAGCAGGCCGTTCGCGGCATCGGCCCGTCGGACGCGGCCCCGATCGCCAAGCGGACGGGCACCCTCGCCGGAGCGAGCGCGAGCGAGCGCTCGACGCGGATGGGCTACGGGGATCAGGCGCGGCCCGTCGCGCCGCCCCAGGAGCCGCTCGCGATCGGCTCGGACGAGGGGCTCGCGACGCGCCCCAAGCGCTCGATGCTCGGCGCGGGGATCGTCCTCATCGTGCTCGCCGGCGGCGGCGCGGCGCTCGCCTACCTCTGGCTCGGCCGCGAGGGCGCGACGGCCGATCCGCCGAACGCCGTGTCGAGCTCCTCGACCCCTCCAGACACCCCGGACGCGGCGATCCTGATACCGGACGCGTTCATCCCCGCGCCCGACGCCGCCGAGCCCGACGCGGGCCCGGAGCGGATCGGGGTCGGGATCGTCACGACGCCGGCTGGAGCGCGGATCGAGGTCGTCGGTGACGACGGGATCTCCTGCGAGTCGGCCCCCTGCACGCTGCTCCTCCCCGTCGGCGAGCACGTCCGACTCCAGGCGCACCTCGGCGCGCGGACGACGACGGTCGAGGTCGACGTGGTGCGCGGGATGGCCCCCATCCTCGTCCGGCTGCGAGGAGGCGGCGGCAGCAGCCGCCCCGACGATGACCCGTCCGACCCCGCCGGCCCGCTCAAGATCCCGACGCTCTTCCGCGATCGCCCCTGAGCCCGCGGCGCACCTCGGCGTTGACAGCCGACCGAGCCGCCGTGGCATACTCGCTCAGGTCCGCGTGAGGGCGACACACGCTCGCGCTTCGTTCGTATCGGTCAGTTCGCATGCGTGAAAGGTAGGCCATGAGCTCGGCGCCCGCCGGCAACCGCGTCTCCCAGCCGCCCCCGATCCCCGCGCGTCCCGGAGCGTCGCCTCCTCCCATCCCGCCCGAAGCCGGAGGTGCGAGCGAGGGCGACGCTCAGATGCCGAGGCGATTCGGCAAGTACACGCTGATCCGCAAGCTCGCCGTGGGTGGCATGGCGGAGCTCTTCCTGGCGCTCCAGCGCTCGGTGGCCGGCTTCGAGAAGCTGATCGTCGTCAAGCGGATCCTCCCGCACCTCGCGAAGGACCGCGCCTTCGTCGATCTGATCCTCCAAGAGGCGAAGATCTCGGCGACGCTGAACCACCCCAACATCTGCCACATCTACGACGTCGGCGAGGCGGAGGGGCAGTTCTACATCGCCATGGAGCACATCCACGGCGAGGATCTGCGGTCGATCGTCCGGCAGATGAAGAAGGTCCACGAGACGACCTTCCCGATCGAGCACGCCCTCGCCATCGTGATCGGCTGCTGCGCGGGGCTCGCCCACGCCCACGAGAAGACGACGCTCGCGGGCGAGCCGATGAACATCGTCCACCGCGACGTCTCGCCCCAGAACATCCTGCTCACCTTCAACGGCGACGTGAAGCTCGTCGACTTCGGCATCGCGAAGGCGGGCCGCAGCTCGATGGAGGACACGGGCTCGGGCCAGCTCAAGGGCAAGGTCCCCTACATGAGCCCAGAGCAGGCGCAGGGGCTCCCGCTCGATGGGCGCAGCGACATCTTCTCGCTCGGCATCATCCTCTTCGAGCTCACGACGGGGCGCCGCCTCTTCCGTGGGCAGAACGAGATGGAGACGCTCCGGATGATCGTCGACGGCGAGTATCCGAAGCCGCGCGATCTGAACCCCGGGATCCCCGAGGCCCTCGAGCGGATCATCCTCCGATCGCTCGCGAAGGATCCGGCCGAGCGCTACCAGAGCGCTCGCCAGATGCAGTCCGATCTCGAGGACTTCATCCGAGACGCGCAGCTCAAGGTGAGCCCCCTCTCGGTCGGCGAGTGGATGCAGCGCCTCTTCGCGGAGAAGCTCGCCCAACAGAAGCAGATGCTCGCGGAGGGGCGAGAGCTCGCCGAGGTCATCGCCGCGCAGGCGGCGGCCGAGGAAGAAGCCGCCGCGCGCGAGGCGACGATGTCGGGCGTCCGAGCGCGGCGCTCGAGCCGGCTCGCGTGGGCCGCCGCCGCCGTGATCGGCGTACTCGCCGTCGTCGCCGTCGTCGCGGCGCTCCTCTTGCGCGAGCAGCCCCAGGGCCCGCCCGTCGGGCCGGGTGTCATCATCGTCGAGAGCACACCGCCCGGAGCGGCCATCTCGATCGACGGCGCACGAAGACCCGAGCGCACCCCCGCCACCCTGCGCGAGCTGCCGCTGGCGCACTACGTCGTCCAGGTCTCGGCCGAGGGGTTCGTCCCGTCGTCGGAGGCGATCGATCTCACCGAGGCGGCGCCCGAGCACCGCGTCTCGCTCACGCTCGAGCGGCCCTCGGCGGCGACCCAGGCGATGGTCAACGTCACGACCACGCCCCCCGGGGCCGCGATCGTGATCGACGGCGCCGACACGGCGCACGTCACCCCCTTCCGCGTCGAGGGCCTCGATCCGAGCGTCGAGCACGTCGTCGCCGTCTCGCTCGCGGGCTGGGTCTCCGAGACGCGAACCGTCACGCTGCGCGCGGGTCAGGTCGAGGACCTCACCTTCGCGCTCGAGCGCACGCCGCTCGGCCCCGACGAGGCGCTGCTCGTCCTCACGACGGTCCCGCCCGACGCGCGCGTGCAGCTCGACTCGACCTGGTACGAGACAGGCAGCCCGTTCGAGATCCGCACGAGCGCGCTCACGCATCGGCTGCGCGTCATGCGCGAGGGGCGAAGGACCCAAGACCGCGAGCTGCGGCTCCCGGGCGGCCGGCGAACGGAGCTCGCGGTCGAGCTCGAGCGCGAGCGCGAGCGCGGCCCTGGTCCCGGCGCGAGCGGCGCGCAGACGTCGAACCCGCCCGCGACGGCCTCGGGCCCCGGCGCGATCACGGTCGCGGCGACCCCTTGGTGCAACGTCTCGATCGACGGACGCCCCGTGGGCGAGACCCCGATCGTCAACCACTCCGTCCCCTCGGGGCGGCACACGATCACCTGCACGAACCCCGAGCTGAACGTCTCGCGGACCCGCTCGGTCGACGTGCAACCCGGCGAGACCGCGCGCGTTCGGATCGAGCTCCAGTGAGCCGCGGCCGTCGAATGAACGACGCGTGACGACGAGGCCCACCGAGGACCACGACGCAGGAGAGAGCGGGCGCTCCGCGCGACGCCGCGCGGCGCTGTCGATCGCGCTGCGCGTCTCGCTGAGCCTCGCCGCGCTCGCGTGGGTGGCGTGGCGCGTCGACACCGGCGCCGTCCTCGCCGCGTTCGCTCGCGTCTCTCCGCTCGCGTTCACGGTCGCGTGCGTCTCGACCGCGCTCAACCTCGTGGTCGGGAGCGTCCGCTGGCGCATGCTGCTCGAGGCCTACGGCGCGCCGCGGCCGCCGGCGCTCGGCGTGCTCGTTCGGCTCAACTACATCGGCTTCTTCTACAACACCTGCCTGCCTGGGGGCGTCGGGGGCGACGTCGTCCGCGGCTACGCGTCCCGCGCCGCGTTCGGGGAGGCCGGCGTCACCGGAGCGGGCGCCGTGGTCCTCGTGGATCGCGTGCTCGGGCTCGTCGGGCTGCTCCTCGTCGTCGCGATCACGGCGAGCGTCTTCCCCCTCCCCGTGGCGGACACGAACCACGTGACCGCGATCTCGCTCCTCGGCGTCCTCGCGAGCGCGAGCGCGGTCGTCGCGATCGCGGCCGGTCGCGCGCTCGCCCCTCGGCTCCCCGGCAAGCTCCGCGAGCAGGCCGAGCGGCTGCCGACGATCGTTCGGCCTCGACCCTTCGTCGTCGCGATCCTGCTCTCGCTCGTGACGCAGTCGGTCGTCGCCTGGACCGGTCACGTGATCGTCGCCTCCCTCGCGCCGAGCGTAGCCCTCACCGACTCCCTCGTGATCGTCCCGCTCGCGATGGCGACCGCGTTTCTGCCCTTCTTGGTGGGAGGCACCGGCGCGCGTGAGGAGATCTTCCAGCGGCTCTACGCGCCGCTCGGCGTGCCTGGCTCGGACGCCGTCGCGGCGAGCCTCCTCGTCTGGGCCGCCCAGATCCTCGTCGCGCTCGTCGGAGGGTTGCTGAAGCTCCCCGAGGGACGCGCCCCGAGCGCGGCTGCACCGAGCGCGGCTGCACCGAGCGCGGCTGCACCGGGCGCCGCGGAGGACGACGCCTCCGAGCGCTAGCCGAGCAGCGTTTTCGCCCAGAGGGCCGCGGCGACGAGGAGGCTCAGCACGAAGAGCACCGCGCAGCCGATCCCGAGCCAGAGCCCCCAGCGAGGCGCCTGGGCTCCCGGGATCGTCGCGACGATGGGCGCTCCATCACCGCCGGGCCCCGCGCTCGTCGGCTGCGCTTGCGCCGGAGCGCCGCTCGACGGCGGGGTCGGCGCCGGCGCCCCGAACGCGCGCGCCGGCCGCGGCGTCGCGGCGGCGAGGGCGGCGTCGATCTCGGCTCGAGGCCGCGCAGCCCACGCCTCGATCGTCTCGCGCCCGAGCGGCGCCCCGGGCACGATCAGGCCGAGCGCGCCGAGGACGTCGGCGGCGAAGGCGAGCGCGTCCGCGTGACGAGCGCCCTTCTCCTTGGCGAGCCCCGCGTCGATCACGTCGTCGAGCGAGGCGGGGAGGCCCTGGCGCACGCTCGCGAGGGGCGCGGGCGACTCCTTCATGATCTTCATGAGGATCTGCGCGACGGCCGCCCCGTCGAACGCGATCCGGCCCGTCAGCATCTCGTAGGTGATCGCGGCGAGCGCGAAGACGTCCGTGCGGTTGTCCACGTCCGCCTTCCCCATCGCCTGCTCGGGCGACATGTAGTACGGCGAGCCGAGCGTGGTGCCGAAGGCCGTCAGCTTCGGCCCGGTCTCCATCTGGAGCTTCACGGATCCGAAGTCGAGGATGCGCACGTCGTCGCCCTCCGGGGTCGAGACGAGGAAGAGGTTGTCCGGCTTGAGATCGCGGTGGACGACGCCGATCGCGTGCGCGTCGGTCAGGCCGAGCGCCACCTGCGCGAGGATGCGAACGACGCGCGCGAGCGGCTGCGCGCCCTCGCGACGCAAGAGCGCGCCGAGCTCTTCCCCCTCGAGGTACTCCATCGTCAGGTAGAACGAGCCGTCGCCGGTGCCGCCGAAGTCGATGACCCGAACGACGTGGCGGGAGTCGATCTCCTGGGCCGTCTCGTACTCGCGCTTGAAGCGCTCGACGGCGACGCGATCGCGCGCGACGTCCGCGTGCAAGACCTTGATCGCGACCTTCTGGCGGGTCGTGACGTGTCGCCCCTCGTAGACCCGGCCCATCGCGCCGTCCGCGACGCGCATCACGACGACGTACTCGCCGAAGCGCTGGCCGAGCCGTGGGTCGGCCTCCTCCCCGGCCTCGGGGACGTGGATCGTCACGGTGCCGTCGTGGCCGCAGAACGCGATCGATTCTTCGTAGAGGGTCCCGCAGCTCGGGCAACGACGGCTCACGCGGAGGATGCTATCTGGCTCGACGAGGCGCTTCAACGACGCCGCAGGGCGCGCGCGGCCGCCACCGCTCGCTCAGCGGCCCGGGCGCCGCGACCAGCGCCCCTCGCGCGCGTCGTGCACGAGGACCGTCTCCTCGCCCGACGGCATGCGGACGAGGAAGCAGACCGCGTCGTCCGCCGCGTCCTCCACCCAGCGCCCCATCACCGCGGCGAGCTCGTGACGGGCCCCGGACTCCACGAACGCGCTCGGGGCGTAGCCCCAGCCCACCGCGGGACGAAGCTCGACGAGCAGCGCCTCTTGGACCGGCTCCCAGGGAGGCGGGGCGATCCCACCCTCGACCCGAAGCTCGCGCACCGCGGCGCCGAGAGCCTGCCCGATGAGCGCGAGCGGCGCGGGCGGATCGCAGAGGAGCACGAGCGTGTACTCGTCGCTCACCCTTCGGACGATGATCTCCCGCGACTCCGCGACCACGTGATAGGAGAAGGGCACCCCGAAGGCGCGCTTGCCGTGCTCGACGAGCGCGTGCGTGAGCACGTGGAGCTGCGCGCCCGCGATCTTGGCGTCGAAGATGCCGATCCTCGCCGAGTAGTCGACGCACTCCCCCTCCTCGTCGACGAAGATCGCGACCTCGACCTCCGGGATCGACGCGGTCAGCTCGCGCAGGATCGGCGTGAAGCCGGTCTCGGCCATGTCGCGCGGGGTCTCGGCTCGAAGCGGGGGCGCCTTGTCGAGCGTCATCGGGCCCGCTCCGCGGCGGCGCCCTCGTCGCCGAGCGGCGCGCTCAGCGCGATCGAGGCCGCGCGCTCGTCGATCTCGACCGACGTCCGGGCGCGGAGCGCGCTCGCGAGCGCGTCGAGCGCCGCGAGCCGACGCTCGTTCGCGAGCTGGCGTCGGATCGCGGGCTCCCACTCGCTCCGCGGGATCGTCGACGCGGGGACGATCTCGTCGAGCACGACGACGTGGACGCCGAACCTCGTCCGAACGACGGACGGAAGGACGCCGGGCGCGGTCGCCGCGAAGAGCGCGTCGGCGAAGGGCGCGTCGAGCTCGGGGCGGCTCATCGGCGGGAGGTGCTCGACGCGGACGTCGAAGGCGCCCCGCCGACCGCCGAGCTCGTCCGCGCGAAGCGAGGGATCGGCGCTCGCGACGATCGCCGCTCGGAGCTCGTTCGCCAAGCGCGTCGCCGCGTCGAGCTGCGCGGGATCGGCGTCGGGGGCGAGCGGCACGAGGAGGTGGGTCGCGCGACGCGTCTCGGGCACCTGGAGGCGATCCTGGATCTCGACGCGCCGCGCCTCGACGTCCGCGCTCGAGATCCCCTCGGGCGTGTTGGGGGCCTCGATCCGCTCGCGCAGGAGCGCGCGCACCGCGGCGCGCCGCGCGGCGGCGCGCGCCTCGGCGTCCTCGCCGAGCGACGCACGAGCCGCGAGGGCCCCGAGCACCTGCTCCTCCTCGAGGCGACGAAGCGCGAGCGCCGGCTCGAGCCCCGCCTCCCGCGCGGCCGCCTCCACCTCGGCGATCGTGATGGGCACGCCGTCGAGCGTCGCGACGACGTCGCCGCCGACGTGCGCCGCCTCGCGCGGCCGCGCGACCGCGTGAGCGCGCCCCGCGTCGGATCCCGCGCCCGCGCGGCCCTCGGGCGCGCCGCAGCCACCGAGCGTCATCAGCGCCGCGAGGACCCCGATGCCGATCGAGCCGAGGCGAGCCGCGCGCACCATCGGCTCACTCCCCCACGGTCGGGCGCAAGAGATCCACGGACCCGCGGAGCGTCGCCACGCCGGCGAAGAGCACGAGCGCGGCGCCGACGTAGTCGCGCATCGCCACCTCGTACACGCCCACGCCGAGCCCCACGAGGGACGCGACGACGAGCACCAATCCGACGATGTCCTTCCACACGATCAGGGCGAGGATAGCAAAGCCGCGATCGCGATCGCCGCTACATCTCGCTCCCCGGCGTGGGCTCGCGCAGGACGAACTCACCGCGACCTCGGTTCTCGATCGTGATCACGACGCGCCCGTCCTCGATCGCGGCGCGCCACGGGAACCCTCGCTCGATCTCCGCCGCCTCGAGAGGATAGCGGCCGAGCTCGTTCGGCGACGCGGTGCCTCGCTCGACGAGCCAGCGATGCTCCTCGACCTCGTCGATGCACCGCCGGCTCTCCTCGCGGACCCGGACGCCGGCGGCCACGGCGCGTGTCTCGACGAGCGCGTACGGGCACCGCTCCTCGTCGTGCGCGAGGGCGTAGTGCGCGATGAAGTACATGATGTAGAGGGCGAAGAGCGCAGGCGCCACGCCGAGGACGACGAGGATCGGCCACCACCAACGACGCCGGGGCTCGCGCGTGGGCGGCGTCGAGTCGTTCGCGGGTGGGCGTTCGCGCATCATCGTCTCCCTCACGTCGCGTCGGTCGCCGCCTCGGAGGCGTCGTCGAGCTCGAGGCGCGTGCGCGCGGTCTCGAGCCGGCCCGCGCCGCTCTCCTCGAGCCAGGGCGCGAGCGCCTCGAGCGCGCGACGGGCGATCACCGCGTAGCGGGCGCGCTTCTGGAGCTTCGGCGAGCAGCCCTCGAGCGGCGGGAACATGCTGAACATCACGTTCGAGGGCTGATAGCGATCCACCTTCGCGCGGAGGTGCGCGTAGAGCGAGCCGAGCGCCGTCTCGCGCGGCGGGAGCGCGCCCACGAAGCTCGTCTCGCCGAGCAGCGAGCGCGCCAGCGCGACGCCGACGACGAGCCCGCTCGCCGCGCTCTCCACGTAGCCCTCCACGCCCGCGAGCTGGCCGGCGAGGTGCACGCCCTCTGCGCCGACGATCGCGAGATCGTCGGCGAGCGCGCGCGGCGCCTCGACGAAGGTGTTGCGATGGACGCTCCCGTAGCGGAGGAATTCGACGCTCTCGAGCCCCGGGATCATGGAGAGGACGCGCTTCTGCTCGGGCCACATCATCCGCGTCTGGAAGCCGACGAGGTTGTACGCGGTCCGCTCGACGTCCTCGGGGCGGAGCTGGACCACGGCGTAGGGCCACCGCCCCGTGCGCGGGTCCGTGAGGCCCACGGGGCGCATCGGCCCGAACGCGAGCGTGCGCTCGCCGCGCTCGGCCATCACCTCGATGGGCAGGCAGCCCTCGAAGTACCTCGGCTCCTCGAACGCGCGCGGCGGGACCTTCTCGGCCGCGAGCAGCGCCGCGACGAAGGCCTCGTACTCCGAGCGGGTGAGCGGGCAGTTGAGGTAGGCGTCGTCGCCGCCCTTGTCGTTGCGGCTCGCGCGAAACGTCTTCGACTCGTCGATCGACGCCGCGCTCACGACGGGCGCGATGGCGTCGTAGTACGCGAGGTGCTCCGCCCCGACGAGCTCCGCGATGGCGCTCGCGAGCGCGTCGCTCGTGAGCGGCCCGGTCGCGATCACGATCGGGCGCTCGGCGGGGATGGACGTGACCTCCCGGCGCTCGATCCGGATCCGCGGGTGCGCCTCGAGGCGCTCGGTCAAGAGCCTCGAGAAGCGCTCGCGATCGACCGCGAACGCGCCCCCCGCCGGCACGCGCGTGTGCTCGCCCACGTCCATGACGAGCGAGCCCGCGCGCCGCATCTCCTCCTTGAGGAGCCCGACCGCGTTCGTCAGCGCGTCGCCGCGGAACGAATTCGAGCAGACGAGCTCCGCGAGGTGATCGCCGACCTGCGCGGGCGTGCGCTTCGTCGGCTTCTGCTCGACGAGGCGCACGCGCACGCCTCGCTCGGCGAGCTGAAACGCGCACTCGGAGCCCGCGAGCCCGCCGCCGACGACGAGGACCTCGGCGCTCATGGGCAGACCCCCTCCGACGTGCAGGGGCCGCTCGCGCAGCGCCCGAGGCGAGCCTCCGCGTCGCACGTCTCGCCGGACGCGAGGACGGGCCTGAGCGTCAGCGCCATGGCCACGGACGACGCGACCTCGAGCGGCGAGGCGACGTCGACGACCACGTAGTAGGTGCCGCTTCGGGCATCCTCGATGGCCACGCGCGAGCGGCGATCGCCCGGAAGGCCGCTCGCGTCGTCGTCGCAGGCGAGCTCGCTCGTGTCGCTCACGCACGCGCTCCGCACCGAGACGAGCGTGTCGAGCGACGCGGGGTTCGCCTCGAGCTCCGTCGTCGCGAGGAGATCGAGCGCGCCGTCGGGGACCTCGACGGCGAGGATCGCCTCGGCCCCGTGGGCGCTCCCGCAGCTCGCGCGATCGATGATTCCGTCGCCCGGACCGAGCGTGAGCCCCAGCTCGCGGATCGTCGGGGCCCCGTCCGTCGGCGCCTCGAGCACGACCCGCGTCGCCGATCGACAGAGCCCCTCGAGCGCGCTCGAGGCCGCGCAGGCGCCGCTCACGCAAGCGTACGACGCGCGGCAGAGGTGGAGCTCGTCGCACGCCTCGCCGAACCCCACCTCGCTCGCCTCCTCGACGCGCACCTCGCGCGTCGCGCTGCGCGCGCCTCGGCGATCGTAGGCGAACACGCGCAGCCCGAGCGCCAGATCGATTCCGTCGCGCTCCGGCGACGCCGACCAAGACGCGAGCACGCTCGCGAACGATCGCCCCGCGGGCGGCGCGTCGAAGGCCATGAAGAAGGGCCCGAGCTCGCTCGGCCGATCGCTCCGCAGCGGGATCGGCGACCCATCCGCGGCGAGGAGGCGGATCCCCACACCGACGACGTCCGCGTCCTCGTCCGTCCCCGAGGCGAAGAGGTCGAGCCGCGCCCCAGCGAGCCGGCGCGCCGCGGCGGCGTCGAGGACGGGCGCGCTCGCAGGCGCGGTGTCGAACACGGCCGTGTAGGCGCCCTCGCCGCTCACCACGAGATAGACGGTGGATCCTCCCGCGGCGACGAAGCCCGTCACCCCCGGGACGAGGCCGCCATGCGGGTCGAAGCAGCTCTCGAGGCCCGAGGACGCGGCCTCGCACACCGAGCGAGCCTCGGCGATCAGCGAGGACGCGTCGGGGGGCTCGCCGCGGAGCGTCACCTCGATCCCGACGTCACCGCTCCCCGGCACCTCGAGCGCGAGGATCTCCGAGGCTCGCGGGCCACCCTCGGGCGCGCCGCAGACCGCGGCGAGCTCGAGGCCGCCCGGGCTCGAGCCGAGCTCGCCCGAGACCGACACGCGCGCCCCCACCTCGAGGACGACGTGTCGAGGCGTGGCGCAGAGATCGGAGGGAGACTCGCCGTCCCACCCCGCCCGCGCGTCGACCCGCGGCCCTCCC
This sequence comes from Sandaracinaceae bacterium, assembly GCA_039809495.1. Classification (GTDB taxonomy): domain Bacteria; phylum Myxococcota_A; class Polyangia; order Polyangiales; family Sandaracinaceae; genus JAFLCL01. The sequence continues at coordinate 46,200 of JBDHVC010000013.1, forward strand.
TCGAGCCGCGACGCGGCGTCGTCGGGCCGCTCCCCTTCGGGGCACCCCGAGGCGAGCAGCGCGAGGCTCGCGATCGGCGCGAGCCATCCTGGGCGCGAGAGAGTCCGAGACATGCGGCGCGAGGCGTAGCGCCCGGCTCGATCGGGTCAACCGACGAGCTCGAAGCGACCGTCGCGTCGCTCGACGACGAGCCCTCGGAGCTCGAGCTCCGCCAGCGTCGCGACGACGACGGACGCCGGGCGGCCCAGCCGTTCGACGAGGTCGTCGGCCTCGACCACGCCCCGCTCCATCCACGCGAGGACGTCACGATGCTCGGGGCCGAGGTCCGACGCGACGCTGGGGCGCGGGCCGCGCAGAGGCGCCGCCGTCCGTCGCCGCCGCGCGTCGCGCCTCGGGGCCGCGCGCTCGGACACGGCCGGCAGGTGCTCGACGAGGTCGAGGACGTCTCGCGCGCCGAGGCAAGGGGTCGCGCCGCGTCGGATGAGCTCGTTCGATCCGAGCGCGCTCTCGACCTCCGGCACCCTGGGCACCGCGAGCACGGGCACGCCGAGCGAGCGCGCGTGCGCCGCGGTCGAGAGCGCGCCCGAGGCGAGAGGTGCCTCCACGACGAGGACGACGCGCGCGAGCGCCGCGATGATCCGGTTGCGAGCGAGGAACGTGTGGCGACGAGGCGCCTCGTCGTCGTCGTGCTCGCTCAGCTCGCACCCGCCGCGCTCGACGATCGCGGCGTAGAGGGGCCCGTGCGCGGCAGGATACGGCACGTTGAGCCCGGAGGCGTGGACGACGATCGTGATCCCGTGGGCGTCGAGGGCGCCGACGTGCGCCGCGTGGTCGATGCCGACCGCGCCCCCGGAGACGATGGGGCACCCGCTCTCCGCGAGCTCACGCGCGAGGCGACGCGCGAGCTGGCTCCCCCGCTCGCTCGGCCGGCGCGTGCCGACGATCGCGACGGCGCGCGCGAGCGGCGGGAGCGACCCACGCACCCGGAGCTGGGGCGGCGCGTCCCCGAGCGAGGCGAGGGCGAGCGGATACGCGCTGGCGTCACGGTCGAGCGAGACGATGGGTGGAGGCGACACGCGGCCCCTCATCGGCGTCGCCCCGCGAGCGTTGCCTCGAGAGGGCACTTCCCCCTCCGACCGAAACGGACTACGAAGCGCTCCATGCTCGAGAAGACGGATCTGCAACTGGGCGATGGGGCGGAGGCGCGCGTCGGCTCCCGCGTGAGCGTCCACTACGTCGGCACGCTCGGCACGGGAGAGCAGTTCGACTCGTCACGCGACCGCGACGAGCCCTTCGAGTTCCACCTCGGCGCCGGAGAGGTGATCCGCGGCTGGGACGAGGGCGTCGTCGGGATGCGGATCGGCGGCAAGCGCCGCCTCGTCATCCCGCCGGAGCTCGGCTACGGCGTGCTCGGGATCCCCGGCGTCATCCCCGGCGGCGCGACGCTGCACTTCGAGGTCGAGCTCCTCGGCGTCCGCTGACGGAGGGAGCGTGCCGTGAGCTGGGCGACGCTCCTGACGATCCTCGAGGTCGCGTGGATCGTCGCGCTCTCGCTCGGGATCGTCCTCGAGCGTCGCTCCCCGACCGCGACGCTCGCGTGGATCGGGGCGCTCGTCTGGCTCCCCTTCGTCGGGGCGCTCGTCTACTACCTCCTCGGCCCGCGGCGGCTCAAGCGCCGCAAGGTGCGCAGGCAGGAGTGCGCCCAGGCGCTCCGGCGCGCGATGCAGGAGCTCGATCGCGAGGTCGACGACCCGCGCTGGAGCGGGCTCGCGAGGCTCGCGATCACGCTCGGGGAGTCGCCCCCTTTGCCCGCGCACGACGTCCGGCTCTTCCTCGACGGGGACGCGCTCTACGACGCGCTCGAGGCCGCCATCCGCGAGGCCCGCCACCACGTCCACGTCGAGTACTACATCTTCGACGACGACGCGATCGGGCGACGCATGATCGCCGCGCTCACGGAGCGAGCCGCCGCTGGCGTCGAGGTGCGCGTCGTGCTCGACGGGATCGGCTCCTACGGCCTCGCCGATCGAGCGTTCGACGCGCTCCGCGCGAGCGGCGGCGACGTCGCGTGGTTCAACCCGGTCTCGGGCCTCAGGCCACGGCTCGCGAACTTCCGCACGCACCGCAAGATCGTGATCGTCGATGGCAGCGTCGCGTTCACCGGGGGCATGAACGTCGCCGGCGACCACTCGATCCACAGGTCGGGCGGGCACGCGTGGCGAGACACCCACCTCGCCTTCCGCGGACCAGCGACACGCGCCCTCCAGCGCGTCTTCCTCGAGGACTGGATCTTCGCGAGCGGAAAGACGGTCCCCCCGAGGGAGCCCTACTTCGTCCCCGTCACGCGCGACGGCGCGCACACGCTCCTCCAGGTCGTCTCCTCGGGGCCCGATCGCGACGTGTTCCCCATCTACCAGGTCTTCTTCACCGCGATCATGCAGGCGCGCGAGCGGATCTGGCTCACGACGCCCTACTTCGTCCCCGACGAGCCGATGCTGACGGCGCTCGTCGCGGCGGGCCTGCGCGGCGTCGACGTGCGGATCCTCGTCCCACGCTCGAGCGACAACCTCCTCGTCGATCTCGCCGCGCGCTCCTACTACCCCGAGCTCGTCCGAGCGCGGGTCCACATCTACGAGTACGTCGGCCGCATGCTCCACGCGAAGACGCTCGTCGTCGACGGGGAGCTCGCCATCGTCGGCACGGCCAACTTCGACAACCGCAGCTTTCGCCTGAACTTCGAGGTCATCGCCGCGCTCTACGATCCGCAGATGGCGGCCGAGCTCGCGCACGCGTTCGAGCGGGATCTCACCCGCGCCGAGCTCGTACGCGTCCGCGAGATCAAGGAGAAGCGCTTCATCGATCGGCTCGGAGAGGCGACCGCGCGCCTCTTCTCACCGCTCCTCTGACGGCGAGCGCGTCGAAGAGCGCGCGAGCGGCTCACGGTCGATCCGGGGATCGAGGGCCTCGCCCCGGGGGGTGTGAAGAAGCGGCCCGCCACGTCGCGATGATCTGGGCCGTCCTTTCACATGGCGGCGTCTCTACCACGAGGAGCCGCGACCCGACGCGACGCGATGTGTCGTGATCGCCGCGGATCGTGCGGGCTCGCGGCACGTTGCCACGTCGATTGCATATGGACCGTCGCCGCCTCGATCGGGGTGGGGAACGGAATCGGACATGGAGGGCCTCGTGAGACGAATCATGCCACCGACGGCGATATCGCTCGTCGCGGCGCTGCAGCTCGGCTGCGCGCTCAGCCACACGACGGGGATCGACTCGGAAGGCCGCGCCGACGCTGGCCACCCGAGCGGCCCGCTCGCCGACGCGAGCGGCCCTGGGCGCCCCGACGCGTTCGTCGACCTGAGCCACTGCGGCGATGGCCGCCTCGATCCTGGCGAGCAGTGCGACGACGGGAACGGCGCGCGCTGGGACGGCTGCGCCCCCGACTGCCGGCTCGAGCGCTCAGTGCTCATGCGCGACCTCGCGTTCGCGGGCGACGCGATCGGGTGCGGGCCCGCGCGGCCACCCGCCAACCGCTTCGCCGAGGCGCTCGGCGGCGCGATCGCCGAGCTCAACAACGTCGCGGCGTCCGACGCGCGCGGCGTCGAGCGGAGCGCCGTCCTGCTCTCGCTGCTCGGGCTCGACGATGGGACGGGGACCGACGACCCCTCCCTCGAGATCGCGTGGCTCCTCGGGCGATCGGACGAGCGCGGGGGCTTCGTCGTCGGCGACGGATCGATCGACGCGCGCCTCGAGCCCACGATGCGCTTCGACGCGACGCTGCGCGCGCACGCGCTCGCGGGAGGACCGGCCGAGATCGCGTTCCCGACCCGGCCCTTCCGCGTCCACGTCCGCGACGCGCACCTCGTCGCGCGCACGGACCGCTTCGGCGACGAGGTCGGCAACCTCGAGGAGGGGCGCGTCTGCGGCACGCTCACGATCGCCTCGCTCCTCCCGTTCACGCGCGAGTCCGCCTCGCTCGACATCCTCCCGCCCGCTTGCAGCGAGCCGAGCGTCCCCTTCACCCTCGCCGACATCGCCATCGGCGGGATGGATCTCTCGCTGGCGCGGGCTCCCGGCGCGAGCCCGGATCTCGACCTCGACGGCGACGGCCTCGAGCGCTTCGAGATCGACCGCGGTGACGGGCGGTGCGTGCCGGTGGTCACCGCCTGCGTCGACGGTGACGGGACGCGCATCCCTGGCCGCCGTTGCCTCGAGGACCCGCGCATCGCGGACGGCTTCTCGGTGGAGCTCGGGTTCCGCGGCACGCGCACCCACGTCACGGGCGCGCGCCCCTAGCGCGGCGCGCTCTCAGGCGTCCGGGCCTCGCTCCACGGCGCACCCCCAGCCGTCGTAGACGCCCTGGTGCTCCTCGGCGAGGACGAGGAGGCTCGAGGTGATCTCGTGGATGTGGACGAGCGTCGCGAGGTCGCGCCGAGAGGCCCGCGCGACGAAGGAGCCGTCCTCCTCGTCGTGCTCCACGTCGAAGCCCGCGTCGCGACACGCACGCGCGAACGCGCGCGCGTGCCCGTCGGTCGTGAACCTCGCCGTGTGGGTCACCGATCGCGCGTGATCGAGCCTGTCACCGGCGTCGCGGAGCTCGTCGACGAGGTGCCGATCCGCGATCCAGCGGAGCTCGAGCGGCCCCGGAAAGAGCACCTCGAGGTAGTGCCTCCAGGCGGGATCCGCGCGGACCTGCGTCGTCACGCGGCGCGTCGGCTCGGACCCGAACTTCGCGCCGAGCGCGGCGACGAGCGCCTCCTCGAGGCGCTCGGGCGAGGCGGCGTAGAAGAAGAGCGTGCGCGCCCCGTTCCAGGTCATGCGGCCGACGAATTGGCCCTCGCAGCGAGCGCCGAGCGCGCGGACGAGCTCGCCCTCGTGCGTCGCGAGCTCGCTCGCCTCTCCGTCGGTCGTCAGGCCATCCGCGCGCGGCGCCTGGAGCTCGAAGCGGATCGAGACGAGCCACGGCTTCTCCCGGATCGGCGCCTGCTCCGAGACGCCCAGATCGAGCATCGTCGAGCAGGGGAGCTCGTCGACGACGAAGAAGTAGAAGTCCCATCGATCGCTCATGTCCCACGCCCCGCGAGCGCGCGCCTCGCGCCATGGGCTCGACGCGCGTCGGGGCGCACGCTGGCTCGCCGCTCATCGACAGCCATCGGGGACCTCCCGCGCGCGCGCCTCGAGCTCGCGCCGAAACCCCTCGAGCGCCCCCTCGCACGCGAGCGCGCGCGCGTCGCCGAGGTCCCCGAGCCGATCGAGCTCTTCGCACGCGATCCGCGCTCGCTCACGCTCGCTGGCGTCGCCGACGGCCTCGGCGAACGCCGCGCAGCACCGCCGAAGCCGCGCGCAGACGAGCTCCGCCTCTTCGCTCGAGGGGACGGGCTCGGGGGTCCCGCCGCCCGTCGTGATCGTCCCGCCAGGCTCCTCGCGCGGCGCGTCGTCCAGGGCGGGCTCGCCGCCCGCTCGTGCGGCCGAAGCGCTCGGCGAATTCGGCGCGCTCGGCCCCGGACGCGGCGACCCCTCGCCCTCACAGCCGACGGCGGCGAGGGCGATCATGGCCGAGGCGAGGGAGACGATGAGGGACGCTCGAGCGACGCGCATACGCGTGGGCCTGACGCTTCGAGCGGCTCGCGTGGTGCGCGCGGCGAGCGCTCGCGGGTCGGACGCTATCACCCGAGCGCGAGGCGAGCCAGGTCGCCCCGAGCGCGCCCGAGCGCGCCGTCCGAGCGCGAGCACCTCGCCCACGCGAGCGGACGAGCCGTGGCACCACGCGCCACCTCGATCCACGGTCCTCTTCCCGTGTCCTCCACGCTCGCGCCCGACGAGGCCTCGCCATCGCTCCGCCCCGAGGACGACTGGCGCTGGCAGCAGCGCCACGCGCTCACCACGCTCGCCCAGCTCGAGGAGGCGTTCGAGCTCACGCCGTCCGAGCGCGAGGGCGCGCGCGCGCGTGAGGCGTCGGGGCTCCCGATCTCCATCACGCCCTACTACGCCAGCCTCGCGAGCCGGAGCGATCCCGCCTGCCCGATCCGCCTCCAGTGCGTCCCGCGCGCGGAGGAAGAGCGCGAGGCGCCCGGCGATCTCCGTGACCCCCTCGGTGAAGAGGCGCACACCGTCGCGCCCAACCTCTTCTCCCGCTACCCCGATCGCGCGCTCCTCGTCGTCACCGATCGCTGCAGCGTCTACTGCCGCTTCTGCACCCGCTCGCGGATGGTCGGGCAGGACGGCGGCGCGCGCTCGCTCGCGGTGCTCGAGCCCGCGTTCGCGTGGCTCGAGGCCCACCCCGAGATCACCGACGTCATCCTCTCGGGTGGCGACCCGCTCGTCCTCGGCGAGGCGCGCCTCGCCGCGATCCTCGAACGCCTCGCCGCGATCCCCCACGTCGGCACGGTGCGCGTCGCGTCCCGCACGCCCTGCACCCTGCCGCAGCGCATCGACGCGGCGCTCTGCCGCGTGCTCCGCACACACCCGGCGACGTGGGTGATGACCCACTTCAACCACCCCAAGGAGCTGACGCCCGAGAGCACGCGCGCCCTCTCGCTCCTCGTCGATCACGGCCTCCCCGTGATGAACCAGAGCGTCCTCTTGCGCGGCGTCAACGACGACGCGGCGACGCTCACCGCGCTCTTCAAGGGCCTCGTCGCGCGGCGCGTGCGCCCCTACTACCTCCTCCAGGCCGATCTCGTGCGCGGCTCGAGCCACTTCCGCACGCCGCTCCGACGCGGGATCGAGCTGATGGAGGCGCTGCAGGGCCGCGTGTCGGGCATCGCGCTCCCCAAGTTCGTCGTCGACACGCCCAACGGCATGGGCAAGGCCGTCGTGAGCCCGAGCGTGATCGTGCGCGAGGCGAACGGCGTCACGACGCTCCGCACCTTCCGCGGCGAGGCGGACTACGTCGATCCTCCAGCCTGACGGCGCGCCTCGCTCGACGTGATCCGCCCCGCGGAGGAGCGCTGGCTCGGCGTCGGCGCGTATCGCGCGCGCCCGCGTATGGTGCTTGGCTCGCGCGACGTCGAGGTGTATAGCTCGCGCCACCACGCACCGACGCCCGGGCGCTTACGAAGGAGCCCTCGGCGCTCGCGTGCTGACGCCGCGCGAGCGGTTCGAGGTGTTGCATGGCCGTCGCCAAAGCGCTCTCCTTCACCCAGACCTCCATCGGCCAGAAGACGCTGGTCGCCGTCTCGGGGCTCGTCCTCTACGGCTTCGTGTTCGGGCACGCGCTCGGGAACCTCCAGGTCTTCCTCGGCCGCGAGACGTTCAACGAGTACGCGGCGTTCCTCCACTCGATGCCGCACGCGCTCTGGCTCGCGCGGGGCGTCCTCCTGCTCGCGCTCGTGACGCACGTCACGATGGTGGCGCGCTTCCTCATCAAGGCGAAGAGCGGGCGCAAGGGCCGCTACAAGATCGACGCGCCCATCGCGAAGGACCAGAGCATCCTCCACCGCTTCGCGCGCCAGACGATGCCGATCACCGGCCTCCTCATCTTCGCGTACATCGCGTTCCACCTCGTCCACCTGACGATCGGCGAGGCGCCCAGCCTCTTCTTCCACCGCGGCTGGGCCTACGAGAACCTCGTCTACGGCATGCGCGTGCCGTGGGTCGCCGGCTTCTACATCTTCGCGAACCTGCTCCTCGGGATGCACCTCTTCCACGGCTCGCACGCCGTCTTCCAGTCGCTCGGCCTGCGCCACCCGAATTGGGATCGCTTCTCGCGTCCGAGCGCGCTCGGCGTCGCCGCCCTCGTCGTCGCGACGAACGTCATCATCCCGATCGCGTGCGTCTCGCGCATCGCCGGCGGAGAGCTGCCCGACGATCCCGCCACCTACCAGCCCGCGGACGCGAGCGACGGCGCCTCGAGCGCCCTCGCGCACGAACACTGAGCGACGACCCCGCACGAACCCCATCGGGAGCACGACATCATGGAGCTCAAGAGCAACGCGCCGACCGGTCCGCTCGCGACGCAGTGGACCAACCACCAGTTCGCGATGAAGCTCGTGAACCCCGCGAACAAGCGGAAGTACAAGATCCTCGTGGTCGGCACCGGCCTCGCGGGGGGCGCGGGCGCCGCCTCGCTCGCGGACCTCGGCTACCACGTCGAGGCCTTCTGCTACCAAGACAGCCCCCGCCGCGCGCACTCGATCGCCGCGCAGGGCGGCATCAACGCGACCAAGAATTACCCGGGCGACGGCGACAGCGTCTACCGGCTCTTCTACGACACCATCAAGGGCGGCGACTTCCGCTCGCGCGAGAGCAACACGTATCGCCTCGCCGAGGTCTCGGCGAACATCATCGATCAGTGCGTCGCGCTCGGCGTCCCCTTCGCGCGCGAGTACGGCGGCATGCTCGCCAACCGCAGCTTCGGCGGCGCGCAGGTGAGCCGCACGTTCTACGCGCGGGGCCAGACGGGCCAGCAATTGCTCCTCGGCGTCTACGCCTCCCTCTCGCGCACCATCGCGGAGGGCAAGGTGAAGATGCACAACCGCGTCGAGATGGTCGATCTCATCGTGGTCGACGGACGCGCGCGCGGCATCGTCACGCGCGATCTCGTGACGGGGAAGATCGAGGCCCACCTCGGGGACGCCGTCGTCCTCGCGACGGGCGGCTACGGCAACGCGTTCTACCTCTCGACGAACGCGAAGGGCTGCAACGCGAGCGCGGCCTGGCGCGCCCACCGCCGCGGCGCGGGCTTCGCCAACCCCTGCTACACGCAGATCCACCCGACGTGCATCCCGCAGGCGGGCGAGTACCAGAGCAAGCTCACGCTGATGAGCGAGTCGCTCCGCAACGACGGCCGCATCTGGGTCCCGCGCAAGAAGGAGGACGCGACGAAGAGCGCGGCCTCGATCCCCGAGAAGGATCGCTACTACTACCTCGAGGAGAAGTACCCCGCGTTCGGTAACCTGATGCCGCGCGACGTCGCGAGCCGCCAGGCGAAGTTCGCTTGCGACGAGGGCCTCGGCGTGGGCCCCGAGATCGCCGGCGTGCGGCGCGGCGTCTACCTCGACTTCGCGGACGCCATCAAGCGCGACGGCGAGGACGTCATCTTCGACAAGTACGGCAACCTCTTCGAGATGTACGAGCGCATCACGGGCGAGGATCCGATGAAGGTGCCGATGCGCATCTACCCCGCGACGCACTACACGATGGGCGGGCTCTGGGTGGACTACAACCTCCAGAGCACCATCCCGGGCCTGCTCGTCGCGGGCGAGGCGAACTTCTCGGATCACGGCGCGAACCGGCTCGGCGCGAGCGCGCTCATGCAGGGCCTCGCCGACGGCTTCTTCGTCCTGCCGTACGTGATGGGCCACTACCTCGCGACGGCCGGCAAGTCGAAGGGCGTCGACGAGAGCCACCCCGAGGTCAAGGCCGCCGTCGACGGCGTGAGGAAGCGCGTGCAGTCGTTCATCGACGTCGGCCAGAAGGGCAAGCGCACGGTCGACGACTTCCATCGCCACCTCGGCGCGCTCATCTGGGATCACTGCGGCATGGCCCGCAACGCGAAGGGGCTCAAGAAGGCCATGGAGGAGATCCCCACCCTCTACGAGGAATTCAAGAAGGACGTGAAGATCCTCGGGAGCGGAGAGTCGCTCAACCGCGAGCTCGAGCGCGCGATGCGCGTCGACGATTTCTTCCAGCTCGGTCAGCTCATGTGCCGCGACGCGCTCGAGCGCGACGAGAGCTGCGGCTGCCACTTCCGCGAGGAGCACCAGACGCACGCCGACCCGAACGTGCCCGGCAGCTACGGCGGCGAGTGCGTGCGCGACGACGAGAAGTTCGCGCACGTCGCCGTGTGGGAGTGGAAGGGCGATGGCCAGGCCGAGGTCCGGCACGAAGAGAAGCTCGAGTTCGAGAACGTCCACCTCGCCCAGCGCAAGTACTGAACCCCAAGCCCGCCGATCCGATCTCTCGAGCAAGGCTCCACCCAAGAGGCATCCCATGGCAGAGACGATCAACCTCAAGCTGCACGTCTGGCGTCAGAACGGCCCGAGCGACGCCGGTCACTTCGAGGACTACAGCCAGTACGCGAAGGACATCTCGACGCACGCGTCCTTCCTCGAGTGCCTCGACGTCGTGAACGAGCGCCTCGTCCTCGACGGCAAGGACCCGATCATGTTCGACCACGACTGCCGCGAGGGCATCTGCGGCATGTGCGGCATGGTCATCAACGGGGCGCCGCACGGGCCGCAGAAGGCGACGACCACCTGCCAGCTCCACATGCGGGTCTTCAAGGACGGCGAGGAGCTCTGGGTGGAGCCCTGGCGCGCGACGGCGTTCCCGGTCGTGAAGGATCTCGCCGTCGATCGCGGCGCGCTCGATCGCGTCGTGCAGGCGGGCGGCTTCATCACGGCCAAGAGCGGCTCGGCGCCGAACGCGAACGACATCCCGATCCCGAAGTGGGAGGCCGACGCGGCGATGGACGCGGCCGCTTGCATCGGCTGCGGCGCCTGCGTCGCCGCCTGCCCGAACGGCAGCGCGAGCCTCTTCATGGGCGCGAAGATCGGCCACCTCGCCTCGCTCCCCCAGGGGCAGGCCGAGCGCGAGAGCCGCGTCCTCTCGATGGTGGCGCAGCACGAGCACGAGGGCTTCGGCGGCTGCTCGAACCACTACCTCTGCGAGGCCGCGTGCCCCAAGGAGATCAGCGTCACCTGGATCGCGCGGATGAACCACGAGCTGCTGCGCGCGTCGGCCACGCACGACCCGAGCCGCGGCCATCACGGCGGCGGGCACGGCTGAAGCCGCGGCGCGCGGCGAGCCGCGGCGTCGAGCTGGGTCTCTTCCTCTCCCGCCCCTCGCGAGGCCCAGCGTGAACGGAGCGCGCCGATGCCCTGGGAAGCCTGGCTGAGCCTCGGGATGGTCCTGCTCATGGTGGTGGCGCTCGCCCGCGGCGCCATCGCCGCCGACGCCGTGCTCATGCTGACGGCCATCGTCCTCTCGAGCCTGCGCGTCGTCTCCGATCGCTTCCCCGCGCCGCGCGAGGTCGCGGGCGCCTTCGGGAACGAGGGGCTCGTGACGATCGGCGCGCTCTTCGTCGTCGCGGCGGCGATGACGCGCTCGGGCGCCACCACGCGCTTCGGCACCCCGATGCTCGGCAGGCCCTCGACGCACGAGGGCGCGCAGCTGCGCCTCATGCTGCCCGTCGTCGGCATGAGCGCGTTCCTCAACAACACCGCCGTCGTCGCGATGTTCCTCCCCGTCGTCAAGGACTGGGCGCGCGCACGCCGCCTCGACGTCTCGAAGCTCCTGCTCCCCCTCTCCTACGCCGCGATCCTCGGCGGCATCTGCACGCTCATCGGCACGAGCACGAACATCGTCGTCTCGGGTCTGATGATCGACGCGGGCGCGGGCTCGCTCTCCATGTTCACGATCACGCCGATCGGGCTGCCGATCGCGATCGTCGGCGTGCTCTTCATCATCCTCAGCGCCCGCTTCCTCTTGCCGAGCCGGAGCACGGCGGATCGCGGGCTCGAGAATTCGCGCGAGTACATGGTCGAGCTCGAGGTCGAGGCCGCGAGCCCCCTCGACGGGAGCTCCATCGTCGCCGCGGGGCTCCGCCAGCTCCCAGGGCTCTTCCTCGTCGAGGTGCGCCGCGGCGACGACGTGGAGGCGGCGGTCGGCCCCGACTTCGTCCTGCGCGGCGGCGATCGCCTCGTCTTCGCGGGGGTCGTGCAGTCCGTCGCGGACCTCCACAACCTGCGAGGCCTCAAGGGTGTCCAGCACGCCGAGGATCGCGACCTCGCCGTCCCGCGGCACGATCGGATCTTCGTCGAGTGCGTCGTCTCCGCGTCCTCACCGCTCGTCGGCTTCTCGATCCGCGACAGCCGCTTCCGCACGCGCTACGAGGCCGCCGTCCTCGCCGTCCACCGCAACGGCGAGCGCCTCGGGGGCAAGCTCGGCGACATGGTGCTCCGCCCCGGCGACACGCTCCTCGTCGAGGCGGCGCCCTCCTTCGTCGAGAAGCAGCACGATCGGCAGGACTTCTTCCTCGTCTCGCGCGTGAAGTCCGTCGCCCCCATCCGCCACGATCGCGCGTGGCTCTCGCTCGCGATCCTCGGCTTCGTCGTCGTCGGCGGCGCGCTCGAGCCCGTGACGGGCCTCGGCGTGCTCCCCTTCGCGCTCGCGGGCGCCGCCCTCTCGGTGGGGACGGGCTGCCTCTCCATGGATCAGGCGCGGCGCTCGATCGAGTGGTCGGTCCTCTTCGCGATCGGCGCGGCGCTCGTCATCGCGAAGGCCCTCGACTCGACCGGCGCGGCGCAGGGGATCGCCGACGCGCTGCTCAGCCTCGTGCGCGGGACGGGCCCGATCGGCGCCCTCGTCGCCGTCTACGTCGCGACGCTCGTCCTCACCGAGCTGCTCACCAACACGGCCGCGGCCGCGCTCGCCTTCCCGATCGCGCACGCGAGCGCGCAAGCGCTCCACGTCTCGACGCTCCCCTTCGCCCTCGCCATCTGCGTCGCGGCCTCGTGCGGCTTCGCCACCCCGCTCGGCTACCAGACCCACCTCATGGTCTACGGCGCCGGCGGCTACCGCTTCTCCGACTTCCTCCGCATGGGCCTCGGCCTCGACGTCGTCTGCGCGGCCCTCGCGCTCGTCCTCATCCCCCTCCTGGTCGGATTCTGAGCCCTCGACGCGCGACGCTCCGGCCGGCGCGGACTTGGTAGACTCGATGGATGACGTTGCGACGCTCGGCGCCCACGTGGGTCGCGATCCTCACGCTCTCGACGCTCTCGGCTGGCTGCGGCTCCCGCTCGACGACCCTCGATCCCGGCGCCGACGCGGGGGACCTCACCATCGACGCCGATCGGGCGCGGCTCGACAGCGCGCTCGACGCGGAGGCGAGCGACGCGCGCGCCCCGGGCTGCACCGGCGACGACGAGTGCCCCGACGACGGCCAGCGCTGTAACGGCGTCAGCTTCTGCGACGTCGCGGCGGGCCGCTGCGCCGTGACGGCGCCCGTCCGCTGCGACGACCTCGTCGACTGCACGAGCGATCGCTGCGTCGAGGGCGTGGGCTGCGTGTTCACGCCCGAGGCGAGCCGGTGCGCGCCCGGCGCCCTCTGCGATCCGATCCGCGGCTGCCTCCCCGCATGCACGCCGACGAGCTCAGAGGAGGAGCGCTGCGACGATCGCGCGGACGACGACTGCGACGGCCTCCTCGACTGCGACGACCCCGACTGCGAGGGCGCGCCGGCCTGCCCGATCGCGTGCACGCCGAGCGCGCCGCGCGAGGTGCGCTGTCGAGACGGCCGCGACGACGACTGCGACGGCCTCGTCGACTGCCTCGACGTGGACTGCACGGAGGATCCTGCCTGCGCGAGCGCCTGCGTCCCGAGCGCGCCGCGCGAGGTGCAGTGCCGCGACGGCCGCGACGACGACTGCGACGGTCGCGTCGACTGCCGCGACGCGGACTGCGCCTCGGATCCGGCGTGCCGCGGGGGCTGCGTCCCGACGGCGCACAACGAGATCGGCGTCGGCGCCTGCACGAACCGGATCGACGACGACTGCGACGGTCGCGCCGACTGCGACGATCCCGACTGCCGCCCGCTCGGCGCGATGGCCGAGTGTTGCAACGGCGTCGACGACAACGGCGACGGCAACGTCGACGAATTCACCTGTCGCTGCTTCGCGGACGCCGACTGCTTCGGCGTCGGCTCGATCGATCAGAGCTGCTGGACGACGAACTACTCGGTCTGCGGCCCGCGGTGCAATTTCTACGGCGGCGATCGCTTCTGCCAGGAGGGCTTCGGGCTCTCGCGCTGCGATCGCGAGACGGGTGAGTGCCTGTGACGAGCGGACCCGACGGCGAGCTCGAGACGCGCGAGGCCTTCTCCACCCGCACCTTCGGGACCCGCGCTCGGGTGGTGCTCACGTGCGAGCACGCCTCCGAGCGGCTCCCCGAGGCCTTCGCGCGCGAGACGGGCTTCGCGTGGCCCGAGGCCGATCGGTGGCTCCGAGGCACGCACTGGGCCTTCGATCTCGGCGCCGAGGCGATCGCGACCGAGCACGCGCGGGCCATCGGCGCGCGCCTCGTCAGCGCTCGCTTCTCGCGCTTGCTCGTCGATCCGAACCGCCCCCTCGGCTCGAGCACGCTCTTCCGCGACGTCGCCGAGGGGCGCGCCGTCGCGATGAACCAGGCGATCGCGCCGCGCGAGCGCGACGCGCGCGTCGGCCTGCTCTACGAGCCCTTCCACGCCGCGGTCGATCGCGCCGTCGGCGCGAGCCGCGAGGCCGAGATCGTCTTCGCCGTCCACACCTTCACGCCGCTCTACGAGGGGCAGCGGCGCGAGGTGGAGATCGGGATCCTCTTCGACCGCGAGGACGCGCTCGCGGAGCGCGTCCTCCGGGGCCTGCGGCTCGCCGGCTTCGACGCGCGGGCGAACGAGCCGTGGAGCGGCAAGGACGGCCTCATCCACGTCGCCGGGCACCACGGCGACCGCCACGAGAAGCGCGCCCTCGAGCTCGAGGTGCGCCAGGATCTCGCCGTCGATCCCGCGTTCCGCGCGCGCCTCGTCCCGATCCTCGCGGAGCTGCTCCACTGACGCCGCTCAGCGCGCGGGCGCGGGCGGCACGAGCGATCGACGCGTGGAGACGAGCCGCGCCGAGGCGCCCTCGGGGCGCGTGTAGACGAGGGCGCCGGCCGCGTCGCGCCCGAGCTCGGCGGCGTTCCCCTCGTCCGTGTCGATGTGCATCTCGAGGCGAAATTCGGGATCGACGCGGATGATCACGTCGCCGAAGGTCAGATCGCGCGGGCCTCCCGTGACCGATACCTCGACCTCGTCGCCGTCCGAGACGCCGTAGTAGGCCGCGTCGCTCGGGTGCATGTGGATGTGACGCCACGCGCAGATGAGCCCCTCGGCGAGGTGCAGCGTCCCCTTCGGCCCCTCGAGCGTGACGGGCGCCGAGCCCTTCGTGTTGCCCGAGAGCCGAACCGGCGCGTCGACGCCGAGGAAGAACTCGTCCGTCCGCGAGACCTCGACCTGTGAGCCCTTGCGGAGCGGCCCGAGGACGCGCACGCGCTCGATGCGGTTACGGGGCCCGACGATGGTGACCTGCTCCTCGGCGGCGTACTGCCCTGGCTGGGAGAGGGGGCGGAGCGGCGTGAGCTCCGAGCCGACCCCGAAGAGCGCGTCCATCCCCGCGCGATCGAGGTGGACGTGCCGCGCGCTGATGGCGATCGGGATCGGGCGAGGCGTCGCCTCGATGTGCGAGGCGGCGACGAGCTCCGCGCACTCGCGCGCGATCTGGAGCTCCTCGTTCGTCGCGATGACGAGCGCGCGGACCCGCGAGGTCGAGGACGCGACGTCGAAGACGGGGCGCACGGCGTCGTCGACCTTCGCGTCCGCGTTCTTGTCTTCGTCGATCGAGAGCCCGAGGAAGTCGAAGCGCTGGAGGATGCGGCGCCGCATCGTGACGCTGTTCTCGCCGATGCCGCCCGTGAGGATCACCGCGTCGAGCCCACCCATCACCGCCGCGTAGGCGCCGACGTACTTGCGCACCCGATGCACGAAGACGTTGATCGCGAGGCGCGCGCGATCGTCGCCCTCGGCGGCGCGCGCCTCGATCGGCCGCAGGTCGTTCGAGACGCCGCTCACGCCGAGGAGCCCGCTCCGCTCGTCGAGGAGCCGACGCGCGCCCTCGACGCCCAGCTCACGCGCCAGGAGCAGCACGACCCCCGGATCGACGTCCCCCGAGCGCGTGCCCATGACGAGCCCCTCCGTCGGCGTGAGCCCCATCGACGTCTCGACGCTGTTGCCACCCTCGATCGCGCAGGCGCTCGCGCCGTTACCGAGGTGCAGGCTCACGAGGCGGAGCTCGGTGAGCGGGCGCTCGAGGTGCCGCGCCGCGAGCTCGGCGACGAAGCGATGCGAGGTGCCGTGGAAGCCGAAGCGCCTGAGGCCCTTCTGCTCCGCGAGGTCGTGATCGATCGCGTACGTCCGCGCCCTGCGCGGCATCCGCACGTGGAAGGCCGTGTCGAAGACGGCCACGTGCGGGACGTTCGGGAGCGCGGCGCGCGCGGCGCGGATCCCCGCGAGGTTCGCCGGGTTGTGGAGGGGCGCGAGGGGGACGGCGGCCTCGATGCCCGCGAGCACCTCGTCGTCGACCCGCGCCGCGCGGACGAAGCGCTCGCCGCCGTGGACGACGCGATGTCCGACCGCGTCGACCGCGCGCTCGCCGAGCGCCGAGAGCACCTCGTCGATCGCCCGCGCGAGCGGCTTCGCGTCGCCGATCCCCTCGATGGTCCCCGCGAGCGCGACCGCGCCCGTCTCGGGGGTGACGAGCTGGTACTTCAGGCTGGAGGAGCCCGCGTTGAGCACGAGGACGTTCATGGCCGAGGCGTACCACGATCGGGTCTTGTTCCCGGGCACCGCTCGGCACATGGTTCGCGCATGTCGGACGCGCGGTTTCCCTCGATCATCGTCTACGAGGATCGGTTCGAGGCGAGCGGGAGCTTCGCCGAGACGCAGGCCGAGTACCTCGATCCCGATCCGGGGACGGTGCGCGAGCTCGAGGCGCTCGTTCGCGCGAAGAACGTCGGGATCGTCGCGCACTACTACATGGCCCCGGATCTCCAGGGCGTGCTCGGCAAGCTCGACTGGCCCCACGTCACGATCTCCGACTCGCTCAAGATGGCGGACACGGCCGTCTCGATGGTGGAGAAGGGCGCGGAGCGCGTCGTCGTGCTCGGCGTCGACTTCATGAGCGAGAACGCGCGCGCGGTCCTCGACCAGGCGGGCCACGGGGCGACGCCGGTCTATCGCGTCGCGACGGACGCGATCGGGTGCTCGCTCGCCGAGGCGGCCGAGAGCTCGCGCTACGCCGCCTTCCTCGAGCGGGCGTCGGGGGTGCCGCGCGCGCTCCACGTCGTCTACATCAACACGAGCCTCCGGACGAAGGCCGAGGCCCACGCGAGGGTGCCGACGATCACCGTCACGAGCTCGAACGTCGTCAAGACGATCCTCACCGCGTTCGACGAGATCCCCGACGTCGAGGTCTTCTTCGGCCCCGACACCTACATGGGACAGAACCTCCGGAGGCTCTTCGAGCGGCTCGTCCTGCTCGGCGACGACGCCGTCCGCGCGATCCACCCCGCGCACGACGTCGCCTCGATCCGGCGCGCGCTCGAGCGCTTCCACTTCTTCGGCGAGGGGCACTGCGTCGTCCACCACATGTTCGGGGCCGAGGTCGCGCGGCGCGTCGTCGCGGACTACCCCGACGCGTTCGTCACCGCGCACCTCGAGGTGCCCGGCGAGATGTTCGAGCTCGCCCTCGAAGCGCGCGGAGACGATCGAGGCGTCGTCGGGAGCACGAGCGACATCCTCCGCTTCATCTCGCGGAAGATCGGCGAGGCGCTGAAGAGGCCCGAGCCCGCGCGCCCCGCGTTCATCCTCGGCACCGAGTCCGGGATGATCACCGCGATCGTCCGCGACGTGCAGGCGCAGCTCCGCGCGGCCCGCCGCGACGACGTGGCCTGCGAGGTGATCTTCCCGGTCGCGAGCGAGGCGATCACGCGCACAAACGACGCGAACCTCCTCGTCGTCCCCGGCGCGTCGGGCGGTGAGGGGTGCACCGCCGCGGGCGGCTGCGCGACCTGCCCCTACATGAAGATGAACTCGCTCGACGCGCTCTTCGAGCTGCTGCGCCAGCTCCCGGCGTCGAGGGGCGAGGCGCCGAGGCACCTCGCGGCCTACCACCCGCGCACCTACGAGGGCCGCGTGAGCGGCCGCGCCGTCGCCGAGCTCGGCTCCGAGCCGATCCTCCACATGCGCGGCTTCCAAGCGACGGGGCACATCCCCGCCGCCCTCCGAGCGCACGTCCTCTCCCGCGAGGCGTGACAGCGCGCCGGGGTCCTCGCCTTTCCTCGATGAGGGGCCGCCCCTCGCGGTAGGGTCCTCGTCGATGTCGACGATCGCCTCGACCCCCACCGCGCTCCGCGGCGCCCCGCCGAGCGTCGCGCCGACCCTCACGATCCGGAGCCTCGTCGCGGGCTTCGTCCTCTCGCTGGTGCTCTGCGGGGTCAATTCGTACCTGACGCTGAGCTTCGGCGTGATCGAGGAGGGCCCGACCATCGCGGCTCTCTTCTTCTTCGCGTTCTTCTTCCTCTCGAGCGTGAAGATCACCACGACCGAGATGGCGGTCGTCGCGACGATGGGCTCGGCGGGGGGCTCGCTCGGCTTCATCACGAACTTCTTCGCGGCCGTCGCGATGACCGGCGAGCCCTACCCGTTCTGGACGATGGTCGGGTTCTCGATCGTGACGAGCCTCGTCGGGCTCGCGTTCGTCGTCCCGCTCCGCCAGATGCTGATCCTCCGCGAGGAGCTCCCCTGGCCCGGCAGCAAGGCGGTCGAGTCGGTCATCCGCGCGCTCGTCGAGAAGGGCGATCCGAAGCAGCCCTGGTACCTCCTCGCGGCGACGCTCGCGTGCATCGCGATCGTCATCGCGAACACGGACGGCGGCCTCGGGCTCCTCCCCGACGAGAGCGCGATCCCGCTCTTCGGCCTCGCGGCGTTCGGCCTCGGGATCGCGTGGTCACCCTTCGCGATCGGCGGCGCCTACCTCATGGGCTTCCGCGTCTGCGTGGGCTTCCTCGCCGGCGCGCTCGTGCTCCTCGTGATGGCCCCTCACACCCCGACCCCCAGCGCGCCGCACCGCTACGTCTGGCCCGGCATCGGCTTCCTCGTCGCGTCGGGTCTCGTCCAGATGGCGCTCAACTGGCGGGTGATCGTCGACTCGTTCCGCTCCCTCGTCCCCAAGGCGGGCGCGCGGAGCGACGACGACGACCCCGTCATGTCGATGCGCACGCTGCTCGTCTTCGGAGCGATCGCGCTCGTCATCACCGCCGGCTTCTCGTACCTCGCGCTCGGCCTCTCGCCGCTCGTCGCCGTGATGCTGATCGTGGTCGCGGGCTTCCTCCAGAACGTGATCGCGACCCGCGCGGCCGCGCAGACGGCCTTCAACCCAGCGCGCGTGATGGGTGTGCTGCTCCAGAGCGTCACCGCCCTCTCGGGCGCCTCGAGCGCCGCGCAGAACCTCGCCGGCGCGGGCTTCGTCGCGGGCTCGGGCGCGCAGGCCGGCAACCTCACGGGCGATCTCGTCTACGGCCGCGCGCTCGGTGTCCCCTCGCGCTGGCAGTTCTGGGCCCAGACGGCGACGATCGTCCCGTGCGCGCTCGTCTCCGCGTGGGTCTTCAGCGGGCTCGAGGCCCGCAGCCCGATGAGCCTCGAGGGCGCGGGGCTGCCGGCGCCCGTCGCGAAGATGTGGGCCGCGACGGCGCTCATCTTCGATGGCAGCGTGGCGATGCCGCCCTTCGCGTGGAGCGCCATGGGCCTCGGGGCGCTCGCGGGCGGCCTCTACGTCATCCTCGAGGCGGGCCTCGAGCGCGCCCTCGCGCGACGAGCGCCCGCGAAGGCGCCGAGCGAGCCGAGCACCAGCGAGCGCATCTCGCTCGGGCCCTCCGATCTCGTCCCTCACTCGATCGGGCTGGGGATCGGCCTGATCCTGCCGATCTCCTTCGATCTCGCGTTCTTCGTCGGCGGCGTCCTGCTCTGGGTGGTGCTCGGACACCTCGCGAAGGTCCGCGACGTGACCCTGACGACGCTCGCCGTGGGCGCCATCGTCGGCGAGGGCCTGGGCGGCGTGCTCAAGCCGATCCTCCAGATGCTCGGCGTCCTCCGCGGCTGACGCCCCATCGACACCCCGTCGAGGCGGCGGCGTGACGCTTGACGGCTCGACGCGAGGGCGCTAGGAAGGCGCCTCTTTCCGGGGCGTAGCGCAGCCTGGTAGCGCACATGGTTCGGGACCATGGGGTCGAAGGTTCAAATCCTTTCGCCCCGATACGGGAGAGAGGAGGCCCGGTTCACGCGAGTGAGCCGGGCCTTCGTGTTCGTAATCGTGTTCGCGTGCGCGAGATCGTGCTCGCGCGCGTGGGCTCGTGCGCTCGCGCGCGCTGACGCGCCGACGCCCTCGCCTGCGCCGTGCGCCGGCCCCGGGGCGAAGCGTCACGCAGGCCACGACGTGCACGATGCGCGATCGCGACGCAACGCGCGACGGCTCGCTCCGACAACGCGTCATCCCCTGGAGGAGCGATGACGAACGAAGAGCTCGAGAGAGAGATCCGACGAGCCGAGCGCAACGCGAGGCAGCTCGCGCGGCTGCTCGCCGAAGACGAGGCGCAGGGGGCGGAGGTCCGCGCCCTGCTCGCCGGGCCCGCGCCCGTCGCGCCCGCGCGCCCCGTCCACCTCCCCCACTACGCCGTCCGCGGCTGAGAAAGGCAGATCGACATGACGACAACCCCTTCATCGACCGAGCCGAGCCTCCGCGCTTACCTCGACCACGTCACACTCTACGGCTCGAGCCCGATCGAGCCGGGGCTGAGCGACGAGGCCATCCTCGACCTCTTGCGAACGCGGATGCGAGACGTCGACGGTCAGGTGAACGAGATCACCCGCGCGCTCCAGGATCGGACCGCCGAGGCGCAGCGTCTCGGGCAGGAGGCCCAGCGCCTCAACACGATCCGCGAGTACCTCTCGCGCGAGCCCCTCATGGACGTCGGAAGCGGCCAGCTCCGGCTCGACGAAGCGACCCTCTCCCCCGCTCAGCTCCGCGACCTCGAGGCGCGGCTCGGCATGCGGAGCGGCGCGTTCGGTGACGCGCCGGAGTCCGTCCGAAACGTCCTCTGCGCGGTGACGATCAACGGCCAGTCCCTCGACGGAGTGACCAATCGCGACCAGTTCCAGCAGCGAGCCGACAACCTGAGCGAGGCGATCCGCCAGACGAACTCGGGCAACGAGCAGCTCATGGTGAAGCTCCAGTCGAGCATGCAGCAGCGCACCCAGACGGTGCAGATGTGCACGAACATGCTCAAGGCCCTGGACGACGCGCGCGACGCCGTCGTGGGGAACCTCCGATGAGCGCGCCCGCCGCACGTGGGCCCCTCCTCACCCCGAGGAGGGTCTCGAGGCTCGGCCCGGTCGCCGACGCGATGGGCCTCGGCGAGGAGGAGTGCGCGGCGCTGCGCCGCCACGCGATGCGCCTCGAGTCCCGAAACGACTGGCCGCTCGCGCTCGACGCGTATCGCGTCGCGACCATCGCCGAGCCGGGGCGCGCGAGCAACTGGCGCGGCCTCGCGCGCGCCTACCGCCGCATCGGCGAGCCCCTCGTCGCCGAGCGGGTCGAGCGCTGCGCCCAGATCATCCAGGAGAAGCTGCCATGACCATCCCCGTTCGAGCCCCGACGATCACGCCGACCCCCCTCTCTCTCCCGCTCGACGACGAGGCCCCCGAGGCGTCGGCGGTCGAGGCGAGCGCCGCGCGAGAGGAGCGCGCGAGCGCCGACGCGTCCGTGTCGGCGCGGGTCGCGCGCCAGCTCGATGGCTTCGTCGCCGACATGTTCTCGCTCGTCGAGATCTACCAGGCGCGCACCCGCGACACGCAGTCGCGCACCCAGGAGCAGGGCATCCGCGCTCACGCGAGCGCCGCGCGCGAGGCCCAGGAGCAGCGCGTCGCACAGGCTGAGCAGGCGGCGACCGATCGCGCCCGCGCGGCGGAGCAGTCCGGGATCGGCAACATCCTGAAGATCGTCGGCGCCGTGCTCGCGTCCGCGATCGGGATCGTCGGCGCGGTCTTCACGGGCGGGGCGAGCATCGTCGCGGCGATCGCGATCGCGGTCGCGGTGCTCGGGCCCATCGTGATGGACGCGCTCGCGAACGAAGGTCTCATCAGCCGCGAGGAGGCCCTCGGCATCGGGATCGGCATCGCGGCGGTGTGCACCGTCGTCTCGTTCGGCGCGAGCGTCGCGAGCCTCACTGGCGTGGCGGCAGGGGCGGCCGTGGCCATCGCCGACGAGGCCATCCAGAGCGCCGTCGAGGTCGCGAACCTGGTCGCCTCGACGGTCAGCGCCGCGATCGACGTGAGCGCCGGGGTCGCGCAATTCAGCAGCGCGATCACCGGACGCGACGCCGCCGATCACGAGATCGCCGCCGTCGCGCAGGGCCACCGCCGCGACGCCGAGCGGGAGCTCGAGGACCGCGCGATGGAGCAGCTCACCATGCTCGCGCGCTCGTTCGCGCGCGTCTCCGAGTCGCTCGCCACGTGCCGCGAAGAGAGCACGGGGGCCATGCGCGCCGCGCTCGGGCGCGCCTGACCCTCCACGATCCAAACCAAAGAGGAGATACGACATGACAGTTCGAGGGATCGGAGGCGGGCCGCTCGCGCCCGTCGCGACGACGGTGGAGGAGCTCATCTCCCTCCAGGCGATCGAGAACGGGGACGCCGAGGCGCACGCGGCGCAGCAGGCTCGTGAGACGCAGCAGCGGCTGCTCAGCCAGGCCCAGCGCGCGCAGATCGCGGAGATGCGGACGGCCGCGGACAAGCAGATGTGGGCGGGGATCCTGGGCGCGTTGGGGACGATGGCCGACGCCGCCGGCTCGTTCGGCGCGGGGCTGGCTGGCGGCGCGAGCACGGGCGACGGGCAGCTCTCGACGTCGTTCGGCAAGCTCGGGACCGCGGGGCTCAGCATCGGGAAGGCGCTCCTCGAGTCGGAGGCGCGCGAGGCGCAGGCGCGGCAGACCGAGCAGGAGCACGCGCAGACGAGCGCGAAGACGGGGCTCGATCAGGCCTCGAGCGATCTCCAGGATGCGCACCGCGCGGTGGACCGCGATCTCGACGCGCTCAAGGCGGTGCTCACCGAGCGCCGGCGCGCCGAGGAGGCCGCCACGCGGGCGTGAGCGGGCGCGAGGTCGGTGGTAGGAGTTCGGCCATGACGAAGGGCCCGGCTCCCGCCACCGACCTCGACGCGCTCTCCTACGACGCGCGCGGCCTCGTCACGGTGATCGTCCAGGACCGGCTGACCGGCGAGGTCCGCATGCTCGCCCACGCGAACCGAGACGCGCTCGCGCGGACGCTCGAGACGGGGCGCGCGACGTTCTACTCGCGCTCACGAGACGCGATCTGGGTGAAGGGCGAGACGAGCGGCAACGCGATCTTCGTCCGCGAGGTGTGGGTCGACTGCGACGCGGACGCGGTCCTCTACCTCGCCGACCCCGAGGGGCCGAGCTGCCACACGGGGACACGGAGCTGCTTCACGAGGCGGCTCGGTCCCGTCGAGCGCGAGGGCGGCGCGGGGCCCACGCTCGTCGTGCTCGAGGACGTCCTTCTGGGACGCCGCGCGGCGAGCGCGAAGGCGAGCTACACGCGCGCGCTGCTCGAGGGCGGCGCGGCGACGATCGGCGCGAAGCTCCGCGAGGAGGGCGCGGAGCTCGCGCAGGCGCTCGAGGGCGAGCCGGACGAGCGCGTCGTTGCCGAGAGCGCCGACGTCCTCTTCCACCTCGAGGTCGCGCTCCTCCATCGGGGGCTCTCGCTCCGCGACGTCGAGGGCGAGCTCGCGCGGCGCTTCGGCGTCTCGGGCCACGACGAGAAGGCGAACCGAAAGGCGCCGCCCGACGCGCCGCCATCTTAGAGCTGACGGCGCGCGTCGCACGACGTGATCCTCCCCGCGTGGGCGCGCCGGCTCGGCGGAAGGCTCGCGCCGATTCGCTCGGCGCGAAGGAGGGCGCTGGGCAGCTCCTCCGACGACGAAGCGACAGCACGAGTCAGGTCGACGGGTTCGTGCCGTGAGCGCGCGGGATCGTCACCCCCAGCCGTAGCCGCGGCTCGGGTGAAAGACGTAGGGCGAGTGCGTCGCCTGGTACGCCCGATCGAATTCGACCTGATCGAGGACGGGGTTCTGGAAGACCGTGAGGCCGGCGAGCGAGAGCGGCGTCGCGAGCGCGATGCCGGCGGCGCCGAGCTGCGAGGAGGCCAGCGCGTCGAAGCGGAGCCAGCCGGCGCGCTCCTCGAAGTCGCCCTCGCTCCCCATGGCGAGCAGGGCGGTGGTGAGGAGCATCTTGATCGAGAGGACGAGCGTCTCGGCGCCGCCGGCCATGAAGCGCTCTTGCTGGAGCGCGGTGGACATCATCCGGAGCAGGTCGAGGCTCTCGGGGACCTCGCACGGCAGGAGCGCGAGCAGCGCGGCCGGCACGAGCATCCCGCCCGTGGCGAAGCGCTCGAGGTAGGCCCTCAGCTCGCGGACGCGGGCGATGAGCAGCTCCGCGTTCCTCGGATCGAGCACAAGCACCGTCGCCGCGTCCATCCGCTCGCGATCCTCGCTGCCTTCACCGAGCTCCTGGAGCCGCCTCACGATCTGAACGAGCGCGTCGAGGCGGCTCGGGATCCCGGCGCGGCTCAGGACGACGGCCGCGGAGAGGGGGAGCCTCGCCCCCCAGCCTTCCGCGGCGCGGACCGCACCGAACGCCTCTTGGAGGACGCGATCGGCGTCGGTCGGCGTCATCCCGGCGACGAGGACGCTCGCCGCGAGCGCGTCGCGGGCCGAGTGGCTCGGGTCGGCCCGCCACCCCGCGAGCCGCTGCTGGTGGAGCGTCGCGACCCCCCCTCGGAGCGCGCCGATCGTCGGGACGGCGAGCATCATCGCCTCGGCGTAGCTCGCGTGCTGCTCCATCGTCCACTCGTTGGCGCCCGTGCCGTCGGCGAGGTCCGCGCGCGCGAATTCGCGCGTCAGATAGAGCCACGTGCTCGCGAGCTCGGCCTCCTGCTCGTTGCGCGCGGCGAGGCCGATCGCCGAGGCTCGCACCGCGCGGTCGACCATGGAGATCCCGGAGCCCGAGAGCCCGAGGAACATCTGGGCGGCGATCCCTTGAGCGCGGCGCGCGCGCACCGTGAAGACCTCGCGCAGGACGTCCATGTGCCGACGAAAGTCGTCGAGCGACATCGATCCGACGCGCACGAGCCGCGCGCCCAGATCGGAGAGGAGCGAGCGGGCCGCGAACGTCACCACGTACGCCTCCGCGGTCGAGCTGCCCCGATAGGAGCTCGTGTCGCGGACGAGGGCGGCGCCATCGGCTCGGCTGACCCGCTCGACGAGCTCGAGGGCGCGCGCGCGGAGCTCGCGCTCGCGCGCGATCATCTCCGGCGTGCGCGCGGCGGCGCTGGCGGAGCGCGCGGCGAGCTCCGCGCGGACCGCCTCGAGCTCCCGCGCGTCGCGCTCCACGTCGGGGACGCGCGCGACGAGCCCAGCCTGGAGCAGCTCGGCGAGGGTCGCCCCCTCCGATGGTCCCAGCTCCACCTCGCCCCCACGCGCGAGCCGCGTGAGGAGATCGCCTGCCTCGTATGCTCTCATCGTCGCTCTCCCTCACCGATCGTCGAGCCACCGGACCACGATCCGATCGCCGATGCGGGGCTGAACGTGCAGGTCGAGGCCGCCCGAGACGCGCTCGACGCGGAGCCGCGGATCGACCCCGAGCGCGAGCGCGCACCGCTCGGCGAGGACCTTGCGGCGCGTCACCTGATCCCGCGCGCGGGCGCGCCAGCGCTCCTCGACCCGGAGCAGCGCGTCCGCGGCGTAGAGGACCTCGTACGCGTTGCGCTCCACCTGTCGCTTCACGCGCTCGGCGAGCGCCCGCTGATCGGGGACGACGACGTACGCGAGCGCCTCGAGATCCGCGAAGAAGAGCGTTCCGTCCGAGGCGACGAAGGCGTCCTTGTCGAGCCACGCGTCGTCGTAGTCGAGCGCCTCGAGGAGCCCCCCCTCCGAGATGCGCACGCTCCGCGCGGCGACCGTGAGCAGCCCCATCGCGCTCCTCAGGTACGCGTCGAGGAAGCCGTCGAGCGCGTCGAGCGTGCGCACGCCGAGCGCGGCGAGCGCGCCCTCGACGTCGCGCCCGAGCGCCTGCGAGGACTGATGGAAGAGCCGGACGGTGCTCGGGACGAGGCGATGCTCCTGAACGATCGCCCCCTCGTGTCGCCGGTAGTAGAAGACGTCGAGGACGTCCTCGGGCGGGATCTCCACGATCGCGATGACGGGACACAGCATCGCGGGCGCGAGCGCCTCCCGAAGCGCGGGGATCGAGAGCCCCAGGGCGTTCTCCGCGTTCGCGAGGCCTTGTCCGCCGTAGGGGGCCTCGCCCATCCAGCTCTCGCGCGTGATCGCGCCGAGGAGCGAGCGCTCGCCGCGCGGGGACGTCACGTCGAGCTCACGCGCGTGGCTGAACCCGATGGGCGAGTCCCCGTAGAGGGGGGCGCGGGCGCCGATCCCCTTCACCGACAAGAGCCAGGAGCGACGCGCGTGCTCGACGCGGGGCGCGTCGACGATCGCGCCGCGGTTACCGTCGGCCCACCCGAGGAGCGTCACGGAGCCGGCCTCGCCGCTCGAGCGCGGCGGGGTGCGGAGCCAGGCGCGCTCGTCGAGCGAGGTCCGAGGGGCGTCGACGAGCCGCGCGAGGGTTCGAGCGGGGCGCCCGTGGAGCGTGAGCCTCTCCTCCAGCTCGCTCACCTTCGGACCACCCGATCGGCGCGCGGCGTCGCGAGCGCCGTCTCGACCCACATCTTGCCTCGCGACTCGAAGCCGAGGCCCTTCAGCACCTCGAGCGATCCGACGTTCCACGTCGCGACCTCCGCGAGGACGCGGCTCGCCCCGAGCCCCACCGCCGCCGCGACGCGCGCGCGCGCGAGCTCCTTCCCGATGCCGCGCCCGCGGTGGGCGGGCGAGACGGTGTTGCCGTAGATCCGGCCCACGTCGCCCGCCACGCTCGAGAAGCCGAACCCCACGATCGCCCCGTCGAGGCGCGCGACGTAGCCGACGTCGCCCGCCGCGAGCGCGGCCGAAAGCCACGCGTGGCCCGCCACCCCGTGCACGGTCTTCGACAGCTGCTCGACCGCGACGAGATCCTCGCTCGTCATCGGCGCGACGATGCTCGAGTCGTAGGGGAGGATCCGCGCAGGGGAGAGCTCGAGGATCTCGTAGGTCTCGAGCTCGTTGTACGCGTGGGGCGCGGTCGTGACGGCGGCCTCGAGCGCCGCGCGATCGACGCTCGGGATCGTGAGGTGGCGATGCTCGGTGAAGAATTCCGTGAACCCGAGCTCCTTGCGCACGAGCTCGCAGGCGTCGCCGTCCTGCGCGAAGATCGACGCCACGCGGCCCTCGCGATCGCCGATGCCCACGCCGACGCAGCGCCCGTTGCTGAGCTCGCAGACGACGACCCGCTCCCCCGCCGCGAGCGCGACCTCGACGAAGTGCGCGAGGAAGGGCGCGAGGTGGGGCGAGAGCTCGGGCGGGACGAAGGGCAGATCCTGCGGGCGAGCGAGCGCGCGGACCCTGGCCCTCATCCCGTCGATGGAGATCGCGGGGCGAAAGAGCCTCCCGCCCCGCGCGCGCAGCCAGAAGACGAAGCCGAGCAGGAGGATGCCGAGGACGACGGGGGACGTGAACGCCGCCACGATCGAGGCGAGGAGGCCCACGACGCTGGCGTCGGCGCCGCCGTCCCATCCGCCGGAAGCGCACGTCTCGATCGAGGGCTGCGCCGACACCGCGGACGCGAGGTAGCTCGCGGTGCTGACGCGCGCCTCCTCGACGAGCACGAAGCGCGCGGGCGCGCCGTTCAGCGAGCCGACGTCCTCTTCCCGGTACGCTGTGGCGACGAAGTAGCCGCTCGCGCGGTCGAACCAGTAGTCGTCCACGAACGTGGTGTCGAAGTTGCCGTACGCGTCATCCCGGCGGCCGCGCCCCTCGGAGCGGAGATGGATGAGGGAGAGCCCGGCGAGCTCCGCGCGCCCTTGAGGCGGGACGAAATCGACCACGCGGAACGTGCGCTCGAGGATCGGGACCGTGTCCCCGATCGCGAGGGTAGTGGGCACCCAGAGCCACGTCGCGAAGGGGCCGCCCGGCGTCGCGTCGTAGTCGTCGAGATCCGTCTGGCCGACGTAGCGCCGGCTCGGGAGCGCGACCTCGACGTCGCGATCGATCGAGCCGTCGTCACACGAGTCGCCGCGGTAGATCCACTGGTAGTTGGCGTGAACCGACAGCGCGCCCGCGCGCGACGCGATCGTGTAGGTGCCCGCCGAGCGGAGCGTGTCCGAGTACCCCTCGTACGCTCCCGTCCCCTCCGAGACGGTCCGCGTCGTCCAGTACGAGAACGTCGCCCCCTCGGGCTCGGCCCGCGGCGCGCCCGCGGTCGCCTCCGCGTCGGCGGCGCTCGGGGCCTCGCCGCTCGCGAGCGCGTCGATCTCCGAGAGGGCTCGATCGAGCTCGGCCGGGACGGCCTGCGCGGCCCCGCCGGGCTCGGACGGCGGGGGCTCCGCCAGCGCCGGGCGCGTCGCGGCGACGAGGACGAACGCGAGGACGAGCGACGCCGCGAGCGCGCTCCCGACGCCCCTCGCGCTCACCCCCGAGGAGCGACGCGACGAGGCGGTTCGCAGGGACACGATCGGGCTCTTCACCATCCGTCTCTCGCTCTCTTCGTCACGGGCTCGCTCCCGTCAGGCGGCGCCGCAGAGCGACGAGCCCGCCCAGCGCGACGAGCACGATACTGCATGCGCCGAGGAGCCATGGCCAGCGGGGCGGCGCGCCTCTCTCCGCGCTCGCGCAAGGCGCGACGGGGACCCAGAGGCTCTGCGCCGAGGCCGGCAAGTAGGGCGCATCGACGATGGCGTAGACGTCGCGCTCCTCGAAGGCCGCCCGCTCGTTCTCCGCGATCTCCCACCGCTCGGCGCGCACGACGTAGCCGCTCGCCTCGTCGAACCACACCTCGATCGACGTCTCACGTCGAAACCGCCCCGCTTCGCCGAGGAAGCCCGGCGGCGCGTCGCGCTCGCCCTGCTCCGATCGCGACGCCAGGATCGTCGAGATCGTCGTGTTCCCCACCTCGAGGTCCACGTCCCGCTCGACCCTCAGCGCGCCCGCGAGGACGCGGACGCTCGCGCCCGCCGGGGTCGAGGGGGGGATCCACAGCCACGTGCTCGCTCCCGCGCCGGGCGCGTCGTCGAGCTCGCTCGCGCCGCGATGGATCCGGGTCGAGAGCTCCACCTCGGCGCGTCGCTGCTCCTCGGCGAAGCGGCACGCATTCGCGCCCTGGTGGCGCGTCGCGCGGACGACGTCGAGCTCGACGAGCGGCGTCGCGTCGGGCCCGAGGCGGCGCTCGAGCGTGTAGGTGCCGCGCTCGATCGAGGCCTCGGCGTAGCCCTCGAGGAGCCCCGTCCCCTCCGAGATCGTCCTCTGGCGCTCGTAGCGCAGCGTGACGACACCGTCGCCGAGCGCGGGCGCCTCGTCGGCGCGCGCCGAGCCGACGAGCACGCCGAGGGCAGAGGCCGCGATCGAGAGCGCCACGAGCAGGCGCCGCCGCCGGAGGTTCGAGCCTCGCGCTGGGAGCATGAGGGGCGGCATGATACACGGATGGCGCCCATGGCTCGCTCGCGCACGCAGAGGACGACGCGTCGAGGCGCGGCGCCCCGCGCGGTCGAGCTTACGAGCCCTCCGCGTCACGCCGCGGGCGGCCCGATCGCGATCGCCTCGCGCCCCGAGAGGGCCGCGTAGCATGACCTCCGTGTCGCTCGGCGCGACGCGCCCTCGGCGAGGCACGCGGTGAAGCTCGCGCCGGGCACCCTCTTCGCTCGCGACTTTCGCGTCGTCTCCACGCTCGCCGAGGGCGGCATGGGCGCGCTCTACGTCGTCGAGCAGCTCTCCACCGGGCGCAGGCGCGCGCTCAAGATCATGCTGGCCGCGCTCGTCCCCGACGCGCGAGCCCGCGAGCGCTTCCTCCTCGAGGCGCGGATCGGGAGCCAGATCGCCAGCGAGCACGTCGTCGACGTCGTCGCGTCGGGCGTCGACGAGGCGAGCGGGACGCCCTGGATCGCGATGGAGCTCCTCGAGGGGAAGGATCTCGCGGCCTTCGTCGCGGCGCGGGGGCTCCTCTCGACGAGCGAGGCGTGGGAGGTGCTCTCGCAGCTCGCCGAGGGGCTCGCCGCGGCGCACGCGCAGGGCATCGTCCATCGGGATCTCAAGCCCGAGAACGTCTTCGTCTCCACGACGAAGCGCCGAGGCGCCCCCTTCCTCGTCAAGATCCTCGACTTCGGGATCTCGAAGATCCGGCGCGCCGGGCAGACGAGCGCGACCGCGACCTCCGCGATGGGATCCCCCATCTGGATGGCGCCCGAGCAGGCCGACGCCGGCGCGCGCCTGCGCCCGTCGACGGACGTCTGGGCGCTGGGCCTCATCGCCTACTGGCTGCTCACCGGCAAGAGCTACTGGCGCGCGGCCAACGAGCCGAGCTTCACGCTGCCCGCCGTGCTGAGCGAGGTCCTCGTCCTGCCGATGGAGCCGCCCTCCGTCCGCGCGGCCGAGCTGGGCATGGGCGCGCGGATCCCGCCAGGCTTCGACGCCTGGTTCGCCCGCTCGGTCGCGCGCGATCACGAGGCGCGCTTCACGGACGCGCGCGCCGCGATCGACGCGCTCGCGCCGAGCTTCACGAGCGACGTCCACGCCCCCCCTGCGGGATCCCGCGCCCCCACATATGCCTCGACCCCGATCTCGGCACCGGCGAGCCGAGCCGACGTCGAGGCGCAGCTCCCCTCGAGCCGGAGCGTCCCCGCGACGCTCGCGCGCAGGGTCGCCCCGGCGCCGACGCTCGCCATGGAGCCGCCGACGCCGGCCCGCCTGCACGCGCCGGCCTCGAGCGGGCTCCCCCCACCTCCCACGAGCGGGCCGTCCATCGAGCGCTCGCCCCGAGCTTCGCGTCGACACGATCGGATGCGGTGGTTCCTCGTCGGCGCGGGCGTCGCCCTCGTCGGGCTGGTCGGGGTGATGTCCGTGGCCGTCGCGCTCCTCGTCCTCCCGAGGGCGCAGGTGAGCGATGTCCGCACGTCCGGCGCGCGGCCCGACGCGCTGCCTCCCCCTCTCGCGATCGACGACGCCGGGGCCACGGCGCTCGTGGACGCGACGCCCGTGGAGCCGCTCCTCGGAGGGTCGGACGCCGGGCCGTCGGACGCGCCGCCCGCCGATCCGAGCGCCGTGGTGACGAACGCGCCGCGCGAGCCGCTCCGCCCCTCGACGCGCGATCGCGCGAGCGAGCCCGCGGATCTTCGCGACGACCTCTTCCCCGAGGGCCGCACGCGCCGCTTCGCCGGGACGTGGACGCACGCGGGCGGGTGGCGCACCCGCGTCACGCTCGCCCTCACGCGAGCCGGCGCGAGCGTGCGCGGCTCGATCCGCTGGACGCTCACCGCGAGCCCCGATCCCCTCTACGCCGCGCGCATCGGCGAGTCGGCGACCGAGCTCGTCGTCGGCTCCCTCCCCTCCCCGCAGCTCCTCGTCCTCGATGGCCAGTCCGTGACGGATCCGACCCTGATCGCGACGGACCACTACGAGCTGCGCGTCGGGCGGGACGGCTCCCTCGAGGGCACGCCGAGGGCGGGCGGCGGCCACCTCGTCGCGCGGCTCCTCGAGTGACGGCGCGCCCCGCCCTCCGCCGAGCGGGGGGACGCGTGAAGCCGGAGGGCGGGATCGCGCCGTGCGCGGCTCGTCCAGGAGCCCTTCGCCGTGACGCCACGGGCGCGCTACAAGGCGAGCCCTGACCATGACGATCACGCTCTACGACACGCTGACGGCGAAGAAGCAGCCCTTCGCGACCGCCACGCCCGGCAAGGCGAACCTCTACGTCTGCGGGCCGACCGTCTACGACCGCGCGCACGTCGGCCACGCGCGCTGCTACGTCGTCTACGACGTCCTCGTCCGGCACCTCAGGGCGCGGGGGCTCGACGTGAAGTACGTCCGCAACATCACGGACGTCGACGACAAGATCGTGAACCGCGCGAAGGAGACGGGCGAGGAGCCGCCGGCGCTCGCCGCGCGCTTCGCGGCGCTCTTCCACGAGGACATGCGCGCGCTCGGCAACCTCGATCCCGACGTCGAGCCGAAGGTCTCCGAGCATATCCCGGAGATCCTCGCGTTCATCGAGGCGCTGATCGAGAAGGGCCACGCCTACGCCGTCGATCACGACGTCTACTTCCACGTCCCCTCGTTCCCCGGCTACGGCAAGCTCTCGCACCGGCCGGCCGAGGCGCTCGAGGAGGGCGCGAGCGGGCGCATCTCGGACGAGGAGAGCCGCCGCAAGCGGCACCCGGCCGACTTCGCGCTCTGGAAGGGCCAGCCCGAGGGCGAGTGGGGCTGGCCGAGCCCCTGGGGCAAGGGGCGCCCCGGGTGGCACATCGAGTGCTCGGCGATGAGCTGCAAGCACTGCGGCACGACGCTCGATCTGCACGGCGGCGGCCTCGACCTCGTCTTCCCGCACCACGAGAACGAGATCGCGCAGAGCGAGGCGCGGAACGGCGCCCTCTTCTCGCGCCACTGGATGCACAACGGCTTCGTCGAGGTCGACAAGGAGAAGATGTCGAAGAGCCTCGGCAACTTCTTCACCGCGCGGCAGCTCTTCGATCGCTACGCGCCCGAGTCCATGCGCTACGCGATGCTCACGGTGCACTACCGCTCGCCGCTCAACTTCGACGTGACCCTCGGCGAGGGCGGCGAGGTGCTCGGCTTCCCGCTCTTCGACGAGAGCGAGCGGCGCCTCGAGTACCTCTACGAGACGCGCGTGCGGCTCGCGTCGATCGATCCCGCGCGGATCGTCCCCGAGGGCCCCGTCCCCGAGCCGATCGCCGCCTTCGAGGCCGAGCTCGGCAAGGCGCTCGACGACGATCTCAACATGCCGCGCGCCCTCGCGACGCTGAGCGAGATGCTGAAGAGCGTGAACGAGGTCGTCGAGCAGAGCCGCCGCAAGAAGGGCAAGGCCCCGAGGGCCGCGATCGACGCGGCCCACGCCGCGTTCGACGTCGCGCGACGCGAGCTCGGGCTCGGCGAGGCCGAGCCCGCCGCCTTCCTCGGCGCGCTCCGCCAGAAGCGCTGCCGCGCGCGCGGGATCACGGAAGCGGACGTGGAGGCCAAGATCCGCGCGCGCGACGAGGCGCGTGACGCCAAGGACTTCGCGAGGGCGGACGCCCTCCGCGACGAGCTCGTGGCGATGGGCGTCGAGCTGATGGACGGCCCCTCGGGCACGAGCTGGCGGATCGGCGCCTGAAGGCGCGCCTCACTCGACGTGATCGGTCGAGCGGAGGCCCGCCGTCAGGGCGGCGCGCAGCCCGGCACCTGGAAGCTCACGACCTCCTGGCACCACACAGGATCGTCCGGTGGCCCCATGCAGCTCTCGCTCCGACCGCCGCCCGTGAAGCGACCGGAGAGGACGACGGTCTCGCCGCACGCGCGCACGGTGACGCGGTAGTCGATCGGCCGCCCGTTCACGCAGCTCATGTAGTGCGCCACGCGCACGGTGTAGGTGCCGGCGGGCGCGCGCCCCGTCGGCCAATAGACGTGCTCGGCCTGCACGCCGCGGTTGCCGCTGCACGCGGCGTTCGCGTCGAGGTCGAGGTGGCCACCGCTGAAGACGTCGCGGTTACCGTAGTAGACCGTCGTCCCGCTCGGATCGGTGACGTAGAGATCGAGATCGGTGGCGAGCGACATCGTCATGGCGACCTCCACGTCGCCCTGGCCCGCGGGGACGATGTTCACGGCGCGCACGATCGGGGCCGAGGCGCGGCCACCCGAGTCGACGGCCTGGAGCCGCATCGTCGCGACGTAGCTCTCCCCGACGCGGATCACGCTGCGATCGGGGCGCTGCGCGCTGCCGATGGTGAAGCGGATCGTCGCGCCCTCGGAGCCAGCCGCGGCCACCGGCCCGAGCTCCGTCTGGACCCGGACCGGGAGCGAGAAGTGCCCCGGATATCCGTCGAACGAGACGAGGTAGTGGAGCACGTCCGGCCCACCGCTCGCGTCCGCCGCGGCGACGCGCGTGGCCGCCGGGACGTTCGCGATGAGGTCGATCGGGCGGGACGTGTCCTCCTCGGGGCGAAAGACGATCGTCGGGGCGCGCGGCGACGAGGGCAGAGGCGGCGCGGCGCGATCGTAGACGGCGCCGAGGACGAGCCATGGCGTGTCCGCCGAGCGCGCGCTCTGCCACGGCGAGGTCGCGCCCGTCATCGCGTAGGTGCGATCGCTCGGGATCATCCCCTCGATCCGGACGTAGGGCCCCGGGACGTAGCGCCGGCGCATCTCGGCCATCGGATCGGTCGCGATCGGCGTGGTCCCGCCCGGCCCGCTCGGGTGCGTCGCGATCGGGAGCCCGCTCGGATCCTCGGGCGGGTCATGACTCCCACGATCGCCGCGCGTCCCTCGCGCCAAGCTCGGCCCGGCGAAGCGCGCGGTGAGGAAGGCGCCGAGCCCGAAGAGGCCCAGCACGAGGAGCGCGACGATCACCGTCGCGCCACACCCGAGCGAGACGAGGCGGAGCGCGCGCGCGTGCTCGCTCTCGGGCGGCTGGCTCGGCGCGTCGGAGAATCGGTCGAGGCGGCGGGAACGCTTCACGAGGCTTGGCGCATCTTACGCCGAACCCGCGCCGAACCTTTCGCGCCGGCTCGCCGCGCGAAGCGAGAGACGCGTCACGGCGCCGGTCTCGCGTGGAATTCAGTATCCTCCGCGCCCCATGTCGACCACGGCGGACGACGACCTCGACGCGCTCCTCGGCGCCGTCGAGCGCGCGGCGGCGCGCCGTGACGCGACGCTCGAGCCCCGCGGGCGCAAGAAGGGCGTCGTCCACACCCCCGCGCGGCTCGCGCGCGTCGTCGTGGCCGAGGCCGAGGCGCTGCTCGAGCGCGCGCGGCTCCCCGCGATCGGCGACGCGCGCCTCGAGATCGTCGATCCCGCCGTCGGGCCCGGCGTCTTCGTCGCGGCCGCGCTCGCGCACGCTCCCTCGCGCGGAGGCGGGAGGCTCGTCGGGCTCGACGTCGATCCCGCGGCCGCGCTCGAGACGCGCGCGCTCCTCGAGCGCGTCGGCGCCGCGCGCGGCTACCGCGTCCGGCTCGAGACGCGGGACGCGCTCCGATCTCCGTACCGCGCGCGCGCGCCGAACCTCCTCGTCGTCGGCAACCCGCCGTGGTCGGCGGGCTTCGCGAGCGCCGAGCCCCTGCGGACGCTCCTCTCCGACTTCCGCCTCGACGAGCGCGGCGCGCCGCTCCGAGAGCGCCGCGCGGGCGTGCTCTCCGACGCCTACGTCCACTTCCTGCGCTGGGCCGCGGACGCCGTGATCCACGCGCGAGAGGGCGGCGCGCTCGCGCTCGTCACGAACGGCTCCTACCTGGACGGCCCCGTCCATCGCGGCGTCCGAGCCTTCCTCGTCGCTCGGTTCGACGAGGTGTCCGTGATCGATCTCGGCGGCTCGGCGCTCGTCGCTCGCGCGCCGGGGACCCTCGACGAGAACGTGTTCGGCGTGCGCCCGAGCGCCGCGATCCTGCTCGCCGCGCGGCGAGGTCAGGGCGCCCGACGAGCGCGGGTCTACTACCGGCGGGTCACGGGGCGTGTCGAAGAGAAGCTCGCGGCGCTCGAGGCGGGGGCCCCGCTCGAGCCGGTCGAGGAGCCGCTCGGCGCGCTGCGCCCGCGCGCGCGCGCCACGGCCGCGTGGGCGAGCTGGCCCTCGCTCTCCGAGTGGCTCCCCTTCCACGGGGAGGGCCTCCAGACGAACCGCGACCCGCTCGTTTCCGACCGCGACCGAGGCGCGCTCCTCGAGCGCCTCGACGCGATCGCCGACGGCGCGCTCACGCTCGCGTCGAGCCGCCACTTCGACGCGGAGCGGGCGCGGCGCGCGCTCGCCGCCCTGCGCGCGGGGGAGGGCCTCGATCGACACCTCGTGGAGGTCGCGTACCGCCCCTTCGAGACACGCTGGGTCTTCGTCCACCCGGCGCTCTGCCACCGCCCTCGCCCCCTCCTGCTCCGCGCGCTCGCGCGCCACCCGCTCGCGCTCGTCTCCGTGCGCAAGGATCGAGGAGGCCTGCCCTGGGCCCACGCCGCGCTCGTCCGCGCGCCGGTCGACAACTGCTACCTCTCGACGCGCAGCTCGTGCCGCGCCCGAGCGTTCCCCGCCCTCGATCCCGACGGCCGGCCGAACGTCGCGCCGCCGATCGCGGAGGCGCTCGCCGCGCGGGGGATCGAGCCCGCGCCCACAGCCGTGCTCCGCTACCTCGCGGCCGCGCTCTCGAGCCCTCGCTACGCGAGCGCCCACGCCGACGCGCTGGCGCTCGACTACCCGAGGATCCCGCTCCCGCGCGATCGGGACGACTTCGCGCGCCTCGCTGCGCTCGGAGAGCGCCTCGAGCGCCTGCTCGCGAGCGCGATCGCCCCCCCGCCCCGAGGCGCGACGTCCTCCGAGCTCCTCGTCGGCCATCACCGCTTCGACGCGCGGGATCCCACGATCGGCGCGCTCGCGGCGCTCCGAGCCGAGGTCGACGGGGCGCCTCGAGGCGCCCCCGCCGCCCACCCGGTCCGCGACGAAGACGAAAAAGCGCGAGCGAGCGAGCCGAGCGCCCCCGGCCTTTGGTAAAGTCGCGGGCCATGCTCCCTCGCCCTCGCTCCGGCCTCGTCCTCGTCGTCCTCTCGGCGACGCTGCTCGGCTCCTGCGTCACGCGTGTCGGCGGCACGCCGATCAGCCTCGACGATCCGCTCGGCGTCATCGGGAGCTCGGAGGAGATCCGGCTCTTCCTCTTCCCCGCCGAGACGCACGTCTGCCTCGGCGACGCGATCGCTCCCGCGCCCTCGCTCGACGCCCCCGTCGGGACCGTCGAGGGGACGATCGTGGATCTGCTCCTCGTCTCGAGCGGCGCCGGGATCACGCAGGAGGTGTCCGTCGCGCCCGGCAGCTACGTCGCCTACGTGCGCGCGAAGGGGACGGACTCCTTCAGCGGCGTCGAGCACGCGCTCATCGGGCAGGGCTGCGCCGAGATCGACGAGCTCGCCGCGAACGAGTCGCGCGGGGTGGCGCTCCGGCTCGTCCCCGTCTTCTCGCCGGGTGACTGCAGCGACACGCGCCTGAGCCCCGACGAGCAGTGCACCACGCCCGGCGTCGACGACTGCGACGCGCGCTGCCAGACGACGCCGTTCCAGCTCAACACGTCGATCCAGAGCGGCGTCCAAGAGGCGCCGCGGGTCGCGGCGCGCGGCTCGA
This sequence comes from Sandaracinaceae bacterium, assembly GCA_039809495.1. Lineage (GTDB taxonomy): Bacteria > Myxococcota_A > Polyangia > Polyangiales > Sandaracinaceae > JAFLCL01. The sequence continues at coordinate 83,055 of JBDHVC010000013.1, forward strand.
ACCGGATGCTCGTCACGTTCGGGAGCGAGCGCCTCGAGATCGGCGCGCGCGTGCTCGGCCCCGACGCTCGGCCGCTCAGCTCGCCGGCGCTGCTCGTCGAGGATCGGACGGTCAACGACGCGCTCTCTCGCGCGGGCCTGCTCCCGCTCCCTCGGCCGCTCGTGAGCACGGACCCGGCGATCGCGCCGAGCGGCCGGATGGCGATCGTGACGACCTACGCGCGAGGCTCGGACTTCGACGTCCGCGCGGGCTTCTTCGACACGGGCTTCGTCCCCGAGGCCGACTTCGTCGCGCTCACGGCGAGCGACGCCGGCCTCCAGAACCAGGGCGCCGGAGCCTTCGCCGGGGACGGCGCGTTCCTCGCGGCCTTCGCGGACGCGAGCCTCGGTGTCGCCGTCCGCGTCTTCGCGCCCGACGCCCACGCGCCGAGCGGGGAGGCGACGTCGATCGCGGCGAGCGGCTCGAGCCCCGCGGTCGCCGGGCTCGGGACGGGCTTCGTCGTGGCGTGGGTCGCGGGGGATCGGGTGATGCTCCGCCGCGTCGACGCCTCGGGCTCGCCCACCGGCGACGCGTTCCCCGCCTTCGAGGAGGCGAGCGCGCAGTCCGAGCCCGCGATCGCCGGCATCGGTGGCGCGGGCGGCTTCGTCGTCGTCTGCCGCGACAGCGACGTCGACGGGCAAGGCTCGGGGATCCGCGGGCGCGTCTTCGACGCGAGCGGCGCCGGCCTCGAGGCCTTCGTCGTGAATTCGACGCGAGCGGGCGATCAGGGTCGGCCCTCGGTGGCGGCCTTCGAGGATCGGATCGCGGTCGCGTTCGAGAGCGCGGGGGCGGTCCGCGCGCGCTTCTTCGACGCTCGAGGCGAGCCGGCGCTCAACCGCGAGCGCCCGCCCTCCCTCGACGACTTCCCCGTCGCCGCCTCGGGGCTCGCGCCGAGCGTCGGCGCGACCGGGACGGGCTCGAACGCGCTCTGGTTCTTCGCGTATCAGGCGGCCTCCGGCGACGCAGGGAACATCTTCGGGCGCCGAATTCCACGGTGATTCCGCGTTTCGGTGGGGCGAAGCGGCTTGACCCGCGCCCGCGCGGCTGGTTACACCTCCCGCGCGCGTTCGACCGACTCGCGAGCGAGCACATCCCCGAGGGCCTCTCGTCTTGCGCGGTCGCGCTCGGGGGGGCCTTCGACATGCACGAACGGTGAACGCCAAGGTGGCAGGAGAGAGCGCCAGCAACTCGAGCTCGAGCCGGAGGGATCCCGCTCGGACGGGTCGCCGCGTCGCGCTCGGGCTCTACGCGATCCTCGCGATCTGGGTGATGGGCTCCGCGCTCGTCTCCGTGGTTCCCCAGATCTTCTGGCCCCACGCGCGCGAGCTCGTCCCGGCCGCCGACTGCTCGCGCGTCGAGGGGGAGCTCGCCCGCTCCCTCGAGACCCTCCGCGCCGTGCGCTCCGAGTCGGAGCGGGACACACGCTTCGCCGCCTGGGACGAACGCTACGCAGGCCTCGCCGGCGCGTGCGGCTCGAGCCCCGGCTACACCGACCTCTACCGCGCGCGCTACGCGGTCGAGGCGGCTGCCCACGAGGAGGGACGCCTCACGTCGCTCCTCGAGGAAGTTCGAGCCCACGCTCTTGGAGATCGATGATGACCGGAGAGAGTTCGTCCACCGAGGACGCTTCGCCCACGTTCGACCTGCTCCCCCTCTCCGACGAGGTGCGCTCCGCCGTCCTCGAGCTCGGCTGGGTGACGCCCACGCCCGTCCAGCTCGCGGCGTTCGGGCCCGCCTCCGAGGGCGCCGACGTCGTCGTCCAGGCGCGCACGGGGACGGGCAAGACCGCCGCGTTCGGGCTCCCGATCATCGACAAGCGCGTGAAGCCCGGCGCAGGGACGCAGGTGCTCATCCTCGCGCCGACCCGCGAGCTCGCGCTCCAGAGCGCCAGGGAGCTCGCGCGGATCGGCCAGCACAAGAGCGTGCGCACCGCGGCGGTCTACGGCGGCGCGCCGATCGAGCGGCAGATCCGCGAGCTCGACGCGGGGGTGGAGATCGTCTCGGGGACGCCGGGGCGCGTGCTCGACCACCTGCGGCGCGGCTCGCTCGTCGCCGACGGCATCCGCGCGCTCGTCCTCGACGAGGCCGACGAGATGCTCTCGATGGGCTTCGCCAAGGAGCTGAACGCGATCGTCGACGAGCTGCCGAAGGCTCGGCAGACGATGCTCTTCAGCGCGACGATCGACGAGGCCGTCGAGCGGCTCGCGGGGAAGTTCTTGAAGGATCCCGTCCACCTCTCGCTCTCGAGCGATCAGGTCGGCGCGCAGACGATCGCCCACTTCGTCTACCTGATCTCGGGGCTCGGCAAGTCACGCGATCTCATCCGCATCCTCGAGGCCGAGGATCCCGAGAGCGCGATCATCTTCTGCAACACGAAGGCCGCGACCGAGCAGCTCACGAACGACCTCCAGGTCGCTGGCCTCAACGCCGACCTCCTGAACGGCGATCTCCCGCAGAGCGAGCGCGAGAAGGTCCTCGACGCCACGCGCAAGGGGACGCTCCGCTACCTCGTCGCGACCGACGTCGCCGCGCGGGGCATCGACATCTCCCACCTCACGCACGTCATCAATTACGACTTCCCCGACGCGCTCGAGCAGTACGTGCATCGCACGGGCCGCACCGGGCGCGCGGGCCGCACGGGGACGGCGATCTCGCTCATCGCGCCGGCCGACCTCGGGCAGCTCTACTACCTCCGGCTCCAGTACAAGATCTTCCCGACGGAGCGGGTGCTTCCGTCGGAGGGCGAGCTCCGGGCGCGGAGCGAGCTCGATCGGATCGAGATGATCCGCGCGGCGTTCGCGAGCCATCGCGCGCTCAAGGGCGACGCCGGCCTGCGCGCGCTCGCGCGCCGCCTGCTCGCGCACGAGGACGCCGAGGCGATCGTCGCGGGGCTCGTGGGCTCGTTCCTCGGGGCTCACGGCAGCTCCGAGGAGGTCGAGGACCAAGCCGCCGCGGCGCGTCGCGCGCGCCTCGCTCGCCCCGCCGACGCGACGGGACGCGGCCCCGCCGACGACGCTCGAGCGGCCGCCGGGTCGAGCGAGGGCGAGGACGGCTCGGCTCGCCGACGGCGCCGACGCGAGCGGCCGGCGCCGACGCCAGCGTCCGCCTCGTCCGAGGTGGCCAAGCCGACGGATGACGACGACGATCGCGACGCGCGTGACACCACACCGCTCGGCCCCCAGCGGCCCTCGACGCGATCGACGGCCGAGGCGAGCGCGGAGGAGCCCGCGACCGACACGAGCGCTCACGCGGACGAGGCGCGCGCCGCCGTTCAGGTCGGGCCGAGCGATCCCCGAGCGGAGTCGTCGGCGCGGGCCGAGGAGGACGAGGCGTTTCAGAACGTCTTCCTCAACATCGGTCGCCGCGACGGCACCCGCGTCGGCGACATCCTGCGCCTCTTCGACGAGCAGGTCGGCCTCGGCAAGGACACGCTCGGGCGCATCCGGATCCGCGATCGCCACACCTTCGTCGCCGTGCCACGCGAGGCGATCGCCAGCGCGATCGAGAAGCTCGGCGCGGCCCACTTCGGCGAGAAGGCGCTCGTCGCCGAGATCGCGCGCGCCGAGCGCACCGAAGGCTGAAGCCGCCGCCCCGCGGCCCGGGCTGGTCGAGCGACGTCGCCCATCGCTAGGATGAGCGCATGCGAACGATGCTCGCCTTCACCCCGCCTGGGCTCGCCGCGGTGGCGCTCCTCGTCGTCGCGTGCGGCTCGCCCGAGCCGACCGGCCCGACGCGCGAGGAATTCGCGGGGATCCAACGCCCGGCGGCGGCGCCGTCCCCCCCGCGAGCGCCGACCCAACGAGACGAGCGAGCGTGGGCGCGCGAGCCCGCGCCGGTCGTCGCGGATCTCGCGACGCCACCGCCGGCCGCGCCGGCGCTCGCGCTCGACGAGCCAGGCCCCGCCTCGGGGCCTCCCGAGGGCGCGGGCGCAGCCGAGGCGCCTCGAGCGCGCGCGCTCGGTGACGAGCTGCGCGCGGCCATCTCCGACATCGGCGGCTGCCTCGACGTCACCACCGCCGCGAGCCTCGGCGGCGCGCTCGCCGTCGACGTCAGCGCGACCGCGCTCCCTTCGGGACACCTCCAGCGCGCGAGCGTGAGCGCCAGCGGGCTCCCGGCTCCGGCGCTCGCGTGCATCCGCGCGCGCGTCGAGGCCGCCACGCTCCGAACGCCGATCGAGGGCGCGCCGCGCACGGTGTCGACGACCCTGCGCTACGAGGTGCGCGCCGAGGTGACGAGCGAGCCGCGCCGCCGCTTCGCCGCCGATCCGCCGCCGCCGGGCGACGTGCAAGGACCGGCGCTCGTGCTCCCCGCGCTCGGCGACCCCATCGCGGGCGAGCACTGACCGCGCGCCGCGCTCGGCGCGACGCGGGTTCGTGCTCCGCGAGCCCTCCCAAGGCGCGCTTCGAGCGCGCCGGGTCGGGGCGAGGAGGCTCCTCGGCGCGCGTCGCGCGAGCGGGGTGCACGCGTCGGCTCGGATCCCGTATCGTCTCGCGCCATGTCGCTCCGCCCGCTCCCTCGAACGTCGCTCTCCCTCCTCGGATGCCTCGTCGCGCTCTCGCTCGTCGCTTGCGGCGAGGACGCGCCACCGCCCGCCGCCGAGCTCCCGCCGCTCGTCGGCGCGCTCGAGGTGCCGATCTCGTTCCGCAACGACGCGCCGCAGCCGACGGGCGCGCTCCGGATCGAGGCCTCGACGACCGAGCTGCGGCTCGACGGACAGCCCGTCTACACGGGCATCTCGCGCGGGCTCATCCCCGACGCTCAGTGGAGCGAGGGGGCGCTCACCGAGTTGCTCACGCGCATCCGCGCGGCCCCGCCGCGCTCGGCCGCGCTCGTCACCCTGCTCGGCACGGTGCCCTACCAGACGGCCGTCCGGATCGTCGGGACGCTGCTCGCCGCCGGCTACCACGAGATCACCTGGGCCGTCCGGCCACCCGGCGGCGATCCGAGCGCGCGCGGCTTCCTGCTCACGAGCAGCCCAGAGGTCGCGCCGAGCGGAGGGCCCTACGCGTTCCCCGGCCCGGCGCGGCCGTGGAGCGACTTCACCTCGCACTGGCGCGAGATGTACGAGGCCTGCCGCGCGGGCCAGTACATCGACTGCGACGGGGCGCCCGACGAGCCCGTCCTCGGGGGCGATCTCCAGGTCGTGCTCTGGTCGCGCGGGCAGGGCATGCAGATGCGCTTCAACCGCACCAACGCGCCCGAGCCGGAGCCGACGGCGCCGCGGCAGGTCGCGCTCATCGAGGGCGTGCCGCGCGCGCCCGCGGCGGTCGAGGAGGAGGCCCCTCCGCCCGACACGAGCGGCGTCTTCTCCTTCCGCGCGGACGAGGCCACCCACGTCGACACCGATCGGGCGACGGGCAGGCAGACCCCGAACAGCGCGATCTCCGTGACGGCACGGCCGGTCTGCGGCGCGGCGCCGTGCTCGGTCGTCGTCGAGGCGGATCGCGATACGCCGATCATGCGCGTCCTCTCGTTCCTCGGCGCGGCGTTCCCCAACGGCTCGATCGCGCCGATCGTCGCCTTCCGCATGCCGGAGTGAGCCCATGAAGCCCCGTCACCGCGCGTCGCTCCCCGCCCTCCTCGCGCTCGGCGAGCGACGCTCATGAAGCGCCACCCAGCGCCGCTCGCGCTCACGGCGTCGCTCGCCATGCTGTCGCTGGGCATGCTGTCGCTCGGTATCCTGTCGCTGGGCATCCTCGCGTCCGGCTGCGGCGCGGCGAGCGCGAGCGGGCCGAGCCCCACCGCGAACGCCAACGCCCCGCACGGCGCGCAGGCCGCGCTCGAGATCACGCCGATCGGCATCGCCCTGAACGACACCGACGCCCTCGTCGTGGGCGAGGACGGCGCGCTGCGCTTCCGCGGCGACGCGGTCGGGGCGGTGCGAGCCGACGGTCGCGTCGTCACCCCCGAGGGAGCGGAGCTCGCGGCGCTCGACGCCGACGGCGCCATCACCTATCGAGGCGAGCGGACCCCGCTCCGGATCGAGGGGGATCGCCTGCGCTCGAGCGTGGACGACGCGTCGTCCGTCGCGGTGGCGCCGCCCGGCGGGGTGGAGCTCCGCGGCCGAGACGACGACGTGCTCGATCGGACGTCGGTGAGCGGGATCACCGGGTCGAACCACCGCCTCGTCCTGTTCATGGTCGCCTTCGCCATCCTCGAGTCCGGCCATCGGACGGAGGCCCCTACCGAACGGCGCGGGGGAGACGGCGAGGACGACGACTCCGTGGCCGACGTCGAGCGGGTCCGCGTCCCGGTCGACGGCGCGCCTTCGCGCGGGCCCGCCGACGCGCTCGTCACGATCGTCGTCTTCTCGGACTTCCAGTGCCCGTTCTGTGGCCGCGTCGTGCCGACCCTCGAGCAGCTGTCGGCCACCTACGGGAGCGACCTTCGCATCGTCTTTCGGCACAACCCGCTCCCCTTCCACCCGTACGCGCGAGCTGCCGCCGAGGCCGCGATGGAGGCCTACGCGGAGGGTGGCGACGCCGCCTTCTTTCGCATGCACGACCTCCTCTTCGAGCACCAGGACGAGCTCGACGAGGGGTCGCTCGGCGCGTACGCGGCAGAGCTCGGCCTCGATCCCGATCGCTTCGCGCGTGCCTTGGCGGGTCACGTCCACGAAGCGGCGATCGACGCGGACATCGCGCTCGCGGATCGCGTCGGCGTGCGGGGTACGCCCACCTCCTTCGTCAACGGTCGCCGCCTGGTCGGGGCGCAACCGCTCTCGGAATTCCAGCGCGCGGTCGACGCCGAGCTCGCCTCTGCGCGCGCGCGCGTCGCGGCCGGGACCCCGCGCGCCGCGCTCTACGCGACGCTGATGAGCGAGGCCTCCGACGCGGCGGCGCCCGCGCCCTCGCGCCCGCGCGGAGGGTCCGATATCGACCTCGATCACCGGTACGACATCGCGGTCCCCGCTGGCGCGCCGTCGCGCGGTCGCGCCAACGCTCCCGTCACGATCCAGATCTTCTCCGACTTCCAGTGCCCCTTCTGCCAACGCCTCGTCCCCACCCTCGAGCGCATCCGCGAGCGCTACGGGTCACAGGTGCGGCTCGTGTTTCGCCACTACCCGCTCCCCTTCCATTACTGGGCGCGCGACGCGGCGGAGCTCGCGGTGGAGGTCCAGCGCCAGCGAGGCGACGCGGCGTTCTGGCAGTTCTTCGATCTCGTCTTCGAGCACCAGAGCGAGATCACGAGCGGTGGTGACCCGCCCGAGGCGCTGCTCGCCCTCGCGGCTCGCATCGGCGGCTTCGACGCCCGACGCGGGCGCCGAGCCCTCGAGAGCCACGCCCACGCGGCCGTGGTCGACGCCGACATCGCCGCTGGACGGCAGATCGAGCCTCCGATCGGGACGCCCACGACCTTCGTCAACGGCATCGAGGTGAGCGGAGCGCGACCGCTCGAGGACTTCGAGCGCGCCATCGACCGCGCGCTCGAGACCGCCACGGCTCCGCGCTGAGCGAGCCGAGCAGGGCGGCGCCTACGGAGCCTCCGAGCGCGCGGTGGTATGCTCCGGGGATGCGGATGTGTCGCCGTCTCGCTTGGATAGGCTTCGTCGCGATGGGCTCGAGCTGGGCCGCAGCTGGCGTCGGCTGCAGCGCGATCGTCGCGCCGGACACGACGCGCCTCGATCCTGAGGGCGCCGACGCCGCGGTGACGCCCACGACCGACGCGGGACCCGTCGACGCCTGGGTGATCGCCCCGAGCGACGCCGAGGCGCGCGATGGAGGTGAGCCCGACGCGGCGCGCCCCGACGCGGCGCGCCCCGACGCGTTCGTCCCCCTGGGCCCGATCGCGCCCTCGAACGTCGCCCCAGCGCTCCTCGACGAGGGGACGGCCGCCATCGAGATCACGACCCTGGTCGGCTTCGACACCACCGCCTGCACGTCGCGGCTGGCCACCGCGCGCGTCGTCGAGCAGGGGTCCGGAGCTGGCGCGGTGTGCGTCTACTTCGTCCGCGAGCTGCACGTCGCGGCGGGAGGAACGCTTCGGGTTCAGGGCACGCGTCCGCTCGTGATCCTCGCCTCCGGCGACGTCTCGATCGAAGGGGTGATCGACGCCTCCGCGCAGGAGGCCGTCCCCGGCCCCGGAGGCGCGGCCGGGGGAACGCTGATGACGCCAACCCCCGGCGGCCCGAGGGATGGTCGACCCGGTGCGATGGACGGCTCGTTCTCCGATGGAGGCGGGGGTGGTGGCGCGCTCTGCGGATCGGGAGGTCGGGGCGGCGCGGGCGGCGACGCGCGCGGCGGCGAGGGGGGCAGCGGCGAGCCCAACCAGCTCGAGCCGCTCGTCGGCGGCGGCGGCGGCGGCTACGGGCCGGGCGGTGCG